>JASMDM010000080.1 GCA_030752795.1 SAR202 cluster bacterium | reverse complement strand
CGAACTGGGGCGGATGAAGCGTCTGCGAGCTCCGCTCGGCCTGCACGTCGACGAGGAGTTCCGGTTGTTCGTCTGCGATTTCGGCTCCCACCGGATCCAGGTTTTCAAGAAGGAGGCCTACGAGCTTTCGGAAACAGAAATCGCGCCGCCTCTGCGCAACCCGATAATGCTGACAACGTAGGGGACCAGCGACAACGTTGAAACTCGAAGAGGGCGGGCCATGACGGTCCGCCCTCTTCTTTTGTCCGCAACCAGCCAGGTGCCCGAGTCGTTGAGATAGCGGAGCGTGGAGCACACGGATCTTTTGGCTGCACTGATTCCGCCCCAGATTGGCGTATTCGCGCACGAGGGCTGCCAGAGCGGCTCCATTCAACCGTCACGTTGTTTGGGGGTTGCACCGCTAGATTTTGAGTGCAGCCGTGGGGTCCCTTACGGCGATGTCGAGAGCGAATTTCGACTCTCTCGGGAGCACGGCTGTCAACCACGACAAGTCGTTGGCCCGTATCCATCGAGAGTTCCGGATGGTTTCGAAGATATTCAATATGACCGGACTGCTCGGTTCCGGCCAACTCGTGGCGGTGCCTGATGGGTGAGTGATGGCTCGGAGAGGTCTTCCCGATTGATGAGGTACCGTTGCCGGCAAGTGGTTGTCCGAAGTTGCCAGGTTCCGGCTAGCGGCAGTGGCAGCGGAACATCATGGGTTCGTTGCGACGAACCGGGACCGGATATCCTCTTCAGTAGTGTAACGCAGCTTGAACCGAGGGCAAAATGTCCGCTATCCTGCGACCGCCCCAAAATGACTGACAGTCGGGGCACGTCCCGAAAAGTCGAGCCGGTGGTTTGTCACATCGTAGCCTGTGGTTTCTGCGATCAACGCGCGGAGGATGGCGGGCTCTGCGAAGTCTGGATGGTCGATGCGCTCGCAAATGAGACAAACTACACGCGGATGGGGATCGGTGCGACGGCCATCGTAGCGACTGGCGGATCCAGAGAACGCCAACTCGAGGATCTGCCGCACTCTTTGAGCACGCTGAACATGTTGTAGACGGTTGCTAGGCACGTGGACGGATACTCGAGTCGGACCTCAGTTTGCAACTCGTAGGCATCAGGGTGAGTATCGGAGCTGGCAAGGGCCTCGAGCATTCTGGCACGCGCCCAGGTGATGGTTAGGCCTCGCTCGACGAGGCACTCAGTCATCTCCTCTAACCTCGCATTCGCTGTCGAAATCTTGGTCATGAACCATCCTCCGATGACGGTCAGCGATGTGGCGGTCGGTATCGCTCGACTAGAAGTTTTCCGAATCCCGCTCCGCTTGCAGCACTATGCCCTCGATCATTACCTGTCACGATAGTTCGACGCGGCGAGCCCACGACCCCACCTAAGCCATGTCAAAGCCGGAGCGCGAAAATCCGACGAGGAGTTGAGGTCCGACGATCAGTTGAGGGTTTCGGAACGTCGCGGCCAACGTTACAAGGCTTCGCGGATTAAGGGATGTCGGCTGAACCCCGAGGCACGTCGAGGCGAGGTCACTGAAATCGTGCAGCCTAGATAATATGTTGTCTCCAATCGAGCCCAGAACGCTGACTTCTATCAGTTAAAGGAATTAGGTCGGACCGCGATGGATTACGATCTTGGAAAGCCTCGATGAAGGCAAAGGCGACGGCAGCAGAATTGGGCCAACATGGTGGACAGCAACCGGCGCCGATTGAACCCCGGTCGGTGTCCCCGATTGGGTCCCACGACGAGCGGCCGGAATAGACGAAAGATGTGAAGGCTGTAATGACCGAGACAAACATTTCTAAACCGATGGCTTCGACGTCGGGTATCGTCCGGATCAAAGTGGACCGCATGTGGCTTGCATTCCGGCAAAACCGGGCTTGTCGACTGGAGGGCCGTGACGCGCTTAGCCGTGATCCGTACTAGGGAACTCGGGTCGCCAACCCGTCGAGCAGCGTGACACCCGACCGCCGTTGGCGATGCCTGTCGCCCGCGTTGGGCGCTATGATTGAAAGTGATGTCGACTAGTTCCAACAGATAAACGCGGGTGACGTAGATCCTCACGGTTGGCCGTGTTTTCGAGCAGCGACTTGATAATCGAATGGATAGGCTTATCCAACAAAGCCCGTGTAGACATATGGAGGTGTCTTGATGACGTCTGAGCAGCTAGATGTGAGGTCGGAGCTCTCGATGTGCCCGGCGGATCGCCCTGAGCAATGGGACGGCGTGCGCGTGGAGGGGATGGTGGATGCACCCCAACACATCAGCCTGCAAGAGTTGTCCGATATGCCGCAAACTGAGAGCGTGCAAGACCTGAGGTGCCACGACGGATGGGTGGCGCCAGGTCAACGATGGGAGGGCGTAGCCCTTTCGGACGTCCTTGTTCGGGCGGGATATTCCGAGGACGCCGGTTTCGTAGTCGCTTCGTGCCTCAACACGCAGCGAGTTTTACCCCTCGGTGAAGCCTTGGCAACGGGCACGATGCTAGCTCTTCAACTCAATGGCCAGCCACTGCCCGAAGGCCACGGGGGCCATGCTGGCTCGTCGCCGCGGGCAAGACCGGCCCTCACTTCGTCAAATGGCCGGAGCGGATCGAAGTGATGCGCGAGTCCCCGGAGGGGTGATCGGGTCCACATAGTTGTCCAGCGTTGACGCGTCTGCGATGCCAGCCACACATCGGCGCCGATGAAGCGCGCGTAGGTGCGACATCTGCGTCGAGCACCGTTGCCAATCGACGGCGTGGATTAACGTGCGCCTCGTCCTCGCCCGACCATGTCTGTACACCGACCGCCGAAGCCGCTTCTATTAAACATTCATGGCGTCCGGTTGGTTCGCCCTGCCGGCGAGAGCGCTCCACCCCAGCCTCGATGATTCCTCGATCCCGACGCGAGAGATCGTTGTCATGATCGATGCGCCACACCGGCTATCGCGGTTTTATTCTACGGCTGTGATCCTTCCATGGCAGAAGGTCCTGGTGGGTCGGGAGGCGCCGCCAAGAACAGCAAGGCGGCCGCCGCGAGGGTCACCAACACCAGAATGTACAGTGTGGACTGGAACTCTCCCCGGGCGTCCGCCAGCAGTCCCGCTAAAATCGGTCCAGCGATTGCGAACGGGGACGAAAGCCCCATGGAGTATCCGCTGATGAGCCCGAAATGGCTTCGCCCAAAGTAGTCTCCCCGGATCGCGTTGCTGAGAGGAGTGCGCATGCCCCAGGCGGTTCCGTAGATGGCCCCAAACACCATGGCCTGAAATATGTCCGACGCGCCCGACAGTATGAAGATGCCGACACTGGTGGCCATCATCGCCCCGCCCAGTAGAACTCGTTTGGAGAGCCAGTCGCCGAGAAACCCGCCGATGAGACGTCCGCCGATGTTGAAGACGCTCATCACCACGATCACAAGAGCGGCGGAGTTGCGCGTGAGGCTGATCCCCTGTTCGAACTGAAAGAACTGGAGTACCACTACCGCCGACATTGCGAACATGCCGAGAGCCATCCCGAGGCTCAGGAACCAGAACGTCGGGGTCCGCAGAGCTTCGCGCGGCGTGAAGTCAATCTGCCGGTTGGCGGCGCTGCTCGGAAGGCCATGCTCGAGCGCCTGTGGTCCTTCCGACTGCGGTGGGTCACCGTCAGGCAGCAACCCATACCGTTCAGGATTGTCCCGCATCAACAACCCCGCGGGAATGCCGATGGCCCAGACAACGACCCCGGACGCCATGACTGTCTCTCGCCAACCGACGGCGTCTTGGGCCAGCACGATGAGCGGAACGGCGAACACTCCGCTTACGCCCAGTCCCGTGGTCGCCAACCCGATGCCCAGGGTGCGCCTGCGTCGGAACCAGTTGTTGATGGCGGTGGAGACTACCAGAAGCGAACTGAAGCTGGATCCGACGGACATCAGCAAGAACACGGCCAGAAATGACCACGCGGAGTGCACGAGGCCGAACAGAACCAAGCCCAGTCCGAATATCGTCACCCCAGCGGTGATCATGATTCTGGGTCCCAACCTGTCAACGAGGTAGCCGTTGATGGGACCTAGAAAAGCCGTCTCGATCTGACCAAGAGAACGGGCGCCGAAGAGGAGTGTCTTACTCCAGCCGAACTCTTCCTCCAACAAGGGCAGATAAGTCGAGAATCCTTGGTGGTTGATGCCGGTGATAATCTGGCATATGAATCCGCCGCCGACAACTACCCATCCGTAGAAAAGCTTGCTTCCTCGCCTGACTCCTGGAAACCACACTTTGTTATGCTTCCGATCGACGCCGTAGTTCCGAGCGCCCGTGATGCGGCGATTGTACATCGTTGGCGTGTTGACCAATGCCGGCGTTCGGTCTCCTGGTTGCCGACGCAAGAATGCCTCGGATTGTACGACGTGGCCCGAGCAGGGGGCGTGTCCGAGGGCGCCGTCCTGCTCCCGGCGATTTGTCGCCTTCGAATGCGCGGACGCGTCCGGTGTACAGTGGTCAGGCCGCACTCAGATCAAAAAGTTCCAGGTCGGCGCCGACGCGGTCCAAGCCGGGCAGGGATTCGGCGCCCGATCAGCCGCTGGAGCGTTGCTCTCGGCCGCAACGAGACTCTGCTCAAACCGATCCAGCACCAGCCGATTATCCGATGACGCGCCGCGCCGCGTCGCGGAGCAGGCGAGAAACATCCAACCGGCGGAGATAAGATTTGACTCGGCGTGGAGGCGTCAACAACGGCGCATGAACCGTGTACGCGATCGCGGCCCGTTGGATCGAAGCTACGAAGCGTTCCTGCGGTTGCCAACGCTAAAAACGCAATGTTGGTTTTATGGCTTAAATTGACAGTTCGCCAGCGCCTGATTATATTAGTGCGACTGGCCACGGCTCGATTGGCCGGCGGGCTTGGGACGAGTCGACGGAGCTCACCGCCTCCACGTCCCCACGGCCGGCGGCGAGACTTACACGAAATTATGGGCGGAGGAGGCAGGCGATGGCAGACCCCCAAATTGAATTGATGGCACACCTGATGCGGCGCGCCGGCTTCGGCGAATCTCGTGAAGAGTTGGAAGCCCGCGTGACCGTCGGTTACGAAGCCTCGGTCGAAGAACTTCTGAACCCCGAATCGCAAGAGCCCGTGGACCTTCACGACCTGTTCAGGTACCAACCCTGGACGTGGAAGCCCGGGACCATCCAGGGAATGGGCCACGCAAGCTGGCTCTACCGCATGCTCAACACCAGAGCGCCTCTCGAGGAAAAGATGGCCCTGTTCTGGCATGGCGTCTTCGCCACCGGAGTATCCAAAGTCGACCACTGGGATGAGATTATCGACTTGGTCGATATGCTCCGAGATAAAGGCATGGGCAGCTATCGCGAAATCCTGCTCGAAGTGGCGAAGAACCCGGCCATGCTTTACTGGCTGGACAACAACGAAAACCACGCTCACGCCGTCAACGAAAACTGGGGCCGCGAGCTTCTCGAGCTGTTCAGCATGGGCGTCGGCGCCTACACCGAAGACGATGTGCGGGAGTGTTCTAGAGCATTCACGGGTTGGACTATCACGCCCAAGTTGCCGAGGTTCCCCATGGGCAGGTTCGACTGGTTTTTCGAGTTTCGCGATGAGGACCACGACCACGGCGAGAAAACCTTCCTGGGGCACACCGGCGACCTCGACGGCGACGACATCATAGACATTATCGTGCAGCAACCGGCCACTGCGCAGTTCATTTGCCGGCACCTTTACAACTTCTTCGTGGCCGATGAGCCACAGGTTCCCGCCTGGTCTGTCACCCCTCCCCGGGACCCTCAGGCGGTGAACGCCCTGGCGAAGGTTTTCGTCGAGTCAGAATTTGACATTCGCTCGGTCCTGCGAGCGATGTTTAACTCCGACTTCTTCAAGGAAGCTCGATTCGCCCGACTCAAAAGCCCTGCCGAAGTGGTGATCAGCACTCTGAGGTTGGCTGGAGGTTCCGGGTTCCCCGCGCCCGGCCTGGGCAACCTCGCCCGACAGACCGGCTACATGGGACAGGACCTGATGAACCCTCCCAGCGTCGAAGGGTGGCACACCGGCTCGGAATGGATAAATTCCGGATCACTGATGAAGCGCACCAATTTCTTTGCCGACCTGGTTGGCGATGTGGAACGGCCCGGGGTCCAGGCCATCATTGGCAACCTCAAAGCCAGAGGAGGTCTTTCACCCGAGCAACTTGTGGACGGCTGCCTCGACCTGATGGGTCCGCTGGAGATCAACGATGAGTCCAGGGCCGAACTCGTCAGCCATGCCGCTGAGGACGGCCACATCGAGTGGAGAGCGAACGGCAACTCCGACCAGCGAGTGGGCGAAATGCTGCAACTCATCGTCTCCCTTCGAGATTACCAGTTCACGTAACCAAACAGAGAACCCCGCGGCCAATCGGCAAACTTCACAGCCGTCCGCAAGGAGACTCAAATGACCACGGCGCAAAAAGATCCGGTCCTGGTGGTGCTGCAACTATCCGGAGGCAACGACTACCTGAACACCGTCATTCCCTTCACCGACCCTTTGTACCGTGACTATCGCCCGACGGTCGGGATTCCCGAGGACAATGTCCTGCCCATCACCGCCGAGCTAGGTTTCCATCCGAGCATGGGTCACATGCGGGACATGTACAAACAAGGCGACCTTGCCATCATCCACGGCGTGGGATACGAAAACTCTCCGCGCTCTCATTTCCGTTCGATGGACATTTGGCACACGTGCGAACCGGAGACCCTTGGCACCGAGGGCTGGCTTGGCCAGGTCATCCGCGACATCGACCCCGACAAAGAGAACGTGGTCACCGGCGTTAGCTTCGGCCCCAGCATGTTTCGGGCGATGGCCGTGCCTGGAGTGCCCGTGGCGACGGTTGACGATCTCACCAACTACGGCCTGCTGACCGGCATCACCGAACGACAGCAAAGGGAACGCATCCTCGATCGTTACAAAAGCTTGTACGCTCCGAGAATCGGTACAGGCCCGGTCATGGACTTCCTGGGACAAACGGGTTTGGACGCGTTAAAAGGGGCGGACATCCTGAGCGCGGCCCCCACAATCTACGCCTCGATCGTTGAGTACGCCGACAACCCCATCGCTCAGAAGTTGAAAGGAATCTCTCAGATACACCTAGCAAATCTGGGCACAAGAATCTTCTACTGCGACCACGGGAGCTTCGACAGTCACGCCAACCAGCTCGCGACGCACGCGAGCCTGTGGAGCGAGGTGTCCGCGGCGATACAGGACTTTTTCGATGACCTGCGGGAGCACGACGCCGCAGAAAACGTGATTATGCTAGTTTTCTCCGAGTTCGGACGGCGCACACACGACAACGGCTCGGGGACCGACCACGGCGCAGCAGGCGTGACGTTCGTCATCGGCGACCACGTGCAGGGCGGCGAGTACAGCGAGTACCCGTCCACCAAACGCAACGACCTCCAGCAAGGCGACCTGGTTCCCAATACCGACTTCCGAGGCGTCTATTCGACAATCATTGAGGACTGGATGGGCTTGGACGCAAAGCCCATCGTTGGCAGAACGTTCGAAAAACCGCAGTTCATCGAAGCATAGCCGGCCGCCAAAAGGATTGATGCCACGATTCAGGCGCAGGCGGGAAATCCAATCGTGTTCGAAGCATGTGCGTTCGAACGCTGTGCAACAGCCGCCACACTCCTGCCAAAATACTAATTCAAAGGATTGAGAGAGATGCTGACGCAGACGGTGATGGGCCGAGTTTACGACTACAGTCATGCGGTGGGCGGGCTGTACATACCCCAGACCGTGGGGATTGCAATTGGCGAGGGTGACACAGTCTACGCGCTCAGCCGGCCCGCCGACGCCATATCCGGTGTGGCCTGGAACAAGACGGCGATCGGGGCGAAGATCACCAAGATCACCATCGGGACTGTCCCGGGCGACGAGGAACACGTCCAAGACATCAGCCGGTACGGCGACGCCGACGGTGAGATCATCTGGCCCGCCGGCATCGCCCTGGACAGCGACGAAAACATCTACGTCACCGACGAGTGGTTGAACCGCGTGTCCGTTTTCGACAAAGAAGGTGAATTCGTCAGACTGTGGGGCCAGGGCGGCGACGGCGATGGTCAATTCAACCGTCCATCCGGCATCGCTATAGACAGCCGCGGCGACGCAGTCGTCGTTGACAGCCTCAATCATCGCGTACAGAAATTCACCAAAGAGGGCGAATTTCTAGCGAACTGGGGCAGTCTCGGCAGTGGCGATGGAGAGTTCGACTCGCCCTGGGGGATCGGTCTCGGTGAGCACGGCAACATCTACGTCGCCGATCATAAGAACCATCGAGCGCAGAAATTCTCACCCGACGGCAAGTACCTGAGGTCTTTCGGGAGCCACGGGACCGGCCGCGGACAGTTGACCCGGCCATCCGACGTGACGGTGGACCCCGATGGCGACGTCTATGTGTGCGACTGGGCCAATGACCGCGTGCAGGCGTACGGTCCTGAGGGCGACTTCATAACCACCTTCATCGGCGACGCTCACGAGCTTGCTAAATGGCATAAACAACAGGTCGATTCCAACGCTGACGTGGTGAAGGCTCGACGCAGGGTCTACAGCTTGGAGCCGGAGTGGCGGTTCGCCATGCCCACGGCAGTCGAATTCGACGTCGAAAAAGCCCGCCTGATGGTCGCCGACACCCAGCGGGGTCGCATCCAGATATACAACAAACTCGGCGATTACTTGGAGGCTCAGTTCAACCTGTGATTTCCCGCCGACCGATGCAAGCCTGCATGAGTACGCCGGTAGGCAGCGCTGGCTCCGCCGGTGCCATTTGGCGGGCGTGAAGCCGCGTTCCAATCAACGGGGTGGCCTCGTCTCGTCTCCAGACACGGGTTTGAACTCGATCGCCTGCATCGGTTCGATCTTGGCTTCGTGACCAATTACACTTAGCAACGAATTCGCATGCGGAACGGGAACGGTTAGTCCGGATCGATTCGCTCGGCCTTGAAACGTTGCGTCCCGCGTTGAAACCTTATCAGGAGACCTTCCGCACTCGGTGGTTTTCGCTGTCGGCGATGTAGAACGCTCCATGAGCATCGGCGACCACACCGTGAGGCCGTGCGAGGCCTGCCAGAGTTGCGTCTCCGCCGTCCCCGTCCGGACCTTGATGTCCTCCGGCAACCGTCGATATGGTCCCGTCAGAGACGTTGACCTTTCGGATCGCGTGATTCTCCGTGTCGACCACCAGGACGTTGCCGTCTGCGTCGCACCGAATGGCTTTGGGGCCGTCGAACGTAGCCCGTGTCGCCGGACCACCGTCGCCCGAGTAACCTTTTTCGCCCGTGCCCGCCACTAGGGTTATTATTCCTTCCGGGTCGACTTTTCGGATGGTGTTGCCTTCGCGTTCACAGATGAAGGCGTTGCCGTGCTCATCAACGCATACCGCCCGGGCTCCAAAGATTCCCGCATCGAGTGCACGACCACCGTCCCCCGAGTGGACTTTCTCGCCCGTCCCCGCGAAGGCCGTAATGATCCCCGTATCAAGGTCCAGGTGCCGGACTCGCGTGTCCTTAATATCTGCAATTAATAGGCCATTCCGGCCGTCCAAGGCGCAGTCGTTCGGCTCCAACATCTGCGCGGAGGTTGCCGGGCCTTCATCGCCGCCGTTGCCCATGGCCCCGTTTCCGGCCACCGTGGTAATGATGCCCGCAACGGCCTCGATCTTTCTGACCGCGGGGCTAAATCGTTGCAGAAGGTAGACATCCCCGTTTTCGGCGAGTTGAACCGCGTAAATCTCCTCGAGTTGGGCTTCGGTTGCCGGGCTCCCGTCACCTGAATGACCCGCTTCGCCAATGCCAGCTATCGTGGTTATTACATCGGTCTGCAAATCGACCATGCGCACACGGTAATTGAAGCAATCAGCGATGAAAAGGAAACGCTGGGACCGGTCAAGATCTACGTGGAAAGGATTGTCCATCAATGCTTGATTGGCTGACCTGCCGTCACCGTCGAAGCCCTGCGCCCCAGAGCCGGCGATCGTGGATATCGTAGATGCCATGAGTTATTCACCTCGGTCCGGACTGATTGTAAACGCGCGCGGATCGAGAAGAAATTCTCGATCCGCGTAAGTTGGGTTTTATCCCTCGCCCGATGCTAATTGGCCCCTCTAAGTTTGAGGCGTCCAAATCACCTGGCCGGATTGGTCTCCTCAGACGCGCACAAACTTCTGCACGCTCCGGTCCCTTCGATCGATGCGCAAGAAGGTCTCACCGACCTCGGCGACGTAGAAGCTGCCCTCCGAGTCGACGGCTATCCCGTGGGGCGCGCCGAACGATCCGGGCCCCGGTTCGTGGATCACTTTCCCTTTGATCATGGGATGACGGCTGGGCGAATCGGGCAACCCTGACCCTGTGTCGCTGGTGTACACGGAACCGTCAGGTCCCACGCTGATCCCGTGCGGGACGGTGAAGTCGAATCCTGTTTCCGACCTTCCTCCGATCCTTCCCCAGGCATCCGGGAAATTCCCATCCTTATCGAATATCATAACCGAGGCGCAAGGTCCACGATTGAGAACGTAGACGCTGTCATCTTTGTCGACGGCCACGTCGGCGGCCTCTACGAAGGGCCACCCTCGCGAGCGCTTGAAGAAACCGTCCACTACGCGAACTCATAGCCGCCGGCGCCGAATATTGCCATCTCCACTTATCTCCCCGTTGGTCCCAAACCTCTGCATGAATTTAGCCAAAAACCCCATAGACGCGAGAAGGCTCTGGGATCGTGCTCGTTCGCGACGACAACCAAGATGACGCCGATGGCGACGACGGAATCGAGCCAGAAAAACCCAATCAGCCTCCGCCCGGAAGGGGCAGAGGCTGATGTTCCGTGTTCGTGGTGGAGACGGGGGAGGGTCGAACTCCCCGTCCAGAAGATTCCTTGATCGAGATATACTACAGGCTTAGCCGGTATTTTGTTCTCGCTCCGTCGCGCCCTTACCAGCGTGGGGATGCGGTGGAGCCAGCCGAAGGTCTTGAGCCACGCTCATCGGCATCGGCGCGGCAGCACTCCGATTTATGTCGCCCAGTCGCCCCCCTCGGAGATAGGTGACGGTGGACGTAGCCACCTTAGGCGGCTAGTGCTAGCTGTTTATCGCCAGTTAATTGTTTGCCACCTTTTTACGAGGTAGATGGCGCCTCGACCTGCAATCCCGCAAAGACACCCCCTGTCGAACCCACGCGTCCCCACATCAACACTATTATAGCATCGATCGTCGATGCGCCGCCTGTGCGACACGGGACGCGTGGCGCTTGATCGCCATTGCTCAAGCCGTGCCGAAGATCGTTCGCGTAGTATACGGGGAACAGTCGTCGCATGGTCCTCCTGTGGAAAGTTGCCGTCGTGGTCCAAATCCAGATGGGAGCCGTCCGAATACGGTCGCTGAGCTATCCGCAGGTTCCGATTCGCAATATAATCCACCGCAAGACATACTCGAGTCAGTCGGAACGGACCGCGGAGGGATTGGAATGAAGATCAAGGAAATTCGGGCGGCGACTCTGAAGCTGCCGCAGCCGGCGCCTTCTACCTCGGCGCGAAGGCCAGCGTGGTCGGACAACGCAGAGGTGGCCAATCCGGTCTCTCGATATCCGAAGTACAAAGCGCTTAGGAGCGAATGGACTCCGGCGTGGGAGCAAATTGGGTGCGTGGTCGTCGCCGACGATGGCACTTGGGGGCTTGGGATGACTACCCACGGCGCGCCAGTCGAGTCGATCATTAACGACCATCTCGGTCCGTTGCTCGTGGGCGAGGACTGCATGGCGACCGAGAAACTTTGGGACATGATGTTTCGGTTGACCTCACCGTATAGCTCCGGAGGGATGGCCAGCTACGCGATTAGTGCCGTCGACTTGGCGCTTTGGGACTTGAAGGGGAAGCTGCTTGGACGGCCCGTCTACGAGCTCCTGGGAGGTCCGACCAGAGACAGTATGACGTGCTACGCCACCGGCAACGACACCGATTGGCACATGGAACTCGGATTCAAGGCTACCAAGCTCGCTTGCCCGTACGGACCCGCCGACGGTCTCCGAGGTCTGGAGGGAAACGAAGAACTGGTCGCGAGAACGCGAGAGTTGATCGGCCCTCACGTGGAGCTGATGCTGGACTGCTGGATGGCGTTCGACCTGGAGTTCGCCGTCAGATTGACCGAGCGGCTGCGGCCGTACAACCTGAAATGGCTGGAGGATTGCCTGATGCCGGAGGACTTTCAGGGGTTCGCCGAGATGCGGAAACGCGTTCCCTGGCAGACTCTGGCCACCGGCGAGCACTGGTACACGCCGCTGCCGTTTCTGTCTGCCGTCAGCGGCAGGGTGGTCGACTATCTCCAACCGGACATACAATGGGTCGGTGGTGTTACGGCGACCGTCAAGATTTGCCACATAGCCGAGGCCGCCGGGATCGGCGTCATTCCCCACGGCGGCATGAACGACGCTTACGGGCAGCACACGTGCATCGCCATGCCAAACGTCCCGATGGGCGAATTCTTCGTTGGCTCCGCGCCCGGCGTTCGCTTGAGTGAGGGTTATCGTCGGACGCCTGGCATGGCCGTACCCAAGGACGGATATCTCGTGCCGAACGACGCTCCGGGATTCGGCATCGAGTTGACGCTCGACGATATCGAGAACTCCGCTTCGTGAAAAGATTGACATGAACGCGATGGAGGTTTAGTATTACTCCGTGGTTGTGAAAGAAAGCATTAGTATCCAGGCGTGTACATGTTGTTGTATGCCCTCAACGGGGGATGCGCTCATTATGGCGTCCTGTGTGTGCTGAGGCATCCACGTGTGACACGCTAGTGTGAATTACGGCACCGCGAACCCCCGACTGCTTGAAGCGTCGGGGGTTTTTTATTGCGAAATTTTAGCCAAGGGACGGGTAGATGACGGAATTGTTGACGGCGGTACAAGCGGATTTCGAGAAAGCTCAGGCTCAAGCTGAAGATTGGTCCGCGGAGACAGTGATCGAGTGGTCGGCCAACACGTTTGGAAACCAGATCGCATTGAGCACAAGCTTCCAGACCGATGGGATGGTCATACTCGATATGGCCAACCGTTTGGGAATCGACTTGAGAGTGGCGACCATCGACACCGGACGCATGCCGCCTGAGACGTACCATCTGATGGATGAGATCCGCGATCGCTACGGCGTCGAGATCGAAACCCATCTTCCGGACCACGTCGAGCTTGCAGAGTTCTTGACGAAATTTGGAGCCAACTCCTTTTACAACAGCGTTTCCATGCGGGTGCTGTGCTGCGAAATTCGCAAGACTCACCCGATGGAGAACCTGCTGAAAGGACTGGACGCCTGGATCGCAGGCGTCCGCCGATCGCAGACTGCGACTCGTCGCGAAGTCAACAAGATCGAGATCGACGAAGCTCACGGCGGAATCGTCAAGGTCAACCCGTTGGCCGACTGGACCGACGAGGGCGTATGGGCATATGTCAAGGCGAACGACGTGCCGTACAACAAACTCTACGACATGGGCTACACCAGCATCGGATGCGCTCCCTGCACCCGGCCGATCACCCAGGGCGAAGACGCTCGAGCCGGACGGTGGTGGTGGGAAGACGGCAGCGTGCCGAAAGAGTGCGGCATACACATGAGCGCAGACTGGGCGGATGCGATCAAGTCCACGTAGTCGAATCAACAAGCCAAATCAACCTCGTGCGATAACTTAGGTACTGGAGTAGTTGCTCAAAACAACAGAGAGGAAGTCAGACAGGTGTTGAAATCCACGGAAACGTCGTTAGTAGCCCCATTCGGGGGCACACTCGTAGACCTCATGGTTCCGGAAGGCCAAGCCGAAACCCTAAGAGCTGAAGCAAATCAGTTGCCTTCGATTCAAATCTCCGAGCGCGTTGCATGCGACTTGGAGCTGATGGCAGTCGGCGGGTTTTCTCCTCTCGACCGATTCATGTCCAAAGACGATTATCAAAGTGTGCTCGACAACATGCGCCTGACAAACGGGACGCTGTTTCCGATCCCAGTCACGCTTCCGATAGGCGACGACGTGACGGTGTCGCAAGGCCAGAAAATCGCGTTGCGCGACTCCAGAAACGACCTGCTGGCGGTCATGGACGTCGAAGAGATATACGAGTGGGACCTCGACGAAGCTTCCAACAAAGTATTCGGTACAACCGATGTGAGACACCCGCTGGTCGCCGAGATGCACCGGTGGGGCGGACGCAACCTGTCCGGCAAGATCACCGTCCTCCAGCTTCCGGGGCATCCGGACTACCGTGATCTCAGGCACACGCCGGCGCAGACCCGTGCCGCGCTCGAGAAAACGGGTAGGGCGAACGTGGTGGCGTTCCAGACACGGAACCCGCTGCATCGTGTCCACGAGGAGCTCACGAAGCGGGCCGCGGACCAAGTCGATGGCGTCCTGCTGCTGCACCCCGTCGTCGGTTTGACCAGGCCGGGCGACGTGGATCATTTCACGCGGGTCCGCACCTACCAGGCGCTGACCGAGCGATACTACGACTCCGACCGCATCCTCCTGTCCCTGCTCCCGCTGGCCATGCGAATGGGCGGTCCGAGAGAGGCCCTGTGGCACGCGATCATCAGGCGCAACTTCGGCGCCAACCACATCATCATCGGCCGAGACCACGCTGGCCCCGGCGTCGATTCCAAAGGCGAGCCTTTCTACGGACCGTATGATGCTCAAGAAGCAATGGAAAAGCACGCCGATGAGTTGGGCGTGGGCATGGTCCCGTTCACCGAGCTCGTCTACCTGCCGGACAAGGACCGCTACGAGCAGGTCTCCGATCTCGAGAAAGGCGCGAACACGGCGTCGATCTCCGGCACTCAGGTCCGGGAGGAGTTCCTCAACGTCGGCAAGCAACTCCCGTCATGGTTTACGCGACCGGAAGTCGCCGAGATACTGTCAGAGCAGTATCCGCCGAAGACTCGACAAGGCGCCTGCATCTGGTTCACGGGACTAAGTGGCTCCGGCAAAACCACGACGGCGGAGATGCTTGTGGTGCAACTCATGGAACAGGGAAGGCAGGTCACGGTGCTCGACGGTGATGTCGTCCGCACGCACCTGTCCAAGGGACTCGGTTTCTCCGCGGAGGACCGTGACACTAACATTCGTCGAATTGGCTACGTGGCTTCGGAGATCGTGAGACATGGCGGGATCGTCATCTGCGCCGCCATCAGTCCCTATCGCGCCACCCGCGACGATGTCCGGAACATGGTCGGGTCCGATCAGTTCATCGAAGTGTTCGTGGATACTCCGTTGGACGTCTGTGAATCGAGAGACGCCAAAGGCATGTACGCCAAAGCACGACGCGGCGAGATTACCGGATTCACGGGAATCGACGATCCCTACGAGGAGCCCTTGAACCCCGAAGTGACATTGGACACAGTTGGCAACGATGTCGAGGCCAACTCGGCGATTATCGTTGAACACCTCGCGGGTCTGGGATTCGTACGGTCATATCGCTCGAACGGAAATGGCCATCGAGGTTCCTGACATCCGCAAGCCTTAATTAGAGCGACCCGTCAAAAGAGCCTGCCACTGGGCCGGCTCTTTTATCGTCAGACCTCAAGCCGGCGCATGAGCCGGACCCACGTTCTTATCGTGATGTCCGATCTGCCGGTTCGTGCCTTCGTGCCGAGCGTCCAAACGCCTTGCTCGACTCCTTTGGGCAGCGTCGGCTTCTGCCTGGTCTCCTCCCAGTGGGCCGGGCCGTGATACCCGGTAAGAAGGATGATCTCCTGAGGAGCGGTGGCCGCTATCGGCGTCCACAAGCCGAGGATGCTCGCGCCTTGAGCCTCGATTCGAGGCCAGATGCCGTTCTGGGAGTGCTCGACGAACTCGTCGAGATCGGTCGGTGAGATGAAGAAACGGCGGTGCCCGTAGAAAGCCCGCATATCGTCGGGCGTGACAACGTGTTTCGGGCGCGACGAAACCGACCGCAGCAACCGCACGTCCTCAGAGTCGGAGAGTGCCATCCGCGATTCGTCGTACGCGCTCTGAGCTCGTTCCCAGCGCTCGATGTCCGGGTACCTCGTGACCTGGAGCAACTCCTCGGTTGGGTCGCCGATGACCGCCGACAGCGTGCAGAGGACCTCGCCTTCGCTTTCAGTCAGGGCGGGCTTAACGTTTCGGGTGAAGTGTTCGGTGAACGCGTCGAGCTGACCGCGCTTCAGAGTGATTCGTCGTTCTTCGTAGATCATGACTGCTCCTGTGCACACGATGACATCGACAGTGGGACTCATCCAGTCCGGACCGTGGGCGCGTTAAACTGGCGCCAAGTGTAGCACAGGGTGTCGAGGGAGGGCGGACAGCTATGCGTCGCTGTCGCTCAGCGGCGTTGCCCGGTCGATGAACTGGTTGGGGTCGGCGGTGAGGTGTTGGCCGCCGCCGAATCGACCATCCGGTCGTATCGCGGGTCCAAATCCCGGAGCTTCGAGCTCAACGACTTGTGGAACGCGACCGGCGATATTATCCGGGACGTCTGATTGCTGCCACAAACCGCGCAGAACACGGCATCCGGGGCGTCGAACCCGCGCCAGAATTCGCTTGTTTTCTGCTGGCATTCGCGGCAGCGGTACTCGTCAATCGCCATGTCGTAATCCTGTCAGAACGCGGTGTCTATGCTGGCGGAGTTGTCGAAGTATTTCTGGACAGTCAAATGGCATCTAAGGAAGCTTGTGGCGCCCTGCGGCTCGCGCGACCTGAGGATGCCCTGCGGTCGCGCCAGATCGAGGGTGTTCATCGTGTGCTCTGCGTCGGCTTCGTCATGTTTTCGGATGTTCTCGATCAGCGACTTCCACTCCGGATGATCCATCTCGAGGTAGAAGTCGACTGGATGCAGGCCGTCGTCATCGATCTCTTCAACACTTTCACATTGGAACGCGCGGAACGAAACCCTGAAGGCGCGGCTGTCCACCCTAACTCCCATATTCGCGTCGCAGACGCCCAGCGCCTTGAATCCAGCGTCGTCATTGGCCGCCTGCTGGACGCGTTCAAACCACTCGACTGATGGAAATATGGGCACTGGTCGTTCTCTCCTTCGGCTGACTGATCCACGTTGAGTCACTGGGTAAGTTGTCAGACCGTTTCAAAACGTGCAGTGGGTAAACAGCATGGGCCACACTCACGCCTCGCACCTGGAGCCCACGATTGCCGTCCCGTCGGCACAGTGGTCCGGGAAGGCCTGTTCGCGGCGAACAGGCCTTCCTGGGTTGAGGCGTCCGCGTCTACGGTTGATGGTTGAAACTGATTCGCCCGACGCCCCGCAAAGGTGGCCCGGTGACCAGCTCAGCCAGTTTCTGCGACCTGGGATCGGCCGCGATCTGAGCTCCGAAGTCCTCGTAAGCCTGCAGCGACTCCGTAATCGTGGACACCCTTATGGAGCCTGCCAAACCTCCCAGAGGGACGCTCACGATGGGCTTCGCCGGCATGTCGAGTTCCTCACGCCATTCCAGGAGAAGATCGAGAAGAGCCGCAGCGGCGCCAGGCTTCGCCACCAAGGTGGTTCTGCCGATTATCTTGGGAACGAAGCCATCGACCGGATTTATCGCCGGGCTGATAATGCGCGAAGTCGTCCAATTGAAATGGTCGCACATCGACGCCAACGGGTCTCTCGCGGCCAACCCGGCCATGTTGTCTGGGAACAAGCCATCGACGATCGCGTCGACGTCATCCGCTGTTTCGAAGCCGGCAACCGTGCCGATTATCGCCAGACTCCCATTGGCCGGCATTCTCGGGGCGATCGGTACGCTGATGGAACCGGACCATCCCGTGGCTCCAAGCGATTGCTCCACGCCCCTCGCGACGGCCGTGAAATGACCTGGTTTCGGCACCCTAAAAGTGTTGATAAAGTACGGCATGAAATCTCTCTCCTGTGTTCAGTCGATTCTGTGAGTATCATGGCAGTCATCCGACGAGACAGTCGCTCGTCGCCGCCCAAATTGTCGGGTGCACATCCCCCCCAACGCGCAGTGCCAGACCCGCCACCCATCTCGATAACCGCCGTTCAAAGGCTCGCTTGTACCCGCCGCAA
Source organism: SAR202 cluster bacterium (assembly GCA_030752795.1). GTDB lineage: Bacteria > Chloroflexota > Dehalococcoidia > Lucifugimonadales > UBA1123 > UBA2160. Next base: position 6,808 of record JASMDM010000080.1, on the reverse strand, counting down.
AATGGCCGGGGCGTAACAGAGCCTTCAGTTAACACTCACTCCGCTGTCCGCGGAAATACCAGGACCCCGAGCGCTTCTCATTGCTGCAGCCGCGGTCACCAGCAATGCCCGATCTCTGGCTCTATTCGTTTGTCGCGCCAGGAGACACGCCGATTGAGAATTCAGTCTCGACCTCGGACGAGGCGTCGAAGTAGTACTGAAACGTCTGGTTGTACCTGAAGAACAGATCCTGCCCGTACTGGTCGCCTTTCCAGGACTTAGCCAACCCGCCGTCGCTGCTGAGGTCCAGCGTGTTGAGCGTGTGGTCAAGGTCCGCTCCGCCGTTGAGCCTGATGTTGACCAGCATCTCTTCCCAATCTGAGGGATGCATCGACATGTAGAAGTCGGTGTCTCCGAGGTCCGGCGCCGATATCTCTCCGGCGCCAGCGCACTCGAAGCCTTCGAACACCAAGAGGAACACGCGATCGCCGACCTCGATCCCGACCCGGGCGTCATACGCCCCGCCGGTGTTCTTCCAGTTGAGTTGGACCAGGTTGACCGCCGTTACCGGCAAGTCGTCGATGCGCTTGATCCTGCCCTCAAACCTGTTGATCTCTTGATCTTGGTACGTGAACCACGACGTGGCGAGACCCCAAGACGACTGCAACAAGCCCATCCCCATGACGAGCAATACAGTAATCGTGATCGCGGACATGAATATGAAGCCGATAATTACATGCATGGTCTATCCGAGGGCTTGCTTGCGTAGGCGCGACGCATTGAACGACAGACGTGTCAAGGCATAGATAACCGTGCGAACGGGCCGTAACCTCGGGGCTTGCTCTCATCTCTGTACAGGCGTGCATTGACATATTCCGGCCAAACACAGGCTGGGCGCCGACACTCATCGGCAATAATCTGACATCGGCGAGTCGTTCGCACACACGTTGTGAGGCCTGCGTTCGCGGCCTATAATGGCATCAACCAATCCCTATTCGCGGAGTTTCCAATGCCCAAATTCGCCGCCAATCTAACCATGCTCTACAACGAAGTCGATTTCTTGGACCGATTCGCCGCCGCCGCGTCCGCCGGCTTCAAGGGGGTCGAGTATCTGTTCCCGTACGACTACGACAAAGACCTGTTGGCGGAACTCCTTGCCAAGCACGGGCTGACTCAGGTGCTCCACAATCTGCCGGCAGGCGACTGGGGTGCAGGCGACCGCGGGAACGCGTGCGATCCGGACAGGGTAGGGGAGTTCCAAGAAGGCGTTGGCCGCGCGGTCGAATACGCCCGAACCCTCGGATGCCCAATGGTCAACTGTCTGGCGGGAATTCCGCCACGGACCGTCAGCGCCGACAAAGTTCACTCCACGCTCATAGGCAATCTGCAATTCGCGGCCGCCGAGCTCGAAGCGGCCGGGATTCGAATGTTGATCGAACCGATCAACACGATCGACATTCCCGGCTTCCACATCACCTCGACTAAGCAGGGGCGATCGATCATCAACGACACCGGGTCGGGCAACCTGTTTCTGCAGCAAGACATATACCACATGCAGATCATGGAGGGCGATCTGGCCCGCACGATCCAGGCCAACCTCGATATCATCCGGCACATGCAGATCGCCGACAATCCGGGCAGGAACGAGCCCGGCACGGGCGAGATCAACTACCCGTATCTGTTCGAAGCGATCGACGAGATGGATTACGACGGCTGGATCGGGTGCGAGTACAAGCCCAAGACGACCACCGAGGAAGGCCTCGGTTGGGCGAGCGCTTACCTGGGCTAGAAGTTTCGCGGCCCAATCCGTCCGAACGCCTGTGACGGTGCCGGGTCGTGACGTTGGCGGCCAGAGCGACCGTATGCACCGAGCAGTGATTTCATCGTCGCGGTTATGCCGGGAGTGTTCGACATGACTATTGAGACCGGCCCCGATCCCAACATCGGCTTGACTCGCGACGATGTCTTGGAGCAAATCCAGGATCGCGTCCTGTGGATCGCGATGCAACTCGTGCACCACGCCAACAGCGTTCGTCCCAATCCCGACGGAACCAAAGTCGGTGGGCATCAATCGTCGAGCTCATCCGTGGTCACCCTGATGACATCGCTGTACTTCGACTTTCTGAAGGCAGGAGACCGAGTCGCGGTGAAGCCGCACGCATCCCCAGTGTTCCATGCAATTCAGTATCTGCTGGGCAATCTGGACCCGAAGTACCTGACCGAGATGCGGGCGTTTCATGGCCTCCAGGCGTATCCCAGCCGCACAAAAGACCCCGACCAGGTCGACTTCTCGACCGGCAGCGTCGGACTGGGCCCGGTGGCGCCTAACTTCGCGGCGCTTGCGGACGAGTACATCAGATCGCACATCCCGTCCGATTCCCGACCCAATCGACGTTATATCTCGGTCGTCGGCGACGCCGAGCTTGACGAGGGGTCCGTGTGGGAGGCCATCGCAGAGCCGGCCATGACCGACCTGTCCAACGTAATCTGGGTCGTCGATCTGAACCGGCAGAGTCTCGACCGGATTATTCCCGGAATTCGCGTCAGTGCGTGGCGGAAGATGTTCGACGCCAATGGCTGGACCGTCATCGACGCCAAGTACGGCAAGAAGCTGCAAGCGAAATTCGCCGAACCCAACGGCGAGCTGCTTCGGATGGCCATTGACGAGATGTCCAATGAGGTGTACCAGAGGCTTCTGCGAGTAAATCCGGCCCAGCTTCGCGAGTGGCTGCCCAACACCAGCCGATACCCAAGAGACATGACCAGGTTGATCGGCCGGTGGGACGACGCCGAGCTCGAAGAGTCGTTCCGCAATCTGGGCGGGCACGATTTCGCCATGCTTCGCGAGGCGTTCGCTCGAACCGAAAACCAATCCGGCCCCAACGTCGTCTTCGCGTATACGCTCAAAGGCTGGAAACTGCCAACCGTCGGCGATCCGCAGAACCACTCGGTGACGCTGTCCGAGAGTCAGATGGACCAGGTCAGAGAACGGCTCGGCGTCAGCGACGGCGAGCGCTGGTCTCGATTCCCGGCGGACAGCCCGGCCGGTAGGCGATGCGAGGAGCGGCGCATGGCGCTTGGACTCGGCCTCCGAAAGACTCACGATATCCCGGACATTTCGATACCGAACGAATTCGGCCAACCGTACACCGGGAACCTTGCGACTCAACAGACGTTCGGCCTGATCCTGACCGCCATCTCCCGCGACCTACCGGAAGTGTCCGACAGGGTCGTGACCGTCAGCCCCGACGTGGCCAGCTCGACCAATCTTGGGGGATGGATCAACAAAGTCGGTGTCTGGCAGCGTGTGGAGCAAGAGCCCCTGCCAGACGACGAAATCGTGCGGTCGCTCCGGTGGGAGGAGAACGCGCAAGGTCAACACGTCGAGCTCGGCATCTCGGAAAACAACCTGTTCATGATGCTCGGCCAACTTGGGTCGTCGTTCGAAGTGGACGGCGATCTTCTGTTTCCCATCGGGACACTTTACGATCCGTTCATCCGTCGAGGACTGGACGCGTTCGTGTACGGCGTCTACTCGGGCGCGAAGTTCATCGTTGTCGGCACGCCGTCGGGGGTGTCCTTGTCGCCCGAGGGCGGCGCGCACCAATCACAGATCACGCCCTCGATCGGAATCGAGATGCCGGACCTCGACTTCTACGAACCTTGCTTCGCACAGGAGCTCGAGTGGGTGATGCTCGCGGCGTTGGAGCAATTGAGGGTGCGAGGCCGCTCGACCTATCTGCGATTGACCAGCAAACGCGTCGATCAAAGCCTGTTGACGGTTCCGAAGGACACGACGCTCCGCGAGTCGCTGCGGCGGCAGGTGCTCGACGGGGCGTACCGTCTAGTCGACCGAAGCAACAGCCCCGGCTACGCCCCGGGCGAAAATGTCGTCCACATCCTGGCGAGCGGCGCCATGGTGCCGGAGGCGGTGTCAGCGAGCGACAGATTGCTCGAAGAGGGCGTCCACGCCAACGTGATCAACGTCACAGGCGCGGGACCGCTCTATCGAAGCTTTCAACAATCGGTAACCGACATTACCGAAGGCAAAGCAACCAATCGGGAATTCATGACCGATTCGATACCGGAGGATGAACGATCCGCGCCGCTAGTGACCGTCGCCGACGGGCACCCGCACTCGCTCGCGTGGATCGGAAGCGCCCTCAAGACGGCGGCCTTGCCGTTGGGGGTGACCGAGTTCGGCCAATCGGGGACGAGGGCCGACCTGTACAGAGAGTACAAGATCGATGCGGAGAGCATCGTCGCGACCTGCTACGGAGCACTCGAACTGTAGCCAACACGAAGGATCAAGTCGCGCAACATCGCGAAAATACAAACACGGAGGACTAGCAACAAATGGCAAAGATTCTCATACTGCACGGCGCCGGCATGAACATGCGGGGCAAGGCCCAAGTCGAAGTGTTCGGCCCGCAAACTTTGGAGGACTACGAGCGTCAGATCACCCAGTACGCCGACGAGCTCGGCGTTGAAATCGAGTTCTTCCACTCGAACATCGAAGGCGAGGTCATCAACAAGATCTACGAGGCCCACGAAGGCGACGTGGACGCAGCGCTGATAAACCCCGCTGGATACACCACCGGTTACACGGCCTTGGTGGCGGCGATAGCGCAAGTAAAGTACCCCGTGTTCGAGATACATATCTCGAACCCCGCTTCGCGCGGAGCTGTTTCACAGGTGGCGGGTCCGTGCCGCGGGTCCGTCGCCGGATTCGGCCTGTTTGGGTACTGCCTGGGACTCAGAGGAGCGCTTGACGTCCTGTCGGGTTGATGTGTTGGGCCGGCGCTTCGCCGAGTTTCGATGAACGGGCATGAGAGGACAATTGAATGAAACTGGAAACGACTGTCGCTCCACCCGCGACGATGCCCAACGGCCTGCAGACCGCCGAGGAAGGGCTGTACGTCATCGACCAGGCGACCGAAGAGATTCGGCTGCTGGGCGATGATCTGCTGCCCATACGCACGATTCAGACCCCGACGGAAAATGGGTCCGGTCTCACAATTGGCGACGGATGCTTCTGGACCGCCTCGAACGCACCTGCCAGCGCCAGATACCGACGCAGTGGAGATTCGCTGGCCTCGTCGATATTGAAGCTCGATTTCGATACCGGCGAGCTGCTGGCACGATACCCGACTCCGGACGGCGGCGGCATTCATGGCCTGGAGTGGGTCGACGGACTCATGTGGATCACTTGTTTTCGACCCAGAGGCATGAAGCTGGTCGATCCGTCAAACTTCCGGGTGCTGAAAGAGGTCGACGTCTCGTATGAACGGCCCCACGGCCTGTCATGGGACGGCGACGGCATCTGGATGTCGCACACCGGCCTTCGCTTGATCGTCAAGTACGACATCGACACCGGCGACGAGATGGACTGCATCCAGTACGACGACGACGCTCCCGCGCCCCACGGCCTGACGCGATGGAAAGGCGATCTTTGGAGCTGCGACGCCAACTGGCCCGCGCCGGTGCATCCGGACGGCCCGTCGTTCAGCCGGATCGTCCGGTGACTTCGGGCTCCCGGACCGGCGCGACGCTGTGACGGCGACATCAGCTAACCCGGGTTGCTGTTCGGACCAAACGTGAGATCTCAGAGCACATGAATCTCGGCTTGATCGGCGTGAACCGACCCTGAAGTCGCCAAAGCCTCAGCTCCTCGAAAACACAGGCCCCGAGCCCCGATGCCCAAAACTCAGGGCCTGTTGCTGTTTCTCGCAGCCGCCGCCGGTCTACGTGCCCCGCAATCTTGGGTCGAGAACGTCCCTCAACGCGTCGCCGAACAGGTTGAACCCGTACACGGCCAGAGAAAGGCCGAGACCCGGCCAGATCGCCATCCACGGCGCCGTAACGAACCAGTCTCGAGCCGGTCCTGAGAGCATTCCGCCCCAGGAAGGCTCTGGTGGCGGAACGCCCAATCCCAGGAAGCTGAGAGTTGCTTCGGTGAGAATCGCGATCCCCAGCGCACTCGTCGATATGATCAACCAGGGAGCGACACACTGCGGCGTGATGTGTTGAGTCATGATCCGCATGTCGCCAGCGCCGATGGCCCTCGCGCCTTCGACGTACTGCGACTCCTTAACCGCCAACACTTGGGATCGTACGATTCGGTTAGCCCGGGGAATCTGAACGATGCCTATGGCAACAATGATGTTGAATAGCGACTGACCCAAAGCCGCCATAACGGCCATCGCCAGTATTAGCGTGGGAACGGACATCAGGGCGTCCATCAAGCGTTGAACGGTCTGATCCACCTTGCCGCCGTACCATCCGCTAATGACTCCTAGGACGCCGCCCAGACCCGAACCAAATGCCACGGATGCAAAACCGACTAGGAGCGAGACCCTGGCGCCCATCATCATACGTGTCCACAGGTCCCTGCCCATTTGGTCGGTGCCCAACCAATGATCGGCGCCTGGCGCCATCAGCTTGTCTTTAAGGTTCCACTCGATCGGGTCGTAAAAAGTAATCCATGGTCCGGCAATCGCCATTATAGACATCACGATGATGATCAAGGCGCCAGCGGCCCCCAAAGGTTTGCGAGAGACGAATCTGGTGGTTGCCCTCCACAGACTCCACTCTCGAGCCGACCGAGTGACCGTGATTACGGCGGCACTTCCCGTGTCCTGGTTCTGGCTTGCCATGCTACCCTCTCATGTTGATTTTCCTATTGAAACCTTACCCGCGGATCCAACCAACCATAGGAAAGATCCACCAATAGGTTGACTAGGATCACCCCCGCGGCAAAAATGAGAACGACGGATTGCACTACCGGGAAGTCGCGAGTCAGCATGCCGTTCAGTATGTAGTTGCCGAT
>JASMDM010000079.1 GCA_030752795.1 SAR202 cluster bacterium | reverse complement strand
CTCGGTTCTTATCTTCTGTGTTCTCGATCACTGCCGCTCCTTCCCTGGGGACATTCTATCCCCCTGTCAGGAGCTCGCTTTATCTACCGACTGTCTCTATTAATTTCAGGCCTAAATGTGTCCCACTTTCGCTGACGGTCTACACTCGGCCAACGCGGACGCCGGGATACCGCCCTACCCGCGCCGTCTGCCTCTGCGCAAGACGATCAGCGCGATGACGATCGCCACAACGAGCATTTTGACGATGCGTTGGCGTTCGTCGAGGGAGACGTATCTGGTCTCTCCGGCGGTGATTTCGATGAAGCCAACCGGCGTGACTTCGATGCCGCCACCGCCTCCTCCGCCCCCGAAGCCGTCTATCTCGGAAGCATCGCCGGAATCGTCGTTGACTCCAGGACCGCCTCCTGCGCCGAAGCCGTAACGGACTTTGGCGACCGGAATTATGGCCTTGCCCTCGGCCTTGATCGGATCGCCGTAGACGTTCCTCACAGAAGCAGACGATTGGATCCGCTCTGAAATGGCGCCTAGCAGATCGCGGATCGTCGTCAATCGCGGCCTCCCGCGGCGTCTTCGCCGACGGCAATGTCTTGCTTCAGTCCATCCTTGAACATCGGTTTGACTCGATCGAGTATCCGGTGTCCGACATCGTACTTGGACATCAACGGCATCACTTCGATGCCGCCCTCGCGATCGAAGAGCATTACTCGATTGGTGTCGGTGGCGAAACCCGCGTCGGTCGCGGTTACGTCGTTGGCCGCGATCAGGTCGAGGCCTTTCGAGACCAACTTGGTTTGGGCGTTCGCAATCAGGTCTTCAGTCTCGGCAGCGAAACCGACTTTGACCAACTTGTCGGAGGGCAGCCCCGCGATGATGTCGGGGTTTTTGGTGAATTCGAGATTCCACTCGGTGGACTCGCCTTTTTTGATCTTCTGGTCGGCGGTCGTCACCGGGCGCCAGTCAGACACCGCGGCGGCCATGATGACCACGTCCGCGTCCTCTATCTCGTCAGTCACGGCTTTTTGCATGTCCAGCGCAGTGTTGACGTTCACGACTCGCACCCCGACCGGATCGGGTAGCGCGTTGGGCGCCGCGACAACCACGGCTTCACCACCGCGATCTCTGGCCGCCTCGGCGATCGCGTATCCCATTTTGCCGGACGAATTGTTCGTCACGACTCGAACCGGATCGATGGCCTCCTGGGTGCCTCCGGCGCTAACGACCACTTTTCGGCCGACCAGATCGCCGCCCTGGCCCAGGATCATCCGAATCCAGCCCATCAATTCGGCGGTTTCTACCATTCTGCCCTTGCCGACCAGCCCGGATGCCAGTCTTCCCGAAGCGGGCCCGACGATGGTCACGCCCCGTCGCTTGAGGGTTCGAACATTCTCCTGCGTGGCCGGGTTGCCGAACATGTGCGCGTCCATGGCTGGCGCAACCAGAATCGGCGCGCCGGTGGCGAGTACGGTTGCCGTGAGCGCATCGTCGGCCAGGCCGTTAGCCATCTTCGCGATGGTGTGGGCGGTGGCCGGCGCGACGACGATCAGGTCGGCGCGCTCGGCGATGGCCACGTGGTCGATGCTAAGCTCGGATCGAGGGTCGAACATGTCTTCGGACACCGAGCGATGCGTTATCGCGCTGAAGGCGAGGGCGGTCACAAACTCTCGGGCGCCGCGAGTGAGGATCACGTCGATACCGGCCCCGGACTGCGTGAGCTTGCTCGCCAGGTCGATGGCCTTGTAGCAGGCGATGCTGCCGGTTACGCCCAGCCCGATGATCTTGTCTTTGAGGATGTCCGTCATTGCTAGCCTGAAATCAATCGCTGTTCATCGAGTGTATGAGTCTCAAACCCGTCAACGTTAGATTCGGGTCCACCGCATCGAACACACCCACTTCATCGGCCACGACTCTTGCGAGACCGCCGGTGGCGATCACTTTAGAGCCGCCGCCCAACTCTTTGTCGAACCGAGCCACCATGCCGACGACCAGGTCAGCATATCCCAGCACAAGGCCCGATTGGAGTGCGTGAACGGTGTTCTTACCAATGGCTGTCTTGGGTCGAGTCAACTCAACGCGGCGAAGTTGCGCCGTGGTGTGAAACAACGAGTCGGCGGCGATCTGAATGCCGGGCGCGATGGCGCCTCCCAGGTAGTCACCGCTCTTGGTGACCGCATCGAAAACCGTGGCGGTCCCGATGTCGACGACGATGGCGGGTCCGCCGTGGAGGGCCAGCGCAGCCGCAGCATCGACGATCCTGTCAGCGCCGACGTCTCTCGGCCTATCGTACTTGACTCTGACACCGGTTCTTGTCCCAGCGCCGATCTCCAGAGGCGTGACGCCGAAATAGTCTTCGCACAGCTCGATGAAACTCGGAGTGAGAGGCGGCACCACGCTGCACAGGGCGACCGCGTCGACGGATTCAACATCCATCCCCTTGAGCGGCAGAAGTTGGCTTACGGCCAGCGCGTACTCGTCGGGCATCCTGCCGGTATCGGTCGTCAACCGGAAGGTGGCGCGAAGATCTTCGCCCTCGAATGCGCCGATGGTGACGTTGGTGTTGCCAATGTCGATGGCAAGCAGCATGAATCAGCTCTCCGCAAAAACAGAGTGTCAGATCTACCGACGGATGATCGCGTTGCCCTCGCGCCGCCATCGAGACCGCAGGTACTCGCTTCCGGCGAGCACACGATCCAGGGTCGGATATCCGGTGACTTTCAGATTCTCAGCGCTGAACGCTCTCGCAACGTCTGCTGCAGCGGCTTGCGCCGAAATCTTGCGGCGTCCACGTTCGTTCCACGCAACATTCACGTCGCGATCCCAACTCGCCGTACGCTGGCCGTTCGTCGCCGGCTCGGCAGCCGGGGCCTGGGTTACCGGCGCTTGGCTGACCGGAGGTCGAGCAAGCGGAGGTTCAGCAGCCGGCGGTTGAGCCGGTTGCGGCTGGTCGGGCGGAGGTTGAGCGGCCGGTGTGCGTCCATCCGGATCATGACTTGCGTTCAATTGGACCATGATGTCGCCAGCGTCCCGCGATCTCGAGACTTGAATCTCCGAGAGAGACTCGAGGTACCGCGTAAACGTAGAAAACCCGCGTTCTTTGAAGTTGAAGCCGGGGTCGATCCGGAGCATCATCTGGTGGAGCTTCGAGCCGGGGACTTGGCCTCGTCCGTCATGGGAAGACTCCAGCGCCCGCGCAACCAACGATCCGGAGCTCGATCCCGAGGTGCTGCTGCTGCGGCTCTGCCGTACCTTGCGCCTTTGCTCTTGTTGAATCGCGTCATCCAGGTAGATGTACCTGTCGCAAGATTTGACCAACGTCGGCGACGTGAAATCCCGGCGCCCGGCGCCGACAACCAGCTTGCCCGCTCCTCTGAGTTTATTGACCAGGGGCACGAAATCGCTGTCGGACGATGCGATCACGAATGTGTCGATATGGGCATTGTACAGAAGGTCCACGGCATCAATCACCAGGCAGATGTCGCTGGAATTCTTGCCTGATCTGGTGTTGTGGAAGTAGTGCATGGGCTGGATCCCGTGCTCGAGGAGCTGATCGCGCTTGCTGCGGTGAGCCGACCAGTCTGCGTAAGCGCGTTTGACAATTACTCGACCCATGTCCGCTAGCTGGTCGAACAGGTATTGGTTGTAATCCAATCCAACGTTTTCGTGGTCGATCAGAACAGCGATCGTTGGCTCGGAAAGTCTTTGTTCTGTATTCAGGGTAACCATGGAGTTCTCTACACCTCAAATATTCCCGTTCATTATATCACCGCCCATGCGTGGCCAATTCGCTTAGGCTCTCGCTTGCATACGGCGCCACGGATCGAATTCCAACGACAGTAATATCATATCGACTCGACGCAGCGGATAGTGCACAATATTACGGACAAATCATGACGAAGTGAGGGCGTGCTCACATGGCGAACAACTCCGATCCCATTGTCGTGGCCAAAGGCGTTCACAAAACCTATGACAGCGGCAAAGGCGTAATCGTGCACGCGTTGCGCGACGTCGAGCTCACGGTTCAGCGAGCTGAGGTCGTCGGCATCATGGGCCCGAGCGGTTGCGGCAAGACCACGCTGCTGAACTGCTTGTCTGGAATCGACAACGTCGACGAAGGGGACATCTCCATCGACGGCGTACATCTCGAAGGCATGGACGACGACACCCGCACCGACCACCGAGCGCGGGAGATGGGCTTCATATTTCAACTTTACAACCTTTTGCCTGTGCTGAGTTCCGCCGAAAACGTGGAACTGCCAATGCTGGTTTCGGGCGTCAGTTCGAGAGAGGCGAGGAGCAGGGCGGTGAACGCCCTCGACCTCGTCGGCTTGGCGGAGTGGGCGGCTCACAGGCCGGCGGAGCTCTCGGGCGGACAACGGCAACGCGTCACGATTGCGCGAGCGCTCGTGAACGATCCGTCGATCGTATGGGCCGACGAGCCCACCGGCGACCTGGACTCGGAGACCGCTCAAGAGATCATGGACCTGATCCTGAGACTCAACGAACAAAACCGGCAAACGTTCATTATCGTGACTCACGCCCAGGAAATCGGGGATCAGTGTTGCCGGATCGTGAGAATGCGCGACGGATTGATCGTCGATGACGGTACCGGACAATGAGCCGGATCGACCAGCAAACACGTCAACGGATCATGCGGTCGGGCCTGACCGCGCTCGACAGAGACCTTGCCTCTCCGGGGTTGACGTTGTACGCGCCGATGTTCGGCGACGGGCAAGTGTATCTATTGGATGTCGACGGGGTCGAAGTTCATCGATGGGATCTGCCCTACCCGCCCGGCCTTTACGGCTACCTGCTCCCCACTGGAAACCTGTTCTACATGGGCAAGGTCAAAGACGACACCTGGGATCGGTTTCCGCTCTGGAAGCGCTTCAAGGGCGGCGCCATGATGGAGGTGGATTGGGACGGGAACGTTCTCTGGGAACACCGCGATTCGGACCATCACCACGACGCGCGGAGAACGGCCTCGGGCGGCGCGATCTATCTCGCCGCCGAGCGCGTACCTGACAGCATCGCTGACCGAGTTCGAGGCGGCGTGCCCGACAGCGCCGACAACGGGATGTGGGCCGACGTCGTCATCGAAGTCGATTCGAACGGCAACCGGATATGGGAGTGACACGCGTTCGAGTATATGGACTTCGAGGCGGACATGATCACGTTCAACGACCCCAGGGACGAATGGAGCCACGCGAACACCATCGTGCCGCTCAATGACGACCGCATCATGGTGAGCTTCCGAAACACGTCAACGGTCGGCATCGTTGACCGTGCCACCGGCAACTTCTCTTGGAAACTCGGCTACGACGTGCTGTCTCAGCAGCATGACCCGAACATGCTCGAAAACGGCAACATTCTGATCTTCGACAACGGATCTCATCGAAAGAGCGACGCTCGGACGCCGTCGCGCGTCATCGAAGTCGATCCCGCGACCGACGAGATAGTTTGGGAATACCGGGATCAACCTGCATTCAATTTCTTCAGTCCGTATATCTCCGGAGCGCGGAGGCTGCCGAACGGAAATACGCTGATCACGGAGGGGAATTTCGGCAGGCTGTTTCAGGTCACGCCGAAGGTCAGGTCGTGTGGGAGTACATCAACCCTCACTACCACGAAGACCCGGACGGGAATCCGACGAACGCCGTGTTTCGGTCCGCCCATTACTTGCGCGAGGACATTCCGCAGCTTAGCCGATAATCAGGTTAGTCCGGTTTTCGGCTCAGTGGCAAAGACCGTTTCGCGAATTTGAACCGTCGTTGCGAGGAGACGGCACGCGCCCCGACGTAGACGACGGCCGATTAGATGAATCCGCGCAGGCGACTGACGTGGGCTACTCGCTCAACGGCGATCTGGAACGATGCGTCTCGATGGGTGATCTTGTCGCGTGCAACTCTGTCAGCAACGGAGCGGTAAGCCCGCGTCATGATCTTGTTCAACTCATCGTTGACACGAGTCATGTCCCACTGATGCTGGTACAGGTTCTGAGTCCACTCGAAGTAGGAGACCACCACGCCTCCCGCGTTGACGAGAACATCGGGGATGACTTTGACGCCCCTGTCGTTGAGGATGTCGTCGGCCTCGGGCGTCACCGGGTGGTTCGCGGCTTCGACCACGACCATGGCCTTCACGCGAGGTGCATTGTCTTGATGGATCACACGATCGATCGCAGCCGGAACCAGGATTTCACAGTCCAGTTCGATCAGTTCCTCGTTTGTGATGCGCTCAGTTCCGGGGAAACCTACGACCGTGCCGGCCTCGGCTTGATATTTGACCAGTTGCTCTACGTCGATGCCGCGATCGTTATGGATCCCGCCTTGAACGTCGCTCACCGCGGTGACCATGCATCCCAGTTCGCCGGCTATGCGTGCAGTCCATGAGCCGACCTGACCGAAGCCTTGGATCGCGACCCTGGCGCCCGTGGGGTCCATCCCGAGGTCGACTGCCGTTTCGCGCGTAACGTATACGACGCCTCGTCCCGTAGCAGAATCTCGACCGACGGAGCCGCCGAGTTCGACCGGCTTGCCGGTAACGATCGCCGGGGTATGGCCGTGTATCTGGCTGTAGGCGTCCATCATCCAAGCCATCGTTTGTGAATTGGTCCCGAGGTCGGGCGCGGGTATGTCTCGGCTGACTCCCAGCAAGTGCTCAATGTTCGCCGTGAATCGTCGGGTCAGCCGATTCAGTTCGCCTTCGCTGAGCTGCGTCGGGTCACACTGGACCCCTCCTTTGGCGCCGCCAAACGGGATCTCGACCAGAGCCGTCTTCCACGTCATCAGCGAGCTCAACGCCCTGATTTCGTCTTGGTTCGCCTCCGGGTGATATCGTATGCCGCCCTTGTACGGTCCGCGCGCGCCATTGTGCTGGATTCGGTACCCGGCGAAGACTTTGATCGTTCCGTCGTCCATGCGCACCGGAATCGATACTTGAAGCTCCCGCCATGGCGTGCGAAGCATTTCACGCCGTCCGTCTCCGAGACCGAGTCGATCGGCCGCGCGATCGAAGAATACGTTGACCTCGTCGAAAGCCGAGACGTTTTCGTTGGTTGACGTCATTCAGTTTCACCTTCCGTGCCACGTTCCAGATCGGCAACGAAACTTTCGCCCCATTTTTCAGCCGTTGTGCGATTCACCACCTTCATCATGGAGCGCCACCTCTCGATGCGTTCGGTTTCAGGCATTCTCAGCGCCGCGTACAACGCTTCCGACGTGCCGTCGATGTCGTACGGGTTTACGATCAGGGCGTCGACCATCTCGACCGCTGCGCCCGAGAATCGCGAAAGCACGAGAACTCCGGGGTCCTCCCCTTGCGCTGCGACGAACTCTTTTGCGATTAGATTCATTCCATCTCGCAAAGGTGTAACCATGCCGACGTCGGCGTCGTGGTAGAACCTGGCGAGGTCGTGCTGCGGGAAAAATCGGTATAGGTAACTGATCGGCGCCCAACCCCTCTCGGAAAACTTGCCGTTGATCTGACCGACCAACATCTCGACGTCTTCTCGCTCCTTCACGTACTCGGGGACGCGAGTTCTGGAGGGCGCGGAGATCTGGATGAAGGTAACCTTCCCGCGCATGGTCGGGTGGCGTTCGAGCATGCGGTTGAACGCACGCAGCCGCAACGGGATGCCCTTGGTGTAGTCGAGTCTGTCCACGCCCACGATGATCTTGTTATCCGGTCCGGGCGGCAACGACAGCACGTCGGAGAGACTCGGGGCCGAAAACCTCGACGGCCCCTGGAATTCGTCGGGGTCGATGCCGATCGGATATACGCCGATCCGGGTTGCGTCGCGCCCTCGCGAGAAGATGCTCCCGTCCCAATTCCCGTCCGTTTCGGCGGCGAGCGCCCGAGCGAGGTTCTGTTGATAGTCTGCCGTGTGAACGCCCACCTGGTCGTAGTACATGAGCCCACGGAGAATTTCGGGGCCCCAGGGCAAGATGTCGAATATCTCAGGAGCCGGGAACGGGACGTGAAGAAAATGCCCCAGCTTCCCTTTCCAGCCCGCTTGCCGCAGGTATTGGCCGACGAGGAATAGCTGGTAGTCGTGCACCCAAACCAAGTCGTCGTGCCTGAGCATCGGAAATAGGGTCTCCGCAAACCGACGGTTGATTCTCTGGTACGCCCTATACAACTCGCGCCGTATCGAGACTCGTTCAACGAAGCCGTGGAGCAGGGGCCAGAGCGTACGGTTTGAGAACCCTGTGTAGTAGAGATTGAACTCGTCTTCTGTCAGATCGATCGTGACCAGGTCCACCGGTCCGGCGGAGTGTGTGGCTCCGGGCGCGGCCGGCCTGCCGCGACTGGTGCTGCGGCCGCTCCAGCCCAGCCACAATCCTCGTTGGCGGAGCATCATCGATTTAACCGCGCTCACCAGCCCACCGACGGCGACCGAGCCTAGCTCAAGGCGGGCCAACTCGTCAGCCGCAGGGACTCTGTTGGTGACTACAACGAGGCGACTCATGACATTGACGATGATATGGCGGCTACCGGCTACCGTCAAATGGCGATAAACAAATAATGTGGCGCCAGAAAAATGTGTCATTCTGATCCTTCCGCGGGCGGAAGGATCAGAATGACACATTTCAAGCGCCGTTGCTGTCTCATGCATTGTCCGTCCTGCGGACATAATCCCAATGCAATCGGGACTCAGGGCGGACGGAACGGGGCGTGGCTCACCATGGACGGATGCACAGCATCGCGAGACGCGATGGGCGCAATTTATTCAGTTGATGACCATTTGGCGGTTTCAACTGCCCGTGCGCAAAAGTCAAAGCAAGCAGGCATATTGAAGCCATATCCGGCCCGTGCTATAATTCATCGGTAGTCGAACCCGATGAATTGAGCGCATTTTGGGCACACTGATTTCCCACAAATCCCTCACGGGGATGTGTTGTAGCATGGCTCTGAAGATCGACGCAAGGCGCACAAGCTAACGAGCCGTAGGCACTGTTCCGACTGTCGGATTCGTATCCGGCGCCGCGGGACCGCACAGCCACAAGGCTCCCGGGCGTGCACCCTGCGTTGAACGGCAGAGCCTTTTTGTTTTCCTCGAACCCGCGCCACGACTTGCGCATCCAAATTGACGGGTATTTGTTTCACAAATGGATTTTGGAGGGCTCTAGATGGCGACAAAGACGCAAACAAGTCCGCTGACACCGTACCAGGTACGGCGGTACAGCCGGCACATCATCATGCCTCAGGTGGGGAGCATCGGACAGCGAAAACTGATCGATGCGAAGGTTCTGATCGTCGGCGCAGGGGGCCTGGGCTCGCCCATCGCGATCTATCTCACGCTGGCGGGCGTTGGCACGATTGGAATCGTCGACTTCGACACCGTCGACGTGACCAACCTGCAGCGACAGATTCTCCACTTCAACGACGACATCGACAAGTCCAAGGTTCAGTCGGCGGTCGAGACCTTGAAGGCGTACAACCCCGACACGGTGGTCATCACGCATGAAGAGCCGCTGACGTCCGACAACGCTTTCGAGATCATCAAGGACTATGACGTCATCGTCAACGGCGCCGACAACTTCGCGGCCCGCTACCTGGTCAACGATGCCGCGTACCTCAGCGACAAGCCGCTGGTCGACGGCAGCATCCTGCTGTTCGACGGCATGGCGACGGTGTTCAAGCCAGGCGAGGGGTGCTATCGCTGCCTGTTCCCGACGCCCCCGCCTCCCGGCGAGGTGCCGAGTTGCGCCGAGGCAGGCGTCCTGGGTATGCTGCCGGGCATGGTCGGAACGATTCAGGCCACCGAGACGGTGAAGGTCATTCTAGGCGCAGGCCAGTCCCTCTCAGGCCGCTTGCTCTTGATCGACGCGCTGGACATGGACTTCCGAACAGTCAAGCTCAGGCGCAATCCGGAATGCCCGCTGTGCGGCGATAACCCTACGGTCACCGAGCTTATCGACTACGAGCAGTTCTGCGGCGCGCCGGTCATCGGCGACTAGCGCCCCGCCGCCACCCGAATCGCTAAACCAATACGCCGCCCGCGCCGGAACGCAGAGACGCTCACAGCGCGGGCGGTTGTACGTCCGGCGGGATCGCATCGACATGATCGACCCCACTCACCCGAACTCGATGGTTATTTGACATGCCGCGAACACCGAGAAGAATAGCAGGTTCGCGCCACGGCTTCGCCCACCCGGAATCGGTCGTCGAAACCGACTGGGTCGAAGAACACTTCGACGACGCCAATGTCAGGACCGTCGAAGTGGACGCGGACACAACCGCATGTGAGCGGACACATTCCCGGCGCCGTCGGCTGGGGCTGAACCGCCCAACTCAACGATCAACTCACGCGTGACATCCTGTCGAGAGAACAGATGCAGCGACTTCTGGGCGAGTCCGGCGTCAGTCGCAACACCCACGTGGTTCTCTACGGCGACAACAGCAACTGATTCGCGGCTTGCACATTCTGGCAGATGCGCATCTACGGACGCCGGAAGTTGTCGTTGATGAACGGCGGTCGCACAAAATGGCTCGCCAAGGACCGGGCGCGTACCGCGGAGCTACCGAGCATCGACCGCCACGTGTACCGCGCGTCGGAAGCCGACACATCAATCCGAGCCACGCGCGACTATGTCGTCGACCTCGCAACCACCGCCAACAGCGTCGGGCTGGTCGATGTGCGATCTCGCGAGGAGTTCGACGGAGCACTCCTGGCGGTGCCGGATCTGCCGCAAGAGGGCTCTCAACGCGGCGGCCACATTCCCAACGCGGTCAACATCACGTGGTCTTCGGCAATCAATCAGGCCGACGGCACGTTCAAGGCCGTGGACGATCTCAAGGAGGTCTACCGGCGCGGAGGCATCACTGCCGACGGCGAGGTCGTGATGTATTGCCGCATCGGCGAACGGTCGGCTCACACTTGGTTCGTTCTGACTGAGTTGCTCCCATACCCGAAGGTTCGCAACTACGACAGTTCGTGGACCGAGTACGGTTCGATTATCGGCGCGCCCATCGAGAAGTAGCTTGAAGGGCGCCAGCTAATGTGCCGTACGGAATCTCATGCGAGCCGAACAGTGTAATTGGCCAATGTTCGTGATGGGAAGCGGCGTTATCCGAACTTGTTCTGTCCCACCTGCCCACCCGCGAGAGTACTCTCGGGACACCCCGTCCTTCCGAGCGCGGAAGGACGGCGAGGCTTCGCCTCTGCACACCGAGCCGCGCTGTCCCGACTCGTGAGTGACGCCGGTTCGTCACTGAACAAGTCCTCGCTCGATCTGGGCTCGATCCGTCTTTGGGGCCCCGTGCAGGTTAGATGAAGTTCCCGCGATCCACCGTCGCGCCGCCTTGTATGACGTCGACGATATTGCGCAGATCTGAGATGCGTTGCGTCGGGTCGCCGTCCACGATCAGCAGGTCGGCGTTCTTGCCCGGTTCGAGGCTGCCGACCGAGTCTTCGGCCCAGCACGATCGAGCGGAGTCGTTCGTAGACGCTACGATGGCCTCTGTCGGCGACATGCCAGCGATGACGGCGGCCTCTATCTCGCTTTGGAAGTCGCCCATCTTGTAGTTGCCCCAGGCGGAGTCCGAACCGCAGACCATCGTGACGCCAGCGGAACGCATTCGGGCGAAATCGTCGAGTCGCACCTCGTGCTCGGCGCGCATCGTGTCGAGTTGGGCTTTGTCGGCGTCGGTCAATCCGACTTCTTCTTGCGTCGCCTCGAGCAGCTCGATGCGTGCCCTTCCGCCGTTTAGCGTCGAATTGACGAAAACGCCTTGCTCCGCGATGCACTCGGCGATTTCCGGCCTGAAACGATTGACTCCGTCTCGTTCCTTGTGTATACCGTGGATGATGGTGTCGACACCCGCATCCAGCGCGTTGACCATGCCTTGCGACGACGCGCAATGGGCTGCGGCGTGCTTGCCGAACTTGTGGACTTCGTCGCAGATCGCCGTCAGCTCCTCGACGGTGAACGACGGGAGCAGCGGGAACGACGTTCTCGTGCTGCCGCCGGTCGCGGTGATCTTGATGTAGTCCGCGCCTTCCTTGATGAGCTGCCTAACGGCCGCGCGGCATTCGACCGGGCCCGTCGCCTGGACTCCAAAATAGCTCAGGTGTCCGCCCACAATCGCCATTGGCCTGCCCGCCAGGATGAGCCTCGGAGCGGGTGTGATGCCCATCTCCACCGCCTGCCGCAGGGCGAATGTGGTCTGGTTCTTGGCGCCGCAGTCGCGGATCGTGGTCACGCCGGAATAGAGGTGCGCCCTGGCGTTGCGCGCGGCCTGAACGGTAAGAACTTCGTCCGGAAGCGTCGTCAGTTCGTCTCCCGCCCTGCCGTCACCGATGCCTATCAGATGAACGTGGCAGTCGACCAGCCCTGGCAAGATCGTTCTGTCGCCGTAGTCAACTTCTTCGACAGCCGCGCCGTCCGGCGCCGACACGGTTTCTTCTGTGCCGACCTGTCGAATCTTGTCGCCCTCAAGCAACACGGTGGCCCGCTCTCGTACGGGACCTCCGAGTCCGTCGATGAGTCGACTGGCTTTCAGTAATCGAAAGCTTTCCCCGGTCGATGTCATTTGCTGTCTTCCTCCGCTGATCGGCGAACGAATTGAGCTCGCTCGCGGGTTCCAAGATCGATTTTACGCTGGTTGCTGTCGAACTCTTTCTACCGACTCGTCCGAGCCGCGCTCGATGCGGTCGCCGGCTTTGAACACGTCGCGGACGTTCCACAGGGCGTTGACATCGGTTGACGGGTCGCCGTCCACGATGATGATGTCCGCTTCTTTGCCCGGCTCTAGTGTCCCAACCCCCGAGTCGATCCCGAGGGCCTTGGCCGCCTCACTCGTCACGGACAATACGCCCTGCATCGGCGTGTACCCTGCTTCGACCAGCAACTCGGTCTCATACACGGTGTTGCCGAGTTGGTAGTCGCCCCAGGACGAGTCTGAGCCGGTGATGACCTTCAGGCCCATATCGATCATCTTGCGGCAATCCTCGAGTCGTTGCTCAAGGTTGCGGAGACCGGTGTCCAGCGTCGATTGCTGATCGCGCGTCAGCTTTTCTTGTCGCTCCGCACGACGCCGAATCGCCCAAACGCTGGAACGCGCAACGTGGATTGTCGGATTCACGAAGGCGCCCTGCTCGCCGATTCGTTCGGCGATGTCTTGACGGAAGTTGTCCGACCCGTCTGCATCTCGATACGTGCAGTGAATAATCATGTCGACGCCGGCCTCGAGCGAGTAGGCGATGCCTTCCGAGGACAAACAATGCGTCGCGGTGAGCTTCCCGAACTTCCGTGCTTCGTCGGTCGCGGCGCGGAGCTCGTCAACGTCGAAGGACGGGCGGAGAGGGAACGAAGTGCGCGTGCTGCCGCCGGTGGCGGTGATCTTGATGTAGTCGGCGCCCTCTTTGATGAGCTGTCGGGTCATCGCCCGAACCTCGGTCTGTCCGGTGACTTCGGAGCCGAAGTAGCCCATGTGCCCGCCGACGATCGCCACGGGCCTGCCGCAGAGCACCATTCTCGGTCCGATGGCGAGACCCTGATTAATCGCATCTCTCAGACGGAACATCGTCATATTCTTG
>JASMDM010000078.1 GCA_030752795.1 SAR202 cluster bacterium | reverse complement strand
GTCGATCTCCTGGCGTGTGGCGTCTCTGGTTGTGTCCCGACTCAGGCGCTGCTTGCCCGCTTCCATGAATCCTGTCCTGAGCCTGTCGAAGGGTCTTTCGTCCACGAGTAATAATTGGCGGGCTTGATGCCTTCACGACGACACAGCTCGTTGACGGTGACCTCCCGCCGGAAGCCCTGTAGGACGATGTGGATCTTCTCTTCTGGGGTGTACTTCCTTCGGGTGGCCGATCGAACCTGACAAACGAATCGCTTGGTGTCCTGGCTTCGCTCTTGTGCGGCTAGGTTCTTATCTTCTGTGTTCTCGATCGCTGCTGCTCCTTCCCTGGGGACATTCTATCCCCCTGTCAGGAGCTCGCTTTATCTACCGACTGCCTCTGTTAATTTCAGGCCCGAATGTGTCCCACTTTCGCTGACGGTCTACGGTTAACCGAGCGGCACGGTGGGGCGAGCCCAGTGCGGCGGCATCTCGGATAGGCACAGCGTCGGTCCGAGGTGGCGGAGTTTGCCTACCGGGGTGTGGCTCTCCATCGACCAGCGTTCCAGCTCCGACGAGGTGAACTCGGGCGCCACGTCGTCGAGCTCGGCGACGGAAACTTGGCCGCGATCGACGAGCCAGCGGCCGGTTTGGGCGAGAGACAGGCGGACGAGCCAGCTTCCGCCTTCGAGAGCGCGTCGTTTGAGGGCGAGGAGCACGCCAAACGCCATCAGGTACCCGGTCAGGTAGTCGATTGCCGACACCGGATAGAATTGGGGGCCGGGCGCCTCGCCCGGAAATAGCTCGCCCTGGCGGCTGGTGATGCCGCTGGCGGTCTGGATCACGGTGTCGAACCCGCGACGCGATGCCCAAGGTCCGACGTGGCTGAACGCGGATAGCGAGGCATAGACGATGCCGGGTCGGACCTGTGCGAGCGCTTCAGGCGAAAGCCCTCGCGCAGCCAGCGTTCCCGGCCTGTAGCCCTGCGAGAATACGTCGCCATAGCGAATCAGTCCGCGCAGCGTCTCGAGGTCTCGCGGCTCACGCAGATCGAGTTGGGCCGATAGCTTGCCGTGGCCGGTGTCATACTCCTGGTAGCCGATGTTCCGCAGGTGGGCTAGGGTGCGTCCGCAGGTCGGTCCGGCGAGGACTCGCGTCAGGTCGAGCACTCGGACGCCCGACAGCGGCCGATCGCCTTCGGGCAGCAGCTCGGGCGGACTGTCGCCGATCTTGACGATCTCGATCAGTGGCAGCGACGCGATCGCGGCGGCCTGAGAGTGCCGGGCCCACTCATCCATCGTGCGGACCATGCCCCCTGCGCCGTTCGCCGCGACGATCGCCTCTTCGAGCTCGAGAGCGTCCCAACCGGCGACGGCTTTGCGCACCTCGTCGATATCCTCGGACACGCCCAGCCCGCCGAGAGCGGCCTCACGATGGTTCGGGAAGTTGCAGTGGAGATAGCTCCATCGACCGTTCTTGGCCGGGTAGACGCCCATGATCGTATTGCGCGCGGAGGAGACGGGAGCGTTGTCCATCTGCAAGTAAGTTCCACTGCGCAGCGATGCGGTCGCCTGGCGCGCGTCGACCGCGACCTCCTGGTCACGCCCGGCGCGCAGTTTCCAGAGATCGGATACGGTGAGGCCGACCGCGGCGAGTACTGCCGCGCCGGTCTGGCCGATGCGAAACGGCGTTGGCAGGATCGAATCGTCGTCGCCGGTGATCTCGACGGCGCGTGCGCGGTCCTCGGTCCAACCGGCGATCGGCAACAGCGTTCGTAAAGCGTCGTTGATCATGACTCGTGCTCAGGCAGACTACGCTTGGCGTGCGACGATTCGTGGGTACAGGTTGTTCAGGATCCGCTGATCGAGGCCGTCAGTCATCGGGAAGAGCCGCTGGCCGATCGGGTACGGATCGACCTTTGGCCGTGGTTGCTCCAGCACCTCGTCAAGGGTCAGGCCGCGATCGACGAAATCCTGGACCTCGCCCACCCAGTCGTTGATGATTTGCGCTTGCTCGCCGAGATAACTATTGTCGCAAGGCTCGCCGTGACCGGGCACAATGACGTCGGCGTCGAGCGCCGCGATCTTGTCGAGCGAGTCCAGCCATTGCCAAGGGTCGGCCTCTTGGATGAACGTCTTCACGCGATTGAATATGTTGTCGCCGGTGAAGACAACTCCCTCTTTCGGAATGAAGACCGAAGTCTGCGGCGCGGTGTGTCCCGGATGGTGAATGCACTGGATTGTCTGGCCGCCCAGCTCCAACGTCAGTGAGTCGTCGAACAATCGCGTTGGAGGATTCGGCGGGTAGCTCGGGTGCTCCAGAAGCCAGACACTGTCGAGGTCGGTTTGCTTCATGAGCTCGGTGCGTTCGGAGCTGACCATCTGCGGGGTCGCCTCGTCGTATCGCACTTTCATGCCTTTCTGACCGATGACCTCCACGCCCGGAAAAAACGCGTTGCCCATGATGTGGTCGGGATGCGGCTCGGTGTTGACCAGGTGGCGAATCGGCCCATGGGTGTCAATGACCTCGCGCCAGCGCACCGAGTCGATCGGCTGCTGGGGCGTGTCGATCATGAACACGCCGTCGTTCGTGACGACGAATCCCGGATTGCATCCCCAGAAGTAGATCTCGGTGTAGATGTTGTCGCCGATCTTGCGCATTGCGGTACTCCATTTGGGTGTGTCTCAGCGACGCGACGGTCGCCGACGTCATGGTATCACCTGGGCATTGCCGTGCTTGATTCCCAACTTCGAAATAGTACCGGCCCGAGATTTTCGTTGCTATGATTCGTCGTATGAGATCGGGTTGGTTTTTGCTTGCAGTGTTGACGGCGGCAGTGTTGGTCGCCGCGGGTTGCGGGGTAGCGGCGCGGAAATCGCCGTGGGTACGCCGGTTCCGATATCAACGTCGTCGGCAACGCCTGAACCGTCCGCACCGCCGGCCCCGTCGCCGACCCCGGTTGCACCGCTGGCGCCGGCTTCGACCGCGACTCCCTCGCCGACCGCCGTGCCTGCCCCGATTGTTGCGCCGACCGCCACTACGGTGGCTCGCGCGAGACCCAGGAGCGATGTAGGAGATCGAATCGCGTACGTGGGATTGGATCGGCAGATCTACACGGTCGACCCAGACGGATCGAACCTCGAGCGCATCACCCCGGAGTCCGGCGTGTACACCTGGCCCGCATGGTCGCCCGATGCCGACAGAATCGTCTACTCCGACGTCTTGGAAGAAGATCAGGGCAACTTCACGATGAGTCTCTTCGCGTTCGACGTCGTCAGTGGTGCCTCGACCGAGATATACGCGGGCGAACCGGGCGTCACCGGATTGCTGGCCGAAGGGGTGGCCCACTACCCGTTGTGGGCGCCGGACAGCAAGCGCGGGTTGCGTTTGTCGCCATCACCTCGGAGGGCTTGTCGCTGTTCATCGGCGACGTGACTGACAGCGATGAAGCCGCGTTCGTGGTGGACCAAGGCCCGGTCTGGATCTCGTGGTCAACATGTCGCTGATCGAGCGCTTTAGCCAAGGCAGGCGCCCGACGATCGTGCCCGGCATTGAAGCGCTCGATGACGAATCGCATCAGCTCATCTCACTCGGCGCCCAACCCATGGGCCGGACCAGCTTTCACCCTATGTTTGTGGTGGATGGCGACCTGGGCGAGCATCGTTCCTGCGTGGAATGACGGCGTATTATCGGTCTCCAGACAGGTTTCGACGGCGATCGAGATCGCTTGCTTATGCCGGAGACGGCGAGACGGCGTCGATTCGATGACCCTCTGAGATTATGGCCAACCGGATGTGGTGACCGGGACCGCCGTCACGCACTGAACTTCTTGGCAGAATCAAGGGCCCGTGTGCGCCGGTGTCTCTCGGCGTCAAATTCTTGCCAGGCGCCAGACTGGATATGGTATTCTTCGAACGATGTAGATCGCGCTGAAAGCAACCGTCGGTGTGGTTCCGCAACCGACCTGATGGCGAACGACTTGGACACGAAAAACTCACACCCTGGGAGGATGCCCGTGGATGACTTGACGGAAGCCTTTGTGGAGTTGATCCGTCTTACCTCGACCGACTTGCCGGCGGACGTCGAGAAGTCGCTTGTGTCTGCGCGAGAACAAGAGGCTCAAGGCTCGGCGGCCGTGGGCGCGCTCGACACCATACTCGAAAACGTCTCGCTGGCACGCAGGGAATCGCTTCCCATATGCCAGGACACCGGGACGCCCATCTTCTACGTGAACTACCCCGAGGGTTGGAGCACGCGCAAGCTGCGAGGGCAGATCCGCAATGCCGTGGTTGAAGCCACGAAACAGTCGTACTTGCGCCCGAATGCCGTGGACTCCGTCACGGACAAGAACAGTGGCAACAACCTGGGCGACGACGCCTTCCCGACGATCCACTTTGAGGAAGTCGAAGGCGACGAGCTCACCGTCGACTTGATGTTGAAGGGCGGCGGCTGCGAGAACGTCGGAGCGCAATACTCGCTGCCCAACGGCCCGCTCGGCGCGGGGCGCGATCTGGACGGAGTGCGCAAGGTGGCGCTGGACGCGGTTCAGAAGGCGCAAGGCCAAGGGTGCGCGCCCGGGTTCCTGGGCGTCGCCGTCGGCGGCGACCGTGGTTCGTCTTTCGATGCATCTAAAGAGGTGCTGCTCGAAAAAATCGACGACGCCAACCCAGATCAAGCGTTGGCGGACCTGGAGAATCGTTTGACCGACGATGCCAACGAGATGGGCATCGGTCCCATGGGCTTCGGGGGCAAGACCACCGTGCTGGGCTCGAAGATTAAGGGCTTGCATCGTCTTCCCGCCAGCTTTTTCGTTTCGATATCGTACATGTGCTGGGCGAATCGCCAAAAGCGCATGACCATACAGGGCAACTCGGTGACCTATTCATAGGAGGACGTGATGCAGAACGTCTCGCTTCCGATCAGCGACGATGTAATTAAGAGTCTCCACATCGGCGACCCGGTTCAACTTTCGGGCACGATGATCACAGGCCGTGACGCGGCGCACAAATGGATGGTCGAAACCTTCATCAAGCAGACTCGCCAACCCGAAGGCGACGACCAGGATGTGTACGACGCGATCAAGCTCATTCTGGCCGGCGGCGCCATCTACCACTGCGGACCGGTGGTCACGGGCTTGGACACCAAAGACTACAAGTTCGCGGCCGCCGGACCGACGACCAGCACTCGCGAGGAAATCTACCAGGCTGACGTGATGCGCCATTTCGGCATGAGAGCCGTCGTCGGCAAAGGCGGCATGGGCGCGAATACGTTGGCTGCGTGCGGCGAAATGCCCGCGGTCTATCTGCACGCCATTGGCGGAGCGGCGGCGCTGATCGCACGGACGGTCGTGAACGTCAAGGGCGTCCACAAAATGGACTTCGGCGTGCCTGAGGCGATGTGGGTCATCGAAGTCGAGAACTTCCCGGCAGTGGTCACCATGGACTCACACGGCAACAGCCTGCACGCGGACATCGACACGAGCTCAAAAGCGGTTCTCGATCGATTGGTATCCGCCTAATCGAGGCGCTGGATGGGCCGTTGGCCTCCATCCGTGCATTTGTCTCCGGCGTCTCCCGCGCCCACTTGGACAGATGCCGGGGGGCACCGGAATTCGGCGCGGGATCGGGCCATTTAGCGGTGTTTCGGGTGGATCGGCTACACCCCGTCTTTGGACAATCCGTGGGACTCGTAGAACCGGTTGAGTTCGGGGCGGGTGCGTATCCGGAATAGATCGATGTCGGGTGGTATCTGGCCAAGCACGGTCTCGTAGAGCCGAGCGTACCTCTTCCGCCGCTGTCACGCCTCCAAGATTGCCGAGTCACGCGTCGTGAAATGCTGCCGGAAGGTTTCCGTGTTCTCGCCGCACACCATTTCTTTTGTCCAAGCCCTTCGGATCGAACGTGTCAGTCGTCTCCAGAGTATCGTACGGAACGGCAGATCAAGCAGAACTACGGAATCGGCATGCCCCAAGATGAATCGAACGTTGTGATCGGTCACCCAACCTGGCGGACTGGAATCCATGCGCTCCGTCACGATCTGTTTTATCTCATCGTCCGTCCGCAGGCGCCAACCCGGTATCCACTGAATCCAATCGATTTCGATGAGTTCGAGGTCGCGACTTCGAGCGATGGCTTTCGCGAGCGTCGTCTTGCCGCCCGCTCCAAACACGGCGATGCGATTGCCCAGTGGGTGGTTGAGCTCGACGAGATTTACATGGGCAGCGTCGGACATGGTAGTATCCTGATTCTGGGATGTTGGCGACTTCAGAGGACCCTGGCAGCGTCTCATGCGGAGGCTTGATTTTCAAATAATCGCGCAAGCCTGCCGATACGATGCCATTCTGGAACCGGTCGCGCGGCGTGGTCGTTGGCCCACCGACCGCGCTTGGGTGAATCTGCACGCTGACTTCGCCCACGCGCCCCAAACGAAGCAGCACGCCGTACACGGTTCCCTCCGCAACGAAAGCAGCCTGAACATGGCGTTTCGTGCTGCTTAGGCCATAATCGCCGCGTCCCGTTTC
Organism: SAR202 cluster bacterium; assembly: GCA_030752795.1. GTDB lineage: Bacteria > Chloroflexota > Dehalococcoidia > Lucifugimonadales > UBA1123 > UBA2160. The sequence goes on along the minus strand of JASMDM010000078.1, from coordinate 44,058 downwards.
TTGGCGCGAGCCTTCAGAATATTGCGAAGAAGGAAAAGTGCTCCTCCGATTAGGATGATGCTCACGTAGGTGATTGATCGATCGACGATCGCGACCGACACGGCGTCATCTCGGTCGAGGCTGAGCAACAGCAGCCCGGTGATTCCCGGCTCGACAGCGCCCAAACCGCCCGGCGTCGGCACCGTGCTCAGGATCGCGTGTCCAAGGGCGACCACCGGAACAAGCGCGAGGGCGATCTCCAAATCCAGAGCGAGGACAACCAGATACAACCGGCCTATTTCGAGAAGCCACCCTATGAGCCCAAGGGCGAGCATCAACGGGAGCTGCCCTTTCAATCCGTCCAGCGTTCCCTGTTGGAATCGATTGAACGCGGTTTCAAATCGACTGGGCAGGAGTCGAGCTGCTCGTGTGCCGTAGATCCTCATCGACAGAATTATGCCGATGACGCCGAACGACATCACGAAGGCCATGATGACGATGTATTGGGCGACCGCAAGGTCGGACGTTGCGGTCAGCACGAACACGCTGAAGAATATGACGACGGCAACAGTGGCCATGTCCAGTACGCGCTCAGCCAATACCGTGCCAAGGCTCCACGAAAACGTCGTATTGGAGTCTTCCGAGAAGATCAGGGCTCGGTAGGCGTCTCCCAAACGAAGCCACGCCACGGAATTGACGAACCAACCCAGGATAAGGAGTCGAGCGCAATGCAACGGAGACGGCATGTTCGCGTCTTCCGCTGAGTGGTCCGTCGCATTCTCGGCTAGAATCCTCCATCGGTATCCGCGGAACACGAAGCTCAGATAATACACGGCCATCGCGGCGAGATAGAGCCACGGGTTGATCGACTTGATGTTTTCCCAGGTCTCGTCCCAGTCCAAACCGGTGCTCGTCGACAACATGACGATGATGGCGATCGCAACGCCAAACGACGCCAACGTGGGAATGGAGAAGAATCTCCGTCGAAGCGACACCCCGCGAGGGCGGCCCGGACCGTTGAAGGTCATCGCGTCCGGCCTGCCGAGGCGAGAGATGGCCTGGCGTGTGGCGCCGGTTGTTGCGGCGACGCGGTCAGGCGGCGTCGGACAGCGAACTCCCGGATCACAGCGGCCGCTTCGCCGGCATGCCCGGCCTGCGCGGATAGCGACCAGGCGTACCGGAGACTTTCTCGATCACGACGAGGGTCTTGCCTTGGTCCAGTCCCGTGACCGAGACATCAATCACGGATTTGGTCGCGCCCCCCATTGCCTCGATCGCCGTCGCTGAGGCTTCGACCTCGTCTTCAGCGCTTCGCGATTTGTGGAGCACCGCCAGGCCCCCGATTCGGCAGAAGGGCAGCGTCAACTCGGCCAGGACTTGCGCTGGTCCGACGGCTCTGGAGACCACCACGTCGAATCCTTCGCGATACCCAGATTCGTGGGCCAATTCTTCGGACCTGGCGCGTCGGACCTCCAGTCCGTCGAGTCCCAACACGTCGACGATGTGGTCCAAAAACCGCGCTTTTTTGCCGACCGACTCGATGAGGACGCCGGTCATTCCAGGGAATGCAACCTTCATGGGAATGCCCGGAAACCCGGCTCCGCTGCCGACATCCGCGAATCGACCTGATTCGAGGACGCTTGCCGGTACACCCAGCGCAACGGTCAACGAGTCCAGGTAATGGTTCGACTGGGCTCGATCCCATTCTGTGATTCGGGTGAGGTTGAATCTCGAATTCCAATCGACGAGCTCGGCGTGAAACCGAGCGAATTGGGTGAGCTGCCGGTCGTCGAGCCGAATTCCCAAGTCCGCGATGCCGCTTGTGAGAATGTGTGCCGAACCAGGGTTAATAGACTCCCCTGGGTCCAATCGATCATCTAACTCGTGTATGTCGACTTCACGCATCAGTTTGTGACCTCCGTTCGGGCGGCCGCCAAAGAGCGTATTCGCCAGTGTTCACGATAAGAGCGAAAGATAACCCTTTCGTCGCCCGATTCGTTTTATTGCTATGAGAAGGAAACGGTTAACTCAGCGCCATCGGAGATTATACCAAAGCGGAGCCGGATAGCCGTCCCAACGTTTCACCTCTCATCGCGAGATATCGACGGCGAACGATTGAGGCGACAGGCAAGTGATGGCTGGGCGATTGGGCAAGCGCTGATTACCCGAGCGACCGAGTGGCCGGACTCTCTGCTCGATCCGAGTTGAATGCACCGTGGCGGCGACGCTGTGCGGACTTTGAGGAGATGACCATGACTCAACAGGCTTCCGAAGACAAACAGCTTCTGGCTTCGATTGTCGATCGAGACTTGGAAGCTTTGGAGTCGCTGCATGCCAAGTATTCGGGTCGCGTGTACGCTCACGTCATCAATGTGCTGAGAGACGCAGGGGCCGCGGAAGAGGTCACGCAGGATGCCTTCTTCAACGTGTGGCGCCGCGCGGGCAGCTACAGTCCTTCCAAGGGCAGCGTGACGGCGTGGCTGTTCACGATCGCTCACAACCGCGCCATCGACGAGTTGCGGCGCAGGCGCGGGCAACAGAATCACGTTCAACACGACGCCGATCTCAACAACCGGCCCTCGGGGGGCGCAGAGGGCGATCCCACCGAATACGCGAAGGCGGAGTACGAGCGAAGCCAGATCAAGGAAGCCCTGACGACTCTGCGCCCCGAGCAACGTGAGGTGGTTATTCTGGCGTACTTCGGCGGGTTCACTCACTTGGAAATCGCCAATCACCTCAGACAACCGCTTGGCACGGTCAAGACCAGAATTCGGCTGGCGATCAAGAAGTTGCGGGTCACGCTGGGCCCGCAAGCCCAAGAGGGCGCCGATTTCGGCCTTTGACTTCAGCCATTATCGGCGCCCCGACCTCTCAAATCGCGATTGTTCTCCTCTTATCGCAACGGCTCAACGCTCGCCAACGAGGCTGACGGGGCGATGCTTCATTGAATATTCTCGCCATGGACTCGACGAGATCGAGCCGGACTGGTATGATACCGACGCCCATCGTGGAAGTTCGAGGCGTTGGGGTCACAATGCTAACCACCAAGGCCGTGCGGACCTTGCGGTGAATTCTTTATTTCGATGAAGGATTGAATTTGCCACAAACTAAGTCCGCCAAGGCCTATGCGCGGCTAGTGCCTTGTGGTAGTGTATGAACGGTGCGAAATCATTCGGATTCTTGGTATCTTCGCGTCAACCTTAGTAGGGGGGACACTCAGTATGTCCAGGTCTAAATTCATTCTAGTCTTGGTCCTCTTGTTCGTGCTGGCTTTGCCTGCCGTTGTGCAGGCGCAAGAGGCAGTGCCGGTGCTCATCTCAGTGGGTGCGCCGGAAGGAACAGGAACCGCAGTCGTTTCGGACGGAGCGAGCCTCGGAGACAGCATTACGATCACGATGGCGGGTGTAACGGCCCCGGACGCAGGCATGGAATACGTTGCATGGCTGGTGTCCGACGACGGCGCGTCGTCGTTGAACCTGGGCGCGCTCACCGTCGCTGCAGACGGAAGCGTCAGCCACACGTTCGACAGCACATCCACGGATTACGACGGCAGCAACCTCATCGCAATGTACAGCACGCTCGCCATCACTGCGGAAACTGCAGGGTCTACGCCCGCGCAGCCATCCGACACCGTGTTTGGCGGCTCCGTGCTCATCGCGGGCATGGCGCACGTACGGCACCTGCTGACAAGCTGGCCCGCCGGCGCCGACGTTGGGATTTTGACCGATCTCAAGACCCAACTTAACGCGGCGATCCAGCACGCGGAACTTGCAGCGGCCGCCCTGACGATTGAGGACGTGCAACTCCACACCCATCACGTCATCAACATCATTGAAGGTGAGGACGGGGCGAACTTTGATGCCGCGTCCACGAACCCCGGTGACGGGCTTGGCGTGCTGGCGCATGCCGACGACCGCGAGCACGCCGGATTTGCCGCAAGCGCTGACGCCGACAACACGGTCATGGCCGCGGCCGCGATCGGTGTGGACGTGAACGGACTCAACGCCGCGACATGGGCCGGACAGGCTCGCGACATCGCGCTTCAGGTGTTGGGAACCAGCAACATCAGCTTGGCCAAGATATTCCTTGGGCCGGGCGGCGGCACGGTTGTGAGCACGCTGCAAGCAGCGCGAAGCGGCCACGACGCCGATGGCGATGGCACGATCGAGTCCATCGCCAACGAAGGCGGCGCGGATCAGGCGTACGTCGAAGCGCAAGCGATGGCGACCTACAGCATAGTCGCCAACCCGATTCCGCAAGTAGCGCCGACACCGGTGGCCACCGCCACTCCAGTGCCGACCGCGACTCCGATTCCTCTGACGCCGCTACAACCCGCTGGACCCGGGCGCGGCCTGCCAGGCGTCGGTGACGACAGCGTACCGTTGGCGGCCCAACTCGGCTTGCTCGCGGCGATCGCGCTGATGGGCGCAGGCGGTGTCCTCATGATCAGAGGCCGCAAGTCTTCGTAACGCACCGGCTCCGGCGGAGCCTGAATCCGATTGGATAAAAAGAACCCCGCCTTGAGAGGCGGGGTTCTTTGCGTTTGGCGGCGACGAGCGAAAGTCGGTGATCGGATCACTGCGAGGAAAGCCACGAGCGATTTTGAGCGTCGTTCAGGCCGAATTGCTGTCGCGATAGGAGTTCGCAGCCAAGAACGAATTTACGAGACGAACAGCGAACAGCGATGGCGGGGCAGCCGAAGTTAGAGGACAGAACTTGCTAGACGGCGCACGGTGATGCGCCTGAGTTGGCCTAAGGTCGGTCAGCCGCCGATGTGGTACATCTCGACCTTTTTGCGCGGCGAGCCTGCTACCTCGGACCGAAGCTCGGAGTAGCGATCTTGCCGTTCGCCCCACGTGCCGCGGACGATCGCTTCGAGTTCGTCGTCCGTGGCGCCGTCCCGCATTGGGCCGCGGAGATCCGTGCCAGAGCTCGAAAACAAGCACGTGACGATCGAGCCCTCTGGAGAGAGTCGAAGGCGCGTACAGCCGGTGCAGAACGGCTTCGTCACGGACGCGATTACGCCGATCTCGCCTTCGCCGTCCGCGTACGCGTATCGCGACGCGACCTCGCCCGCGTAGTTGCCGTCGACTGCCTTGAGCGGCATCTCCGCATCGATCATCGCGACGATTTCCTCGGCGGAGACGACCTCAGTCGGTTGCCAACCGTTGAGGTTCCCGACGTCCATGTACTCGATGAAGCGGACGATGTAGCCGCGCTCCTTTGCGAAGCGAGCCAGATCGACGATGGTGTGTTCGTTGACTCCGCGTTGTACCACCGAGTTGATCTTGATCGGAGCCAGGCCGTCGTTTTGTGCGGCGGCGATCCCTTCGATCACCCGCTGCGTCCCGAACCCGCGGCCGTTCATCTGCTTGAATATCTCTTCGTCCAACGAGTCCAAACTGACGGTGATCCGCTGGAGTCCGGCGTCTTTGAGTTTCTGGGCCATCTGGGCCAGCAGGTACCCGTTGGACGTCATGGCGATGTCGCTCAATCCGTCGATGCTCGCCAGCATGGACACGAGGCGGTCCACCTGATTTCGAACCAGGGGTTCGCCGCCGGTCAGTCGGATCTTGGTCACGCCCAAGCCGACGAGCATTCTTGCGACGCGCGCGATCTCCTCGAACGTCAGCACGGAGTCTCTATCGAGGAATCGGTACCGTTCGCCGTAGATCTCCTCCGGCATGCAATACGGGCAACGGAAGTTGCACCGGTCCGTGACGGAGATTCGCAGGTCGCGAAGAGGTCGTTCCAGCTTATCGACGATCAATTGTTGTTTCGGTCTCCGGGTGGCATGTCGCGCCAAGCGTCGGTCTGCGCTATCCCACTCATCTTGCTCTACGCCAATCGTAATCTCGCCGCAGTGGTCGGACTGCTCTCAACTCCGATCGCCGAGAGCCTCCGAAGCCTTTCTGGCCGCCACGCTGCGATGGCTGATCCGATTCTTCTCTTCCGACGTGAGCTCGGCCATAGTCTTGCCCAGCATCGGAACGTAGAACACGGGATCATAGCCGAAGCCGCTGTCGCCGCGTGCCTGTCGCACGATCATCCCTTCGCACGCTCCTGGATAGAGCTCGGTAGGTCGATCGAGCCAAGCCACAGCCACAACGCACCGGAATCGTGCCGACCACGTGTCCTCTGGTACATTGTCCAGCTTCCCGATCAAAAAGGCAATTCTGTCGTCGTCGCTGGCGTTAGGACCGGCGTAGCGAGCCGAGCGAACACCCGGCTCTCCCTCGAGCGCGTCGACCTCCAGTCCGGAGTCATCGGCAAGCGTCGGCAGGCCGCTTAGCCGGGAGTAGGTCTCGGCTTTGAGCGCCGCGTTCTGCTCGAATGTCTCGCCTGTTTCCTCGACCTCATCGTCGATGCCCACGTCAACCAATGACACGAGGTCGAAGGGCGTCACTGCCAGGAGGTCGGCGAGCTCACGCAGTTTGCCCGCGTTGCGTGTGGCAATCAAAAGTGTTCGTCGTACCATGTTCGCCGGAGGCCGGCCTAGTCGGCGGCTTCGGCGACCTCCATCGCGGGCGTGTATTCGCCTCTACGGGCGGCCGCGGTGACGCGGGCACGCTGGTAGTATGCCTGAGAGGCTTTTTCGAGGTTGTCCGGGTTGCTCCCCCAAGCCTGCAGAGGCGCGGCTTGGAGTCCGCGACCGTACGAGAAGGTCATCTGCCAGGGAACGCCGACATCGGCGGCTCGCTTGGCGATCGCGTTGAGGTTGACGGTCGCCTCCTCATCGCTCTGACCGCCCGACAAGAATAGGATGCCGGGGACGGCGGCGGGAACCGTGCGCTGGAAACAGACGATCGTCCTCTCGGCGACTTCCTCCGCGGCGGCACGATTGGCGGCGTCTTTGCCCGACAGAACCATGTTCGGCTTCAGCAGCGAACCCTCCAGGCTGACGCCGTGGCGACCGAGTTGGTAATAGACCTCTCGCAGCGTCTCTTCGGTCGCTTCGAAGCACTGGTCGATCGTGTGATCGCCGTCCATCAGCACTTCGGGCTCTACGATCGGGACCAGATTGGCTTCTTGGCTCAGGGCGGCGAAGCGCGCGAGCAATTGAGCGTTGGCTTCGATGCACTGCCGACTGGGGATGCCGTCGCCGATCGTGATGACCGCCCGCCACTTCGTGAACCGTGCGCCGAGCTCGTAGTACTCGGCGGCTCGATCGCGAAGGCCGTCGATGCCGTCGGTGATCACCTCGCCGTTGGCGCCCGCCAGCGGGTTGGTGCTCATGTCGACCTTGATTCCGGGGATGATTCCCTGGTCCTGAAGAACTTTGACCAGAGGACTCCCGTCTTGGGCGCTATTCTGCCGCAGGGTCTCGTCGTACAGAATGACGCCGCTGATGAATTCGGACGCGCCCGGCGTCCTGAAGAGCATCTCTCTGTAGGTAATTCGGTTCTGCTCAGTGGACTCGACGTTGATCGAATCGAATCGTTTTTTGATCGTTCCGGTGCTTTCGTCGGCCGCGAGGATTCCCTTGCCCGGCGCTACGATTGCGTTCGCGTTCGTGGTCAGTTCGCCCAGATTCATCGATAATCTCCTTCGTTGATTGCGTACGCGGAGACGGAGCCTACTCGCCTCCGCTCATGGTCGACACGGTCTTCTCTACGACATCTTTGTTTCCGATGATGAGAGGCGTCCGCTGGTGAAGCTCCTCCGGTTGGATGTCCAAGATTCGCCGCGTGCCGGACGAAGCCGCGCCCCCTGCTTGTTCTACGATGAAGCCAAGCGGATTGGCTTCGTACATCAACCTCAGTTTGCCGTTCGGGGCTTTGAGATCTCCCGGGTACAGGAATATTCCGCCCTTGAGAAGGTTCCGATGAAAGTCCGCGACCAGCGAGCCGACATAGCGTAACGAATATTCGTTGCGCAGGTCGGTTAATGCTTGCTGGGTCGGACCGTCCAGTTTTTTGAAATTGCCTTCGTTGGCGCTATAGCACGAACATTTCGTGGGAAGTTTCAAGTCCGGAGGCGTCAGGATGAACTCGCCGGAGTTCGGGTCGAGCATGAAGCCTTGCACGCTGTCTTCGGTGGATAATATCAGGACGGTGCTCGAGCCGTAGACCACGTAAGCCGCGGCAACCTGTTCGGCGCCTGGACGAAACAGCCACTCGTCGGTGAACGGCTCGTCGCCTTCTCTCCGCCAGATGCCGAAAATCGAGCCGATACTGACGGCGAGATCAATGTTCGACGATCCGTCCAACGGATCCATCTGCTCGAAGAAGTTCTGCTTTGCGCCGTCTCCGATGAAGACCGTGTCCTCGATCTCCTCCGAGCCGACGGCGGCGACTCTTCCGCAATCGCTGAGCGCCTCCACGAACTTGTCCGAGGCGGCCATGTCCGAGAGTTGCACGATTTCGCCCTGGACGTTGATCTCGCCCGTCGTTCCGATAACGTCCGCAAGGGTGGCGGACCGAACTTTCACTTGGATATACTTTGCGCCTTCGGCGATCTCGGAGAACACGGCGTCGAGTCCGTCGTACCGGTCATCGCCAATCCACGCGCTGGTCAGGTACGAGCTCAAGGACCTCGGTCGAGTTGTTGCCGCTAATGTCATGAACTTCTCCCTGAATACGAGGCTCCTAGAGCCTTGTTGTCGTCGGTCGTGCAACGGTCCGATACGGGGCCGAGCGCGATTCGTCTGGCGGTCTCTCGGCGCCAGTCGGCTTCATGTCATCCGTACGACGATGGCCGAGCAGGGTCGGTAGCGCTCCGGACCTTATTCACCTTTATGCTCAACGCTTCTCATCATACTGATCCTTCCGCAGAAGCAGAAACTTCCGGAGTCCCGCCTGCAAAAGTGAGTGTTCACCGACCAGATTCTTCTCCTTCCCCGGAAGGATCAGAATGACACGGATCGTCCGGCGGCGCCCCTATATCAAAGCATGAAAAATAGGCTTGGCTCTGAAGGGCCAGAGCACCAACCGGGTGGTGGGCTCGGCCTTCAGGCCGACCCCGCGCAGACATTTTCATACCATTGACATATATTGTTCAGCGCCGCTTCAATTGTTTGTAGCCACTACGGCCAGGCCGCGTTTGGATATTTCGCCATTTTGGGTCACAACTGTCCATGTCGTCCCTCTAGGTACGCCGAATCTCCCTGGGCCCGACTTGGCTACCAGACATTGCCCAGAAGGGCATCGGATTGGCCGTCCAATTGTTCGGCGATGGCCTCGTCCGTGACGAATACGTTGAACGGAAGGCGATCTCTGTTCAGAAGCGCTTCGATGGCCGCGGTCTTGCCAGCCCCGCCGGCGGCCGCGATCACTTTGGTCGATCCCTGAGACACTTTCGACAGCTCGTCACCGGTGACAGCGATTAGTTTCGAAAAGTCGACGAATTGACCGTCGGAATCGAACGGCTGATAGCCGATCTCGCCTGCCATGCCTCGTTCGTTGGTGAGCTCGATCGCAAGGTCGTCCAGGACCCGGCGATATCGCAGATCGTGCTGGCCCGTGCCGATTCCCAGCACGAAAATGTCGGCTGCTTTCGCTCCTTCGAGATAGTCTTTGTATTTGGTCACCTGACGGACCCGCTCATCGTCGCTCATGCTGTCGAGTTCCCGGTAGAAGTCCAGCGGCGGTTGCGGCGCGTGGGCGATCACTTTGCAACCAAGCGTCATGAGCCGCATCGCGAGGTAGACGACAAGTGCCGACGGGTAAATGCTGGTCGATGGATACTCGGTGTCGATGTGGAAGCGCAGCGTCGGCTCCCAGTACAGACTCAGCGGATAGAGCACGATGGTCTTGCGCTTCAGTTCTTCGAGGACGCTCGGTTGCCGACGAAGACGTTCCATGAAATGCGTGATCACCGAGAGCAGGGTGTTGCCGCAAGCCATGCAGACGCTAACCGTGTCGCCCGAGTGGTCGACAAGCGCGTCGACAAGATACTCGGCGGTGATTGCGCCAAGGTTCTCTTCGTTCTTGTCGGCGCTGGCGCCGACTCCGCGTGGGACGACTCGAACTTCTCGGACGCCCTTGGCCTCGAACCTGCGCATCATGGCGGACTTGAGCCGGTTCAACGGCGGCGGGAAGATTACGTGCTGTACAATCTCCTCGTCTTCGGCCTGTCGCAGCAACCGCGAAACACGCGCCTGAGGTATGCTCAACGCGTCGGCGATCTCGGTTTGAGTCGCGCCAGACCTGAAGTAGAGGCGAGCGACCTCAACCAACTCCCCGTAATCGGTTCTATGATTTTGGCCTCTGCGGCTTCGAGTTGCCATACGACTCAGCGAATCTCCGATCGTAGTCCGAGTTGCAGTCGGTCAGCGAGTATTGTCAACTCGAATCGAACACTATCAACAATGGCGTGAATACAATGCACAATAATATTCACAGCGTGAATATGTTCACTCAAATGTACCACACGCCTACCAGTATGTCGATTGGCAGGACGCAAATCAACGCCTTTCCATGTTGAATGCGTGAGGCGATTATTCGCAACGGCCCGAGGGCGCAATAGTCGGCATCTCGCGCGCGGCGTCGGGTTGGCGGAAGATCGCGAATCGACCGCGATTTCCGAAAAGTTTCTCGGCGCTCTTTCTACGCAAGCGTCATTAGAGGATGGAACTGGTGAAGGAAGAACGTTCGACTGCCGCGAAAGTGATTCTCATAGGCGGCGCACCGTTTTCCGGCAAGTCGACAGTCGCGCGCTTGATCGCCTGCGAGCTCGGATACGGCTGCTCGTCGGCTGACGCCATCGGACAGGCGCTGCGGGCGACGACCACGCCGGAGTCGCATCCGGAATTACACCCGATGCGAGGCGAAGACCATCGCGAGTACTGCGACAACCGTCCGCTCGACGCGATGATGATGGACGCCCACCGGTCGCACGAGGCGATGTGGCCCGCGATCGAAGCGATCATCGGGGCACACGCAACGTGGAGCCACCCGATCGTTATCGAAGGTTGGGCGCTGTGGCCGGATCGAGTCGCGGCGATCGAGTTGCCGGTTATCGCCTCGCTGTGGTTGATCGGCGACGATCAGGTGCTCGAAGCCAGAATCAGGGCAAACACCGACCATCACGCCGGTGCATCCGACGAAGAGGCGATGATGCGAGCGTACGTGTCCCGAAACGCGGCGTACAATGCGCGGTTGGCGGAGGCCGTTGCGAGGCTCGGTCTGCCGGCAATTCGCGTGGACGGAGAAACGTCGCCGCAAGATCTGAGCGACTTGTGTCTGTCGGCCAATCGATAGTTCACGTGGCCTGTCGCAACGGCGTCTCAGTTAGTTCCGGCATTTCGCAAAAATAGAAAAACGGGCCCGAAAGCCCGTCCTTCTGTTTGCCGTTTTGTCGACCGATCGGCGTGACGCTTGACTGCACGCCTTCCGGAAATGCTACTTGGGTTCGAAGATTTTCGCTCGGATATCCGTCGACCCGATGTTTTCGACCCTGTGCGTCCATTCTTCGTGCCACATCACGAATCCGTCAGGAGGCTTGAGCTCGGCCGATCCGCCGTCCGGCATGTGCACTTTGACCTTGCCGCCTGTCTCGAAATAGACGGTCTCACTAGGGTGCGAATGCATGATGTCCGATTCGCCGGCTTTGAGCGTCATTTCCAGCACGCGAACCTGTTCGTTTTCCATCATGCCTTTGTAGTTATTACCTGAACCGTCCCCTGGGTCAATATAGGCCATGGGTTTCCCCTTGAATCGTACAGGACCGTTTCCAAAACACTTCATTGATGCATATACTATTCGATCCTACTATTGATTGCCAAACTAGATGCATTCTGATGATGTTCCTCGCTGCACAATGATTCAGGAACGAGGATTGTTCACGACTCAGGCGCGGCCACGCGGTTCGATGGTAGAATCTCCCGATGGAGGTGAGCCTTGTCAGGAGCGCTTGAGGGATATCGCGTGCTTGAGTTGGGCGGCAGCGTGGCCGTGGCCGTGTTGGGCATGCTTCTGGCCGACCAAGGCGCGAAGGTGGTGAAGGTCGAACCGCCGACCGGCGATCCGCTCCGCGGGCATCCCGTATTCTCGGTTTGGAACCGAGGTAAGATGTCCGTCGTGCTCGACCACGATGACTCGGTATATCGCGAGTTGTCCGAAGGATTGGTCAAAATGACCGACATATTGATCGCCAGTGACGGTCTTGAGGCCGAGGCCGCGAACATCGGAATCGAGGACGCCGTCGATGCGAATAGCGGCATCGTCTACGTGTCGTTGCCCGCGTTCGACCGAGGCGCCGTTGCGATGTCTCCAGATGCGTGGGAGACCGCGGTCGGAGCGTCAACCGGCGTATACGCGGATCGAAGCTCGGACGAGGCCGACGGGCCCAGCTTCATCGCGTTGCCTTACGTCAGCATTTTCGCCGCATTTGTGGCCGCTCCGGCAGTAACGGCAGCGCTGTTCCATCGTGCTCGCACCGGTGAGGGCCAGCAGGTCACCGTGCCTCTCTACTACGCTATGTTTACCGCCATGGGGGCGTCGCTGGTGGACCGATCGGAAGTGCCGTCGGCGTCCGCTGCTCTGTCCCCCGTAATCGGGCGATTCTACGAATGCAAGGACGGCCGTTGGGTCAATATCAACGCCGGTTTCGAACGAGCTCTCCGACCGATGCTCGACGCCATGGGGCGCGCCGACTGGTACGGTCCGCTCACAGCAGTCGAGCTCAGAGACGATGAGGCGCTGCGACGCGAGTGGTCCGATCGATTCGCCGCGGTGTGGACGGAGCGAACGGCAGTCGAGTGGGAAGACGCGATGGAGCGAGCAGGCGTGCCGTGCACTATGTGCCGGACGACTGAAGAGTGGCTCGACGCCGCGCACGCTCAAGTATCGGGGGCCGTCATCGATCTGGACGATCCCGTGCACGGCCCGATGCGGCAGGTTGGGATCCAAGTGCGGTTCAGCGAAACGCCGGGACACGTTCGCGGTCCGGCTCCGGCGCTGGGACAACACACCGAGACGGTGATCGCGTCGCTCCCGTCGGCGTAGATTTCTATCCTCATGGATTTGCGACCGCCCATGTTCAAACGAGAGATCACGGTGAGTGACCGAATAAAGGAGAGATCATGCCCGGCGCTTTGAACGGCATCCGAGTCCTGGATATGTGCATCATCCTGGCCGGGCCGACGTGCGGGCGGACCCTGGGCGAGTACGGCGCGGATGTGATAAAGATCGATCCCGAGCATCGCAAGCCCGCGTTGACGCCGTGGCTCGAGGTCGGCAGAGCGAAGCGCAGCATCTGCCTGAACATCACGAAGCCCGGCGGTCTCGATGTCTTCTATCGCCTGCTGGAGACGGCGGACGTTGTGCTCGAAGGGTTCCGCAAGGGAGTGGCGGACCGGCGGGGGGTGGGGTATCAGCAACTTCGCGAACGCAACCCGGGAATCGTCTACGTATCGATCAACGCGTTCGGCCAGGACGGACCGTGGGCGATGCGGCCCGGTTTCGACCAGAACGCACAAGCCGCCACCGGCATGCAGGTGCGAAACGGGGGCCGCGACGGCACGCCGGCGCCGCCTCCGTACACGTTCAACGACTACGGCACCGGGCTGATGGCAGCATACGGGGTGATGCTTGCCCTGATCGAACGCGAACGCACCGGCGTCGGCCAGCGCATTGAGACGTCGCTGGCGGTCACAGCATCGACTTTCTCGTCGGCGTACCTGATGGACTACGAGGGATTCGAACGAAACGAGATCGAGGGCCCAACGGTAAGAGGCTTCGGTGCACTTTCGAGGCTCTATCAGGCGTCCGATGGGTGGTTCTTCCTGTCAGCGGACGCCGAAGGCGAGTGGGACCGATTGACGGAACTGGCGGAGGTGAAGCCGCTCAGAGAGCGAACGCAGTTCGCAACCCATGAGGCTCGCGCCAGCAACGAAGATGCCCTTGAGGCAGAGCTGTCCAGCGCGTTCGCGACCTTGACCGTGGACGACGTTGCCGATCGGCTACGAAATCTGGGCGTCGTCGCGACCCTAAACCGCACGATGGCGGACATTCGGAATGACGCGGACGCCGAGCGCAGCGGCCTGATCGTGTCAGAAGAACATGAAGCGTTCGGAGCGATACGCCACGCGGGCGTGACTCCTCAGTTGAGCGCCACTCCGGCTGTCACGGGCACGTCGCCGGCGTTCGGCGGCGACACCGTGGACATACTGCGAGAGTTGGGCTACGCGCCGGAGGCCGTCGCCGAACTCAGGGCGCACGGCGTGATTCCTGAGTTAGACGCGATCCCGTTGAACTAGCGAGCTCTGTTGCGTGCCTGGAGCGAGCAAAGTAAGCAAGCGGCTCAAGCGAAAAGCGCCGTTAGCGGTCGCGTCGATCCTTGTGGATGACCTTGCGCATGATGGCGGCCATGCTGGAGCGCAGCCACGACCGCTGGTCCATCTCGTTTCGCCACGCGGCGCCAACCAGAGCGTTCACCAGCGCTTCTTCGTCCGATTTCCAGGTATCTCGTCGGGCGCCGTCTGTGATCATTACGTTCCCTATCTCCGCTGTCCGCATGTGATTTCCCCCGAAACTCTTCAGATTGAAAGAGGTTACGTAAGGGTAGCGCCGAACGCGCTGCAGGACTAGCTCGATTTTGGTTATTTTTCGGGAAACATCCGAAAATATGTTTGATTATATCATTAAACGATTTCGTTACACTTGGCAAACATTTCCAGGCAGCGCCGTTTCGAAAATAACGTGCAGTTGCAACACCACGGGCATTGTGGAGGCGTTATCCTGGGTCGATCCCAGCGTTCACATGCTTCCTCGAGGAGATTTACAGGCATGACGATGATCTTGTTCGAAAGCGAAGGCGTCCGATTCAACCTTAGAGTCGGTGGCGTCGCCTTGTCAGAAGGCAAGGCATTGCTTCAGTACACCGAGCTCGACACGTTTTGGGTCGTGCCTGGCGGCAGAGTCGAGATGATGGAGCCGGCCACGGACGCGTTGAAGCGCGAGATCGCCGAAGAACTCGGCGTAGAGGTCACCGTTGACAGATTGTTGTGGGCGGTCGAGAACTTCTTCATATACCAAGGCAATCGAACCCATGAGATCGGTCTGTATTTTCTCATAAACCTGCCAGAAGTCTCAGCATTGTCTAATCATGAAGGCATACTTGAAACAACTGGTGAACAAGGCATGAAACTCTTTAACCAGTGGCACCCAGTGGACGATCTTGACCACCTGGACATCAGGCCATCATTCCTTCGCGACGCTCTCGCGTCGCCTCCGGATCAGCCTGCGCATGTCGTGCACCTCCGCGAATAGGCAAAACAAGGCGCGATACCTGGACCAACGGCCCCATTGAACGACGATGTCCCGACGGTGGTAGTATGAGACGCCGCATCGATCAGCATCGAAGCACCGGCGGGTTCCAGCGCCTGTCACGATCATTCTGTGAGTGCAGGACGGACCGCTCCATGATGCATGTCCAGCGGACTCGGAAACCAGGACGACCATCGACAGGATGAGCCAGATTTCAACGAACCCTGTTCAAGATCGTCTGTGGTCCAAAGATTTCGTCCTCACTCTTCTCGTAGCGCACTTCATCTTCACCGCGTTTGCGGGACTGTTTACGATCATTCCCTTGTACGTCGTGGATCGCGGCGGCGAGATATGGCACGTTGGCATCGTCATCGGCTCAATGGGAGTGATCGGCTTGAGCGTCAGGCCGTTTGCGGGTCGATGGATTGAGTCGTTCGGCGCCAAGAAGGTAGCTGTGATTGGCTCGGCAATCTTCGGCATCGCAACGTTGCTCCATATGTTGGCCTTCAATTTCTGGCTGATCATCCCTGCCCGTATGTTGCAGGGCATCGGGTTGGCTTTAACGCCCGTGGCTACGGCAACGATCGTGGCGAATCTTGCGCCCGTGCACCGGCGTGGCGAGGCGATGTCCATCATCGGCAACGCCATCGCGACCGCCTCAATGTATTCGCCCGTGGTCGCATACTGGTTATTCTCGCGATTCGGGTTCGAGGCGGCCTTCATCTACACTGGAGCGGCGGCGCTTATCGGAACCGCAATCGCCCTGAGGCTGTCCACGTTTCAACCGACAGCGCCTTCGAGTTCGGGCCCAGCGACAAAAGCGCCACTCATCAGCAAGCGCGCCCTGTTTCCGACGGCGGTGTTTCTCTGTTACACGGTGACCACGGCGCCCTCAAGCACTTTTCTACCGATTCTCGTCGAGGAGCGAGGATTGGGTAATCCCGGGCTGTATTTCGGGATGATGGCGCTTGTCTCGATATTCTTCATGGCGGCCTCCGGTCCGACAGCCGACAGACTGGGCCGGGCAGCGGTGATCATTCCGGGTATGATTGCTGTTGGACTCGGCATGTTCATGCTGACGGCCGCAACAAACCAACTCATGTTGCTTGCAGCCGCGTTTCTAACAGGCGGAGGGTTTGGACTGATTCAACCCGGCATTCAATCGCTGACCGTCGACCGCACCCCACCTCGTGAACGCGGTTCGGCGATGGCCACGCTGCAAGGAGCTTGGGATGTCGGCGGGTTCGGCGGCGCTTTTGTCTTCGGACCGCTAGCCGGAGTCGTCGGCGTGGCCGCCACGTTCGCCACTGCGGGCGTCGTGGCACTGTTTGGAACAGCCGGGTTCGTCGTCGGCATAGCCAAGGGATCCGGTTCAGCGACGCAGAACGAGACGGGCGTCCCGACCGGAAGCGTCGACTAGGTTCGGCCGAGCACCGCAGAGACCCGGTCCCAGATCGCGTCGCCGAGTTCGGATTCGGGCAGAGTTGCGTCGAGCACGAGCCAACGATCAGGATCGCGCTGGGCTTGTTCGAGATACCCCTGCCTGACTCTCAAGTGGAAGTCCGAGTCTTCGAGCTCAATCCTGTCTAGCGCCGTGCCCGCCTTACGGCCGAACCCTTCGTTTGGCGGCAGGTCCAGTAGCACCACTATGTCGGGTTCGAGTCCGCCCGTTGCAACGGTGTTCAGGGTCGCGATCGTCATCTGATCCACGCCGCGCGCGAAGCCCTGGTAGGCGACAGTCGAATAGACGTATCGATCGCATACGACGCAATGGCCACTGTCAAGGGCTGGTGCGATGACCGTCTCGACAAGAGCGGCGCGGGCCGCGTTGAACAGGAACAGTTCTGCCGTGGGCGTGAGGCCTTCGCCGGTCTTGACCCACTCACGAACGCGCTCACCCGTGGGCGTCCCTCCCGGCTCTATCGTTTGCGTAACCTCGTGTCCGGCGTCGGCTAGCCTTTGCGTCAGTATCGCGCACTGCGTGCTTTTGCCGCCGCCTTCGACGCCTTCAAAGACGACGAAAATGCCTCTGGGGGCGGGTTCAGTGGACATTACAACACGATCTCGCTGCTGTCTCGAAGGGCATATTCCATCCACGATTCGCACGGCGATCTGAGCCAGGATATGGCTCGGCCTTCTCCCAGACGGTCGCTCGTCGACCGGTTGATCGTCGGTCGTTACCAATTTCGTCGGCGATGCGGGCGGCGCGGCAACCGATCCCAGCCCTCAAGATGGTACGGCCCGCCTTCCCTCTGCGAACGCTATTCGCGTTTCCCATCCCCAACGACCCGACAGCGTGCTCACAAACTGAAGCTGAACTCCGAGAGAGTTTGGGTGACGGCGGAAACGCGAGATCGATTACAACGGGACGCAAGGACGCGGCCCTCCCGTCCTTCCGCAGAAGGATGGGGTGTCCCCAGGAAATCCTCTTGGGTGGGTGGGTGGGACAGAACATGCTTGATGACCGATCCCTTCAAATCACGACCCGTGGTCGTTTGGGAGCCGCGATTGTACACAGAATAAGACGCTTCCGTAGTCTTGTAAGCGATGGCGCGTTTTCAGCGACTAGATTCTTCGGCCGCGGCCTCTGAATGACAGGTGTGCGTCGGCCTGGTTCACGATCCTTCGACACGTGCTGCCGCCTTGAGTCCGTCGGAGGTCCGCTCGAATCCTGCCGTCTGTCAGCACTTCGGTCATGTTGCCGGGGACGCTATCGTGCGTAGAAAACCACGCGGCGCGCGGGCTCTCCGCCGTTGCTCGACGACACCAGACCGTTCTTTTCGGCAATCTCGTGCTGTACGTGCCGGATGTACGCTCCCTGCGGATTCAGCTCCACTTGGTGCTCGCCGCCTTGGATCCGTGCCGCGGCGTCTTCCGCTTCCTTGGTGGCGATGTCCAGCATCTTCGTTCGGCGCGGGCTGTTCGTCCTGCGAGTTATTGCCTGGATAAACTGCTCGATCTGCGTTGTCGTGTTCCGACGCAACACGTAGACCGGCTTGCCCCGCTGCTCCGCGGCCTGGAGCGCGTGGGTCTTGCGTCGATAGTAATTCTTCGTGGTCAGCAGCAGGTCCGCCGAGTTGATGTCGTCCACCAGCTCGACAGGCGCGGTGGTTACTTTCACCACCTGCTGCAGCTTACCTTTGTTCACACCGTAGGGCATGATGTGCGTGATCGAAACCGGCGCTTGTTCCGGTTCGGCTTGCGCGTCCGATTCGTGCTCGTCGCCGCTGTACGGGTGACTGGCATATTGAGGCATGCCGCCATTGGTCGAAGGACGTCGGGTTTGCGGCCTCGACCTCGAAACCGCCCCGCTTTTCTCCAAAACTCGGCGTTCCGGTGAGATCGGCAGCCCGCGGAGCATACGGTCGACGGTCTCCGAGACGTCCGCGTGAACTACAACGGTGTTCCAGCTTTGGATCTCGACCAGGACGTCGAAGGTCGGCGGCGCTCTTCGTTCGAGGACTGTCTTCTGCGTCCGGCGCCGGCGTGCTTCGACGTCGCCGAGGGTCACCGACTGGATGCCGCCCACGAGGTCGGACAGCGTCGGGTTCATGATCAGGTTGTCGAGGGTGTTGCCGTGGGCAGTGGCTACGAGCTGCACGCCGCGCTCGGCGATGGTGCGGGCCGCGTTGGCCTCGAGCTCGGCGCCGATCTCGTCGATGATGATGACTTCGGGCATGTGATTCTCCACCGCCTCGATCATCACGTCGTGCTGGAGGCTCGGCGAAGGAACCTGCATGCGACGGCTGCGGCCGATGCCCGGATGCGGGATGTCTCCGTCGCCGGCGATCTCGTTGGACGTGTCAACCACCACAACCCGCTTGTCCGCGCCGTCCGACAGCACCCTGGCGACTTCTCGCAGCATGGTTGTTTTGCCGACGCCAGGCTTGCCCAGAAGCAAGACGCTCTTCTCCGTGAGCACCAGATCTTCGACGACCCTGATGGTGCCGTAGACGGCTCTGCCGACCCTCAGGGTGAGTCCGATGATGATGCCCGCGCGATTGCGGATAGCCGAGATTCGGTGAAGCGTGCGTTCGATGCCCGCTCGGTTGTCTCCGCCGAACTGGCCCACGTTCTCGATCGTGCTGTCGAGTTCTTCACGGGTAACTTCACCCGAGTCCAGGAGCACGTTTCGGTTCAGGAACCTGGCCTCGGGAATGCGTCCGAGGTCCATGACGACTTCGAGCAGCTCGTCGAAGTCCGGATCCTCTTTGAGGGGTTCTTTGACGCGCGCGGGGAGCATGTCGATCAGAACTTCGAGTTCGGTTTCGGTTCTATCTAGCAATTGGCCGAACCCACCTCCCGGTTGGATGGCGTCGTGTTCCTTTTTCAGCGTATCAATCACCTGATTGATATTCTACATCGCGTCCGGTCCCAGGCCAACCGCGAGCGACCTCCAGGCACGTTTCGACTTCATCATTCGGCCCCGGCGCCATCGAACCACGGTCACTCGATGGAAGCCAGGGCGGAGCGACCGCGTTGAAGTTCGGCGGCCGTCTTGCCGGTAGTCTTTACTAGCGTCACGAAATGGTCGACGGCAACGAACCGGCGTGCGTCCAAAGCCGCTTGAAGGCTTGTCTCGTACTCAGGAGTCAGGCAATAGACGTCTCTGGCGCCGGCGAGCCTTCTGAGTCCCGAATCTACAACATCCGGCATGATGGCCCTGTCATCGGCGTGAAGCGCCGCGCTCAGGTATCCGGCGCCTCCTCTTTTCGACGTTCGAACCCAACCTCGGATCGCATCGGCTTTTTCGAACACCCGCTCCAATCGCCGGCCGGGCTGGCTCTCCTGAGAAGCTCTCCATTGATCGAAGGTCATCCCCGTCACTCGTCGCACCGACACGGGAACGGACACGTTGTGCAGGCGAAACAGACCGTAGTCGTCCCGTGGGACCATTCTTCGCAGCCTGGTTGCGTCATCGAACAGCGATCCTGATCGCGTGCCGTTTTGAATCGCCGCGCCTCGCAACAACGTTTCGCCCACGCAGGGGAAGAATCCACTCTTCCGTGCGGCGTCAACGACGAGGTCGTCGTCTTGAAGTCGCAGAAATATTCGCTCGGCGCCTCGCATCGCCGCTGCACCGGCCGCTTCTTCGAGGAGCTCTGAAAGCGGACCCGGTTGCACCGACGCCAAATGCAGGCTGGTAACCTCCCAGCTTTGAAGCCCGGAGCGCGGGGCGACAACCGCGATGCCGTGGAGTTGGGCGCCCTCGGTCCAAGCCCAAGCCGAATCTAGCGCACGCGGCGTAAGTTGGAGTCTGGAAAGGCGGATGATCGGGCGCCAATACGAGCCGTGGCGCGGCAATGAACTCAACGTGACGGCGCGGTTGGACAAACCTCTAGTCGACGCCAGCGCGGAGCGGACTATGTCCAATGAGTTAAACGACCTGATCATACGAAAACTTCTGCTTTCGGAGCTCTCGTATGCCGACCCTGCCGAGACCGCATCATTGACCATCGCGGCGACGAATTTGGCTGATACTCGAATTGGCCGCGAACGCGGGCCAAGCCGAATGCTTGACGGGTCAGCTAGCCTGTTCCACGATACTCAGGAAATACGCGTGCATCCTTGCGTCGTCGGTAAGCTCAGGGTGAAACGACGTCGCGAGCATGTTCGCTTGCCTAACAGCAACCGGTCTTCCGTCTTCCAGCGTCGCCAGGACATCGACGCCCTCACCGACATGGTTGACGGCCGGAGCGCGGATGAACACGGCGCGAAACGAGGGTCCGTTCAGGAAGTCAATCTCCAGATCGGTCTCGAAGCTGTCCACCTGCCGTCCGAAAGCGTTGCGGCTCACCTCGATGTTCATGAGCTTCAACGGATCGGGCCTTTTGTCCGCAAGTTTCTGCGCCATGACGATCATGCCGGCGCACGTCCCCCAGGTTGGCATCCCGTCGCCGAGCACGCGCTCCCGGAGTTTGTCGCGCATTTCGAAGATGTCGATAAGCTGGACAATGGTCGTGCTTTCGCCGCCGGGAATGATTAACCCGTCAACCTCGTCCAGCTCTTGTGCAAGTCGTATTTCACGGACTTCCGCGCCAAGCGTCTCGAGCAATCTGCGGTGCTCGAAGAAATCGCCTTGAATGGCGAGGATGCCGACTCGTGCCAAGCTACCAGCCCCGTGTCGCAAGTTGCTCGGATTCGGGCATGGTCCTGATGTCCAGCCCTGGCATCGCATCGCCCAAGCCCCTGGACACCTCCGCGACGATCTTCGCGTCCTGGTAGTGAGTGGTCGCCTTCACGATGGCGTCGGCCATGCGTGAAGGGTTCGACGACTTGAAGATGCCGGAGCCGACGAAAACGCCGTCGACGCCGAGTTGCATCATCAGGGAGGCGTCGGCAGGAGTAGAGATTCCGCCGGCGGCGAAGTTCACGACTGGAAGCGTTCCGAGGTCGTGGACTTCCTTAACCAGATCGAATGGGGCTCGAAGGTCGCGAGCCGTCGCCATAAGCTCGGCTTCGTCCATGCCCTGGATTCGCCGAATCTCGCCCATCACCTTGCGGGCATGCCTGACAGCCTCGACGATGTTGCCGGATCCGGCTTCGCCTTTGGTGCGGATCATCGCCGCGCCTTCGCCGATTCGCCGGAGGGCTTCGCCCAGGTCACGGCAGCCGCAAACGAACGGCACTTTGAAATTTTCCTTGTCGATGTGGTTGTTCTCGTCCGCGGGGGTGAGGACTTCGGATTCGTCGATGTAGTCGACGCCCAACGCCTGAAGCACCTGCGCTTCGGCGAAGTGCCCGATTCGAGCCTTCGCCATTACAGGGATGCTCACCGCCTCGATGATCCCGGTGATCATGGTGGGGTCGGACATGCGGGCCACGCCGCCTGCTGAACGGATGTCGGACGGCACCCGCTCCAGCGCCATCACGGCACAAGCGCCGGCGTCCTCGGCGATCTTGGCGTGCTCGGGCGTAACGACGTCCATGATGACGCCGCCTTTCAGCATCTGGGCCAGCCCAGACTTAACTCGCCATGTTCCAGTCTCCGCAGAGGTGTCGATCGCCATAAGTAGGCCTCCGTTCGTTGTTCAGACAGTGGCTGTTTATGGGCGATATTATACTCCCGCCGAATACCCATGACAACGAACGCCGCCTCGAGGGTTCGTGACGGGATTCGAGCTTGCGCCACACGGCGACGTTGCTTGGCTGCGAGCGGTCCACGAGTGAGGTCCGATTCAAGAAGATCAGCGGGGGCCACGATCACATTCGCCTCGGTCTTTCTTCCGCAACTGCCCGCCGATACTGAACTATCGCCGGGAGAGGGCAAAGCTCACCCGAAGTCCGGTGTTACACTATGCCCGACTGCCGTCCGCCCGGCAGCCGAAGTGATTTGGTCACCCACGGCGTGTGGCAAAGGAGGAGAAGACCAGCGGGCTCATAGCAAGTCCGTGCGCAGGAGGCTGCTCGCAGGAATCGTCTTTAGGAGACCAGACATCCGTTGCCAAAATACGACTACATATTTATCGATGAGTCCGGCGATCCAGGTTGGGCCTTCGACCCCGTCAGCGCAGAACTGCTTAGTAGCGAATACTACACGGCGGCGGCGCTTCACATGTGTGACGATTCGTTTGGAAAGGTATACGAGCACATCTCGAATTTCCGCTATCTGACGAGAATGTCACGAGAGCTTAAATTGCATCCTGAGAGGGAGATCTTCCAGAGATTAATCCACCCCATCGGAACGCTTGCCGATGGCGACGGCGGCATTTGGGCAAGCGCAGTTCATCTGGACAAGCGGAAATATGATGGGCGTTACTTGAAAGATGGAGGGCCCAGACCTCAAGACCCAGTGAAATTTCGAAACTGGGTTCTCCGCCGTCTGCTGGAGTGGCACTTTTCCTGGGCGCACTTGCAGTCACAACAGTACGACTTGGTTTTGGACCGAGTCGAACTCACGAAGGATCAGACGGACAACCTGCAGAACTATCTTGCTCGAAACTACAATCTACCGACGCCCACAAGCATCTCTCACGCGGCATCAATCTACGTCGAACCCTTGCAGATCGTTCATCACATCGCCACCGGGTTCAAGAATGTAGTTACCCTGGGCAGCGCTCCGCCTGACGCACTCTCATTTATCAGGTCGCGCGACATCACAACGAGTCAGCGGGCAGAACGATACGGAAAAGCTATGGGCTAGGACAGGTCTCCATGTCTCGGGAGGCCCGCCTAGCCCACGATTAACAGGGAATTGGCGTTAACATCAGGCTAGCCGCTGATGGTCTCGCTGTCAAGAGACTTACATTCATCTGCTGATCGTCCCGGCGCGTACTCTGACTTGATCCCCTGGCGTCCGCCCTCGCACCCGACGTGCCAAGTCCAGCCTGACTGTTGCCTTGAACCGGTCACTCGGCGTGAAACCCGGTGTTACACTGTGCCCCACGAATTGGTCGGCAGTTCTGGTTGCGCGGCGAAGAGACCGTGAACCTAGGATACGACGCGTACAGCGTGGCTAACGCAGTGAGGACGTGATATTGCCTGAGAACCACGAACAGGTGCTGAGCGGGATACGGATCGTCGAGCTTGGGACCGATGTCGCCGCAGCGTTCGCGGCCCGATTGTGCGCGATCTACGGCGCGGACGTTATCACCGTCGAGCCGCCCGGCGGCCACCCAATCCGTCGATTGCCGCCGTGGCCGAACGATTCCGAGGACCCGGATCAGAGCATCCTGTTCGCGCACCTGGGAATCGGCAAGCGCTCCGTATGCCTCGACGTGAACGATGCCGGTGACGTTGGTCGCCTCAAAGAATTGATTCTGTCGGCAGACGGCGTGTTCGAGAGCTACGCACCGGGCCAGCTTCGCAATCTCGGGATCGATCTCGACGAGCTCATGGAGGCGAAGCCGGGACTAACCGTGACGCACATCGCCCCATTCGGCCAGCACGGACCTCGCGCGAATTGGTCCGCGAGCACTTTGACCGCCGCCGCGTCAGGCGGACAGCTATACTTGACCGGCGATCGCGACAAACCCCCGCTGTTAACCGCGGGTCACCAAGCCTATTGCCAGGCTGGCCTTCACGCGTTCGGCGCGACGCTCTCGAGCGTGTACGCGGCGAAGACGACCGGCGTCGGCGATAGCGTCGACATCTCCGTTCAAGAGGTGCAAGCCGCGACGCTGGAGGGCGCGGGTCCCGCGTCGCTTTGGTACGGCGGCGACCAGGTCAGAGCCGGCAACAATCCTCGGGCGTTGTGGGGCATCTACGAGTGCGCGGACGGGTGGATTGGCGTCGCATCGATGCCCCGACAGACCGGTTCGGTCCTGGACGCGATCGGACTGAGCGACATGAAAGACGACCCGTTGTTCACCGGGGGAGGTTGGAATCCGGAAGCCAACGAGCTGCTGAGTGACATGATCCCCGGGTTCACGACGGAACACACAGCCGCCGAGATTTTCGCGATAGCCGACGAGCATCGTGCTCCGTTCGCGGTGATTCCGACTCCGGCTGAACTTCTGGCGTGGCCACATCACAAAGAAACCGACTTCTGGAAAGAGGTGGACCACCCCGAATTGGGTCCCCACCCGGTTCCTTCCGGCCCGATTGCATTCGACGGCGATCGCGGACGATTCGTTCCGGCGCCGACCATCGGGCAGCACACAGCAGAGGTGCTCGCCGAGCTGTCGGAAGCCGGACCTCAAACCAGCAGCGACGCTTCGGGTCAAGCGCTCGAGTTGCCGTTGGCCGGATTGCGCGTAATCGACACGACGCAGGTTTGGTCGGGCCCATACGGGGCGCGATTCCTCGCAGACATGGGGGCCGAGGTAATCAAGATCGAAGGACCGACCTTTCCCGACCCGATTCGCACCGCGGGCGGAAACCGAACCACGCCTGAGATCAATCTGTCGGCGTATTTCAATGAATACAACCGGGGGAAGAAGAGCCTAACTCTGGACATCAAACAGCCCGAAGGGCTCGAGGCGCTCAAGAAGCTTGTAGCGACCTCGGACGTGTTCGTCGAGAACTGGTCGTCAGGAGTGGCCGACGGCAACGGCCTCGGCTACGACGATTTGCGAGAGATCAACGCACGCATCATCTACATCTCGATGCCGGGGTTCGGACATGTCGGGTCCGATGCGTCGCGCGTTGGCTTCGGACCCACCATTGAGCAGATGGGCGGCCTGGTTGCGCTACAAGGGTATCAGGACGGACCTCCCCACAAGTCCGGCATCTCTTACGGCGACCCGATCGCCGGCGCAGCCTGTGCCGGGGCGGTGACCGCAGCGCTGATATCTCGTGAGCGAACCGGCGTCGGCAGCTACTGCATGATTCCGCAGCGGGACGGCGTGACCGGCCTCGTCGGCGAGTACTTCATCGCCGAAGCCCTCGGCGTCCCGATGCCCGTGCGCTACGGGATGGCGAACCCGAAGTCGGCCCCGCACAATGTGTACCCGACGATTCCCGACGCGGAGCCCCGACCGATCCTCGGGCTTGACCAAAAACCTGTCTCCACAGCCGACGATCGCTGGATCGCGATCGACTGTCGCTCCGACGCCGAGTGGGACCGATTGGTGGAGCTGATCGGCGACCCACGCCTCGGCGGCGAAGAGTACCGGATGCTCGCATCCCGACAGCAGAGCCTGGATCTGACCGACTCCGTGATCGGCGAATGGACGAGCGGGCAGGACGCCGACGTATTGGCCGCTCGATTGCAAGAAGCTGGCGTCACGGCGTGCCCGGTCATGTCGCCGCTGCACTTGACCAAAGACGCTCACCTGCGCGAGCGGAACAACTACATCGAGGTCGCGCACGGCGTGGCGGGCGCACATCTGACGACGCGGCCGACGTGGCGGCTGACACGCCGACCGTTCCTACCGAAGAGATCCGGTCCAGTCTTCGGCGCGGACAGCCACGACATCCTGAGCGGTCTCGGCTACACCGGTGACGAAATCGGCACGATGACCGAACTCGGGGTCACGGGCAGCGAGCTTTGCTGAGCGGCGGACAGGCCGGGCCAGAGGTGTCGTTGCCCCGATACGAGCCACAACAGGAGACCGAAAATGGCATTTGTCGAGACCAAGCGCCACGGGCAGATATTCGTCGTGCGCATCAACAGGCCGGAGCGGATGAACGCACTCGGTTTCGAGATTCGATCGTTGCTGGCAGACGCATGGTCTGAGTTTCGCGACTCCAGCGACCTTGAGGTCGGGGTGTTCACCGGCACGGGGCGCGCTTTCTGCGCCGGTGAAGACATGAAGGAGTCGGTCGAGGCCGGAACCGTGGGCGGGCGACGGCCTGCTCGTGAAGACCCGTTCATGTCGGGAGAATTGGACAAACCCGTGATCTGCGCCGTAAACGGATTCGCGATGGGCGGCGGGTTCATGCTCGTCGAGCGAACCGATCTGCGCGTCGCCGTGCCCGAAGCGATTTTCGAGATGTCGGAGGCGAAACGTTGGTTGCTTGGCGGCTATGGCCACGGGCACATCGCCGCGCTTCCGCACCCGATAGCCACCGAAATGGCATTCAGTTTCAGATTTAGCGCCGAGCGCTTCCACCAGATCGGGTTCGTCAATCGCCTCGTGCCGGCCGAGCAGCTTATGTCGACCGCGTTCGAGATGGCGGAGCACCTTCTGACGCTGCCGCCGGCGTCGAGGGTCAACACAGTCCGGATGATGCGCGAAATGCGGCCCAATGTTGCGCCGAATCTGCTGCAACTCGCCGACGCCCTGCGCGATCACGGTTCGAAGGACGATCTGCTGGAGTCGCGTCGGGCGTTCGTCGAAAAGCGCGCTCCGAAGTTCAAAGGCTGGGACGACCCCGGCGACCGCTATCGGACGCCGACGCTCGCCTCGATTTCGGGAGAGTAGGCGCCTGTCGCCAATTGTGTGGGCTCGAAGATATTGCGTATTTGAATCAGCGTAGACAGGCAAGCCGCAAACGTATCGAATAGGGCGGTGTGGATTGGGATCACGCCGATGCATCTCGCCGTTCGAAGAGTGGTCCCTGTTGACAGCATAAGCGCTCGTTATGGTTTGCGGCGTCTCGATTATCCGAATCTTTCCGGAGACTCCGGCAATCGGGACCGTGACGAAAACACGTCAAGGAGGGCATCATGGACATCGGTTTAATGGTTGAAGGTCAGAACGGACTCACATGGGAGCGCTGGAGCCACATCCTGGCGCTGGCGGAAGAGCTCAAATTCCCGTCCGTCTTCCGTTCGGATCACTACTTCATTGGAACCCACAAGCAATCGCTCGAAGCATACATGTCCTTCGTGGTCGCGGCCCAGGAAACCAGCACAATTCGATTTGGCCCGCTCGTCACTCCGTTGACTTTCCGATCGCCGGTCGACATCGGGCGAATGGCCGCTCAGATCGACGAGTTCAGCGGCGGGCGGTTCGTGATGGGTCTCGGCGCCGGATGGCATGAGCCTGAGCACCTGGCATACGGCATTCGCTTCCCTCCGATTCGGGAGCGATTCGACCGGTTGGACGAAGGAATCAACGTGATCCAGGCGCTGTGGTCCGAAGGTCCCGCCTCCTACAAAGGGAAGTATTACGAGGTCAGGGACGTCGACTGTCTGCCGAAACCTACGCCCGGCGGGGCGCCGATCTTGATCGGAGGGGCTGGAGAAAAGCGGACGTTGGCCTTGGTGGCCAAGTACGCCACCGAATGGAACTGCGTAAACCTCGGTCCGGAAGCCTACGCCCACAAAAAGGAAGTGTTGGAGCGACACTGCGAGGCCATCGGACGCGATCCGGCGACGATCAAGCGATCGATGATGGTCCTCGGGTTGATGGGCCCCAACAAGCAAACACTCCACGACGTCACCCAACGCTTCAAGGACTCAAATCCGGCGAACCAATCGACCTCGATCGAGGAGTTCCAGGCGCGTTCGCGAGATCGCGGGATGATCGTCGGCCAGACCGAAGAGGTCGTGGATCGCCTCGGCCAGTTGGCCGAATTGGGCCTCGAGGAGGTCGAGTTCGAGCACCTAAACTACGACTCGGACGAGGGGCCGCGATACCTGGCGTCGGACATCGCGCCCAAGGTGGCGGGGCTGTAGAGGCGCAAGCACGATCGCCGGCCCACACTGACCCGGTTCGCTTTTGCGTCGGGTGACAGATCATGCAGTCACACGATTACTTGGATGTCTGGAACCTTTCGCTGCCCCGTGTGCCGCTGGACTCCACTGACATCGATCAATTCACACAATATGCGCGGATAGTGTTCGCTCGACCCGGATTCTCTCGTTCTGAATCGCAGGTGCATCACTTCATCGCCGTTTACAGGTTTCCTGAGCGGAGATAGACTGAACTCCCCGCACGACGGAATCTGTCAATTTCGGAAGGCGCCACAATGAAATTTGGATTCTACATACCCAGCCACGGTCCCATGGCGAGACGTGGCCCGCTGATCGAGATTGCCCAGGCCGGTGAAGATCAGAGGTACGACTCGGTAGTCGTCGGCGACCACATCATGGCCCCACAGGTGATGCGTTCGGCTTACCCTTACTCGGTCGGCAGCGAGGTTCCGTGGGACGAAAGCGGCGAACACCTGGAGCAGTTGACCGAACTGACGTTCCTGGCGGCGGTGACGAACCGAATCCGCCTGGTTTCAAGTGTGATGATCGTCCCGTATCGGAATCCGCTGTTGGCGGCGAAGATTCTGGCGACGTTGGACGTACTCTCAGAGGGGCGGTTGATTGTAGGCGTGGGTGTCGGCTGGTTGGAGGAGGAGTTCGAGGCGCTGGACACTCCGCCTTTCGCGGACCGGGGCGCCGTGACCGACGAATATCTCGAGGCTTTCAAAGAGCTGTGGACCTCAGATGACCCCACCTACGACGGGCAGTACGTGAAATTGTCCAACCTCGAGTTCACGCCGAAGCCGGTGCAGAAGCCGCATCCGCCCATATGGGTTGGCGGCCAGAGCAAGCCAGCCATCCGACGCGCCGTGGAACATGGCAACGCCTGGCACCCCGTCGGAGCGACGCCCGCAACACCGCTGGAACCCGAGAAACTCGTCTCCGACATCGCGTACCTGCGCGGTCACGCCGAACGCATCGGCAGAGACCCGTCCGAGGTCGGGATCGCCATGAAAGCACCGCTGTACGACGCTGAACGGAGCTCCGAGGGAGGTCGCCGCCGCTTCTCCGGGGAGCCGCAGCAGATAGCCCAGGACATCCGGACGTACGCCGAGCTCGGTGTGACCGATCTGATTTTCGATGTGCGCAGTTCGGACCTGAGCCGGATACTCGAACGGCTGGCGTGGCTGTCCGAGGAGGTTATCGCGCTGGTCTAGCTGGAGTCTGTTCGTTTCCTGGAGTACGCGGGTGATTTGGAAGATCCTGCTTCAAGAAGATCCGCCTTAGCTGGATCGGGTAGAGATCGAACTCGGTGGCTGGACCCCCACCTTGGGAGTCGATGGTGCAGAGCAATCTCAACGGCAATTCTGATGTAGGACTGTGAGAAAGTGAGCGATCAAAATGGACAACACCAGCAGCACCACCGGGTCGTTCAGGGACCGTAGCCTCGAGGCCGCCCTTGACGCGCTCGGAGAGGCTGGATTCCCTCAAGCCGAGATCTTGGCATTAGACCCGCACGTCGGGCCACCCGGCGAGCAAGAACTCGGCCGTCTTCGAGGCATCCTAGAAGCCCACTCCGTCCGTGGCAGAACGATGCACGCAACGGGCGCGCGGAATACCTTGGCAGCCCTAGACGCTAGTTGGAGGAAGCAGAGTGTTGAAGCTCTGACCGGATACGTCCGTTTGGCCGGCGCTCTCGGCATGACCGAGCTGGTCATCCACCCAATAAGCGACCGGGACTTGGCGCCGTACGCGGATGATCCCGAACTGCCACAGAAAATGCGCGAGGCGGTCAAGCGCTCGCTAGACGACCTGATGCCTGCCATCGAGGCATCGGGGGTGCGAATTACGCTCGAGAACCTGCCCTACCTCGGTTTGCCTTTGAACACCATGAGAGAGCTGCGGACCGTGATTGACCCTTACCCCTGCGAAGCCGTTGGATTGGTCATAGACCTCGGCCACGTCGCCCGCCTCGATCTGGACCCGGTCGACGAGATCCGCGCCGCGGGAGAGCGTTTGTACGGCACCCATATCCATGACATCAACGTGAACGCGGGCGGCGCCGACCACCACTCACCGACCCTCGGCTACCACGACTGGGACGCGATACGACAGGCATTCGCTGGGATCGGCTACACGGGACCCTGGACCTCGGAGGCCATGCAGCTCAGCCACGGAGAGAGCCCGGAGGAGTTGGCCCGCGAGGTCAAGGACTGGATGACTTTTTGGTTACGATAAGCTATCCGAGCGACAGGGGTTCTCTGCATAAGAGATCACGGCGTGCCGGCCAGCTCGTAGGAACAGCGAAGGACGCGGAGGCTCGAAACGAGATGACGGTTGAGTTCTTCGCACTCAAGGCCACGTCTCGAACCCCCGCCAATTAGGCGACGAATGCCGTGACTGACAACGTCAGCCGGTTAACTCACGATCAACACTCGTGTATAGTGTGCGCTGGTTGGAAGTGACGGTCATCGAATGCGGCCGTGGATATCCATTGCATCGCAAAACCCCGCGCCTTGGCTTCAGGATTATCCCGGAATGACCCCGATGCATGAAGGTCTGAGGTCTGCTTGACCCGATTCCGGTTGCCAGCTAACATTGCGCCCAGGCGAGTAAACGTGGGGACACCGTTCACATGCCGTGACGTGATCGAAGACTGGCCGCTGACCTCATCCGCGTCGGCATTTGGAGGCTCGGAAGGCGGCCGTTGACGAGGGGCGTATTCAGGCATTTGCCGAGACGCGGCCGCCACCTTCCCGCGCGGTTTATGCCGCAGAACACGGCGTGTATTAGGCAAACCAGCAAATCTCACGGCAGAGGGTACGCATGGAGCTAACGCTAAACGGTAAGAACGCCATCGTCACGGGAGGCGGCTCCAACATCGGTCGGAGCATCGCACTAACCCTGGCTGAAGAGGGCGCCAACATCGCCATCTTCGACCTCGACGAAACGGCAGCCCTTGGGGTATTCCAGGAAGCAAAAGAGGCGGGAGCAACCGGGGAAATGGCCGCGTACGCCACCGACTTGACGGACCGGCTTCAAGTGGAAGCGTCGGTCGGTCGGGTCGCAGAAAAGTTCGAGCAGATCGACATACTGATCA
This sequence comes from SAR202 cluster bacterium, assembly GCA_030752795.1. GTDB lineage: Bacteria > Chloroflexota > Dehalococcoidia > Lucifugimonadales > UBA1123 > UBA2160. The sequence goes on along the minus strand of JASMDM010000078.1, from coordinate 12,746 downwards.
ACTGCGTGGGCGGCGACGAAGCTGGACCCTTCCTTGGTCAATCGCCTGAGTTGCACGAGAAACTAGTCGACCTCAACTACATGAGCGTGGTCTACTGCATGCGAACAATCCTGCCCCACATGGTGGAGCGCGGCTACGGTCGCGTCGTCAGCCTGGCGTCCGACGCGGGCCGCATGGGCGAATTCCACGAAGCTGTTTACTCCGGCGCCAAAGCAGGAGTAATCGCCCTGACCAAGTCCCTGGCGAGGGAGGTTGGCAGGCACAATGTGACCCTCAACGTCGTATGTCCCGGTCTGACTATCCCCGAGGACCCTGAAGCCGTCCCCGAGACCAGCATGTTATGGGCTGGGGACGCGTTCGACTTCTGGACACCCGAGCGACGCGCAAGCGCCGCCCGTCGTTACGCCCTTCGCCGCCTGGGCAACGCACAGGATGTCGCCAACGTGGCGGTCTTCCTGGCGTCAGACCGGTGCAACTTCGTCACCGGGCAGACCTGGAGCGTCAGCGGCGGCTACACCATGATGTGATGCCGACGGGCTCTCCGATAGTTGAAAACGACGCAGACATTGCCATATCACATTAAATATTCGCCGGACGCTGAAGACCATCTCAGAGGCCTAACCGCGCGACAACAAACGAACATTCTGGGCACCGTAGAAAGGCAACTGCTCCTCCAACCGAGTGTCGAGACCCGAAACCGGAAGCCGACGCGTCCCAATCCCGTGGCTCCTTGAGAATTACGGATTGGCAACCTTCGCGCGTATTATGATGTAGAAGAAGAACCTGAACCCGTGGTTCTCGTTCGCGCTGTCGGCATCAAAGTACGCAATCGTGTTCGGTTCAGCAGAGAGGTGATCGATCTATGAAGTTCCTCGAGATGTCGGACGCCACCGATCCGCTCGCGGAATATGCAACAGAGGTCGAAAAGGAACCCCTGATCCTAACCGTAGATGGAACGCCGGTTGCCGCATTGGTGCTGGTAGAGAATGCGGACCCAGAGACAGTGACACTGAGTACGGATCCAGGTTTTCTGGCGATGATCGAACGATCCCGCGTGAGACAGAACGCGGAAGGCGGCATCTCCAGTGCGGAGATGCGTCGACGGCTAGGCGCCTAGCCGTCAGGACCCGGCTGCCAAACAGACCGGTGCAACTTCGTCACCGGGCAGACTTGGAGCGTCAACGGCGGCTACACCATGATGTAACGCCGCCGGGCTCGAAACGGCGGCCTCGCTCTGCCGTCAGGGCGCGGGAGCGAGCGGGTGAAGTATGCGCTTATTCGGGAGGGAGAGCATAGCATCCCCACTGATCACCAGGGGCGTATCTGTTTCACGTGGCGAGATAGGGACGCATACGGAGTCGAAGTCGTTGATTACCACTGAAGAGGAAGCAATGAATAGCGGTAGGCTATCGCCGATTCATCCTGGGGAGATTCTGCTGGAGGAATTCCTGAAGCCTTTTGGCATAAGTCAATATCGCCTGGCGAAAGACATCGGAGTTTCGCCAAGGCGGATCAACGAGATTGTACATGGTAACCGGGGGATCGCGGCGGATACTGCGCTACGTATGGCGAGGTATTTTGGCACGTCTGAGCGCTTCTGGCTAAATCTTCAGACACGCTACGACCTGGAAACGGAGAAGGAAAGGCTCGGGGAGCGCCTGCAGCCAGAGGTGATCGTTCTTGCCTGGGTAGGGCCAAGCGGCGGATAACGAGTCAAGGCAGGTGACTGCTGGGGGCGTCCTATTTTGACGTAGCAACTTCCGCCTTTGGAGGGTAAGCTGAAGAAATGCGCGGTCTTGCATGTCACGGAGTTGCTTCTCCGCCGGCCGTTTGGCAGCCCGCGGAGTCATCGAACTTCGGAAGTTGGATCACATCCGAGATGATCAGACCGTTACTCAGGACAAAGACGTCCTCGGTGGAACGCCGGTATTCACCGGAACGCGTGTTCCTGTAGACACGCTCATGGCACATCTCAAAGCAGGTGACCCACTGGACGTGTTCCTCGCCGATTTTCCCAGCGTAAGTCGTGAGCAGGCCAAAACATTTCTGGAGTTGGCGCAACGGTGACCGTCAAAGGGGCGATAGGCACGCGTCTTTCTTGACGAGAACCTTACCTGGCGCCTGTCGCAACCGATGCCACCGTCTCGCGGGCAACGCCCTGCCACGCAGGCTCACCGTGATCGAAGGAGAAGGGATGCTTCAGACGCCGCAGGAGCTTGTGGAACGCTACCAGCGCGAGGGGTGGTGGCGCGATACGGTGATCACCGACTACCTCGACCGCTGGGCTGACGAGAAGCCCGATCGGGTTGCCCTCGTCTCCCATTTCTACGCGCACGACCAGACGACGACCCTGAGCTATCGCCAGCTCCTCCGCCTTGTGGATCGCGTCGCCTGGACGCTGCTGGACCTGGGAGTTGAACCCGGAGACCGAGTAGCGGTCCAGCTTCCCAACTGGTGGCATTTCACGATCTTCTACCTGGCGTGCGCGCGGATCGGCGCCGCCATCGTCCCGATCACTCCCATCATGCGCCACTTGCAGATCAAGCTCATGCTGGACCGGACGGAAGCTAAGGTCATGGTCATCCCGCCGAGGTTCCGGAATTTCGATTACAGGGCGATGATGGAGGAATTGGTCGACGAGTTGCCGTCGCTCAGGGCTGTGATCGTGATCGGCGATCCGACGCCCAATGGGATGCTCTCCTTCGAAAGGGACATCCTGCTCCAGCGAACGGAAGTGGGGCGTTCGGCGGAGGAGCTGCGCAAGCTGCGTCCCGATCCCGTTTACGACGTAAGCGCGATCTGCTTCACCTCGGGCACCACGGGAGAGCCCAAGGGAGTGATGCACAGCCAGGCCACCATCATGTATCACAGCCGTGCCCTGGGGTCGGTGTTGGGGCTGACCCGGGATGACAAGATTCTCATGGGTTCGCCTCTCGGCCACTACACCGGGTTCGCGTACGGCGTCAACATGCCGTTGATGTTGGGAAGCAAGATCGTCCTCATGGATATGTGGGAGCCCGAAACCGCCGTGCGCCTCATCGCCGAGGAGCGGGTGACCTGGACCATGGGGGCCACGCCTTTCCTGATGGACCTGACCCGAGCCAATGTGTTGGACAGCTACGACGTGTCCTCGCTGCGCTACTTCGTCTGCGCCGGGGCCACCATCCCCAACGCTCTGGTGGAGGAGGCGCACCAGCGCCTTCCTTGCCGCGTCATATCTGCTTGGGGCATGACAGAAGACGGCGCCGTCACAATTGTCAGTCCGAACGACCCACCCTCGAGGGCGGCGGAGAGCGACGGCGGACCGGTTCCCGGCATGGAGGTCCGCATCGTGGATCCTGTCAGCCGAACGCCGTTGCCCACCGATACGGAAGGAGCCTTGGTGGCGCGCGGGCCTGGTCAATTCGTGGGCTACTACAAGCGGGCCGACCTTTGGGAGGAGGCCTACGACTCCGAGCAGTGGTTCGACACGGGCGATCTGGCGCGCATGGATGAGCAGGGATACATTCGCATCAGCGGACGGACCAAGGACATCGTCATCCGCGGCGGGGAGAACGTTCCCGTCGTGGAGGTTGAGGAGATCCTCTTCCGACATCCCAAGGTGATGGAAGTCGCGGTGGTGGGCACGACGGACCCGCGGATGGGAGAGAGGGCGTGCGCCTGCGTGACGCTGGTCGCAGGCGAACGGCTCAGCTTCGACGAGCTCCAAGCGTGGTTCGACAAGAGCCGGACCGCCAAGCAGTACTGGCCCGAAAGGCTAGAGGTGTTCGACGAGCTCCCCAAAACGCCCTCCGGGAAGATCCAAAAGTTCCTTCTTCGGGACTGGGTCGACGCAAGGCACGAATAGCAATACGAGGAGAGAGATGCTCGAAGCACTGAACCTGGAAGGAAAGGCCATCATCGTCACCGGCGGAGGCACCGGCCTGGGCCGCGAAATGGCGCTGCATCTGGCCGGGGCCGGAGCCGATCTGGCGTTAGCTGCCCGCCGGCCGGGTCCACTGGAGGCGGTGAAGGCGGAGGTCGAGGCTCTGGGTCGGCGCGCGATGGCCATCCCCACCGATATCACCGATTCAGCGCAGGTCAACCGGATGGTGGAGTCGGTGCTATGGACATTCGGGCGGGTGGACGTTCTGGTGAACAATGCCGGGCAGCCCAACGAGCCTCTCAAGCCCATCTGGGAGGTGTCCGACGCCGAATGGCACGCCGGTATCGATGCTAACCTCACCGGCGCTTTCTACTGTGCTCGGGCGGTGGCCCAGCCCATGATCCAACGCGAGGGCGGCAGGATAATCAATGTCGCATCCCACTTCGGGCTACGTGGCGTACGCGGCGAATACGTGTACGCGGTGGCCAAGGGCGGCATGGTGCAACTCACTCGCACGCTGGCCGCTAGCCTCTCCCGCGAGGGCGTCACCTGCGTCACCTTGGCGCCGGGCGCTTTCACCACCGAGGCCACGGCTTCGCTTCGCGAGGAGATGCCCCGAAACGAGCACGTTCCGGTGGGATACTTTGGTCCCCCCGACGAGATCGGACCCGCCGTTGTTTTCCTGGCCTCCGATGCGTCCGAGTACATGAACGGGGAGATTTTCCCAATCGACGGAGGAGTTCTGGCCAGCGGCGTCGCCCCCACGGGTTACGCGCCAGTGCGAGCCTGGAACCCTGGGAATGGAGGCGTTTGATGCCGATTCCACCTCAGTGGAACCTACAAGGGAAGACCGCCCTGCTCACCACCAGCGGCCACTTCGCCACGCCGTTCCTGGCCGCGGCGCTGGCCGAAGCGGGCGCTCGCGTCACAGTTGCCGGCGGTCCACATGATGCTCTGGAGGCTGCTCGTCAAGCCACAAGCGCCTACAGTGACGTCGCGATCTTCCCCGCCGACGTCACCGACCCGGCCAGCGTACGCGGCGCCGTACAGCAGGCGATCGACGTTCATGGTGGCCTGGACCTCCTGGTCAACAACTGCCAGTTGGCAGCCGCCAAGCCCTTCCTGGAGACGGACCTTGAGGAGTTCGACCAGGTTCTGACCCATAACCTGCATAGCGTCTTCCTATTCTGCCAGACGGCCGCGAAACATATGCAGAGCCAGGGCGCCGGCCGCATCGTCAACGTGAGCTCGGCGTTGGCGGAGCGAGGCGTCGAGAACATGGCGGCTTATTGTGCCAGCATGGCGGGGATAGCTCAGCTCACTCGGGTGCTGGGTCTGGAGCTAAGCCGCACGGCCATCCGCGTAAACGGGATCGGCCCCGGCTGGTTCATCGGCGAAGAACGAAGCCTCGAGGATCAGCGGCAAGAGCTCTTTGCGCGCTTCCTTCCATCGCGGCGTTACGGTCACCCGCGGGACCTGGCCGCGCTGCTGGTGTACCTCTGCTCCGACGTCTGCGGTTTCGTCACCGGCCACACCATCTTCGTCGATGGCGGGGCCTTGGCACGCCTGTAAGGGGCTCGCCGGTTGGCCAGGCGCAAACGGTGACACATCAAAGCTGAACGGCACATTGCGCTACTGCGTCCTTGATGACGCTTCAGTTCTAGGCATGCAACGGACGCGGTTCAGCTCACCATTACCATTCGCCGATAGTGTGGAGCACGTTTCTCCTTCGTGTTGCGCGGCAACGCGACCCGGACGCCCGGATTACGCCGAGCGTGGCGAGGATCGGGTCACTTAAACCGTTCCCAGCCGTCACCGGGGCCACCTGTCTCCACATAGGGTTGACGTCGATCAACCGACGAACACTATGCGCGGATAGTGTGTGGCGGTCGGTTGTCGTTGCTGTGCCTCCGGTTTGCGGTCAATCAGTTGGTGCGACCGCTAATTACCCAGGCGTGCAGCCTGGTAGCGCACTGCACGGGAAGTGTCTGCTGTGGCGGTCAAAGCACTGACCATAGCGGAGCCTCCAGGTCAAGTTCGTCAAGATCAGGGCACGAATGGTTCACCACGCCCGCCTGGCGCTTCAACACGCTAAGGTGACACTGCTTTGGGATTTGGTCCCCCAGGTGTTGGAGCGAATCGTCGGGCTTTGTCCAGCATTAAGTTTCGAGCACCTATGGTGTTATCGGAAGTGAAAAAGGGTAATCAAAGCAAGGGAGTCACAATGAACCGCGAGTGCCTTTCTCAGCCGATAGCCCGCTGTTACTCCGTTAAAACGTAGATAAGTAGGTGAGATAGCGTGTTTGCCAATGTTCGGAGGTGGCCATACAATCGTCAGCGTCGAAGACCATGGATTATTGGGTCACCCCAGCTTGACGCAGAATATCGGTTGAGTACGCCGAAGCGATCTGGCGCCTATTATCTCGACGTAGAAACCCCGGATAGAATCAATTCCAATATCGGCACGTATACTGTGACAATCACCGTCGAGTCTTCCCCCTCACCGGCACCCACACTCGAGTCGTATGCTGCGCTGGTCGGCGAGCTTGAAGGCCCCGTAACGATTACCGACGTCAGCAAATTCCCGACTTCGTTCGGCGAGGCGCCTCAACTGGCGGCCATGGTCGCCGCGGGTAAGGCGGACTCGGCCGAAGAGCGCCTACCGGTCAAGGATAGCTTGATGGTCATCGAGGCCGTCGAAGGCATCGGCGAATACGGTGGCATCTGGCGCCGCGGCTTTACAGGCCCGGCCGACAAGTGGAACGGCTATCGCTGTTGTTCCGGTCCTGACCACGTGTTGTTCTGGGACTACACGGGCTCCGAACTCCGGCCGAACGTTGCAAAAGACTGGGAGTTCAATGCAGACGGCACGGAGATAACCCTGTTCTTGTGCGAGGGCATGCGATGGTCCGACGGGGCGCCGTTTACAGCCGATGACTTCATGTTTTGGTACGAGGTTCTGTACCAAAACGGAGAGCTTGTCCCAAATAAGACGCCGTGGTTTGCAATAAACGGCAAACAGGGCGTCATGACAAAGATCAATGACTACGCGATCAAGATCGCGTTCGAGGATCCCTACCACTTCTTCACTGACGTGTTGGCTGGCTCGACCTCCTTGGGTGGGCATGCCTACCAAGGCGTGAACGGCATGGGTATGTTCGCGCCGAAACACTACCTAGAGCAGTTCGTGCCGGAATTCGAATTCGTGGGCCGCACAACCGCCAACAGATTGGCTAGGGATCTGGGCTACGACAACTGGGTGGATCTGTTCAAGGTCAAAACGACTGGGCACTCAATCCAGAACTTCCGGTCGTAACGCCGTGGCAAACCGTAACGCCGATCAACACGTCGACCTGGAAGCTCGAACGCAATCCGTACTACTGGGCAATTGATACGGAAGGCAATCAGCTCCCTTACATCGACACGGTCATCCTGACACTGGCTGCTGACCTGGAATTACTCAACCTGCGGGCCATCGCCGGCGAGTACGACTGGCAGGCTAGGCATCTGAACATGGCTACGGTGCCCGAACTTATCGCGAATCAGGAGAAGGGCGACTACACACTCTACTTAGACACGCAAGAGGTCGGAAGCGATGTCGCACTGAAGTTCAACATGGACTTCCACCTCGACGAGGAAGTAGGCAGCTGGCTTGCCAACACGGACTTCCGTCATGCGGTGTCGATGGGCATAGACCGTGACCAGCTCAACGATGTGTTCTGGCTTGGCCTCGGCGTACCCGGCTCCCACGCGCCGTCTGAAACTAACCTGTAAAGCCCAGGCCCAGACTCCGAATGGAAAGACAAGTGGTCGACGTTCGATCCCGACCTCGCCAACCAGATGTTGGACGACCTTGGCCAGGACAAACGAGACAGCGCCGGCTTCAGGTTACGCACCGATAATGGTGAGAGGCTTGTCATGGAGATCAGCGGACGCACGGCGTAGTTCATGGAATTCGTGCAGATCACCGAGATGGTCGCGTGGCCGTGGACATATTACCTGGGCTTAAAGACCGACGCGATAGGCGTGGGACGCATCCGCGAAGGAGAGCGTGAAATCTCGAGTGAGATTCAGATATCAGCCGCCTTGGGTGATGGCAGTGACCACCTCTTCACATACCCCGGCCTCGTATTCACCGCAAATGCGTTCGGATACCAGTTGCAGTTGTGGCGCATAACTGGCGGTCGATTGGGCACTGAGCCCGAGGATGCGTTTAAGGAAGTAGTCGCCAAATACGTGAAGGCCCTTGGCGTGCCAGTCGAAGAGCGGACTGAATTGGGTAAGGAGATTTGGAGGATCGTCGTAGACCAGGCATGGATAATCGGCCTTGTCGGGCAATCTCCTGCCTCTGTAGGGGTGCGGGTGGTAAAGAACGATCTGGGTAACGTGCCTGCGAGGCAGTTCAACAACCCGGACGTTAAGACGCCCGCCATCTCGCGACCTGTCACCTCGTACTGGAAAAGCCCGGAGAATCGTCAGCCGCAAGCCCTCACTTACGAATAGGCAGTGATTTGGGACAAGGGATACGTGGGCTACGTCATGAGGCTCAGCGTGCCAGTTAAGGATGCGCTAGTGACGAGCATAACTCCGGATTTACACGTTGGAGCTTGATGGGCATACCGTTGATCCAATGACTAAGAGTTACATCCGCACGTGCTCGAACGTCTGAGGTGCCCGGTGTTATTACACGCTGCCTGTCACATCTGTAAACGACCGAGACGTAGCGTACAACTGGGCGGCGTTCTGACGTTCGAGTTGCATTGTGTAAGTAGTCGTTGATTGCCGACGAACGAGCTACGCGCCCGTGGCGCCGGTCAGATCATTGCCATTATTCGCCGATAGTGAGCGCCCCAGCGGGCATTATTAGCCGGTTGCCTCAGCTACAATCCGATGGGCGATTGGCCGAGATAAGAGTATCGACCAACGGTAGTTCGGGGACCAACAACTGCGAATTGTTGACAGACTTGGCCTTGCCCAGCACCGATCGAACCGAGTCACCAGTGTAAGAAGTAGGGGCGCACGGTCCTGCCGCGCGCCCACTTCGTCGTGCCTGTTGCCAGGCTACTTGGCTCAACGGCGGATCGTTAGTCCGCCGTTAAAGCCGCGGGTTCGGCCAACGCGCCCAGCGCATCCATCAGCCTTTCGAGCCGGCCTTCTTGCTCCGCGGTCAGCGGGGTGAACGGGTCGCGCGGGATGCCGATGTCGATGCCAGCCATTCGCGTGGCGGACTTCGCGGTCGCCGCGTAGCCTTCGGTCTCGAAGAAGTAGTTCAGCGCGTACAGGTCCTGCCACAGGTCCAGGGCACCGGCATAGTTCTTTTGCTCGATGACGAGTTCGTACAACTCCACGCATGCTTTGGGCGTCGCGTTGGCCACTCCCCAGACGCAGCCATTGGCGCCGTGAACGAGACCGGCCAAGGCTCCGACGTCCGATCCGTTGAATATGATCAGTTTCTCACCGATCTCCGTCACGATCTGCTGAAATTGGGTCAGATCGCTGGTGGAGTCCTTCAGCATCGTAACGTTTTTGATCTCGGCTAGGCGATGGAGAATCTCGGGAGTGAGATTGATCTTGGAATGCGCTGGGATGCTGTAGACCATGATCGGCAGCGGAACGGCGTCGCTGACTGCGGCGTAGTGCGCGACGAGTTGGTCATCGGTGGGCACTTCGTAGTACGGCGGCACGATCATAAGCGAGTCGCACCCGACGCTCTCGGCGTGCTTGCTGAGCTCGATGACCTCGCGCGTGCTGCACGCTCCGGTGTGAGCCATCACGGGAACGCGCCCGTTCACCTGCTCGACGCAAATTTCAGTCACGCGCTTGCGCTCCTCGAAGCTGAGCGCCGCAAACTCGCCGGTGCCGCCGCCGGGAATGATGCCGTGGACGCCATTTTCGAGTTGGAATTCAATCAGATTTCTGAGTTTGTCTTCCTCAATGCTCTGGTCGTTTCGGCTGAAAGGGGTGCAGACGGGACTGAAGATACCTCGATACGCGTTCATGTGTGGCCTCCTTCGCTGAGTGAAACTGCTTGCCAACAAGTTGGTGTGGTCACGAACCGATTGTTTCAGGCGAATCGTAGCAAACTGGCCGGATGTGTCAAGGAGGGTTCCATGTACGTCTAACGGCTTGCGTGCCGAGCCCTTGGCGCCGGGATCGGCGGAATGCATTGATGCCGCCGGCCTTGGTTTGTGTTTAGATGGAAGGCGATCATTCATTCCCTCAGGAGATATCGTGAACAATCCCGACTATACCTCCCGCGTGCCCCGGTATCGGTTCGGGGATACGCCGCGAGAACAAGAGAGCCAACTCGAAGACAATCCGATGTTGCAACGAATGGTGGCGTCGAGACGCGCCATGGAAGACGATCCTCACCGCCCGATCTACCATTTCGTCAACCCCGAGAACACGCTGAACGACCCAAACGGGCTGTGTTTCTGGCAGGGATGCTGGCACCTGTTTTATCAAGGATATCCGCCCGAAGACCCGCGCCAACATTGGGGACACGCCGTCAGCGACGATCTGATCCACTGGCGCGACCTGCCGTACGCGATATACCCGGATCCCGAAGAATGTTGCTTTTCCGGCGCTACCCTGGTCGAAGACGACCGAGTGATCGCGATGTATCACGGTACACAAGCCGGCAACATGATCGCCGTTTCCAGCGATCCGCTCCTGCTGAACTGGGAGAAGTTAACCGGCGAAGCCGTGATCCCGACGGGCGACCTCGACGGCTCGCCGCGGCCGTATACTGTGTTTGACCCATGTATTTGGGAGAAGAACGGAGCGTACTATTCGCTCTCGGCCGGAACGCTGCCCGACGGACCGGGAGGCAAGCGCATCGCCGCTGACTTCCTGTTCCGGTCCGACGATCTGGAAACCTGGGAATATCTGCATACATTTGTCGAGGACGATCGGTTCACGCTGGTCGGAGACGATGGCGCGTGCCCGTATTTCTGGCCGATAGGCGACCGGCACATCCTCCTGTTTTTCAGCCACATGAGCGGCGGACAGTACCTGCTCGGGGATTACGACAAACCCCGAGACAAGTTCACCGCCACTGCTGCCGGCCTGTTCAACTTCGGGGCCGCGTCACCGTCCGGCGTACACGCACCTTCGGCTACTCCGGACGGTCAAGGCGGCGTGATTGTTGTTTTCAACATGAACCCAGGCATGACTACGCCCGGATGGGATCAGATAATGACCTTACCCAGGCGGCTCACGTTGATCGGTTCCGACGATCTGAGAATGACGCCCGCCGGGGACGTCGAATCGCTGAGATTCGATCATCGGCGCGTCAAGACAACGGCGATGCCCGCTAATCAAGAGGTGGTTCTCGAGAACATCGAGGGCGACGCGATGGAGCTTGTCGTGAAGATCGACTCGAAAGACGCTCCGATGGTCGAGTTGAACGTCCTCCGCTCTCCCGGCAAGGAAGAGTTCACGCGAATCGCCTTCTATAGGGACCGTGGGTTCCGTGTGCAGACCACCGACGGTCCGTCGGGCGCGCTCCTGGCTAGCGGCTTACCGGCCGTGCCTCGCCACGGGCAGCCGAGACCTGTTCCCGAGCGGGAGAGTCTGCTCACGCTGGACACCTCGTACTCGTCGATGCTCCCGGGCGCCATGTCACGTGCCCCCGAAACGGCGCCGGTTCACCTGGCGCCCGATGAACCCTTACGGCTGCGAATATTCGTGGACCGCAGCGTGGTGGAGGTCTACGCGAACGAAAAGCAGTGCGTCGCGGCACGGGTCTTTCCGGGACGCGAGGACAGCGTCGGGGTTTCGATGCGAGCACAAGGCAGCTCAGCTGAAATGACATCGCTTGATGCCTGGCAGATGAACAGCATATACAAGTAGGCGCGCTGATCGAGGCACAGCGTATTATCAGAATTTGATCGAGGATGCCCACCGAAAGCGAGGATCGTGCGATGCAGGAACTGACTAACGACGACATCAGGGCGCTGGCCAAGGCGGCGAATCTGAACATCGACGACCCGGAGTTGACCGACGTTAACTACAGCCTCAACGCGATGCTCGAAGCGATGGACGCCATCGATGTTCCGGGCGTCAATGCCGTCGAGCCCCTTGCGATCATCACGTCAAACACGGAGGCGAGCCAATGACATCGCAAGATCTTGCGTTCATGTCCGCGACCGAGCTCGGCGCCGCGTTCCGCGACCGGCAGGCGTCGCCGGTCGAAGCAGTCGAAGCGTACTTGGAGCGCATCGAGCGTCTGAACCCGAGCTTGAACGCATACATTACCGTGCTGGCAGACGAGGCGATGGAATCGGCGCGACAGGCGGAGGCAGAGATCGCAGCCGGCAACCACAAGGGCGCGCTGCATGGAGTGTCCTTCGGCGTCAAGGACCAGATCCACACGAACGGAATCAGGACGAGCGACGCATCGAAAATCCGCTCCGACTTCGTGCCAGACCAGGACGCGACGGTTGTCGCCAACCTGAAGCGCGCCGGAGCCGTGATAATCGGCAAGCTGAACATGACCGAGTTCGCGATGGGCGACCCGATAACGTCGGCGTTCGGCGTCACACGCAACCCATGGGACACGACTCGGAGTCCGGGCACGTCCAGCACCGGCTCCGGAGCGGCGACGGCTGCGTTCATGTGCGCGACATCGCTGGGCGAGGACACGGGAGGCTCGGTGCGCGGGCCCGCCGCCAACTGCGGACTCGTCGGGCTGCGACCGTCGTGGGGTCGAGTCAGCCGCTTCGGCGTCGATGGCGCCTCGTGGTCGCTGGACACCATCGGGCCGATATCGAGGACCGTCGAGGATTGCGCGGTCACCATCGGCGCCATCGCCGGGCACGACCCGAACGATCCGTACACCTGGGACACACCCGTTCCCGATTATCGGGCGGCCCTCACG
>JASMDM010000077.1 GCA_030752795.1 SAR202 cluster bacterium | reverse complement strand
CGACACGGAGGAGGCCGCCGCCTGACCACGTTTACACACCTATTGACGTGACCTCCCGGGCAAGGAGGCATCAGCCTCCTTACCAATTCTCCGATGGGCGGACTTGGGCCCGCGACTGTTGTCCTATACGCCGAGCGAATTCAGGAGAAGCCCACTCATGTTGTCGTCTCGGGTTCGAGGGCATCTGTACGATGGTAATACACGCGCGTCGATTGGGGGCGGCGAGTGGATTAACGGCTCGCCCAGAGCATGCCGCGTTTGGTGATCTCCATCACCTCGGGCACGTCGAAGTCGTCCATCTTGTGGCCGAGCGACGAGTAGAACACCCTGCCCTCGCCCCACTGGCGCTTCCAGACTACAGGCATCACGCAGCCTTCGATCCAGGAACCAACGTACGGCGCCGCGCGGCTGATCTGCTGGTCGCCATTGAAGGTCGTTGTCGCCAGAACTTCGTTGCTGGGATCGACGTGCATGTAGTACTGCTCGGTCATCATCGCGAAATCGTCGAGGCCGGCGGTGATCGGGTCGTCGTGGTTGGTGATGTTGACCTCGTAGTCAATATACCCGCCGGGATGCGACACCCATTGTCCGCCGACCATAAACTGGTAGTCGACGTTCTGCCGGAACGAGTCGCCCATGCAGCCGTGCCAGCCCGAGATGCCGACACCGCTCGCCACAGCGGTCAGCAGGTTCGATGCCTGGTCAGGCGTAATTTTGCCCTGGGTCCAGATCGGTACGATGAGACTCAGCGACTTCAGGAACTCGACGTTGAGGTACGCGTCTAGGCTGTCGGACACGGTGACGTCGTAGCCTTCGCCCTCCAACAACGGGCCGAACAGTTCGGCGCAATCTTTCGGCGCGTGGCCCGGCCAGCCGCCCCAAACCAGCAATGCGGATTTTGTCATTCGCTTGTCCTTTGTTCGTGAGGGCCACCCAGGTCATCAGGTTGCATCTTCGTAAGTCGTACGTCCTCGTTCCACACCCGAGGCGAGTCTCCGTCTTTTTGCATTAACACATTGTAGGGCGGCGTGGATTCGTCTGGCGCCGGGTAGTCGCTGCGGTAGTGGGAGCCGCGAGACTCGTCGCGGGCGAGGGCGCTGACGGTTGTCAGGCGCGCGACGGTCAGGATGCTGCCAACGTTCAGCCACTCTTGCCAAGCGAGGTTGTACTCGCGGAGCTCGGGCACTGCCGCGCGTTGATGGCGCTCGGCCAGCGCGTCGAGTTCTTCGATGGCCGATTGCATGCCGGCGCCGTCGCGGACGAGGCCAACTTTATCCCACATCAGGTCTTCGATCTCGGATCGGATCGCGTAGATGTCTTCATCGCCGCCGCCCGACACCGGTTTGAGCGCGTCGGCGACGGCTGCTTCGACCTGGTTGGCGGATATCGGTGCACGCGACGCGCTCCGAACGTACTCGGCCATCGCGTCGCCCGCCCTCGCGCCGAAGACGGTGGACTCCGCCACGCCATTGCCGCCGAGCCGGTTCGCGCCGTGCACGCCGCCGGAGTCTTCACCGGCGACAAACAGGCCGTCCAGGTTCGTGCGGCACGATGGATCGATGCGAGCGCCGCCCATGTGGAAGTGGCTCGTCGGGGATACCTTGACCGGTTCTCGGGCCAGATCGAAGCCAACCTCGCGGCACCGATCGGTCATGCCTGGGAACGATCGCTCGACGTACTCAGCTCCGAGATGGGACACGTCCAGGAAGATTGCACCGTCTTCGGCGCCCCGCCCCGCCCGTATCTCCATATATCCGGCCCGCGAAACCAGATCGCGTGTGGACCGCTCCATGCGCTCGGGGTCGTATCGCTCCATGAACCTCTCGCCGTTGGCGTTGGTGAGCAGGCCGCCTGAACCTCTGAGCCCTTCCTCGAGCACGGAGCCGGTTAGCACCGACGCACCAGCAACCAGGCCGGTTGGGTGGAACTGGTACATCTCCATGTCTCGCATTACGCACCCTACTCGATAACACATCGCCATGCCGTCGCCCGCCTTCTCCAACGAGGGCGCGGCGACCCGATACATGCGAGCGCCGCCTCCGGTCGCGACCAGCGTGGCCGTCGCGTTCACGGCGAGGAACCGGCCGGTGCGGATGTCCATCAACAACGCGCCGCCGACACGACCATCGCCATCGGTCAGCAACGACAACGCCCGATGCTCGTCCAGCGGCATCACGCCGGTTGCGAGCACGCTGTCCTTGAGTCGGGACATGATCTCTATGCCGGTAAGGTCACCGCGGTTGACGGTCCTGTCGAATGATTGGCCCGCGAACGGTTTCTGGTAGATGCGGCCGTCGGCTGTGCGGTCGAAGTAGCACCCGCGGCGTTCGAGCTCGGCGATCAGCTTCGGCGCGTCCGACACGAGGTTCCAGGCGAGCTTTTGATCGTTGATATATCCGCCGCCCTGGATGGTGTCGGCGAAGTGCTTGTCGAGCGAATCGCCGGGATCGAGCACCGCGTTGTATCCCCCCTGGACCATGCGAGTGCAGCCGCTTTGTCCGAGCGTGCCTTTGACCGCGACTC
Organism: SAR202 cluster bacterium; assembly: GCA_030752795.1. Classification (GTDB taxonomy): domain Bacteria; phylum Chloroflexota; class Dehalococcoidia; order Lucifugimonadales; family UBA1123; genus UBA2160. The sequence continues at coordinate 11,291 of JASMDM010000077.1, read as the reverse complement.
CGATTTTCAGGCTCGGATCGCTCGCGTCCGCGTGGAGCGCGGCCATCAGGCCAGCTCCGCCGCCGCCGAGGATGAGGATGTCCAGAGTAAGTTCGTCGTACACGGACGACACGCTACCTTCCCAGCCTGACGAGGCGTCTCAGCTTGTGCGTCGTCACGCGGCGCTTGAGCCGCTGTATCGCCAGTGTCGGCGAGATGCCCTTGGGGCAGACGGCGGTGCACTCGTAGAGATCGTGGCACCGCCATAGGCCGTGCTCATTGGCAACGTGGCCGAGGATGTCGTCTGCGAGCTCGTTGCGCTCGTCCGACGCCACGACGAAGGCTCGGTTCAGCGCCGCGGGGCCCGCGAAACCCGGATCGAGGCCGACGACGCTGCACGCCGAATAGCACAACCCACAGTAGATGCACTCTCGCTGCGATTGGATCTCATTTCGGTCGGCCGTGAATACACTGGTCGGCCTGTCGTCGCCCGAGTACTCGTTGTGAGGCGCGACGGCCTGCACCTTGGCGTGGAACGACGACATGTCGGTGACGAGATCGCGCACCACCGGCACGTGTCGAACCGGCTCAACGCGGATCGCGCCGTCGCCCACGATCTCGCCAACCAAAGTCCGGCACGCCAGCGACTCCCGACCATTCACGACCACGCCGCACGTGCCGCACATGCCGACCCGGCAGGCGGAACGAAACGCCAACGACGGATCGACGTTGCGCTGAGCCCACATGAGCGCGTCCAGCACGCTCATGCTCGGCGCGATCACTGGCACGGTGTATTGCTGCCAGGCATCATCCGGGGTCGGCGCAATTCTTTTGACTACGATCGAGAAATCGGCCATCAAACGGTCACATCCCCAGTCAGGAGGCGTGGTCGGTTTTGCGGGCGACATCCAATACGCCGCCGGGTTGGAAGAATTGAAACGATCGTTCTCGGTCCAAGACGCCCTCGCTCGTCGGGAAGATCTGCACACAGTCTTCCGAGATGTCCTCAACGATTCGTTCGAAGCGATAGTACGCCAACGCCACCTGGTCGATCTGTGCTTCGCCGTAACCTTCGTAAAAGATGGACTCTTCTTGCGCGGGAGCGCGCCCGCTATTCATCAATCCCCTGCCGACGAACATCAAATCGCGCTCTTTGGGCGCAATAATCGCTTCGTCCCAATCGACGATGTACAGCGCCTCTCCGGAATCGATCAGGACATTGCCGACGTGGAGATCAAAATGGCACAGAACGAATTCCATATCACGACTCTGAAGCGAATCTGCGAGTTGTTCGGCGCGATGCACTAGATCGAGAATCTCATCCCGTTTGGACGCCAGGAACGCCTTCAACTCGACAGCGATCGCATCGTCGCTGCCAGTGGCTTCCGTTTCGCCAAGCAACCTTTTCACGTCCTCGCGCCATCGCGGAGAATAATCTTCTCGCCGTATGCGGCCAACAAGCGGCTCTGGGATTGAGGCCTCGTAAATTTGGTTGAGCGCCGCGCCAAATTCTCGCCAGTGACGGTCGGACAAGGTTACTTCATAGCCGTTGCGTCCTTCGACGAACGGGTACAGCATCAGCTTCGCGTCGTCGAACTCTGCCCATGGCCGGCCAGATTCGGTTGCCAGCGGCGCTATGACTTGCCGGATGCCACAGTCGCCGAGAAACTTTGGCAGCTCGACGGAGGTTGCATTGAAGCGGTTCAAGCGCAATTTCACGAAGTACGGAGTTGAATCGCTGGCACCCGCCCTGTACACGGCTGTGCTTCGATCCGCTCCGATAGGGAGGAAGACGAACTCGAGGATGCCCAGTCCGTATTCGTCCCGCAGACAGGCGATGACGCTGTCGTCGCTGATGTTGGGTGGTTCAAGCATGGGTGTCGTGTCTACTCACTTGATTGTCTTGCGCGAGACTTTGCGGTCATATCGGCTTCGATTCGGACTCTTGTGTCTGGCGGAACTGCCGCCACGAACGTCAATGAACTCGCCGCTCAAGCCGCCATGAATGCCCACAGCGACCACACCGCATACGCGAACGTCGCGGCGCCGATCGTCCAGAGCGTCGACGTCACGGTGCGGGCTCGGCGGGCGGTCGGGCCCCACTCCAGCAGGATGCCTCGGACGCCGTTGAGGCCATGGTACAGGACGAGTGTCAGCAGAGCGATATCGAGTGCGACGAACGCGCCTTGTGCAAGGCGTTCGGCCACCACGTCGAAGATCACCAGCTTGTCCTGGAGGCCGGCCTCGACGTCGGAGATCGGCAGAAAGTGGTTGATCCAGCCGTGGAGCAAGATCAGGACCAACAGCAATAAGCTGCTGATCCGCTGGAGGAACCACGGCCAGAAGCCAGGTGTGTTTCTGGTCGAGGGGTTGACGTTCGCACGTGCTTCTCTCATCAGAATATCAGCGGCAGGCTCAGCCACGCTGACGCGGCCACGCCAACGAGGGTCACCGCGATGCTGGCCCAGAACATCTCGACCTGGCGGTTCGCGGCGACACCGGCATCCAGGAGAATGATCCGGACGCCGTTGGCCGCGTGGAAGAGAATGATCGCGATGAGAACGATGTCGAGGGCAGCCAGCACAGGATGCTGCGCGACGCCGAACACGCGGTCGAACGTGTCGGCCCCGGCGCGAGCCGACGACAACACCAGGATGTGCAGAAAAAGGTAGCCGACGAGCAGGACGCCCGTCACTCGCTGGAGCGCCCACGCCCACCAACCGGTACGGCCGCGCCTGCGCGATTCGTTGGCCGCGGGGGAGTGGAGCAGAATGGTCCTCATCGATGACGCCACGGCCGCGACCTAAAAGAGCTCGCGGCCCGGGCGCTGTTCTTCGCCCAGCCGTCGGTAGACGGGCGGCTTGAGACCTTCGTACAGATCGTCGAGTCGCTCGTTGATCCGGGCGTTCGCTTGAGCGAAATAGCTGTTGCCGTGAGCGTCGCCCTCGACCAGCAGCGGGCCGAGCTCGTCGAGCTCCATGGTCCACAACGCCTCGGAGATGCCCAGTTCCTCGACCCAGTGGACGTCGATGACGCGTTTCACCGCCTTGCCGTAGATGGCGCCGAGGCCGTAGCCCATCGTCGTCAGGCAGACCGCGCCGTGCTTTCGGAACACGTCGCTGTAAACCTCTTCGGACATGCCTGCTTTACCCACCACCATCTTGACGCCGAATCGCCCCAGCAGATCGGGCATGTACTGCGCATATCGGAATCCGGCCGTGGCCTGGAGCGACGAGACAGCGTACTCGCCCAGCGCGACCTCACCGCCGGCGGGCGACGACTGGAAGCTGACGTTGGTCAGGGCGCGCAGGTCGATCGGCGGCTCGTTGTTCTCGACCAGCATGTGCCGGTAGACGCCGTCTCTGGCCGTGAACACCGGTCCGCTCAGGTACACGATGTCGCCTGCCCTGAGGTTGGCGATGTCGCTCTCCGAGATCGGCGCGGTCAGATGGTGTTGTCTGTCAGGTTGCGATTGCATTGGCTTCTCGTGTGAGTTTTGGCTAGTTCAGGAGAATGGCGGGCGTTGCGGCGAATCTTGCTTCTGTGAGGTCCTTCGACAGGTCCCGACACGGCCGGGATCCCGATGCGTCGGGACTCAGGACGAACGGATCGTTAACAAAACCGTTCATCCTGATCCTTACGCGAAAGGACGAAGGGGCGCCCCAGATCCAGTGTTACGCGTGTAGGACACATAGCCTCACGCTCTGGTTTGCATTTCATCGGGTCGCATCTCGCGTGCCCAGTCGATGCCTTCGCGGCGGTAATATGGCGTGAACCAGCCTGGTTCGTCGCGGAACTCGAACGTGCCGTCGGCCTCGACACGGACGGTGGCTCGGCGATACGCGAGGCAGAACTGCGAGATCGCGACGGGCAAGCCACCGGTGTGCGTATACGCGACCTCGACGTGGACGTCCAACGCGGTCGTGTCGCCACCAACGCCCATGACTCCGAATCCGGTCTTGTTGGCCAGCTCCAGCAGTTCTTGTTCCAACGCGGCAACATCGGGGTCCGGATGCGAATCGCCCATCATCCGCAGGCAGGCGGCTTCTTTCGATAGGCTCACGCACTGGTCTTTGGCGCCGCCGAGGCCAACGCCGATCACGACCGGCGGGCAAGACAACCCTCGCCTCGCGAAGGCTGCCAGATTGTCGAGTAGGAACCGCTTCACGCCGTCGGTTCCGTCGGCGGGAAACAACATCCGATAGTCGGTGCCGAACAAGCCTCCCTTGTGTACGACCGTGACTTCGAGCCAGTCGGCGTCCGGTTCGAACGAATAGTCGACACTCGGCGCGAACACGCCGACGTTGTTGCCGGCGTTCTTTCTGGTCAGCGGATGCACCCGATTGGCTCGTAGCGGCAGGTCGTGCGTCGCATCAGCTACTGCTTGGCGGAAGGCGCGCTCCATCCCGATGAATCCGCCCTCGATTCGCGCATCGTTGCCCGCCTTCACGTAGTAGCGCGGGAGGCCGGTGTCGCCGCACATCGGCCGGTCGTCTGCGACGGCGAGCTCGGCGTTCTCGAGCACCTGGCCGAGGATGAACCTGGCCATCGTGCGGGTTTCGTGCTCATGCGCGTCGCGGAAGGCGGCGACTCCATCGACAGGCAGCGCGATGGCGGCGCGGCGATTCGCCTCGTATGCGATGTCGTAGAGGACTTGTTCGGTTATGCTGTCAGTGACGGCCAATCGTTCATCTCCAGTGGTGTAGTTTCGCTCGACCGCCCGTCACGGAACCACGATCGCATGCGGCGTTCCATATCGCAACTCGAATTGTTTCGGGAGCAACCATCCCCCTGTGTCCCCCTTCCTTTCGGGAAGGGGGAATCGGACATTTTGAGGGGTGCCCCCAATGCCCCCACCAGCGGGGCTGCCGTACCTCAGGACTCCCTGCAGCGAATCCCCAGCCAGCCGTGCGAGCTCTCGGCTTTGCCGGTCCAGTCGCCCGTTTCGGCGAGACACGCTAGCCACGGGGAATCCCGATGGCGTCGAAGGAGTCGGCTCCGGCATCGTACTTTGCCTGGGCGGCTCGCATAATTTCGATCGCGTCCTCGCGTTGGGCGGCCTGCGCGAAGATCTGTTGTTCGTTGCGGCGCGCGGCTTCCATCGGCAGATCCATGCCGTCTTTCAGGCTGCGCTTGCAGGCGTCCAGCGCCCAGGCCGGCCACTGTGCGATGTGCGCCGCCCACGCGATCGCTTCTTCGCGGAGCTTGTCGTCGGGCACGACCTTGTTGATCGCGCCGATGTCGAGCGCTCGCTGTGCCGTCATGGGCCGTCCGTCGAGGATGAGTTCCATGCACCGGACGGGCCCGATCAGCTTGGCGAGCCGGGTGGTGCCGCCCCCGCCGGGGATTATTCCCAGCGCGACCTCGGGCTGTCCGTACGTCGCGGACTCGGCGGCGATGCGCAGGTCGCACGCCCACGAGAGCTCGGAGCCGCCGCCCCATGCCTGTCCGTTGTTGACGGCGATCGAGATCATCGGCCCCCAGCCGATGTCTTCGAACGCGGCGCGGGGCGCTCCCGGAACAGCGCGTTCGGTGGGCGGAACGCTGAAGCGATCGGCGATCGAGTTCAGGGACCAGTGGCAGATGAAGTAGCCCGGGGTGTCGGAAGCGAGCACCCATACTCGGCAACCGGCTGCCAGCAATTCGTCTCTGGCGGCGATGATCTTGGCCGCCAGCTCCGGCGTGCCGAAATTCTTCGGCGGGTCGGTGAATACCACCAAGCCAACGCCATCGGCTGGCTGCGACACATTTACTGTAATGGGCATATCCACGCTCCTTCAGCATCGCGAACTACTCGTCGTTTGACGTGCGTGCCGTGCGAGCATATCACAAGTTCGGAGCCGGAAATTTCTTGCCCAGGCTAACCGAACCATCGCCGGATCGCGCCCCGAAACCTCCGTTGATCAAGCGTCGAGCCCCTGCTAGACTCGGGGCACAAAAGCGACTCCGCGCTTGGGATGCCGGTCACCACAGGCCGAAATCGGTTGCAGCGACATGCCGATGCAACGCATCCGAGGCGGCGGCAGTCCGAGGAGTGAGGTGGATATGGGCGAGATGCTGCAACATGGAGACCGGCTCCCATCGATTACCCTGAATTTGACCAACGGCGAGACGTTGCGACCGCCGGAAGACATGCCGTCGCGGTACGTCGCGCTGCTCTTCTACCGCGGCCACTGGTGACCGTATTGCCGGAGGCAGTTGCCCTCCTTCCAAGAACTGAAGGCCGAACTCGACGAGCTTGGAGTGACCGTCATTGGAGCAACCGTCAACACCAAAGAAGAGGTTGAAGACGTCGCGAACAACAACCCCGGCGGATTGACCTTCCCGATGGCTTACGGCGTCACGAAAGAAGACGCGGATGCGCTGGGAAGCTGGTGGTCTGAAGACCGAGGCGGCTAGATCCAGCCGACCGAGTTCCTCATCAGCCGAGGCGGAGTCGTGTCCGGAGCGATGTACGCGTCCGGCCCGATTGGACGGATGGGCGCCGACGAAGCGGTTCGGTCCGTCACCAACCGCGAACGCCAGGCTCGGGAGCAGGCTTCGACCTAGTCCCGGAGAACACGGATTGCTGGGGCGTAGCACGATCCAACGACGTTCGCGTCCCAAGAACAGACAGTCGCCCAGGCAATCATGCGTGGCGCTACTCGTATCTGAATCGACCACCGCGCGGAAAATTACGTAAGGGAGGGTTTGAAACCCTCCTCTACGGCGTCGTCTCGTCGCACTGCCTTCGATTTCTTGTAAACGCCGAACGGCCGAGGCCAGCCGGCCTTTGCACCCACCCGCCTTAGCGGCCCTTGAATATCGGTGTGCGCTTTTCGTGGAATGAGCGACGGCCTTCGATGCCGTCATACGTGTTGCGCACCGTGTCGCCGAGCTCGACCTCGCGCGCCAGTGAATCACGTAGCCCGTGCGACGCTGAGTACTCCATGGCGGCTTTGAAGACCGCGACGGTCTTGGTCGGCAGATTCGCCAGGACGCGAATGTATTCGGCCGATTCTGCGTCGAACGACGCCAGCGGCCAGACGTGGTTGGCCCAACCCCAAGCCAGTGCATCGTCGGAGTTCATGTGACGGCCGGTTAGCAGCATCTCCATGGCGCGGCCGCGACCGATTATGCGAGGCAGTTGCCAAGACGAGCCGCCGTTCAGGGCGATCGCACGGGTGACGCGGTGATCGCCGACCTCAATGTTGTCGGCGCAAAGCCTGAGGTCGCATGCGCAGGCGAGTTCAAAGCCGTGTCCCAGCGCCCAACCCGCAACCAGGGCGACCACCGGTTTCGGCAGTTCCCTGATGGCGTTGATCAGCACGTGGTGCACTTTGGCGGAGCTGTCGGTGTCCTGGTGCGGCTCCATTCCTTTGAGATCGTCGCCCGAACAGAATGCAACGGTCCTTTCGCCGCTGAGGGTCACGACCCGGATCTCAGACCGTGTACCCGCGTACTCGATGAGCTTTTGCATTTCGCGGAGCATTCGGTAGTTCAACGCGTTGAGCCGCTCCGGCCTGTTCATGACGATCGAGAACACGCCCAGTTGTGAGAACTCCCAGCGAACCTGCGTCCACTCGCCGTCCTCAAGGGTCGAAATCGGCGGAAGCGCCGCGTGCAATCCGTTGCCTGCAGAAGTTGTCATCGGGTGTCCTCCTTCTCGGTGTAGCCTCGCGCTACGCGTTTGTGAACGGTCGTCAGATCCGAATCGTGGAGAATAACCAGCCTGTGGTTGCCTATTGTGTATCACAAGGCGGCCACCGCCGTCTCGACGGCGCGCGTCGCGTCGTCGTAGGCCGTGCCGGGCGGGAACGTGATCGGCTCGCCGAAGCGAACCTCGACGCGACCTCTTCGAACCAACGGCAGGTACGGCGGCGTCCCGAACCGATCGATGCGCAGATGCACCGGTATCACGGAAACCTAGCTGCCCACGGCCAGCAGACCGGTGCCACTGAGGAACGACTTCATCGGCCCGCCGACGGTGAGTTCGCCCTCGGGATAGATGAGAACGGACCATCCGTTGTCCAGATGCAGCGTGTGGTTCGCCGCGAAGAGCACGGGACCGTCGGCGGCGCGCAGGTTCTCGGCGCCGGTCACGTGAAGCCGGTACGCGGAGAAGACGATCGGGAAGATCAGCGTTCTCTGGATTGCTCCTCGGGCAATCCGGCCCCACAGACCCCAGCCTCACGAGGGGAATTTCGGCATGGCGCCGTTGGCCGAATTGCTCGCCACGACGTCTTCCACCTGACGAACGGTCATGTGCGGCCCGACGAAAGCTTCGTCGACGTAGACTCCGAGTTCAGCCTCGATGGCCGACAGCAGTGCGATCCGACCCAGCGAATCCAGGTCAAGGCTATCCAGTGTTCTGTCTGCGGTCACCTGTACCGGCGGCAAGCCGGTTACTTCCGTGATCAGGCTGACCACGCTCCGTGCGGTCGTTTGTCGTGGTTGCGTGGAAGCGGCCGGCAACGTCTCGGTCTCGGCGTCGGTCTGGGTGATCGCGTCGAGCACCAAGGCCTTCTTGACCTTCGTCGTGTGAGTTCTCGGAAAGTCCTCGCCTGCCCAGACGGTGTGACTCCGAATGCACTGATGACCGCCGAGTTGGTCGTTGGCCCTGGCGACGATCTGCCCGGCGTGCGCCGGGTCTTCGAGAATCAGGACGGCGTGAACATCAAGGTTTGAGTCGCGCGGCACGCCAATCACCACGGCGACGACAACCTCGGGGTGGCGGGTCAATGTAGCTTCGACATCTTCAGGATACACTTTTGACCGCTGGCGAGCACGATCATGTCTTTCTTGCGCCCGTTGAGATGCAAGAAGCCGTCCTCGTCGAAGGACCCTTGGTCGCCTGTGCGATACCAACCGTCAACGAAGACTTCGGCGGTGCGATCGGGCGTCTCCCAGTAGCTGGGCGTGATGTTCGGTCCACGGACAAGAACCTCGCCGTCGTGGGCGATCTTGACGTCTACACCGGACAACGGCAAGCCCGCGGAATCGTACCGGGGGTTCTCGAAGGTATGAAACGTGATGCAGGGCGACGCCTCGGTGGCGCCGTAGCCCTGGATCACATTGACACCCAGCGCACCCCATCTCGCGCCCAGGTCGGCCGGCAGCGGCGCTCCGCCGACAACGATGGTCTTCAGCGCTCCTCCCATCTGATCGTGCACTTTTCGGAAAATGCGCCTTCGCAATGGGAATGGAAGACGGCCCGCGAACTTCATCGCCAAATTCCAGAATCCCTCCTTGCTCTGGCGGCTGACCTCTCGCTCGATGCCCTTGATGAACAGATCCAGGATCTGCGGCGCCAGCAGCATGATGGTGACCTTCCGCTCTTTCATCGTTTTGAAGAGCACGGACGGCTGGTAGCTCGTAGCGTATGTAACGTTGGCTCCGGTTTTCAGCATAATCAGCAGTCTGCCCATCTGTTCGAACATATGACTGAGCGGCAGTATGGACAGGAGACGATCCGAGGGCTTAACAGAGACGAATTGGCTGGCCGCCTCGACGTTTGACACCAGGTTTCGATGTGTGAGCATCACGCCTTTGGGAACGCCCGTCGTGCCGGACGTGAACATGATCTCGACTAGGTCGGACTCTTCGACGGCTACGAGCCCCGGGCCGGGACGGTCGCGAATCGTGATCTCGAGGTCGTCCAACGACAGTTCCGGAACGCCGAGCTCGGTGTTGCCGCGAGGCGTCACACGGGACAGAAACGCGACTTTGGGGCTGGTCTTGTCCGCCACGGTCCGTACGAATTCCTCGGCGCTGCGCATGTTCAGCGAAACGGCGATCACGCCCGCTCGTAGGCAGCCGAAAAACGCCAACACCCAATGCGGACTGTTCGGGCCCCAGATCAGGGCGCGGTCACCCTTGGCGAGTCCCATCTCTTGGAGCAACGAGGCGACGCGACCGGACTGCTCCCAAATTTGCGCGTACGTCCATCGCTGGTATCGGAATCCGAGCTCTATCATGAGCGCTGGTCGAGAACCATGCCTCTTGGCCAAGCCCTCGATAAAATCGATCAGCGTACTGGTTTGCGTCGTTTGGATTTCTGGGTGACCAACCATGGTGGCCTCCTCATAGCCAGGCCGTATTGGCGAATCGACATCCCGTGGCGGATGTCGATTCGGTGAGGTCCTTCGACAGGTCCCGACGTGGCCGGGATACCGATGCGTCGGGACTCGGGGCGAACGGGGTGATTCGCGATTCGACCGGACTACAGGCGGGCGTCCATCCAATCGACGATGTCCGCCATTACCTGGTGTTTCTCGGGTTCGTTCAATATCTCGTGATACGCTTCGTCGTAGAGCTTCAACGTCTTGTCTTCGGAGCGTGCGGTTTCGCGGAGATCGACGCTGCCTTGCGTCTCGATGAGCACGTCCGCGGCGCCGTGCATGACGAGGATCGGAAGTGTAATCGCTTCCATTCCTGCTTGGACGCGCCTTCCCGCCGCCATGAGTTCGGCCGCGGTGCGAGCCATGGTCTTACCTCGGTACACGAGCGGGTCGTTGTCGTACGCTGCCACGACCGAAGGGTCGCGCGAGATGACTCCACTGTCGAGCGCCTTGACCGGCAGTCGCGGCAGCAGGGCTCCGATGATCGTCGCCAGCCACCGCAACTGGGCGGGCGGGTTATCGGCCAACTTGATCAGCGCGCCGCTCAGAATCATCCCTTGAACGTCGAGGTTCCCGTTAATCGCGAGCAGAGCGGCGATCCCTCCCCCGGTGCCGTGGCCGAGCAGGAACGTCGGGACTGACGGTTGCTGTTGGTTGATCCTCGCCACGCGCCGACCCGTGTCTTCGACGAGCGAATCTATCGACTTGATGAGACCTTTCGACCCGTCCGAGCGCCCGTGGTTTCGCAGGTCGAAGGCGTGGACTGTGTAGCCACGTTCCACCATGTGTTCTGCGACGTGGGCGTACCGTCCGCTGTGCTCAGCATACCCGTGGACCATGATGATGGCGGCTTTCGGTTCGATGTCGGGCCGCCACGATTGCTCGTAGAGAACGAGACCGCCCTCTGTCTCGAAGTTGTCTTCTGTGTGATGAATCTCCATTGTTCCGCCCCTATGCTGAAGCCTCGCCTGTCAGCCGTTTGATCGCCTCTCCGGCATTCACTCGCAACGGCGGGAAGTGACTGAAAGCGATCGTGTCGAATTCGAATTCGGCCATCTTTCCAATCGATGCCGTTGCTTCTTCCACGTCTTGTGTGACGAGCGCCGCCGGCAGGCCGAGACGACCGGACTTGTTCCAGATTTCCCAGATAGGTTAAATTGGTGATTGGCGTTCCGGTGATTACTATGAATCATCTGCTTATAATATGGTCAT
>JASMDM010000076.1 GCA_030752795.1 SAR202 cluster bacterium | reverse complement strand
ATCCACTCGTGACCGACCTCGGCGTAGATCGCCAACGCGGGCCCGCCGAATCGCCGGCGCCGAGAATGTGCCCAGCAGACCGTGGCGCAATGCTGACATCGAACTTGGCAGGATGATTCGACGTCTGATCGGCGAGGACATCGAGTTGATCAACCTTCCCCATCCAGATATGATCTCGGTCGCTGCCGATCTGGGTCAGATTGAACAGGTGTTGGTCAACCTGGTTGTGAACGCCAGAGACGCCACGCTCGCGGGCGGCAGGATCACGGTCGAAACAACGGTCGAGGAACTGGGCTCGGAACAACTCCCGAAAACTCCCGGTCTGAAGCCGGGCGCCTACGCAAGACTCGCCGTGCGAGACGAGGGCGTGGGCTGACCTGCGACATCAGAGACAGGATTTTCGAACCGTTCTATACGACGAAGGAAGTCGGGAAGGGAACCGGACTCGGGCTGTCTACGTGCTACGGCATCGTCGAGCAAAACGGCGGATTCATCCGAGTGCAATCCGAACCGGGATCGGGATCGCTATTCGAAGTCTACCTGCCGCTAATTGATGCGCACCCGTCACAGCTGGAAGTCAGACTTGCCGTTGGCGACCTCCCGCGGGGGACAGAGACAGTTCTTGTGGTTGAGGACGAACCCTTGGTCCGCGACGTGGCGACCATGGCGCTCAACCAACAGGGGTATCGTTTGCTCGAAGCAGGCAATGGCGTTGACGCGCTTCGGATTGTCGATGAGTACGACGGCGGTGAGATATCATTGGTCGTGACCGATGTCGTCATGCCCCTCATGGGCGGCAAAGAACTGGCCAAGCAACTGGCGCTGCGCCACCCCCATATCAAAGTGCTCTTCACCTCCGGATATACTGACGATCAGTTCTTGAGCGGGGGGACGACTGGTGACCCGCTGCCATTTGTCATGAAACCGTACAGACGCGCCGATCTGGCGAACGAGGTCCGTGAACTGCTCGATGCCTGACGGCCCGTCTCGCCGGTGAACGGCTGCGACCGCGTCCCGGCTGGCAAGTTGGCATTCGATGGCGGACACCGATGCCGGAATCACCGACGCTGGTTGCGATGTGGCGTTTTCGAGTAGTGCGTTTCGATTGATGGCAGTTTCCCGCCACTACATTGCGCAAGGATGTCGTTTCATCGGTGGGGTACAAAGGTTACCGCAGTCAAAGTGGATGTATTTGACGCGCTTGACGGTGCGTCGCGATTGTGCAGATTGAGAGTTGTCGAATGAAGCAAGAGTTCGTGAACCCGTTCCTGACCTCGGCGAAGTTGGCATGGGAAAAAGAGTTGGGGATGGACGTGGAGTTGACCTCTGCTTCGGCAGTGGACACCCGGTTCCTAACCGAGGACATCACGGCCGGCATCGGCCTTAGCGGTCAATTGGTGGGCACCGTGTTGTACGGATTCCCGACTCCGAGCTCGCCCAGTCGGCGTTGGGCGAATTGGCCAATATGGTCGCTGGCAATGCCGCGACGCTCCTGTCGAACGCTGGCTACACGTGCGACATTAGCCCGCCCATTATTATCTCGGCGGCGGGCACCATTATTTCAACGCTAGGGCGGCCTCAGTTAAAGGTGGACTTCACCAGCGTCGTCGGGCCGATGACCATCCGGATAGATCTCGCAGAGAGTCCGAATCACCGATAAGCGGTCCCGCGCCATTGGTCCTGCCTCAAACCTGTGGGCGGAGCGTTGGCGTGTCTCGCTACGGAGACGACCGATCGTGAATTCGCGCATCAGCGCACGGCTTCCGATCGGTCACCTCATCGATACCCGGTTTAGTTGAGCGCAGCCGACCTTTCCGTGTGGAACTGCTCGAGCGCACTGTTCGCGTTCACCGTGGTGTCCAGCCGTCCCAGGAGCGACTCGAGTTGAGCGCCAGGAACAGCCATGAGCAACTCGTCGTCCGAAATCCCCGAGTTCACCCTGAACCCGATGCAACCCATGCTCACGCTCGGCACGCCTGATTTCAGAGCCATCGGAATCGCGGCGCATGTCGGCCGACCGAATGCCGAGATGCCGCTTCCGGTCCAACTCACAGAATCCGACGCTTCAGCCAACAACATCGCCTGGCCGGGTCGCGCGAAGAACAGGACGACGTCCGAATCCACCGGCATCTGAGCGAGCGGGCCGTAAACGATGCTTTTGTGCCCTGGCGGGACGCCAGGTATCGCCGTGACTTCCTCCGGGCTCAAGTACTCGAGTTCACACATCGCGTCGATGATTGCTTTGGCCTCTTCCTCTCCTTCAGGCGCCACTTGGAATCCCATGGTCATCACTCCGACGGGACAGTTGCGGTGCTGTTGCTCCGTGGCGTAGAAGACCCCTTGTTCGGCCATGCGCCAGAACGAGCAGGACGAGGGTACGGCTTCGTCCACTGTTTCGACGGACTCCGGCGGTTTGTCGACAAATGCGAGCGCGATCGGCGGTCTCTGCAGTCCCAATGCTTGCTGGATCACTCCGGCCTTCTCACGTAGGGCGTCGTTCACTTCGTACCTCCAGGTGATTTCTTTCATTGTTGGGTTGTGTTGGTTGGTCGGGCGCGGCCAGGTGGCGTCCGACGACTTTGAACCGTCTAGTAGAATCTCGCCTTGTCGGCCCCAAGTCAAGGGCTACGCAAGCCGGTTTCGAACCTGCCTTAACCGCTATGGGCGAACGGCTCGTTTCGGTCGCTGCGCGAGCTTAGCGAGCGCCGGTTGTGCCAGCTTCACGAACTTGCAAGCCAGACGCCGTGTGTCGCGCGGGTCGATGAGGTCGATGACATCGCCCTTGTGCGCCGCCCGGAAGGGCGATCGGAGCTTGAGCAATCGGTTCTCGATCATTTCACGGTGCGCTTCGGGATCCGGTGCGTTTTCGATCTCGCGTCGGTATGCCGCCGCGACTCCGCCTTCGATCGGGATGCCGCCCCATTCGCCCGCAGGCCAGCCGAACCGAAGGTTGAGCCCGTTCGGGCGGCTGATGCTGTGGACCGCGTCGGCAGCGACGCCGTAGGCTTTGCGGACGTTGAACTCGACCGTCGGGACTTGCGCTTCGGCCGCCGCGATCATCGCTCGGATGCCCCGGCGCATCGTCGCTTTGCGCTCGGCGTGTGAGCCCAACATGAAACCCGGCATGTCGAGGAAGATGACCACCGGAAGGTTGAACGCGTCGCAGAGATCGACAAAATGAGCGTACTTGTCAGCGCCGTCGCCGTCCATCGCCCCTGCCAACTTCACGGGGTCGCTGCCGATAATGCCGACGCTGTAGCCGTCGAGTCGGGCGAACCCGGTGATTAACGCGCCGGCCCAGTGCTGACGCATCTCGAAGAATTCACCGTTGTCGACGACGAGACGGATCAGCTTGCGCGGGTCGTAGCTTCGGCGCCGGTTTGGTGGAATTATGTTCAGCAGTTCCTCGGGCCGGCGATCGGGCGGGTCGCCGGTCTCGACGCGAGGGGCTACATCATTGGTTGTGTTGGGCAAGTACGACAAGAACTTCTTGATCTGCTCGAAAGCTTCTTCCTCGGATTCTGCCTCGTTGTCGACCTGACCGCTGTCGTGGACGTGCATCTGATGCCCGCCGAGTTGTTCCTTGTCGAGCGTCTCGCCGATGGCCCGCCGCACGACCGGCGGTCCGGACGGGAATATCTGCGATTGACCTTTGACCATGACGGTGAAATGGGACATGAGAGCGTAGGCGGCGGGCGCTCCGGCAACCGAACCCATCACTCCCGCCGCGACAGGGACCCGGCGCATGAGCTCTACGCCTTGCCACCACTGTTCGCCGGATGGCAATCCCATGTGTCCTGCGGCTTCGTCGGACTTGGAGCTATGGCCGACGCCTTCGACGAGTTGGACATACGGAATGCCGTATTGCAACGCGAGCGGTTGCGTGAACTGCCGCGAACTCTTGTGGACGTTGTGAGGGCTGCCGCCCGAAATCGTGAAGTCGTCACCGCCGATCGCGACCGGTCGGCCGTCGATTTCGGTCAGTCCCATAACGTATGCGCCAGGCGTGAACCCGCTCAGGTTGCCGTCCTCGTCGTACTCAACCGCGCCGACCAGCGGACCGGCTTCGATGAAACTGCCCGGGTCGGATATCATCTCGATCCGTTCGCGAACCGTGTAACGCCCTCCGGAGTGCTGACGCTCGATGCGTTCGGGCCCCCCCATCTCTTTGGCCAAGCTGTGGATGTAGTCGATGTCTTCGACGGCCCGTTCCCAGGGCATTCCGGGCTTCCAGGTTTCACGTGTAGGGTTTACGGGCATCTCAAACTCCTTTGGTATTTACGGCGATCTCGGTCGTGGTGTATAGCGCTGCTGAATGCTGCCGTGGGCGGTCGAATCGGTTGTAGCGTGGACACACACCGCGACCCCATCCGAACGGCGCTACGTTGGCCCCGACGAGGGGCGAGAGAGATCATATCATCAACGAAGAGAGAGCCGTCGCGCGCGGCATCCAGCGGCCATCATCCGGGCGCCTTTTCGCCGTCCGTCTACCCCCGATAACCTTGACCGCCACTCGAGGCGGGTGTAGGCTTTTGTACTGTTCCTGAAATTTCGTTCTGTAATACTACCTATAGGTGGAGCAGTATTGGCACAACCCGCCCCGACGCCTCCGACCGCTGCTCCGCCTTCGCCTTCGCCTAGACAGTCTCGGTTGTCGCTGGGCCGCATAGCCATGTTCGAGTCGTTTCGGTATCGCGACTTTCGTTGGATGTGGGCCGGCTCATTCGTTTCGTTCACCGCGATGATGATGCAGATGATCACCCGCGGATGGCTAGTGCTTCGGATCGCCGACGATTCCCCTCTGGCTCTCGCGTTCGTGATGATGTCTTTCGCGGCGCCTTCGACCTTCGTTTCGTTGATCGGCGGCGCGCTGGCGGATCGCATATCGAAGAAGCGGCTCATCGTGATCGGCCAATCGGGCAACGCGGCGATGACTGCCGTGCTTGCGTTACTCGATTTCACGGGAGTCGTCGCGTTTTGGCACGTGTTGGCGATCGGCTTCGCCAACGGGTCGATGATGGCTTTGGCGATGCCAAGTCGACAGGCAATCCTCTCAGAAATCGTGCCTGAGTGCAGCCTGATGAACGCCATCTCGCTCTCCAATTCCGGGATGAACATGACACGTATCATCGGCCCGGCGCTCGCGGGGTTTTTGATCGTGTTCATTGGAACCCACGGTGTGTTGTTTCTGGTGTCGGGAACATACCTGTTCGCGGCCGCCTCGATGGCGATGGTAAACGCCGGCGCCACCCCTGCCGCTGCTCCCACAGGAGGCGTAGCCACCGACATCAAAGCCGGGTTCGTCTTCGCGATATCGGACCGTGCAATGCAGGGCGTGCTGGTATTGATGCTGCTGTCGATTCTGTTCGGGTCGTCCTACTGGGCGTTGATGCCGGCATGGGCGCGTGAAGCGTTGGACGTTCAATCCGACGGCTTGGGCATTTTGATGACGATAATGGGCGCTGGGGCCCTGGTGGGAACGCTCGGTCTCGCGGCCGTCTCGAATATGACGCACCGCGGACTGGTGTTGCTGGTGACGTGTCTGATGTGGGGCCTATCGCTTGCCGCCTTCTCGCAGGTGACCAATTATTTGGCCGCAGTTCCATTCCTGCTGGTGCTGGGCCTCGTAAACTCCGTGTTCATGTCGTTGAACATGACCATGATGCAGGTCCTGGCCCCTCCGGAGATGCGAGGCCGGATGATGGCCATCGGTATGATGACGTTCGGGGCGATGCCTCTGAGCGCGATGCCGTTCGGCGCTCTCGCCGAGGTAACGGGCAGCACTCCGGACGCTCTCTTGATCAGCGGCGTCCTGCTGACCGTGGCCACACTGATATTCTGGGCCGCTCACCCAACTTTGCGCCGACTGCGATAGCGCCAGCCTGCGATTCAGCACTTCTACTCGATCGTTCCGCCGTCGATGCCGTCACAATGCATCCTTTGTCCGCTGCATCACACAATTTCGCTTCAGGCGTACATCGGACAAGAACCGTCTCACTCTGCATCGACGACTTTACCCGAGTTGTGTTGGTCTGGCGAAGAAGGCGCCAAATCGTCGGAGTCGATCACAGCGGCCATCATGTCGTGTTGCACCGTCAAGTTCGTGCCGCTTCCGATCGAACGGAAGGCGTCCGGCGACCCTTTAAAAGATCTGAGTTCGCGGCGGTTTCATTCGAAGTTGACTCTTTCTGCTGGATTGCCCACGGTGGCCGTCGGGCGACGCCGATTGCCGACTGCCGGTATGGAACATCTGAGTTCAACGTCCGGCGCCGCGGGTGCTCGAGTCGAGCAGAGTACGTGCACGGAGAACAGATCGCGAATCGATGCCAGATCTACGAACATAGAATCGGACACAGAACTCGATGAGAACACAGAGGGATTCGGCAAAGGGGGATGTGTGCTGGTCGGGGTGGGGAGACTTGAACTCCCGGCCTCTACGTCCCGAACGTAGCGCGCTACCAACTGCGCCACACCCCGACATGTGTTCATATTGTAGCCGCTGAGCGGCAATCCAGGCAACAACGTTCGGAAAATGACTTGACGCGAACAAGTGTGCTGTTCTAAAATGTTCTAAACAAGGCACTAAACTTTTTCGAAAGCGCTGCCATGTCGAGTTCATCTACAATTAACCCAAGCCCGCAGCTAGAAATGCCCGGGATGCCGGTCACGTGTGGGCTTCGAACCGTGCCAAGCGCGCGAAACGTGGCCCAAGGACAGAAAGTCCTGTACCTCGGCAAGATCAGCGGGGGCCCTCGTTTCGGCGCTCGCGGCACGGTCGTCCGGACTCTCCGCAACAACGCCTTGGTCGATCTCGGCAAGGTGGGAACGTGGCGGGTTCCGTACTACTTCCTCGCGCTCCCTGAAGCGGCGTAGATCGCAGCACGCTGCAAGAATCTGCGCGATGAAGTTTAGGCTTCGTTCGAACCATAGGTCAGTTGGAATTTCGATCAAATGAGGACAGACGCCATGCTATTCAGACGAAAGAAAATCTCGATTGGCAACGGTTATGGCAACCCGGGCGCCAACCCCGCGCCGATCAACATCTCGGTCGTCGGGGTCGGCGGCGACGGCGGCACGCCGTGCTTCGCATGGCCGACGATTGCCCGCCCGGCGTCCGGTTCCTCGCTCTGAGCACCGACATCCAAGCGCTGCGGGCGTTCAAAGGCGTGCCCACGTTCGCGATCGGTCCGACCGTCACCGCGGGCATGGGCTCCGGAGGGCAGCCGGAAGTGGGGCGGAAAGCGATGCGCGAGAGGCAGGATCAGGTCGCCAAGCTGCTGGAGAAGACCAACATGGTCTTCGTCACCACCGGCATGGGCGGCGGGACCGGCACCGGCGCGGCGTCGATCGTTGCCGACCGGGCTCGTAAGCGCGGCGCATTGACCGTGGGCGTGGTAACGCTGCCGTTCACTTTCGAAGGTCCCAAACGTCGCGCGGTTGCCATGGACGGGCTGCGGCAGCTCAGCGCGAAAGTCGATACACTCATCACGATCGAAAATGATCGGTTGTTGCGATTCCTCAAAGGCAAGGTGAAACTGTCAGACGCATTCCAGTTGGCCGACCGAGTACTCAAACAAGGCGTGCATGGGATCGCGGACTTGATCTCGACCCCTTGCGTGATCAATGTCGATTTCGCTGACGTGAAGTCCGTGATGTCGAACGGCGGACGCGCGTTCATGGCGCTCGGGGAAGGTGAAGGTCGATGGGCGGCGCTCGATGCGGCGCGATCGGCGCTGGTTAGTCCACTCTTTAACGCATCCCTGGACGGAGCCTCGGGAATCCTGTTCAACGTCAACGGCGGCAAGGATCTCGAATTGGATCAGGTGCACGAGGTCGCTGGATTGATCCGAAAGGCCAGCAGCCCAACCGCGAACGTGATCTTCGGAGTGACACAAGACCCACGGCTCAAAAAGCGTGTGCAGATCACCCTCGTCACAACAGGTGTGACGGGCGATGACGACCGAACCAACACAAACGGCGTCGTCGAAGTCGATCGGTCTGGCAATGCCAGCGTGCTCGCGATGGCTGAACGGGTGGTCGCCAACGGGCATTCGCCGGCGCTCTCCGTGACGGAAACCCAGCCGATGTTCTAGTCGCCAGGTGGCTGTCGAACGCTGCTTGCTGGTTTCGAATCCTGTTGCTCGCCAACCGGCGGTACAAGTCCAGACCGCCCGCAACGGGGCTAGTCTGAGAAGAACCCGTCGTCGAAGTGGTCCGATATCACGGACGCGACGAGCTCAGGCCGCTGGACGGGGACGTCATGGATACTGTCTTCCAACCACACCACTTTGCTTACCCGCGCGAGGGAGTCAGCGTGTGCAATGGATTCGGCCCGGTGAATTTGCCTTGGTGAGAGTGGGCCGACCGGTTGTTGTGTGGCGGGCATGAACAGCACGGGACATTCGATGCGCGGGTACAGTTCCCGTGGATGATGGTCCCAAACAGAGTCGATGATCCGAAGATGGTTCTCTCGGCTCAATCGTGCCTTGATCGTGCCGTCGTCGAGCACGTTGAAATTCGCCAGCACAATTTCTTCGCGATCTCTGTCGTCATCCGTCAGCGTCAACCACCGCTCACGCACCCTTTGCATGAACCGGTCGACCGTCACGCCCGAGAAAATTGGCGGCGCCATCTCGCGTCTGGCGGTCTCTCGATCCCAATCTGAGTTGCGTGAAAAGTCCATGTTGCCGCCGTCGACGAGGCACAATCCGGCCAGTGCGTCGAGATGCGCGACCGCGTACTCGATCGCGACGTCGCCGCCCCACGAGTGCCCGGCGATGATCGGACGTTCGATTCCGACTGTAGCCAAAAGTTGGTGTAGGTCTTCGACGACCGATGCGAATTCGTAGCCCGAATCTGGTTTGTCGGTTTCGCCGTGGCCCCTCTGGTCTATGGCAACGACCCTGAAGTCCGCGCTCAATATAGGCGCCACGAGATCCCAAATGTGAGAAGTCGAGGCCAAACCATGGAGCATCACGACCGCTTGACCGGATCCACCCCAATCACGGTAGTGGAAGGTCAATCCGTTTGACTCCGCGTACGCATCCTTGGGTTGCGAAGGCAATTAGCGCTCCTCGGCCGTGTGACCGTGGGTCGGCCGGTCGTGTGGATGAGTGATCATCGGATCCCAATCGGCGAGCGACACGTAGTCGTTCGAAGTGGTGTAGCTTTTGCCATTCGACGAACGATCCAGCATTCGGTAGTCGACGAGGTACCGTCGAATCTGCACATGATCGATGTCGAACAGATTGCCATCCATGATGTAATTGTTGACCTGCGGTTCTGTGTACTCGCGGCCCGGTTCAAACGCCATCTGGAAGTAGTGGAGCGCTATTAGACGCGGTTTGATCCGTCTCGGAAACGCGGCAGCCGCTCTAGACGATTTCGCCCACTTTTCGACTTGAGTTTGGTATTCGTCGGCCGTGATACCGAATTGAGGCACTGTTCCTCCGAAACGTCGGCGATGCATCGACCAGTGCGGAATACGCGGGATTGAGACGTGATTCGACCGACGACGCTAGACTGCAGCCGGAGCTTGCCCGGTCCGGCTTCAACGTCCAGACTTAGGGCGAAGACTAGGAATCCGGCGGCTTCCGCTGAGACTTCAGAAAATCTTCGAGCTCGCGCACCATGTCGTCCGGGCTCGGGATGTCATCTTCCACTGGGTGTGCCGCGTCGTAACGCTGCTCGAGGCGAGTCACATACGAGCTGACGTCCGGTTGCTTCGCGATCGCCTTGCTCACCTCGGTCTCGAACGCGTCACCAGCGAGCCTGAGTTCATGGAGATCGACGTCGAAGTCGACCATACTACGTAGCTTGGTGAGCATCGAGCAACTGACCCGCGGGTTCGGCGACGTGTTCACGTAATGCGGGCAGTGTCCCCAGATCGATGCGTGGGGGAGTCCGGTCTCGTTGCACGAATCCAGAAACGCGGTGTGAATCCCGGTTGGGCCCTGATAACCCGAGTTCTGGATGCCCAACCACTTAACCTTCTCGGTCAGCTCCGACGAACTGGCGCGACCCGTCACTCGCGGTTCTCGCGTATGAGGCACCGCGTCCAGCAGTGCGCCCAGCGTGACGACGAGTTTGACTCCGTGGTCGGTTGCGACGGTCGAGATGATGTTCGAAAACGCTCTCCAGCGCAGGTTGGGCTCGGTGCCGACGTACAGCAGCAAGCCGTTTTCCTGATGCTGGGGCGCGAAATAGTAAAAGTCGTTGCGAGGCCATCGGATGATGCGCTCGCCACGCCGGTTTATTCGGGTTTGGGGCCTAACGGATGTGAAGTCGTAGAACTCTTCGGGATCGATCTCCGCGAACTTCTTTGCCGGGAGCTTTCGCACCAAATATCGAAGCGCTCGGGTGGCGGCTTCCGCGGCGTCAGGCCAGCCCGCGAATGCTACGATCATGGTTGGGAGCTTCACATCCGGCGCTTCGTGAGTGATCAAGCCTTCCATGCAAACTCCAATCTTGCTGATGTTCGCGATAGTGTATCAAATAGGTTTCCGCATCGCCAAGGAAACAGGCCGTCAATTTGGCGCCACGTGATATACTCCGGGCCGATGGCGATAGCCGCGATTGATGATGTGGGATGAGCCCAGGGGTGGACATGAGCGCGAACAAAATCGGAATCTCTATATCGGCGTCCGGCGCTGCCGAAACCGTGACGAAGATTCAGCGAATCGAAGAACTTGGCATCCACGCCGCTTGGTTGACCTCGGGCGGCGGCGGTGGCGACTCGATGACGATGCTCGCGGCCGCGGCGGCCACCACCGAAACCATCCTCCTGGGAACTTCCATCGTCCAGACTTGGTCACGTCATCCGGTTACGCTCGTTCAACAGACTCAGGTCATAGCCGATCTTGCACCCGGCAGGTTTCGCCTGGGCATCGGGCCCAGCCACCGAAATGCGATGGAAAAGATGTTCGGAGCGGACTTCAGAGCGCCGTTAGGACACCTCCGTGAGTATCTTCAGATTACGAAACCGCTGATCCAATCGGGCAGCATCGAGTTCGAAGGCCGATGGTACTCGGCGGCGGCCAGCCTCCGCAAACCGTTGGACGTGCCGGTGATGGGTTCGGCGTTGATGCCCGGCGCGTTCGAGCTGTGCGGAGCGGAGGCGGACGGCGCAATTAGCTGGGTGTGCCCGGACTTTTACCTGCGTAAAACGGCGATGCAAGCGCTCAAGCAAGGCGCCCGAAACGCCAGCAAGCCTACACCGCCCATGATCGTCCACGCCCCGATAAGCGTGACCGAAAACGTCGAGATGGCCCGCAACGGGGTCAAGAATCGCCTGGGTTACTTCCCGAGCACGCCATTTTACGCCCGTATGTTCGCCGAAGCGGGATTCATTGGCACGCCGGTTTCGGGTTGGACGGACGAGATGCTCGATTCCGTGCTCATATCCGGAGACGAAGAAGCCGTGACGGAACGGATTCAGGGCATCTTCGAGTGGGGCGCGTCCGAGTTGCTGCTGACCATCGTCCCCGACAGCGACGACGCCGACGCTTCGGAGGACCGAACGCTCGACCTGCTCGCCAAGCTGTCGGAATCGTAGCCGTTCGGCCATGAGATTCGATCGGGTCGAATTCGTTGCCGTCGAAGCCACGCCAAGGACGACTTGGACCTGCGCGGTATTCATCGACACAGACGGCGTCACGACCCCCGTCGAGATCACACTGGGCGATTCGAGTGCACGCGTGGCGACAGCGATCTCCGAAGCCGTCGAACGCCTCCGTGCGACCGAGATCGAATCCGAGACGGACGTTGCTAATCATGTGGATCTCCACAAAACCGAGCTCACGCGCGATCGAGTCAGAGGCACCGCCGTGAGCGCCATCCGAACTGCTGTCATCCAGATCCAGGCACAACACGACAATGCGAGCCTCACCGAAGCCTTGGGCGGGTCTCGTGTGGCCAGCGTGGAGCTCTACGCGAACATCAATCGGTCGCTGTTCGCCACCGAACGGACTCCGGCGTCGTTCGGCAGGGTCGCGGAGCTGGCCGCGAAGGCAGGTTTTCGAGTGTTCAAGTGCGCTCCGTTCGACGAAGTTCGGCTCAATTCGCCATCCGGTCCGATCCTCGATGTCGCCGGACCGGGCTTGGCACGTGTCGCCGTAGTGAGGCAAGCCATCGGACCTGACGCCAGATTGCTGGTGGACTGTCACAACCGGTTCCGGCCCGACGATGCAATCGTGATCGCCGAGAAACTGGCCGAGTTCGGCGTCGTGTGGTTCGAAGAGCCAATCGGCCCCGACCGCACGCCACGCGATCTTGCCTGGATCGCCGATCGTATCTCGATGCCGCTCGTCGCTGGCGAAAACGAATACGGCGCGAATTCGTTCTCGAAGCTCGTCGCAGAAGGCGACGTCGACGTGATCATGCCGGACGTAAAGCACTGCGGCGGCGTGGCCGAGGCGGTGCGAGCGGGCCGAGCAGCCGTGTCAGCAAACGCCGGATTTTCGACTCATTGTCCTTCGGGTCCAGTGTCGCTGCTCGCGAGCAGCCACGTGAGTGCCGCGGTGGAGGGCGCGATGCCGCTGGAGCACGCGGTCTACGAAGTGGAGTGGCGCGCGGAGTTGCTGGATCCGCCGGAGCGAGTCGAAGACGGGCGACTCTGGCTCCCGAACGGGGCTGGACTCGGCGCGAAGTTGAGCGATGACGCGATCGAGCGCCGAGGCCAAACACTCGTCGGGTGGATCACCGGTCGTGAACGATCAGAATGAACTTGGCCGGAAAGGGGATACCGTGGCATTGCAAAATCCGGACGCCGGTGGATTCGAAGACGAACAAGTCCGCGACGAATTCCTCGCTTTTCTTCGAGTCGAAGCGGGCGTAGACAGCCTGTCGTTCACCGAAAACCCCGTACGGCTTCTCGGTGGGTTCGACACGCTGATATTCGCGTTCAGCCCCGATGGCGCTCCGCAAGAACTGGCAGGGCCGTTGATCGTACGCGTTTTCCCCGATATGGCCGGCCAAGGACAGGCCAAAAAAGAAGCTGTGTTCCAAAACGCGATGGCTGACGCCGGATACGCTGCTCCACGCGTGCTGATTCACTGTGGCGCGCGGGCGATTGCCGGAAGGGCGTTCAACGTGATGGAGCGCGTGTCGGGCCATTCCCCGATGGAAGACATGATGAGCGGTCCGGAAGCGGCGCCTCGGGTCACCGATCAGCTAGCGCGGGCACATGTCGATCTGCACGATCTGCCGTCGGGTGACATCGCTGGCTCGTTGCGAGAATCCGGTGTGTCAGCCGAAGCGTTCACCACCTCCGGACAGCTTCGATTCATTGAGCGTTACGCTGCCGAGCCGGCGTTAAGTCACCTGACTCCATTGATTGATTGGTTGGTGGCGAACCGGCCAGAACAACGTGACGAGTTGTCCATCTGCCACGGCGACTTTCATCCAGGCAACATCATGGTTGACGGGGAACGCGTCAGCGGCATCCTCGACTGGCCCGGAGCCGTGCTGGCGGATGCCGAATACGATGTCGCCGCGTCTGTGGTGTTGATTACCGTGGGTGGACCGAGCCTGGCGCCGGACACGCCGCCCGAGATCTTCGAAGCCTTTGCCGCAGGTTATCTCGACAGCTATTCGCAACAGCGAACCCTCGACCCGGAGCGATTGCGCTACTATCGTGCGAGCCGGGCCGTCCGCGCGTTCCTTCGGAGATCGGCAGCTCGCACATCACGCGTCGCTCGCGATCTGGCCCCGCGCGATCAGTACCCGTGGACTGAGGAAGGCGCTGTTCGCCGTCTGGCACGCGTCATTTCGGAGACAACCGGCATCGACGCGCCACTGCCGCCCGGCGTGGAGCCTGCCTAGACGTCCACCTGGCCGACGAATCCTCTCGTGTCAAAAAGGCCGTGTCTACTCAGTTCCGCAGAGCGAGCAGGCCAACGCCAGCATGATCTTGGTTCCGCTGATCAGGCTCTTGATGCCCACCGATTCGTCCGTGCCGTGCGCCCTCGACAGCATCGGGTCGTCGTCGGGGTGCGATCCTGAGAAGCCGTAGGTCACGGTGTTTAGCGGTCGCGTGAACCGCGAGTCGGTGAAGCCGGTGCTGATCGCAGGGACCCACCGGATGTCGTCGCGTTCCAGCGTGAGCGCCGTCGCGGCCTTGATGTGCTCGGCCAGCTCGGTCTCGAAATCGGACGAGTTGGGCACGGCCATGTAGTCGATCTCGTACGAAACGCCGGGCACGCCCTCGATTATGCTGTCCAGTTCCTGACGGAGATAGTCGTCGTTCTGGTGGGGTAGGGTGCGGACGTCGCAGGTGAGGTGAATCGACTCGGGGACGCTGTTGGACTTGATGCCGCCGTTGATCATCGTCGGCGTCAACGTCATCCGCGACAGCGCGCGAAGCATCGACGCAAGTCGAGGATTGTCCGCCTGGGTCTCTTCGATGATCTCGTCGACGTTTTCGGCGGACGGCTTGTGCTCGATCGCGAACGTCGATAGATGCTCGAACAGCGACGTGGTCGTGTCGCGTTCCGGTTCGTAGGCCTCGATGCGCTGCAGGAGCTGCGAGAGACGGTACAGCGAGTTGGCCCCCTGCCACGGCACTGAAGCGTGCGCGCTGACGCCCTTCACTTCGAACTCGACCTGCAACCGACCTTTCTCGCCAACGCCCAACAGATACGTGAGACTGCCGGCGGCATCGGTGGGTGTTCCACCGCCTTCGTTGACCGCGAACGGCGCCGCCATCTTCTCCGGATGGTTGTCGGCCAGCCAGCCGAAACCGTATCGGCCACCGTGCTCCTCGTCCGCGCCGGAGCACAAGATTAGGCTGTTCTTGAGCTTAATGCCGTTGCGCTTGAGCAGACGCATCGCCCAGAGTTGCGCGGTGAGCAGAGCTTTGCAGTCGGAAGCACCGCGTCCGAATATGCGACCGTCGACGATCGTGGCGCTAAACGGCGGGTGCGTCCACTTCGCCTCGTCCTCGACCGGCACGACGTCCGTGTGCGACATGAACATGAGCCGCGCGTCGGAGGACGTGCCTTCGATTCGAGCGATGATGTTGCCACGCTCGGGCACGCGACCGATGATCTCCGAAGATATACCGTCCTCGGCCAGCCAGTCGCGAATGTACTCGCAGACGGGGGTTTCGTCGCCGGTCGGCATGGTCCCGGTGTTGACCGAGGGGATCCCGATCAAGTCTCTTTCGAGCTCGACGATTTCGTTTTCGAGTGAGTCGATCTGGGCGAAAATTGCTTTGAGGTCAGGCACGGTTTGGGCTCCTATCTCGGCGATGTTGGTTACTTGAATAGATGTAATGTCATCAACAACGAGGCGATGGTCTTGGCGTCCTGAATTTCGCCCAGGCGGATGAGCTGCGAAATGCGGGACACCGAGAATCGTTGCACCTCGATGTCTTCGTCGTCGTCCGGGTCGAGCCGGCTCTCCACGAGATCCTTGGCCAGGTAAGGGTACATGAACTCGGTGCAAAAGCCCGGAGACGACCAGAATCCTCCGAGCGCCCGAAGGTTCCTGGACGCGTACCCGGTTTCTTCGCGCAGCTCTCGCTGGGCGCAATCGTCCGGCGATTCGTCCGGATCTATCACGCCGGCGGGAGCTTCCAGCAAGCTTTCGCCGGCTGCGTGGCGGTACTGTCGGACGAGCAACACATTGTCGTCGGCGTCGACGGGCACGATCACGACGGCGTTCTCGTGCTCAACGATCTCGAAATTCGTCTGATGCCCGTTCGGCAGCAGGACCGAGTCGATCCTGAGGTTGACGATCTTGCCTTCGTATTTTTGTTCCCGTTGGATCAGCTCAGGCTGTTGGGTCATCGGTGACTCCGTTCGAGGTCTTTCACCGGCTTCGCGTTCGTGCGGCTACTGGCGAGGCGGTGTCAGATTGTATACGAGGCCCAGGCGGCTCGTCAGGTCGCCCCAGAATGTTGCGGGCGGTCGTGCACGGAGGAACAGCGCTTCGTGCTCACTGCGCACGATCTTCACGACGGAGCCCTTGGCCAGATCGACATCCGCGAGACCGTCCACGCTCAGCGACGCGGCTCCTCGTGACACGGGCTCGAGCTCGACGACGGCGTCATCGGGCAAGACCAAGCCGTCGCGGAGTCCCGTGTGCGGCGCGACCGGTTGCACGATCACGACGCGTGCCTCCGGGAAGAATATCTGAGCGCCTGCCGAAAGAGCATAGCCGGTGCTTCCCGTCGCCGTTGCGACTACGACCGCGTCACTGCGGTATCGTGTCATCGGCTCTCCGTCGACCTTGGTCGCGATGTCCATGAGGCTCGCCACGCCGCCTCGGCCCACGACCACGTCGTTCAGCGCGTGGGCTGTAAGAACTTCGCGTCCGTCGCTGGCAGTCACCGTTGCGCAAAGCATCATTCGACGTTCGATACGCATGTCGCCGTTCAGGTACGCGGGCAACCTCTCGGCGGCGTCGCCGACGCTGAGCTCGCTCATGAACCCTACTCGACCCATGTTGACGGCGACGATGGGAATCGCAAACGGCGCGATGACGTGGACCGTCTTCAGAATTGTGCCGTCGCCGCCCGCAACAACGATCAAGTTGGTGTCGTCGAGTCTGTCCAATTCGGGAAGGTCTTCGGCGGAGCACACCCAAGACGCACTCTTGAGGTTGAGAGAAGTGACGAGCGAATCGATGAGCCCCGGAGCGTCGGGTACGAGTGCGTTGTATACGAATCCGACTTGGACCATTAATAGAGCTCGACAGGTGTTGTGGGGCGACGTTGCGTACGTGAAAGCGCAGCACGGGCGCGTTGACGACGAATTTGAGCGGATTGCGATCCGCACAGATAGCTGTATTGCTCGGATTGTCTGGAAGGCGACCCGCCAGCGCGTGCCAAGTCTAGCATCGGCCTATAGGGGTGTCAACGAGCTGCGCTGGTCACGAAATCAGGACCCCGATGGCGGTTCTAGCGGCGTTGATAAGCGGTGTGGGGTAGATGCCAAAGAAGCCGGTTCCGGCCATCGCGACAAATATCGCAATCTTTAATGGCATGCCGCCGGACGAGACATGGCTTTCGTCCTCCGGCGCTTGGAGGTACATCACCTTGATCACGCGCAAGTAGTAGTAAGCCGAGATCACGCTGTTGATGACGCCGGCGAGGGCAAGCCATTCCAGATTGGCGTTCACCGCCGCGCCGAAGATGTATATCTTCGCCATGAATCCGACCGTCGGTGGGATGCCGATGAGCGACACAAGCGCGAAGCCGAGCACCCCGGCCAAAAACGGCGCTCGTCGGGACATGCCGGCGAAGGCGTCGATGCGGTCCGAACCCACACGGTTGGAGATGGCGATTATCGCCGCGAACGCGGCCAGGTTCGTAGCGGCGTATCCACTGACGTAGAAAAGCACGCCGGACGGTCCCGCGATCGCCTCGGGCACCCTTGCGGCCACTGCCGACAACCCGACCATCAGATATCCGGCGTGAGCGACCGTGCTGTAGGCCAGCATCCGTTTGATGTTGGTCTGCAAGATCGCGACCAGGTTGCCGAACGACATCGACAAGATCGCGAGAACCGCGAACACCTCGGCCCAGTCCCGGCTCAGCATCTCGGAATCGAACGCGACGTAGAAGACCCGGAGGATCACCGCGAACCCCGCCGCCTTGGACGCCACCGAAAGGAACGCGGTAATGGGCGTGGGCGCGCCTTCGTAGACGTCCGGCGCCCACATCTGGAACGGCACGCTGGCGATCTTGAATCCGAACCCGGCGATTACCAGGACGACACCGAACAGCAACACGTTGGCGCCGAAGGCTTCGTCGGCTGAAAGGTCGATGGCGCCGAGCTGCGTCGCGATGTCCGCGAGAACGGTTGTGCCCGTGAACCCGTAGATCAAAACCATACCGTAGAGCAGCACAGCCGAGCTGATTGCGCTCAATATCAAGAACTTCAGGCCAGACTCCGCCGACTTGTCGTCGCGCAAGAACGCAGCGAGAGCCGCCAGAGGCAACGACGTCAGCTCCAACGACACGTAGATGCTTATGAGCTCGACGGTCGAAGCCAACAGCATCATGCCCGACGCGGAGAACAGGATCAGGGCGAAGTACTCGGCTCGGAATCGCTGGAATTTGTCCGCGTATTCGGACGAGGCCAACACGACGAGAGCGACGATGGCGACGATCAGGAACTTGAAAAACAGGCTGAACTTGTCTACCACGAACGCCACGGTCTCGGTCCCGAAATCAGCGTCCATCTGAGTCACGGCTTGGTCGTTCAGGTACACCCACAGAACAATGCTCAGAGTCAGCGGAATGGCTAGACCGACGAACGCGATGGCCGTGAGCGCACTCTTCTTTGAAAACACAAGGTCGACCAAGATCAACACGGCCGCAAGTCCGGCCATGCTCATCTCGGGCGAGAGCAGATAGATATCGTGAAACGTCATATCGTCTTCGTTCGGTGGATCATCGTAGTCCAGCCACCCCAACGTTTTGCAGCGAGTCGACGATCGGCGCCAACCCGGACGAGAACACGTCGGCGATCGGCGATGGGTAGATGCCGACGACCATTATTGCGATTACCATCGCGGCCACTGGCAGCATCTCGAGCGGCGTAGCGTCCGACACGTCGTCCAGGTGCGGGTTTCTTGGCCCGAACATGGACCGTTGGATCATCCAGAGAACATACGCCGCGGTAATAACCACACCGAATGCGCCGATTGCCGTTAGCCAACTCCAGACGGCGAATGCGCCCAGGAACACGTGTATTTCGGCGACGAATCCGCTGGTCGACGGCAACCCGAGCGATGCTAGACCGGCCACGACCAACGATGCGGTCAACAGCGGCATCTTGCCCGCCAAACCTCCGAGGTCCGGGATGTAGCGGGTGTGCGCCTTCTCGTAGATGTAGCCGACGAGTAAGAACAGCAGCCCGGTGATCGTCCCGTGTGTGAACATCTGGAGCGCGGCCCCGGTCAATCCAATCGTAGACACGGCGCCGTCCACACCCACGACGACTGAAAGCCCGAGCAGCACAAAGCCCATGTGGCTAATCGAGCTGAACGCGATCAACCTCTTCAGGTCTGTCTGGCGTAGCACGACGACGGCGCCGTACAAGATATTGACGACTCCCGCAGTTGCCAGAAGCCAGGCGATGTCCGAGATCACGCCGGGGAACATCGACACTGACACGCGGATCATGCCGTAGGCGCCCATCTTTAACAGGACGCCAGCCAGCATGACGCTGGCGGCGGTGGGTGCGTCTGTGTGCGCGTCCGGCAGCCACGTGTGCAGCGGCCAGATCGGCAGCTTGACGGCGAACGCGATGAACAGCAGCGTAAACACCGTGCCGATCGGCAGCAACAGCTTGCCGTTCGCGATCGCTTCCGGAAGCAGCGTCATATCGAACGTGCCGATCGAGTAGAACAGCACCAGTATCCCGATCAGCATGAACGCGCTGCCGAGAATCGTGAATATCACAAACTTCATCGCCGAGTATTCTCGGCGCCCGCTTCCCCATATCGAGATGAGGAAGAACATGGGAATCAACTCGAGCTCCCAAAACAGGAAGAACATGAAGAAATCGAGGGCTGTGAAGACGCCCATCACGGCGGACTGAAGCGCAAGGAGCCACATGAAGTACTCGCGCACTCGCGTCTTGACGCTCCACGACGAGTACACCGCGACCGAACCCAGCAGGCCTGTTAGCAGCACCATCGGAGCGCTGATGCCGTCGATGCCAAGGAAGTACTGCACCTTGAACGAATCGATGGGAATCCAGTTCTCGGCTTTGTCGATAAGCTGGTACTGATCGGCCCCCGCATCGAGGTCGAACAGGGCGAAGATGACGATCGCCAGCACGAGCTCGGCGAGCGACACCGCGGCGGCGAAGATACGAATATTCCGATCGCCCCGAATGAACAGGACAATCATGAAGGCCCCGGCCATGGGCAGGAATACTGCTGCTGTCAACCAACCGGTGAACAAGTGCTAGAGTCCTCTGACGATTACGGGAACAAAAGATAAAGCCCGACTATGGTCAGCACGCCAACGAAAATGGCCGCGCCGTACTCTTGGAGTTGACCGTTTTGGAGTTCGCGGCCCACAACTCCGACATTTCGCCCTATAGCGCCAATCTTGTTGACAATGTTGTCGACGATCGCCTTGTCGGCCCAGTCCAAACCTCTCGAAAGGCCGCCGTAGAAGAACCGTCGGACGATCCAATCCTCGTAGATCTCGTCGAAATAGTATTTCCGGTACAGCAACGTGTGAACAGGCTTCAGCGACTCGGTAATCTTTGCCGGCGAAATGGTTCCCTTGATGTACATCAGGTACGCCAGCACAATGCCAGCTATGCCGGTCGCCATCGCTCCGATAGCCAGGATCACGTTGAAATCGTGGATCTCGACGTGGACTGGGCCTTCGCCCAGGAAGTGGATGAACCAGTGTTTGGGTACGATCCCCAGATCCACGATGGGGTTGACCAAGAATCCGATGACGAGTGCGGCCACGCCCAAAATCACGAGCGGGAGCACCATCGTGGCCGGAGATTCCGCCAGGTGGACGGGACCGTGGGGCGCGTCCTCGGGCTCAGTGTCGGAGCCGCCTTTGAACTCGCCCTCGAAGGTCATGAACAGCGCGCGGAAGATGTAGAACCCGGTCATCGATGCAGCGAGCATCGCCATCCAGAAACCGATCGCGGCCGCCGTGTTGCCGCCGAGCCAGGCCGCGGTCAAGACCTCGTCCTTGCTCCAACCGCCCGCGCTCGGCAGCAAGCCGGCCAGGCTGATGCTGCCAATCAGGAACGTGGCGTAGGTAATCGGCATGAACTTTCTCAGCCCGCCCATGTACCGCATGTCGAAGGTTCCTGACGCATGGTTGACGCTTCCGGAACCAAGGAACAGCAGCGCCTTGAAGAACGCGTGCGTAAACAGATGGAATAGCGCCACCGCGTACGCGCCCACGCCCAGCGCCAGCATCATGTAACCGAGTTGGCTGATGGTCGAATAAGCCAGCACGCGTTTGATGTCGTTGGCCACCAATCCCATCGACGCTGCGAACAGGGCCGTGAACCCGCCGACCAGCGCCACGACGTTCATCATCATCTGCGATGCTTCGAACAGCGGGAAGAAACGCGCTACCAGGAACACGCCCGCGGCGACCATCGTTGCCGCGTGGATCAGTGCGCTAACAGGGGTCGGACCCTCCATGGCGTCGGGCAGCCATGTGTGCAACGGGAACTGTCCCGATTTCCCGACCGCGCCGGCGAAGATGCCTGCCGCGATCCAGGTCACGACTCCGCCAACGATGATCTTTTCGTCGACGGCGGTGTAGATGTCGCGGATGTCTATCGAGCTCAGGCCTTGCGCCGCGAATGCGTCGTTGTTGTAGAACAGGTACATGATCGCCAACAGAAACCCGAAGTCGCCGACTCGAGTGACGATGAACGCTTTCTTGGCCGCCGCCGCCGCGGAAGGCCGTGTGAACCAGAAGCCGATCAGCAGGTAAGAACAGAGGCCGACGAGCTCCCAGAACGCGAACAACTGGACGATGTTCGAAGCCAGGACCATTCCGACCATCGATGCCGTGAACAACGACATGTACGCGAAGTATCGGGTGTACCCGCCGTCATCCTCCGTAGTTATGTAGCCCAGCGAGTAGATCTGCACCATCAGGCTGACGCTGGTCACGACCACGAGCATGATGGCGGTCAGCGGGTCCATCAGGATTCCGATGGTGAAATTCAGTTCGCCGACGGTCAGCCAGTCGTGGACCGGGTATTCAATACTGCCGTGGCCGTCGATGGTGTCGAACAGCGCAATTAACGAAATGACGAACGCCAATCCGATCGCCAAAATCGTGAGAACCGGCGCGGCGTACGCTAACTGGGTCCGGGCGGCATCCGCATCGTCCCCGGACGAGCGTCTGCCGAGCACGCCCAGCACCGGCTTGACGATGAAGCCGATGACGACGAACGACGCCAGCGGTGCGAACAGAACCATCCACACCATTTGTTCCGAAATCATCTAGAGTTTCCTCAATATCTCGTCGGCAACGTGCTCGCGTCCTTTGGGGACGTAGATCTTAAACGGCACGCGCTCACCCCAAGTGAGGATGTCGCCGACCGGAAGTATCTTGGTGGGCAAGCCGTCGCCCTCCAAGACGTCTTTCCACATCTCGGCGATCATCAGATTAGGCACTGTCCTGTACTCGACCCACATCGAACTGGGGCTAACTCCTGAGCTGGTTGGCGTCGGTAACGAACACCGACTCACGGTTACGGTAGATGGCGATCACGATAGCCAAGCCCAGCGCTACTTCCGCGGCCGCGACCGTGATTATGAATATTGCGAATATGTGGCCTGTCAAAAGGAACTGAGCCGCGTCCTCACCCGCGTTCAAGCCCGCCTGGCTCAATCGGGCAGGCACCGTGTAGCGCGACAGCGCGACGGCCGAAATGTTGACGGCATTGAACATCAACTCCAGTGACATGAGCACGGTGATGGCGTTTCGCTTCGCCAAAGCGCCGTACATTCCGATCGAAAACAGAATCGCGGATACTATCAGGAAGTTTTCCAAATTCATGGCTTCACCGCTCCCTGATAAGCGCCAGGGCGCCGATAATAGCCGCGAGCAACAACACGGATGCGACCTCGAACACGAGCACGAAATCCCGAACCAACAAGCGCGCGATCACGGGGATTGTGTTCGAGTAGACGTCCGTGACCGCGTTGGACCCGATCCTCCCCGCGTCGATCGCGGGTTCGAGCAAGTTCCATTCCGTCGACTTGGTGACGAATATCGCCATTGCGCCAAAAAGGACGGCCAGCACGGCGACCGGCCACTTGAAGTTGTGAGCCGGGCTTCCTTCTTCGATGTCTCCGGTCATCAGTATCGCGAAGATGATGAGCACCGAGATCGCCCCGACGTAGATGAGTACCTGGACGGCTGCCACGAACTCTGCGCGGAGGAGGACGAACATGCCCGCCACAGCCATGAAGCACACAATGAGGAACAACGCCGCCCTGAACAGGTCCTTCATCTGGACCACTGCGATCGCGGCGATGATACTGGAAACCGCCAACACCCAAAAGACGATGTCGATGACCAGTGAAGCCTCTGTGCCCTGACCGATCATCTCTGGCCCCACTTCTCTTCTTGTTCCGAGTGCGACGGCTTTTCATGGCGATGGACGTCGCGCCAACTCGCTTCTTGGTCGGACATCGGGTTGTAACCGCTGGCCGGCAGTTGTGGCCGGTACCACTGGCTCGGATGTTTCGGAGCGGCTTTGAGCCGATCGATGTCGATCACCAGGTCACTTCGTTTGTAGGTTCCTTCTTCGAAGCCGGTGCCCATGTGAAGAGCGTCGTACGGACACGCCTCGACACACAGGCCGCAGAACATGCACCGTCCCATGTCGATGTCGAACGTTTCGATGTTGTACTTGTCGCCTTCGAGCACGTTCGTGTTGCTTGGATCCGTCACGATGCGGATGATGCCCAGCGGGCAGTACTTGGCGCAGCTCGCGCATCCTGTGCATCGCTCCTCGTACCAGGAAAACTCCTGCCCTCTGAACCGAGGATGCTGGGTGTGCCGGTCGGGAATCGAGATCAAACCAAACAGGGCCTTCGCGGCGCTTCCCGGCTGTCGCAAAGCGAAACTGACGGGGTTGCGCCCGTTGATGCGAGCCAATCCCGCCAGACCGATTTTCCGGTCGGGATACTGGTGGTTCGTGAACTGTCGACCGGGCAGGACCATGTTCTTCATGGTGATCCCCAGGCCTTTGAGCAGCCCGATTCCATACATGTCAGTCTCCGTCCGTGTACATGTTGGCTAGGGGTGACGGGACCGGCTCGGGGCGCTCCAGTTTGCGCTGCCCGAGGATATTCGCCATCGCCACCAATGCCACGATGGTCACGACCCAGTTGATCGCCGACATTATCGCCAGCGATCTCATCGACAGGGCGCCGGCTTCGTCCTGGAAGACGGCAATCTCAGCGGCCACGATGAAGATGTTGAGCAGCGCGAGGCCGAAAAGGCCCTTCCACGCGAAGCTCATGATCTGGTCGACTCTAAGCCGAGGCCACGTCGCGCGAACCCACAGCAAGCCGAACAACACGACGAATGATTTGAGCACAAACCAAACCTGACCGGGCACCGGATCGATGCCTCGTGTGCCCCCGAGGAACAGCGTCGTCACGATCATTGCCGTGATCAGCGGCGCCATGAACTCTGCCAGGAAAAGGACGCCGAACTTCATGCTGGAGTACTCGGTGTTGTAGCCGGAACCCAGCTCCGACTCGGCTTCGATCTGATCGAATGGGGTTCGGCTCATCTCGGCTGACGCGGCGGCTATGAAGATCAGGAAGCTCAGAGGCTGAACCAGGATGAACGGCAGATCTTGCGCAGTGACGATGTCGAACATCGCCAGCGATCCCGATATCAGTATCACGCCGGTGACAGACAACGCCATCGGCACTTCGTAGCTGACAAGCATGGCGACGCCTCGGATCGAACCGAGCATCGCGTATTTGTTCGCGGAACCCCAGCCTGCCATGAATATGGCGATCGTGTTGATGCTCGTGATGCCAAGGATGAACAGGATGCCGATGTTCAGCCTGCCGAGGAACGTGTCCTGGCCGAACGGGATGACGGAGATGGCCATCAATCCGGGAACCACCAACACGATCGGAGCCAGATTAAATACCCAACGATCAGCCGTTTCCGGCGTGGTGTCTTCCTTTGTTATTAGTTTGATGAGGTCGGCGAATGGTTGGAGGATTCCGAACGGGCCCCATCGGTTCGGGCCCATTCGCACCTGGAACCGAGCTAGCGCCCGCCGCTCGAACCACGTGTAAACCGCGGTCATGCTGACCAGCACGTTCACGACAACAGACGCCAACGTCACAGCCGCGGCCACGAAGGCTATGTCGTCCGGCAAAAACCCGGCGTAGAAGTCGAGCAGGCTGTTGAAATCGAGGATGCCCGCCGCGCGGATGTCGTACATCAGCGGTCCACCTCCCCCAGCACGATGTCCAGGGAGCCGAAGATCGTGATCAGATCACCCATCTTCCAGCCGACGAGCATGTCGCGAAGCGCTGTGAGGTTGATGAACGACGGGGCGCGTATCTTGCATCGATACGGTGAAATCCCGCCGTCGCTGACAATGTAGAATCCGAGCTCGCCCTTCGGACCTTCTACGGCCGCGTAGACGTCGCCGACGGGCGGGCGGACGAAAAACGGAGTCTCGGTGCGGACGGGGCCTTCAGGGATTTCGGCAAGGCACTGGTTGATGATTCGGATCGATTGCCGCATCTCTTGCACCCGAACCATGTACCGGTCGAACGTGTCTCCGACCGAACCGATCGGCACGTCGAACTCGAACCGATCGTAGATGCTGTACGGGTCTGCCTTGCGCACGTCCCATTGAACGCCAGAGGCTCGCAGTATCGGGCCCGAGATCGAACAATCGATGGCTTGTCCGGCTGAAAGCAGCCCCACGTCCCGTGTGCGGACCAACACGATCTCGTTGCCGGTAATCAACTTTTCCAGTTCGTCCAGGTAATGGGGCAGGTCTCCGATAATTCTGCTGATGGCCGGCCAGAACTCGTCCGGAGCGTCCTGGAACACGCCGCCTGGCCGCATGTAGCTGAGCGTGACGCGAGCGCCGCACAGCATCTCGAACAGGTCGAGGATGCGTTCGCGTTCGCGGAAGCAGTACATGAGCGGGGTGGCGAACGCGCCGATGTCGTTGAGCAAGAATCCGGTGGCCATCATGTGGCTGGCGATGCGTTGGAGTTCGGCGCCGATGACGCGCATGTACTCCGCGCGCTCGGGAACCTCAATCCCGGCCAGTTTCTCGACCGTTTGTACGTACGCCATGTTGTTTGACATCGCCGCCGTGTAATCGGTGCGATCTGTCAGCGTGATAATTTGCGTGTACGTCCGGGACTCCGCCAGCTTCTCCGTGCCGCGGTGGAGGTAGCCGAATACGGGCTCGACGTCGAGCACCACCTCGCCGTCGAACGTGACGCGCAGGCGGAACACCCCGTGCGTGCTCGGGTGCTGTGGCCCCAGGTTAATTGTTACCGGTTCGGTCTTGACTGCCATCAGCGCTCGTTGAGACAGGTGATTGCGCCTGTCTCGCTTCATTCTCGTTTCGTCCGCCAGCCGGGCATTGGCGCTTTCCGGTCCGGCGGATCGTTTGCCTAGTCGATACAGTCTTTCCGCAGCGGATGTCCCGGGAAGTTCTCCCACAACAGAATCCGCTTTAGGTTCGGGTGCCCGTCGAACCAAATGCCCATCAGGTCCCAAATCTCCCTTTCCTGGAGATCTGCGCCCTGCCAGACTTCAGTTACCGATGCCACGGACAACGTTTCGCGGCCGAACAGCCGCGACTTGATCACAACGCTGTGGTTGTGCCGCATCGACAGCACATGGTACACGAGCTCAAAGTACTCGATGTAGTCGACAGCGGACACCGCGGTCAGATACGAGAAATCCAGTTCGGAGTCGGATTTCAAGAATCTCGACACGTCCAGGATCGACCCTGAATCGATCCACACGTCGGTGTCGTTGTGCTCGACGACCGACTTGGACACCGCTTCGTTGAGGCGGCTTGCAACATCTCCGCCGGGGAGCGCTCTAGTCATTGGGCGGAATGCCGCGTATTCGTGATCGAATAGCGTTTGATCTTTTCGTGAAGCTGCATGATCCCGTATAGCAGCGCATCCGGACGAGGAGGGCAACCCGGCACGTACACGTCCACTGGGATGATGTGGTTGACGCCCGGCACCACGGCATAGGAGCCGTAATACGGTCCACCGCTCGTGGCGCACACGCCCATCGAGATCACCCACTTGGGCTCTGCCATCTGCTCGTAGACTCGCTCGATCGCCGGCGCCATCTTCCACGTCACGGTGCCGGCGATGATCATTAGGTCTGCTTGGCGGGGTGACGGCCTGAAGACTTCCATGCCGAACCGCGAAAGGTCGAAGCGAGACATCGCCGAAGCCATCATCTCGAACGCACAACAGGCCAAGCCGAAAGACAGCGGCCAAACGGCTGACTTGCGGCCCCAGTTGACGAGCGCGTCCACGGTCGTGACGGCGATGTTGCGCTGAAGGTCGGCCGGCACCTCGACCAGTGGCTCGGCGAGGGCCTCGGTGTGCGTGGCCTTTAGATGATTGACGTAGTCACCTTCCTCGCGATCCAGATCCCAAGTGGTCTGGTGCAGGATGAGGCCTTTCGATGTTTGCGCGGAGTCGTCAGCCATGAATCAGCTCCACTCCAGCGAGCCCTTGCGCCAGGCGTAGAGCCAGCCAACAACGAGAATCGCCACGAACACGACCATCTCCAACAAGACGAAGATCCCGAATTCAGCGGACATCGCTCCGAAGCTGGCGGCCCAAGGGAACAAGAATACGACTTCGACGTCGAAGACGACGAAAACGAGCGCGATCGTGTAGAACCTGAAATTGAACTGGCTCCATCGACCTGACAAGGTGGCGAAGCCGCACTCGTAGATGGCGCGCTTGATGGGGTTGGGATTGTACGGTCGCAGCTTGAGCACCGACAGCATCCAACTGCCGACAAGCATACCTATGGGAATAGAAACAGCCACGGCCGCAAACGTCGCTATCAGAGCATACTGTCGGAAGTAGTCGTCGAGCATAGATTCGGGAGCTGTGCCCTACGTTTGAGATGCGGTCGACCGGACCGGGTAAGTCTTCTGGACAGCCAGTCACGCTAGGCCTGACATTCGGGCCAAAATATAGCATAGCGCCTACTGCGATGCAAGCGAGAATTCAGGTATTCGGGGACAGGATTGCCGGTTGGCGCAGGTAGACGGTTCGATCTGGGCGAGTAGGCACGCGCCCGCGAAACAATCGGCGCCATTTCGTCGAGCGCATCCGAGCATTCGATCACGAGACGCCGTACCCGCCCGACGCGAATCGATGCTTGATTCGATGTACCAAAACCCGCAGGGATTTCGCCGCGACCAAGCTTCGATATCGTTGACACTTTTTGGGAACTGATGCTAGCATTGGCCATCGTATAACTATGTAGTCCCTCACAGGCACGGTTACAGCCTGATAGATGCCCACGAGAATGTGGCGCCGCGCTGGGACGACGCGGTCGCCGCAGAGAGCTCAACGACAACGCCCCTGATGGAGATGCGAACCTGAACAAGCCGCCGTCAGAGGTAGATCCTTTGGCCGTTCCCGCTAGTCTCGCCGCCGATGGCGCCCCGACTTCGCTTCCCGACTTGTTCCAACGATACAGACCGGGGATCGCTAAGGCGTTGCGTGACGAGTTGTCGCAGAATCACGTCGATCTTTACGATCTGCTCCGTTATTACATGGGTTGGGTCGACGAAAATGGACGACTGCGCCCAGCGATGGAAGGCAAAGGGCTGCGCCCCACCCTGTGCCTGTTCGCCTGTGAAGCGGTGGGCGGCGCCGCTGAGCTCGCCATGCCCGCAGCAGTCGCGCTCGAGTTCATTCACAACTTCTCGCTGATTCACGACGACATCCAAGACCTGGACGAAACCCGCCATGGGCGCAAAACGCTGTGGGCTGTCTGGGGCATACCCAAAGCCTTGGTCGCTGGCAACGCCCTCCGAATCGTCGCCGACCAGGTCTTGCATCAGCTAGTTGCGGCTGGGCTTGAACACAAGCGCGCGCTCATCGCGGTCGGACTGCTCACTGAGGCGTATCTCGAGATGATCGAAGGCCAATACCTCGATCTGTCTTTCGAGGGTCGCCACGACATCGGGATGGACGACTACCTAGAGATGATCTCGCGCAAGACCGGCGCCTTGATACGCTGTTCATTGGCCCTCGGGGCGGTGATCGGCACCGCGAACCCAGCCACTGCGACTGCCTTTCGCGATTGCGGAGCGGCGCTCGGGTACGTGTTCCAGATACGGGACGACATCCTGGGCGTTTGGGGAGACGAAGAGACGACTGGGAAACCGGTCGGCGCGGACATTCGACGCAAAAAGAATTCGTATCCCGTCGTGTTCGCGATGGAACAGTCGAAAGGCGAAGACGCCCGGACGCTGAACCGGATCTACGAGAGCGAACAGTTGGACGGGCCCGACGTGGCTTCCGTTCTGGAGATCATGGATAGGGTGGACGTTCGAGGCCACGCCCACGAGAGTGCGGCCGCGTACGCCGGCGCAGCGCTCGACTCGTTGGGTGCGGTTGAGATGTCTGGACCGATTCGTCAGGAGATCGAAGATCTGACACGGTTCCTGCTGGTGCGACCACTATGAGCTGCATCGCACGGGAGCGGCAAGACGGGCTCGACCCAATGCGGTTGACGTGGCGCTGTGCTGTGGTGTCTCGGAAGCGGGGAGGTGGTTGATGGGTAGGCCCGCGGAACTGGCGGTCAGGCTCGGCTGGTACATCCTGAAAAACAAAATAAGACGGCGGAAGCGATTCCCTCTGGTGACGATGCTCGAACCGCTCGAAGCCTGCAATCTCTCCTGCGAAGGATGTGGCAGGATTCGAGAGTACGAACAGGTTCTCGACCGCGTCATGAGCGTCGAACACTGCCTGTCCGCCGTGGAGCGATCAGGCGCGCCGATCGTATCGATCGCCGGCGGCGAGCCGACCCTCCACCCCCAGATACCGGACATCGTCCGAGGCATCATCGCCAAAAAGCGGTTCGCGTACCTGTGCACCAACGGGTTACTGATGGAGCGGGTCATGCAGAGCATCCCGCCGTCGAAGTATCTCTGCTTCGTGGTGCACTTGGACGGAATGGAAGAAGCCCACGACCGCGCGGTATATCGGAAAGGTGTGTTCAAGGTCGCGACCGAGGCGATTCAAGCCGCCCTGGATCAGGGATACAGGGTCACGACCAACACTACGGTCTTCAACAGCGTCGATGAAACGGACCTGATTGAGATGTTCAGAATGGTAACAAAAATGGGCGTGGAAGGCGTGATGGTGTCGCCTGGTTACCACTTCGACACGATTCCGAACCAAGACCTCTTCATCTCCAGGCAAAATGCGCGAAAGGTGTTCAGGAATCTCCTGACGCCCGATCGAGGAATCCGCTTCTACAACAACCCGCTATACCTCGAATTCTTGAAGGGCGCCAGAGAATACCAATGCACAGCATGGTCGAATCCGACCTACACGGTGATGGGCTGGCGAGAACCCTGCTACCTGCTGGGTGACCGCCACACGCAGGACATCGAGGACCTGTACTCGGACGAACTCTGGGACCGGTTCGGCGTAGGCAACGATCCGCGATGTGCACATTGCCTGATGCACTGCGGATTTGAATCGGCGTCGATCTTCAGCGCTATTGGTAACCCGAAAGAAGCGTACAAATTGGTCAAAGCAGGCGGAGTCCGGAACTCGGGCGTGGGCGCGAGCTGATTCGAACAAGCAGCATGCGCTTCGGGCAGTGGAGCGTGTATCACGAACTGGGGCAGCTAAGATGATTGCCATCGTGGCCGCATTCAAAGACGAGGTGTCGGAATACTTGAACGATGGACGTTTTCGCGTAACTCATAAAGAAGGGCGACTCAAGGCCTACGAGTCCGACAATTTCCCGAAAGTGGTAGTGCTGGAGGGCGGCATCGGCAAGGATCTGGCCCAGTCGGCGGCGCACATGGCGGTCGAGAGATACGGACCGGAACTAATGGTGTCGGCAGGCTTCGCCGCCGGAGCCAAAACAGGGGTAGGAACTGGCGACACGTTTGTCTGCGATCGGTTGATCGCGATCGAAGGTCCGGCTTACCTCTGGGCTGGCAGTGAAGTTATGGAGACGCAACTCAATAGCGTGCACGATATGTTCGCATCGATTCCCGGAGGGCCGGCATACAAGTTCGCGGAATGTTTGACCGTGCCTCAGTTCGTCGCGAACGCTTCGATGAAGAGATGGCTCGGAAGCACGTTCAACGCGAGTCTGATTGATATGGAAGGTTTTTGGGTCAACCAGACGGCCGAAGAGTTCGGCGTGCCGTGTGTGACTGTCAAAGCGACACTGGACCCGGTCGAACAGGCGTTGCCGGGGTTCGTCGGCAAGATCGTCGACCCGCAACTCAGCAAGCGGGCGTTGCGAGCAGCACTGCACCTGACGGTCAATCCGGCCGAGGCGCCGCGATTGCTCGGCCTTCGGAAGCAGGTTCGGATCGCCAGGACCGCATTGGCTGACCTGCTCGGACGAATCGCGTCGGCGAGCAACAATCTGGCGGCGCCATGATGTTGTGGTGTTTCGATAAGAGGTCGGAAACGTGACTTCGACAAACGAGACCAAGAATCTCAGCCAAGCCGTGCGCGAGCCGGTGGCGGGCCTGGACCGTGCCATTCGGAACGCGTCCAGACACCTGCTGAGCATGCAGGATCCCGAAGGCTACTGGTGGGGTGAGCTCGAATCTAACCCGACCATGGAAGCTGAGTTCCTGTTGCTTACCCGATTCCTGGGCATCGATGACAAAGAGACCTGGCGGAAGCTGACAAACCATTTGCTGAAGGAGCAGCGACCGGACGGCACATGGGGCCAGTTCTACGGCGCCCCGGGCGACTTGAGCACGTCGACCGAATGCTATTTCGCGCTCAAACTGGCTGGCGTGTCTCCGGAAGAGCCGTCGATGAAAAAAGCAAGAGATTTCATCCTGTCTAAAGGCGGAGTCCCCGAGACCCGCGTCTTCACCAAGATCTGGCTGGCCCTGTTCGGGCAGTACGAATGGCGAGGCGTGCCGACGATGCCGGCTGAAATCATGCTGCTGCCGAACTGGTTCCCAATAACCATCTACGATTTTTCGAGCTGGGCGAGAGCGACTGTCGTCCCTCTACTGGTCGTTCTCGACAGAAAACCCGTGAAACCGGTGCCGAAGAGCGCTGCGATCGACGAACTCTACCCGCTTCCCCGTGACCGGACCGACTACTCGATCAAGCGCCCGGCCCGGTTGTTCGGCTGGGAGACGTTCTTCTACGCGGGCGACATCGTCTTACGCCATCTGGAGAAACTGCCTTGGAAGCCGGCACGGTCCCAGGCGATCGGAAAAGCCGAACGATGGATCCTCGCGCACCAAGAAGCCGACGGCAGTTGGGGCGGAATCCAGCCGCCGTGGGTGTACTCGCTCATGGCTCTGAACGTGCTCGGGTACCCGCTCGACCATCCGGTAATGAATAAGGGCGTGCAAGGGTTCACTTCGTTCTCGATCGAGGAGAACGACCGACTGAAAGTCCAAGCCTGCGTATCGCCGCTGTGGGACACTTGCCTGACAATGATCGCCCTGTTGGACGGCGACGTGGATCCTGGCCATCCGGCATTGACGAGAGCCAGCTCCTGGCTCTCCGAACAGCAGATTCTGACCGGCGGCGATTGGCAAGTGAAGGCCAAAGGCGTCTCGCCGGGTGGGTGGGCTTTCGAGTTCCACAACGATCTATATCCGGACCTTGACGACACGTCGGAGATCGTGATGGCCTTGGATCGGGTCGCGGTCCTTGATGACGATGTTCAGCGTCTCGCCATCGATCGAGCGGTGCACTGGTTGCTCGGGATGCAGAGCCACAACGGCGGATGGGCCGCGTTCGACAAAGACAACACCAACGTGCTCATGGCCAAGATACCGTTCTCCGAC
This sequence comes from SAR202 cluster bacterium, assembly GCA_030752795.1. Classification (GTDB taxonomy): domain Bacteria; phylum Chloroflexota; class Dehalococcoidia; order Lucifugimonadales; family UBA1123; genus UBA2160. Next base: position 9,213 of record JASMDM010000076.1, on the reverse strand, counting down.
TTCGGCGAGACCATCGATCCACCAAGCGCCGACGTCACCGCTCACATATTGGAGATGTTGGGGCAACTGGGGTACACGTCGGACCATCCGGCGGTGTCAGCCGGTCTCGAATACATCCGCGAAGAACAGGAACCTGATGGTCCGTGGTTCGGTCGATGGGGCGTGAACTACGTGTACGGCACAGGCGCTGTGCTCCCGGCGTTGCGCGCTTTGGGCGAAGACATGGAGTCTGCCGAGGTTCGCATCGCGGTCCAGTGGCTGCGCGAGCATCAAAACGACGACGGCGGCTGGGGCGAAAGTTGCGTCTCGTACGTCGACCCTGAGTACAAGGGCAGGGGCCCGAGCACCGCGTCGCAAACCGCCTGGGCGCTGCTGGCATTACTGGCGGCGGGCGAGCTCGACGACGACGCGACTCGTGCGGGCGTAGGTTACCTGCTTCGGACGCAGCTTGACGACGGCGCGTGGGACGAGCCGTACTTCACGGGCACGGGATTCCCCGGATACGGAGTGGGCCAAAAGACCGCTGACGACGACCCTGAACTGTACCGCAGCCACGAAATGCCGGCCGGATTCATGATCAATTATCACATGTATAGGTACTGCTGGCCGTTGATGGCGTTGGGCCGTTACAAGAGACAGTTGGCAAGAGAGCCATGGCCAGCCGCGAGGGCGCCCAAAGGCGAGTCGTTTTACGCCTGGGCCGAGCCCGCGAAAAGGCCTTCAAACCGTTTGCACCGATTCCTTAAGATATGGTAGTGTTCACCTTTGTGAGCAATGAGTGATTGTGTGAACAATTCTTACACGACAGCTAGCGAGGTTCACAAATGAAAGTCAGTGAAACAGCCTTCAAAACGTACGTTTTCGCGTTGAAGGTAGAGACTGGCAAGGCCCCCGCGTTCGTTGATATAACCGAACAAGTGACCGATGTCGTGCACGAATCCGATGTGCGAAACGGTTTCACGTTGGTCTTTTCGCGACACACCACCGCCGCGATTACGATCCAGGAAAATGAGCCGCTGCTTCTCACCGATATGGCGACGACGTTGGAGCGATTCGCCCCCGTCAACGCTCACTATCGGCACAACGATTTCTCGGTCCGAACCGTCCACATGCACGAAAACGAATGCCCGAACGGCCACTCCCATTGCCAGCACCTGGTCCTGGGCACTTCCGAGACCGTTCCGTTGATCGACGGTTCGCTGGCCCTCGGGGAATTTCAGCGGATCTTCGTGGTCGAATTGGACCCCGAAAAAATCCGCCGAGAGGTTCTCATCCAGATCATGGGCGTATAGTCTACCGCGCCGTGGACGCCGGGACGGCGCGGGCTTGCGCCGTCGATGCCGGAGGAAGGTGATCCGCAGGCCGATGGCTTCTCAACTCGACCTCGCTTACGACCACTGCCAAAGTGTAGCCCGCGAGCATGCCAAGAACTTCTACTTCGCCTTCCGTACTCTGCCGTCGAAAAAACGCCTTGCGATCTATGCCGCGTACGCATTCTGCCGCCTGTGCGACAACATAGCCGACGGGGACCTCCCACTCGAAAAGAAGCGGTCCGAACTGGCAGGCCTCAAGGCCTTGGTGTCTCAGTCCTTGACGCCGGGCAACGCCGAAATCACCGACGAAGTGCCCCATGAATTCGTGGCGTTGGCCGACGCCTCAGCCGCCTTCGGGATTCCCGTCCGGTACTACGAAGAGGTTATCGACGGCGTGGAGTCAGACCTCTCGAAGACGCGCTTCGACGATTTCGAAGAGCTCCGAGCCTACTGTTACGGGGTAGCGTCCGTGGTGGGACTCATCTGCATCGAGGTGTTCGGCTACGACGACCCCGCGGCCAAACAGCATGCCATCGATATGGGGTTGGCGATGCAGCTCACGAACATACTGCGGGACGTCAAGGAGGATGCTGAGCTGGACAGAATCTACATTCCCGCAGACGAAATGGGGCGGTTCGGTTACTCGGAAGAAGACCTCAAGGCTGGCGTGTCGAACGATGCATTCCGCAGCCTGATGGCTCACCAGGTCGAGCGCGCTCACGGTTATTACGATAGCTCTGAGCGCCTGTTCAGCATGTTGTCCGCGGAGTCGCGGGCATGTCCGAAGGTTCTGCATGCCGCGTACAAAGCGATTCTCACCAGGATAGAGGCGTCTGACTTCGACGTCTACTCCCGCAGGATCGGCTTGAGCACCGCCGAGAAACTGATGATAACGGCCAGGTTGTGGGCGGGCAGCCTCTTGCCGAGAGTGCCCATGCCGAGACGATAGCTTGAAGCCGCCGCAACATCGTGCGCTGGTTCTCACTCCGTTTGACGAGGATCAACTCCTCCGTTTGCGATGTCGAGTTCCGACGACGTACGAAAGCTGGCTCGACACCCTGAAACTCACCGACCCGGACGCACTGGTGACTCGCCTGGCTTCCGATCGGATTTCGATCCTGATCGTGGAAGCGGACTTTGTGTTTGAAGAGGCGTTTGAAGAAACGACGAGTTTGAGGTTCGTCGGCATTTGCAGAAATTCCACAAATCACGTCGACGTCGATGCGGCTACCGCGTCGAGCGTGTTAGTCGTGAACACCCCCGGGCGAAACGCCCAAGCTGTCGCCGAGCACGCGCTCGGGTTGATGTTGTCGTTGGCGCGAGGCATCCCGGCCGGTCACAACTACGTGCGCGACGGTCGATGGGAAGATCCGACCGAGCCGTACGTCTCCATGCGTGGGATCGAGTTGCGAGGCAAGACCCTGGGTCTGCTCGGCCTTGGCTCAATCGGCGGCAAGCTGTCGGCCATCGGCGCCGCGCTGGGCATGAACGTTATGGTGTACGATCCTTACGTGTCCGCATCGGGCGACGTGACGATGGCCAGCTTGGAAACCGTGCTCGTCGAGGCTGATTTCTTGAGCATTCACGCGCCGCTCACCGACGAAACCGAAGGGCTTTTGGATGAGGCGCGCCTGGCGACGATGAAGAAGACGGCATATATCGTCAACTGCTCTGACGCCAGCATAATCGACCGCACTGCGTTGGTTGACGCATTGAGAAGTCGATCGATCGCCGGAGCGGCGGTGGACGTTTTCGAAACGCATCCTGTTGCGCCGGACAATCCACTGATAGCTCTGAACAACGTGATTCTGTCGCCGCATGTTGGCGGGGCGACCGCCGAAACGATCGAAAGGCATTCGCGGACGATGACCGACGACGTGTTGCGGTTTTTGGATGGTGAACGTCCGAAGAACTTAGTCAATCCGGAGGCGTGGAATCGTAGCTCAAGGTAGCCATGTGCTGGTCGTCGACGCGGGGACCAGCGCGGTCCGATGCCACCTGTTTCACCCGAGCGCGGGCATCGTGGTCTCGTCCGCGAGCCCATGGGTGTACACGCAGGAGGCCGGAGCGCCGGAGCTTGCTCGCGCGTTCGACCCGCAGGCGGTTTGGCGCGGCGTGAGCAACGCAATCTCGCGATGCTTGGCGGGCCGTCGGGTGTCCGCCGTCGCGATCACGTCTCAACGGCAAGCGCTGGCGTTTCTCGACGCAGACAGCAACGAGATCTACGTCGGACCGAACGTCGACCTTCGGGCCGTTTTCGAGGGCGCTGAGCTCGACGAAATCCACCGTGACAGGATATACGGGACGACAGGCCATACGCCCGCGTTCATGCTTGCGGCGGGTAAACTTCGATGGTTTCAGATCCATCAACCCGACGTGTATGCGCGCATAGCCTCCGTCATCTCGCTGGCTGATTGGCTTGCATTCAAACTTAGCGGCGAGATTGCCAGCGAAAGAACTTTAGCAGCGGAAGCCGGCATGCTCGATCTGGAATCCGGTCGCCGGGCAGAAGATCTCTACCTAGACTTAGGCATGCCGTTGGACCGCGTCGGGTTGACCAATTCAGACGACGTGATGGGGCGAGTGACCGCTCAGGCATCCGAACAAACCGGGCTGGCGCCGGGGACTTCGGTCGTGACGGCGGGGTCCGATACGCAGTGCGGCCTCGTGGGATTGGGCGCGACCGCGCCTCGCCAAGTCGGCATCGTCGCCGGGTGGAGCGCGTCGGCGCAGATGGTCACCGCGAGCCCTGTTATTTCGAGCACCGGAGAGACATGGACTGGCGTCCACGCGATGGCTAACACCTGGGTCCTCGAGAGCAGCGCGGGCGACATGGGCAACGCGCTGCGATGGCTGAAAGACACGATGGTCGGCGGAGGAGACGAAGCCTACAAGGAGCTCGACGAACTCGCAGCCTCTGCGCCGTTGGGCTCAGACGGGGCGAGGGCGTACCTTGGAGTAGGTCGGATGGACATGTCGAACCTTGGCATGCGATTGGGCGGCATCGTGTTTCCCGTGCCGCTCACGGTGAGCCGGTTCGGCCGTCAGCACGTTGTCCGCTCAGCGCTGGAAGGATTCGCGTTCGCTTTCAGAGCCAACATCGAACAGATGGAGCGACTGGTCGGTGGACCGGCAACGACAATGGCGATCGGCGGCGGCATGACACAATCCATGACGTTCGTGCGAATCCTCGCTGCCGTTCTTGGCCGGCCCGTTAAGCTCGGCGACGATCCCCGGGCAACCGCGGAGGGCGCGGCTTTGTGCGCACGGGTGGCAACCGGCCACTACCACTCGATTGAAGACGCGGTCAGCGACGCGATCGGCGTGACGACGGTCGAGCCGGACGCGCTGGACATCGCCCTCTACGACGCTCTTTACATGGCGTGGATCGAAACGGACCAGACCTTGTCGGAGCAGCCGATATGACACAGGCTTGCGCCCGCACGCACTATGCGCTTGGATGGCCGCGATGACCAGATGGCATTCCGAAAAATCGAGCGTCGCGAAAACGGCCCGCCGAATTTCGTCCATGGGATTGGTGTCGGGCACGAGCGGGAACGTCAGCAAGGTCATAGCGAGCCCGGACGGTCAGGCGTTGATGGCCATCACTCCAATGGCATTGCCGTACGAGTTGATGAACGCGGATGACGTAGTCGTGGTCGACTTCGATGCTGAACCGGTGGAAGGCGACGGCACGCCGTCCTCTGAGAGCCTGCTGCACTTGGCGATCTACCGGGCGCGACCGGAAATCGGAGCGGTGATCCACACCCACTCGGTGTACGCGAGCTCGCTGGCGGTGGCGGGGAAAGAACTGCCTCCGATAATCGATGAAGCCACGATCACGCTGGGTGGGGCAGTACAGGTGTCAGAATACGCGTTTTCGGCGTCGGAGAACCTGGCGGCGAACGTGTGTGATGCATTGGGTGAGCGCAAGGCCGCGCTGATCAGGAATCACGGCTTGGTCGGCGTCGGATCGGATCTGGACGAGGCGCTGGAAATTTGCACGCTCGTCGAGCACGTGGCGCAAATCTACGTCAACTCGACGGTGCTGGGCGGCGTGACCACGCTGCCGCCCGACGTTGTGGAGTCGGAGATAGAGGTTTACCGAATGCGCAATCCGAAGATCAGAGGTGACGGCTGATGGTTTCCGTGCCCGCATTTTTGTTGCGAAGGCTGTACGTCAAAGGAAGCCTGCGAAACTCCGCTACGGGCTTCGAGTTCGAGCTCAAGAATCGCCTCGGGTCCGGGTATGCATACGGTCTTTGGCCCCTGATCGTTGACGGCGAAGAAGTCGAAGCCAACGAGACTTTTTTCGAGTACGAAGGTGAGCGAACGGCGTTCAGCGACGTTTCGCGAGAGAAGACGTTCGCCTTGGCGATGAACCGGTCGATCAAAATCGACGTGACCGGCGTCACCCTGGACGATGGTCCGCGCAAGATCGGCATGGCATTCGACGTGCCCGGACTCGGCACGTTGCGCTTCGATTTCACCGACATTCCGGCAGATGGTTGAACTTCCGAAGCGCATCGCCGTCACCGGCGCCGCCGGATATGTCGCAACTCGGCTGATCAAAGCATTGACTCGGAGCGCCAATATCGATTATTTCATGGCAATCGACCTTCGCAAGCCGGAATCAGCCGGCATCGCGGATATCGACTATCGGAGACAGGACGTCGGCGAACCGTTTTCGAAGCTCTTCGTCGGGTGCGACATCGAGACAGTCGTGCATCTCGCGTACGACATGAATCCAGGACATGATCGTCGCGCTGTCAGAAAAATCAACGTTGGAGGAACGGAAAATCTACTCGAGGCGTGCGCGGCCGGCGACGTCAAGCACATCCTGTACCTGAGCACCACATCGATATATGGCGCTCACGCGGACAATCCGGAGGCGCTGACCGAAGAATCCAGCCCGAGGCCGTTGTCGGGATTTCAATACTCCGAAGGCAAAGCCGAATCGGAAGCGTTGCTTGAACGGTACGCCATCGATCACCCGGAGTGCGCGGTCACGATTCTTCGGGCATGTCCGGTATTGGGACCGAACGCGGACAACTTTGTCGCTGCCGCGTTTTCGAAGCCATTCCTGGTCGGTGTAATCGGAGCCGATCCTCAGATGCAGTTTCTGCACGAAGACGATCTGATCGATCATATGCTTGTGTGCTTGCGCCAAAGGCCTCGCGGAGCCTACAATCTCGCCGGACGTGGAACCGTTCGATGGAGCGAGATGGCGGCGATATTCGGTCGCCGAATGGTCAAGATGCCCGCGCCGATCCTCTACGGCTTGGCGTCGTTGGGCTGGAAGCTCAGGCTGCAATCGGACTCACCAGCCGCGGGGATAGATTTCATCCGTTATCGATGGGTGGTCGACACAAAAAAGATCGAAACAGAACTGGAGATGACGCCAAAATACACGTCGCACCAGGCGTGGGAGGCGTTTGCGACACGGAAGGCGTAGCCGGGACCGGGTCATCGCACGAGGAGCGTGACGGATAGACCTGGCGCCACGGCCTGTCGCCAATGCCGACGGACAGGAGCATCTATGGCAACAGTTGTAATCGACACCGACCCGGGGACAGACGACGCGATCGCGTTGATCATGGCCCTGAATTCCCCTGAATTGGAGATCAAGGGACTGACGACCGTCGGTGGCAACGCCAGACTCACACACACAACGGCCAACGCGCTTCGCCTGCTGGATCGTCTCGGACATCCCGAAATACCGGTGGCGGCAGGGGCGTCCAGACCCCTTCGCGGCGCCTATGAGTACGGCTACGGATTCCACGGCTCGGGCGGCCTCACGATCGCCCTTCGACCGGTCGACAGCGGACCGCATCCCCTGCGCGCCGCCGAATTCATCATCGACGCGGGCTCGACGTACGGCCCGGACCTGACTCTGATCGCATTAGGCCCGCTTACGAATGTAGCGCACGCGCTCCAACGACAACCGGTTCTGGCGTCGCAGTTACACAAGATCATCGTGATGGGAGGAGCGCTCGAGGGCGGAAACGTCACCCCGTACGCGGAGTTCAACATCTACAACGATCCGACGGCCGCGAACGTGGTGTTCAGTTCCGGCGTGCCGACCACGATGATCGGATTGGACGTTTGCCGCCAGGTGGCGTTTGACAGGAATAAGACCGATTGGTCCGATGGGGAAACCGTTGGCGAAGAGCTCGCCGCCGAGATCGTGAGTGCATGGTTCGAGTTCCAACCGGATCAGCCCATATACGATCTATGTGACCCGCTCGCAATGGCTGCCGTCGTCGAACCGGGAATACTCACGTACACCCAGGCCGAAGTGGTCGTGGCGACATCCGGGCCGAGGTCCGGCGAAACGCGCGCCACAACCGGCGCAAGGTCCGTCAAAGTGGCGACAGGCGTTGACGTCAACCGAGCTCATGCCACGGTTCTCGCACGGCTGAAGACGCCCGAAGCCTAGCTTCACCATCTGACGAGGTTGGACCTGCCCCGCCTCTGTAAATGAGCGTATCGCACGTTTATTTGACCGCCAAGAATACGGGTGTTATAGTACGCCATGTATTCTTGACTGATGCGATCAACAACCCTGTGGGAGCGTACAACCTATGGCGGCCGAACGGGTCATTTCACGGGAGACCGGTGTCGAAGATTCCCAGTACAAATGGGGCTTCGATTTCGATTACGAGTCCGACGTCGCGCCCAAGGGACTTAGCGAAGACATAGTTCGTTTCATCTCGGCGAAGAAGAACGAACCGGACTGGTTGCTCGACTGGCGATTGAAGGCGTACCGGCACTGGGAGACGCTCCGCGCGGAAGAGCCGACGTGGGCGAACATTCAGCACGAACCGATCGATTTCCAGGGCATGTACTACTACGCGGCGCCCAAATCGCAGGGCGACGGTCCAAAGAGCCTGGACGACGTCGACCCTGAGATTCTGGCCGCGTTCGACAAGCTGGGAATCCCGCTCCAAGAGCAAAAGATGCTTAGCGGTGTTGCAGTCGATGCGGTGCTGGATAGCGTATCGGTCGCGACCACGTACCAGAAAATGCTTGAAGACGCGGGCGTGATCTTCTGCTCGATTAGCGAGGCAGTGCAGAACTACCCCGACATCGTCCGCAAATACCTGGGCTCGGTCGTGCCGTACACCGACAACTTCTACGCGACATTGAACTCGGCGGTGTTCAGCGACGGCTCGTTCTGTTACGTGCCGGAAGGCGTGCGCTGTCCGATCGACCTCATGACCTATTTCAGGATCAACGCGCTCAACACGGGACAGTTCGAGCGGACCTTGATCGTCGCGGACAAAAACAGCTACGTGAGCTACCTGGAAGGGTGCACCGCGCCGATGCGCAAAACCCACCAACTCCACGCCGCGGTCGTCGAGCTCGTAACGCTTGACGACGCTGAGATCAAATACTCGACGCTGCAGAACTGGTACCCGGGCGACAAAGACGGCAACGGCGGCGTGTACAACTTCGTTACCAAGCGAGGCAAGGCCCAAGGCAAGAACTCGAAAATATCCTGGACCCAGGTCGAGACCGGATCCGCGATAACGTGGAAGTACCCGAGCGTGATGCTGCTGGGCGACAACTCGGTGGGCGAGTTCTATTCGGTCGCGCTGGTCAACAATTACCAGCAGGCCGACACCGGTACGAAGATGGTCCACATCGGTAAGAACACCCGCAGCACGATCGTCGCGAAAGGCATCTCCGCCGGCAAGGCCCAGAATACGTATCGCGGTCAGGTCAAGGTCATGCCCACGGCCACGAACGCCCGAAACTTCACGCAATGCGACTCATTGCTGATCGGCGACCAGTGCGGTGCACACACGGTGCCATACATCGAAGTTCGTAGCCCGACCGCGCAGATGGCGCACGAAGCCACCACGTCCAAGGTAAACGACGACCAGCTCTTCTACCT
>JASMDM010000075.1 GCA_030752795.1 SAR202 cluster bacterium | reverse complement strand
TCTAGCGGCCGGCTACTGTTGATCATGCGCCAGACCCACCTGCCAGCCCAAATCGGCAGGCCGTCCGGATAGGTCAGGTCAAGGTGATATCGCCTGAGAACGTCCTCCTCCAGGTCAGGCTGTGCCTCGGGGTCCAGCAGGCCTTCGACGACGTCGCTGTACTCTCTGGCGGCCTGCTCTTCCAGTTCGGACCGCGAGGCGCCGAATCCTGCTCGACGCATCAGATGGGCTATCAGCGCGATGCTGTTATCAGACATTGTGTTTCCTCCACATTTGTGCAGTGTTTCCAGGCGTCAATTCCGACGAAATGTCGAGAATGCGCTTACCATAATCAATAGTGTTCACACGCTAAGTTAGTATGTTATCAGCTATAACGCAACCTTTAAACGAACAGGCTTTCGACCAGGTGGCATGACGCGAGTCAGACCGCCTTTGTCGTACGCTGTCAACGTGACCGATTTCAATCGAGCAACGCGTTGTATGGAGCCGGTCGGACGCCGAGACGGCTTCGCCGACGTGAGGTAAAATCGCCGTGTCGAATCTTTGAAACAGGTGACTCCCATGGCATCCCGCGTTCGCCCCACCGTCGTGTTCATCATGGCCGACCAGCTCAAGTGGTCGGCGCTACGGATGTATTCCGAGATCGGAATCGAGACTCCGTCGCTCGAACGGCTCGCTGGCGAGGGCGTCATGTTCCGCAACGCGATCACGCCGCACCCGCTGTGCGTGCCTGCTCGGACGTCCGTCATGACCGGCAGATATCCGCACTCAACAGGATGCCGGCGAAATGAGACGCTGATGCCCGAGGACGAACTCCACGCGTTCCGTGTATGGAAGGAGGCCGGATACGCGACTGGCTTGATCGGCAAAAACCACTGCTTCGATCAGCAGTCCGACCTCGATCTGTTCGATGTCCGGTGCGAGCTGTCCCACCGAGGACTGCCGGCCGGCGGATACGCGGGCGAGAACGTCGGCAACATCAGCATGGAGTGGATGACACCCGAGGAGACGATCAACGCGTCCCACGCGACCCGGCGAAACATGCCGCGACAAAGCCCAACGATCAGTTACGCGATATCCGATCACGAGCTAGACGGCTACGGCACGGCGGCGATTACGACCCAGGTCGAGGCGTTTCTCGAACGAGCCGCTGGCGACCTCTTCGACGGCGCCGAGCCTGACTCGTCGGTGGCGCCGAGGCCGTTCGCTCTTTGGGTGTCGTACCCCGATCCGCATGAGCCCTACGAAGCCCCGAGGCGATACGCTGACATGTTCCCGCCCGACGACGTGGTCATGCCGCCCGTTCGCGACGACGAATTCAGCGGCGGGTCTGCGCCGGAGCGAAATCGCGTGTTGCATCGGCTACTGAGCCAAGAATCCGACACCGAACACGATCGCCGAGCCGCGGCGGCGACGTATCACGCCATGGTCCGATTCCTGGACGACGGCGTCGGCAGGGTGCTGGACGCACTCGATCGATTGGGACTTCGCGATGACACGATCGTCGTGTTCACCGCCGACCATGGCGACTTCGTCGGCGAGCACGGCATGGGAGTCAAGGGCGGCGTGTTCTACGACTGCCTGGTGCGCGTGCCGTTGATCGTCTCGTGGCCGGCGGGAGGCGTCCCCAGTGGGATCGTGGACGAGTCGATGGTCAACACCGTCGACATCTTGCCGACGCTATTGCAACTCCAGGGCATCGCCGACTTCGTGTCGCCGCAAATCCAACCGCCAGAGGGCCGACTTCCCTCGGCAGGGCCGACGGTGGCCGACAATCTGGCCGGTGACGTCTTGAACTCAGAATCGCTGAGACGAATTCAGGGCCAACCGCTGCCAACCGTCACAATTGCGGAGTCTCGAAAGGCCGCGTTTTCCGAGTACGGGGCGGCCGGCCGTCCTTATACTATGGAGATGCTGGACCGGCACACGCCGCCTTTCGGTTATCGAACCCTGATCGACACACTCTGGGTCCGCGAGGCGGAGGGTCGACGCAAGATGGTGCGCACCGTCGACTGGAAATACGTCACCGATCCGATGGCGGAGCCTCTCGGCGCGCGAACCGAGTCGGGCGCGCACCCCGAAGACGAGCTCTACGACCTCCGCGCCGACCCTTGGGAGCTCCGAAACGTCGCGCATGAACCACAGAATTCGCCGGTTGTGTCTGAGATGCGGGCGTTCCTCGCGGACTGGATGATCCGCACCGAAGACGCCCGTCCGGCTCCTCTGCCCCGCACGATCGGTCGATCATGATCGCGATGTCGTTCGGCGGCGTGCCGCCATCACCCACTGTCATCCTGAAAGCTCGTGAGCAAATCTGTAATGCGCCGGTATGGCCACCGCTTCGGGGCAGAACGGATGCTGTACCCACCCGCCCGCCCTCGTAGGTTTTGATGTTGGGGGCACATCCCCCAGTCCCCTTGCCAGAGGGGAACGCCCCTCCGGACTCCCCTTCATGCCTCACACCGAATCAAATCTGGGGTTGCAAGGGGCGAAAGCCCGTGCCGGGGACTTGGGGCGCCCCCAAGAAATCTTTCGGGCGGGTGGGTGGGACCAACCACGATCCATCTGGAAGATCATGGACAATTCTCGTCAACACTCGCCTTCCGGAGTTCGACCAAGTGATCTCGTCAATTGTTCACAGGCTCTGAGCGGCGTCGAAGGATCTGAGGCCTCGCGGGAAAACTCCTTCCATTGCATGATCAACGTCGACATCGGAACACGACCGAGCGAAGACGGTCCGACTGCCGTAAGATAGCCGCGAACCCAAGGGATACGCGCCGCCAAGCGGACGAAAGGATCGAAACATGATCGGAGACCTAACAGGCAAAACGGCACTTGTGACCGGCGCAGGCTCGGGCATCGGGCGAGGAATCGCGACCGTTCTCGCGGAGCAAGGAGCGTCGGTGGCGGTCACCGACCTGAACCAGGAGTGGGCCGATGAGACGGCTGCTCTCATTTCGGGCGTGCCAACCCTGAGCATCCGCCTGGACGTTACGAGCACCGACTCGGTGGACGAGGTGTTCCGACGCGTCCTCGCTGAATGGGGCGCTCTCGACATCCTTATTAATAACGCGGGCGTGGCGGCCGCTGGCGACCGGACCGGCGGACAGAACCGGGCGGCGGACTGGGACGCGACTTACGAGATTAATGTCCGAGGCGTCGTGCGGTGTTGTGAGGCGGTGCTTCCGCACATGCAGGGAAGGCGTTTCGGCAAGATCGTGAACATCGCCTCGATGGCCGGTCACTCCGGTCGCAGAAGCGGCGGCGCCTACGCTGTCAGCAAGGCGGCCGTGCTTCGTTACACCCGCGGATTGGCCGCCGAGACGGCGACCGACAACATCAACGTCAACGCGATCTGCCCCGGCGCGGTATGGACGCGATTCCAACAAGCCGGAGCTCGCGCAAGGCAAGCCGCCGACCCGGCGTTGGCCGACCGAGACATCGAAGACCTGTTCCACGATCGATACGACCCCATCATGCCGTTGGGACGTCCCCAGACGCCCGAAGACATCGGCAAATCCGCGGCGTTCCTCGCTTCGGAGGACGCTCGTAACATAACTGGCCAGTGTATCCACGTAGATGGCGGTGTAATCCTCCGCGACTAGGCGGCGGCGCCGCAGGCGCGATTGACTACAGCAACATGCGGTTGCGTAAGGAGCTTGGTAAGGAAACGGCTTCTTGGTTCGAGCCCTCCGCGATGGCGGAACCGGTGACGCCAGACCGTTCGATGCTCTGTTGAACCGTTGGTGGAGGTGCATCACGCTATCGCGCAACTAATACGACGCTCGAATGCCCATCGACCGTCTTTCTCGCGCAACTCCAGATCGCAATAGCCGCCGCTCAGAAAACCACTCGACTCGTTTGACGGGCTGAGCCACATGTTGCTCACCCGTACCGACGCCTTGCTTCCGGATATCTGCAGATTCGTCAGCGACAACCGCATCAAACTACCGTCTTGGTCGGCTTTGTCCTGCAACTCCTGTTCCGTGAGCGCGGCCAGAGTGATTCCGGGCAAGAGCAGCAACTCCTCGAAGGAAAGGTCGTCCAGGGATATGAGAATGTTAGTCGGGTCCGGCAATAGCGCGTGATCGGGTACATTCTCGTCAATGAGCGCCCACTCCAGCGCGGCGCGGATCACTTGTCGACGCGACTCCGAGCTCGACGTTCGAGACTCATCGCTGCCCACGAACCACGCCACCGCGGCCAAGGCCACCGGGTCATGGCGACACCGGCAACAACCGTTGCGATCTGTCTCATCTCAATTGCCCCTTTGTACGGAATCGATGGCTCAGCGTATGAGCCGTTCATGTACAAAGACGTTGATCGCCACCGAAAAGTTCCGCGTAATGTCAGTCGCGCCCGTCGTCATCCGCCAAGCATCGAGCCGACCAGGAGATTGTTCGGCCGCGACAGCGCATTGTCGACCCCACAAGACGTTCGTCACGCCGCGAAGCCTCTCAGCCCCGGCGGGAACTCTTGCCGAGCGACTCTCGATGCTCCATTTTGGGGCGTCACAACGGCCTACACCACAACCGCCGGCTGCGTCTTCCAAAAGCCCGTCGTCTGCTCGAAGGCGTGGGCTAGTTGCAATACGCCGAAGTCGTCCTGGTAGCGACCGACGATCTGGACGCCGACAGGCAAACCCTCGGGCGTGAATCCGCACGGAACCGAGATCGCGGGGTGGCCGGTTACGGTGATGTAGTAGCAGGACTTCATCCAGTCGATGAACGTGTCCATCTCGACGCCGTTGATCTCCCTGATGTATCGCTGCTCAACTGGGAACGGCGGAACCTGGCTCACCGGGAAGACCATGAATTCGTACGTCTCCATGAAGGTGTGGATGCGCTGGAATATCTCAGTGCGCTTCATCTCCGCCCATCCGACATCGGGTCCACTGAGCGTGACGCCCTGCTCGATATCCCATATGAGCGTGTCTTTGAGCATTTCGCGGTGCGTCTTCAGCAGCTCGCCGCTCCCTACCTCTCTGCCCCAGCCTCGCCAGATCTTGAAGACTTGGTCCGCGTTGGCGAAATCGGGCTCGGCGTCTTCGGTTACACACCCCAGCGAATCGAAGGCGCCGCGCTGTGAATCGATGACCGCGGTCGTCCGTGCGTCGATTGGCAAACCGCCGAAGTCGTGGCCCCACGCAATGCGAACGCCGCTGAAATCGCGATCCAACGAGTTGGCGAAACGGCTCCCGGGCTCGGCGATCGACATCGGCGCGCGCAGATCGGGACCGGCGATCGCGCTCAGCATCAGCGCAGCATCTTGGACCGTGCGAGCCATCGGCCCTTGTGTCGACGTCGGGCTCCAGCTCACCTTGCTCGGCCACGCGGGGACTCTGCCCGGCGACGGCCGGAATCCGACGACGTTGCAGAAGTTCGCCGGATTTCGTAGCGAGCCGCCCGTGTCGCTGCCGTCGGCGATTGGGATCATGCCGCACGCGAGCGCAACCGCTGCGCCGCCGCTGCTGCCGCCGCACGTCTTGGTCGTATCGTACGGGTTCAGTGTCTCGCCGAACACTTCGTTGAACGTCTGCGAGCCAGCCCCGAATTCAGGCGTGTTCGTCTTGCCGATCGTGATGGCCCCAGCCCGTTTCAACCGCTTGACGATCAACGCGTCGTGATCGGGCACGTGGTCCTTGTAGACCAGCGACCCCATCGTCGTGCGGATGCCTTTCGTCGCGACCAGGTCCTTGTGAGCGATAGGCAACCCGTGCAGCGGACCGAGCTCGTCGCCGTGTGCAATCGCCTCATCGGCGGCAGCCGCGCCTTCCATCGCAAGCTCCGGCATGAGCGTCACGACGGCGTTCACCTTCGGATTGACGCGGGCGATCTGAGCGAGATGCGCCTCCATCACCTCGGTGGCGGAGACATCGTGGGCCTTGATCGCCCGTGCGAGTTCGGTCGCGGTTCGGAAACATAGGTCCGTATCGGGCATGTGTGCTGTCGCTCCGTATCTAGGGTGGCGGAATCTGATTCGATTGACTTATAAGTGGCTCGCCGTGTCGGCGCCGCCATTCGTCCCTTCAGTCCCTGGCGTCCTTTCGGTCCCTTGGCGCGTCAGACAGGCGTGTCACGCCCTTACACCAGCGCCCCCGCTTCTCGGCCGTGGTCGCGCGTCGCCCACGCACCCGATTCAACCGCGGTCAAGAAGTCGAGTACAGCTCGATTGAACAGGTCAGGCTCTTCCAGGTTGATCGGGTGCCCCGATTGCGGAATCACGACCAACCCGGAGTTCGGGATCATGCGCTTCATGAAGATCGACGGCTCGATGCAAGGGTCGTCCTCGTCACCGGTCATGATAAGGGTAGGGACCGTCAGAGCGCGCATCTTGTCCTCGAGGTCGAAGATCGGCGGCCTGCGACCCTGAACGCCGGCGAAGGTGTTGGCGGAACCGATGTTGGAGTGCTCGAGGAACTGGGCGCGGAACTCGGCGTATCCTTTCGGGTCTTTTCGTAGGAGTTGGACCCGAGCCGGTCCGTTGGTGTAGTCGTCCATTGCCGCCATCCCGCCTCCGCGCAGCCGTTCCGCCATGAAGCTGACCCGCTCGCGGAACACCTCGGGGTCAACCGACCCGGACCCCGCGCCCGCGACGATGAGTGAACGCGCCATGTCGGGGTGCGTCAGCCCGAAATTCAGGGCGATGGCACCGCCCATCGAAAGCCCGCCGACGTGGGCTTTCCCGATGCCCAGGCTCACCATGAGGCCATGGAGATCGGAGACCGACTGATCTTGCGTGTACGCATCGAGCTCTGCAGGGACATCCGAAGGCGGATACCCTCGCGCGTTGTAGGTGATCACCCGATACCGTCTGGAGAAGAACCTGACCTGCGCCTCCCACGACCGATGATCGCCGGCGAATTCGTGGCTCCAGATCAACGGATATCCCTGGCCGTGATCCTCATAGTGGATGCCGATCCCGTTTACGTCCGCTCTTGGCATCGTCCGTTCCTTGTATCTCGGATTGGTGTCGCTGTGAAGTCAACCACACCTGGGCGACCACGGCAAGCCCTGCCGATCAGCATCGACCTCGCTCCTCGTGCGCTATAATGTTCGGAAGTTCAGCTCGACGGAGTTTCGGAGCGTTTCGCGTGGCAAAAGTTCGCATCCTCTACTGGAAAGAGATACCCGTCCAGGTTCAGGCCGAGGACGAGTCCGGGGTCGTTTCCGCGCCGCTCGACGATCGTTTCCAGCAGGGCGTCGATGCGATCTCGATGCTGGACGACAGCGCCGGAAGCGACGACTACCTAACAGGATGGGAGTGGGGCGAGTTCGAACAGATCGACGGCCTCGCCCGATCGGCCGCCGATAACCTGGCGGATACGATCAATTCGAACTTTCCAACCGACTTCGTTTCCAGGGTAAAAGACCTCCAAGAATCCGACCGACGAAATCCGATTCCAGGGGCGATCGACAACTGGTTCGATGCCCCGCTCCCGCCGCCTATGGGTTGATGAGTCACGATTGTCAATCGACACGTTCGATGGCGATTGCGGTCCGTCCGATACAACCTACATCAAGGAGGAGCGTTCGATGAGCTCCGGCAAAGCACAATCTAACGGCGCATCCATTCTGGATCGTCTCGTTGCGGGCGATCTGCTAATTTCCGATGGCGCCACCGGCACCTACCTCCAAACCCACGGCCTCGAGCCGGGCGGGTGCCCTGAGGAGTTCAACGCCAGCCATCCCGAGGTGGTTCAAGGGATGGCGCGGGCCTACTTCGACGCCGGCTCGGACATGGTGCTCACGAACTCGTTCGGCGGCTCTCGGTTCATGCTGAAGAAGTACGGTCACGGCGACCGCGTTCGCGAGTTCAACTGCTTGGCCGCACAGCATGCCAAGTCGGTCGCGCCCGACGGCCGGTACGTGATCGGCTCGATCGGACCGACCGGCGAGTTCATCGAACCCCTGGGCGCGGTGAGCGAGTCCGAGATGTACGATGCGATGACCGAACAGGCGACTGCGCTCGCGGAGGGCGGCGCCGACGCCATCTTGATCGAAACTCAGATGGCGATCGAGGAAGTGGTTCTAGGCGTCAAGGCGGTCAAAGAGCACACGGATCTCCCCGCGATGGCGACGATGGTGTTCGACATGGGCCCGCGAGGCTTCTTCACGATGATGGGCGTCACTCCGGAACGCGCGGTCGAAGGCCTGCGCGAGGCGGGGGCGGACGTCATCGGCGCCAACTGCGGCAACGGCATCGATCTGATGGTCGACCTCGCACGGCAGATGCGAGCCGCTGACGACGGACTCATGCTGATCCAGTCCAACGCCGGTATGCCGACCCTCGTCAAAGGCGAGGTCGTCTACAACGAGTCGCCGGAGTTCATGGCCGAGCGATACGAGACGATGGCGGAACTGGGTGTCAACATTCTCGGCGGATGCTGCGGGACCGGTCCCGATCACATCCGCGAGTTGGCGAAGACGCTGAGAGGCTGATCGCGATGCAAAACATAACCCGGCACGGCAGTGTCGCCAAGATTCTCGACGATCTGGGAGACTGCCTCGAGCTCGTTCCAATGGACTCCCACTTTAACAACGTTTCCGTCGGGTTGTACGTGAAAAACAGCGTATGCACCGTCTGGACATTCAGTCACGCCGAAGGCGCTGTGGATCGGATGCGCGTGATCCGCGACCAGATGGTCGAGCTCGGCGGCGTGTCACCGCTGAAGGACACCAACGACCGATTCGAATTCGCGTGCGGCGTGCTCCATGTCAGACCGTTGAAATTCCTGCTGGCCCAGGCCGTTCGCAGATCGCCTGATTACGCACACCCGACTGGCGACATGAGCATAAAGGATTCGAAGTCCAGCATGGTGTTGCGCGTTGCCAGCGGCGAATCCGATGGACGATGGGTGTACCAGGTTGCTGGCGAAGGCGAGGCGCGAAACCCCGCGGTCCGCCTCCGGATGATCGTAGCTGGGTTTGTTCGCTACGGCGAGATGGAAAAGGTGGGCGAAACGGAGGTCGCATTCGAATGCGGCCAGCGCCACGACGAATTGGTGCGCCTATTGCTGCCGTATTCCCGGAACATCAGCGCGGTCGAGGGCGCCGCGGAAGCCGAATCGCTTCGCGGCCAGATGACCACCAACACCCTTGGCTTCACTCCAACGTAGGAGCCGGTCAAATTCGATGCCCTATAACGAAACACTGTGCGATCCTGATTTAGCAGAGGCGTGGCTTTATATTACGATGGTTTCCAAGCCGTGGTAGGCCTGAGAGTGCTGGAATCGCGATAACCGGCGAATGAGGAATGCAAATGCCCACACCAGTTGAAAACTTACACAGCGTGGCTCAACGGATGGACATCCCGCGACTGTCCACCAATGAACTTCTGCAGACGTTCGCGGCGATCCTCGAGGAACTCCGGACTCGGGACATCTCGCGCAGCAGCAATAACCCAGCGGCCGATTACACCGAGTGGCTAGTTTGTTCGAAACTGCGCCTTCGACGACAGCCCAATTCCAACGCAGGGTTCGATGCCATATCGGAAGACGGTACCAAGTTCGAGATCAAAGCCCGTAGGATGACGCCGCACAACTCGTCGGTCCAACTCAGCGCGATCCGAAATCTTGAAGCCAAGCATTTCGACTACCTCGTTGGCGTCGTTTACGAGGTTGATTTTTCGATTCGACATGCCGCAAAAGTTCCGCACGCGGTCATCGAGCCAAATTCGACATATAGCGAACATGCGAACTCACATATTTTTCATCTGCCCCCCAAAATTCTTGGGCTTTCGGCTGTTGATGACATCACTGGAGTCTTGGCTAACTGACGACATAATATGACCCGCCACTCCGACCTGGTTTGTTCTGAGATAAGAGAGAAATCCCGCATGGCCTTTCCCGAAACGATGACCCCCCGCGAGCGCGTGCTGGCTGCGCTGGACCGCAAACCGGTCGATCGCACCCCCGTGGCGACGCCGACCAACGTCGCGACGGTCGAACTCATGGACCTGGTGGATGCGCCGTTCCCCGACGCGTGCCGAGATCCGGATCTGGCTGCTCGTCTCGCCGCGACCGGCTACTACGAACTTGGCTTCGACGCGGTCTCTCCGTATTTCACGATCATCCAGGAGTCCTCGGCCCTCGGATGCGACATGCAGTGGGAAGAGAAGGACAATTGGCCCACGGTGCGGATGCACCAGCCGATCTGGAAGAACTCTCGCGACGTCCACATTCCGCCAGGTTTCTTGGAGCACCCGGACATCATCACGATTACCAGGTCGATCGAGATCTTGCGCCGTGAGCTCGGCGACGAAGTGGCGATCATCGGCAAGACAATGGGCCCTTGGACGCTGGCATACCACGCGTTCGGCGTCGAGAACTTCCTGCTCATGACCATCGACCAACCCGACGAGGTCATGCGGATCATGCACAAGCTCAAGGAGGTCTCGGTTCTATTCGGCGAGGCGCAGATCGCCGCTGGCGCCGACGCTCTGACCTTTCCCGATCACGCCACCGGCGACCTGGTCAGCGGCGAATACTACAGGCGATTCCTCCAGGATATACACACCGAGATGGCGGAGCGGTTGGCCACCCCGTTGATCTTGCACATCTGCGGCTCGACCCTCGACCGGATGCCATACATCGCACAAACGGGGATGGCATACTTTCACTTCGATTCGAAGAACGATCCACAGGCTGCGATGGATACTGTCGACGGCGGCATCGGTCTGGTCGGCAACATCAACAACCCGTCAACGCTCTACTCACGAGGACCAGCCGAGGTGCGCGAGGAAGTCTTCAAGTGTCTGGACGCCGGTGTCCAGATGATCGCTCCTGAATGCGCCATCCCGCTGGCCACCAAGTTGGAGAACCTGATTGCCATCCCCGAGGCAGTCGCCGAATGGCACGAAGCGCACGGGGTTTGAAGACCGACAACAAGCTCAGCGACCGCCCGAAGGACGAGTCTCATTCTTTAACAATCAAGCATCACTGGGTCAGTCCGAAGGTTGATCCCACCTCGACGGGAGCTCTGGCCCTTATGGCGATAAACATAATAGGTGGCATTGTCCAAAACGTGTCATTCTGATCCTTCAAGGGAAGGAGAAGAATCTGGTCGCTAACCACGCAATTTCGCATGAACAACGCCAAACGCTTCTTTTTCTCAGGAGCGCCCATCATGGCGAGAAACGTTGAGCAAAACGTATTGGGTTAATGGCCATAACGGATCAAGCGACGCTGGAGTGTAGGCGACCCTTCGACGGGCTCAGAGCCTGCCCTGAGATTTCCGACGGGGCGAACGGATGGGAACGCGGCTCACCATTGACGGACGCCAGCAGTGCGAGACGCGTTGGGCACAACTTATTCAGTTGATGACCATTCAGGGCCAAGCTGAGTTTGTCCCGCTTCGTTTCGAACATGACAACCGCTGTTCGCAACGTGTCGCGATCCGCACTTGAAGAACCCGGCAACCGTGTCACCGGCGATCATCAAGTTGAGGTCTTTTTCGACCGTCCTTCCTGATATTTCAGAGGGACGATGACACGGTCATGGTCGTCGGACCTATTGAACAGTTGCATTTGAGAAGAGGTATTACGAAATGCCCGTGGTCAACGATGCTCTGGAGAAGGAGCTGGCCCACGTTGCCAACTTCAGAGAACAGGCTCACATTCGTTCTCAGTGGGACGACGCCGACCCGATCTTGCAGGAGATTTCGTACCGGATCATCGTCGGCGACCAGAACGAGATCGATCGGCTCGTCAAACAGGCGTTCGATGAAGGGCACTCCGCGGACACCGTCCTGGATCAAGGCCTCGTTGCGGGCATGTCCATTGTGGGCGTGAAATTCCGCGACAACCTGATCTTCGTGCCCGAAGTGCTCGTCGCGGCCCGCGCGATGAAAGCCGGCATGGTGCACATCGAGCCGATCCTCTCCGAGGCTGGCATCGAGCCGATGGGCACGATCGTGATGGGCACCGTCAAGGGCGACCTCCACGACATCGGCAAGAACCTGTGCATCATGATGCTGCGCGGCGCCGGATTCACCGTCCACGATCTGGGAGTCGACACGCAGCCCGACGAGTTCATCGACGCGGTGATGGAGCACGAGGCCGAGATCCTCGGGATGTCCGCGTTGCTGACCACCACGATGCCGAACATGGGGCGCACCATCGAAGCGATCGAGGAAGCGGGACTGCGCGACGCCGTCAAAGTGATGGTCGGAGGCGCGCCGCTCAACCAGGAGTTCGCCGACGATTTCGGCGCGGACGGCTACGGCAAGGATGCCATCTCCTGCGTCGAGCTCGCTCGGCGAATGATCGGCGCGGCGGACGCCGAGGGCGAAGGGTCGGTTCCGATCTTCGGCCCGTGACATGAGACCAGTCCCGATCGCGATGATGCAGGAGTTCACGATTGCCTGAACCCGTCGACAAAGATCAGTACGATGCAAGCCTGGCCAAGCTGCAGGAAATATTCGCCGGGATCAACGACACCGCCAACGAAATCTCGAAGTGGCGGTGTCCGTACAAGAACGTCGAAGATCGCTGCACGGCTGCTTTCGCGTGCCGCAACCAAGACCGCGCCGTTCCGAAAGGCGAACTCGCGGTTTGCACCGGCAGCGACAAGCTGGACTATCGATCCGCCTGGAAGCTGTCCGAGCCAATCGAGTAGCGGCATCATGATCGTGAACACGATTGCCACGCATGCCGGCGCCGAAGAATCTGGGTCTTGGTGTGAACGTGAAGGGTCGGCCTGAAGGCCGAGCCCACCGGCGTGAACGGTACTCTGGCTCTTCTGGCGAAAAACGAAACAAGTGACGCCGACTAATATGTGTCATTGGTGTGAAAACGGCTGCTCGGGGTCGGCCTTATGGCGATGAACAAAATAAGTGGCATTGTCCAAAATGTGTCATTGTGATCCTTCCGCGCACGGAAGGATGAAGAATCTGGTCGCTGAACACGGCTTGTTGCCTGAGCAACCTCAAACGCTTCTTTTTCTCCGAGCCACCCAGCTGGTAAAAACCGTTGAGAACAGCGTAATGGGTTAATGACCGTAACGGCTCGA
>JASMDM010000074.1 GCA_030752795.1 SAR202 cluster bacterium | reverse complement strand
CTCTTTTCAGTCACGAATTAGCCGCCATTTGGTCAGTTGGTGCCGAAGGAGGGATTCGAACCCACACACCCGTAAGGATACTACGTCCTGAACGTAGCGCGTCTACCGTTCCGCCACTTCGGCACTGTGCGTGGCCGCGCGTTGGGCCACTTGGAGCGTCACATGGGTGGGTCGCGATCGAAGCTCCGCGATGGTGGGCGATCGAGGATTTGAACCTCGGACCTCTCGCGTGTGAGGCGAGCGCTCTAACCGCTGAGCTAATCGCCCTCGCAGCACCGGCGGGTCCGATAAGCCAAGACCGCTCCGGTGGCAGCGCCTCGCAAACTTGCGCTGTGTCATTGAGTCCGAGCCTTGGATGTCGGGCCACGGCGTGGCAACGACAGGGTTCGAACCTGTGACCTAGCGCTTATGAAGCGCCCGCTCTACCACTGAGCTACGTTGCCACCTTGGTGACACCCTAATCGGATGATATCGCACGCCTCGATTGAGTGTCAAACCTAATCGGAGGCTGCGGAGTGGGTATGCCGGACGTCGATGACGTCGCCAAACGAGCCGCCGTGGCGGGCGTGTCGGAGCGAGCGTCGGTAGAACTCGACGAGCCTGCCGCAGAGCTCGTGAAGGTGTTTGATTCGTTTCCGGAGTTCACGGCGATGTTGGGAGAGTCGGCCGCCTAGGGATCCTCGCCAGTCAATGGCAGCGACCTTCGCAGCCGTCTGGGCATGCTCTTGATGAAGTGACTCCAGGTCGGCAGGTCGGGCCGGGTCGCGAGCAAGTCAGCGAGAACGTCGGCGCCCCCCTCGAGCAGCGGCGAGCCGTGGCCTCCGCAAACGGCCAAAAAGTCGATGCCGGCCAAGCGCTCGAGCGATGCGCGGTATGCTGCGGCGTCGTATCCAGGGAAGGCGACAGATCGGCTGATTCGTTTGCTGTCGCTGAAGATCGTGTCTCCGGAGAACAGCGTCTTGGTCGACTCGTCGAGGAAGCATACGCTGCCGTTGGTGTGGCCCGGCGTGTGGACGACCCGGACGCCGTCGCCAATCGGCAGCACGTCGCCGTCCTGGACGGGTGTCACGACCGGCGAACGACCCAAGATCGGCACGATTCCGGGGAGCACGCCGGAGACGCCAATGTCCCCCAGTCGCAACCGGTTGCCCCGTCGCAGGCGAGTTTCGTCTCCGTGGGCGATCAGTTCCGCGTGAGTCATTTTCGCGACGTGGTTGACGCCGCCAGTGTGATCGGGGTGGCTGTGGGTCAGCAGGATGTGGCTCAGCTCCTCCGGTTTCCGACCGATGGACTGGATGTAGCGAACCACGGTCCGCCCGTTCTAGGGCAAACCGGCCTCGACCAAGGCGAGCGTCTCGCCTTGGTCAGGTACACCTTCGAAAACTTGACGCCAGGGATCGTGTGAATTCCCGGCAGGATTTCCAAACCGTCTTCTCCGCTGTAATTGACCTCGACCAACGGACGACTCGGTCCGTGCCTGATTGTATCCGGCCATAGTCTTCGCGGTACAGTTTCGGACGATAGTTGTTTGTGGATACGAAAAATCCAGATTCAAACGACGGTTGTTCATGCGGCCTATGAGCGTTACACTCTGTGGCACGTATTCGAAGGATTTGCTGGAGGGCACGCCATGACGGCAACGCACGACTCAGACGCGCTGAGGTTGAAGTCGCTCCGATACCTGTGGATGCACAATCGCGATTGGGTGCAGATGGCCGAAGACGGCGAGCCCATGATCGCCATGGAAGGGCACGGCGTCCGAATCATCGATTCGGACGGCAAGTCGTGGATCGACGTTAACGGCGGCTACAACTCGGTGAACATCGGCTACGGCCGGCAAGAGATCGTCGACGCCGCGTACGAGCAGATGATGAACCTCGCGTATCAGCCCGCCGGAACCGTCAATGTACCTGCGGTCCAACTGGCCGAGAAGCTGGCAAGCATCGCTCCGGGATCGTTGAATCGCGTGTTTCCGGTCAGCGGCGGCTCAGAGGCCAACGAGACCGCGCTGAAGATCGCCCGCGCCTATCACAAGCGTCGCGGCGACAACGGCCGCTACAAAGTCATCAGCCGGCGCGGATCGTATCACGGCACCACGGCCGGCGTGCTCTGGTTGGGCGGCGGTTCCCCCTCGATTCGAGACGACTTCGACCCGATGTACCCTGGCATGGTCTACGCTCCGCAACCCAACCCGTACCACTGTGAACTCGGCGGCGAGACACCGTCCGAGTGCGCGGTCAGGTGCGCGGAAGTCATCGAGACGCTGATCAGGTCGCACGGATCCGAAACCGTGGCGGCCGTGATTGCGGAGCCCATATCGGCCGCCTCCGGCGCAGCGGTGCCTGGAGACGAGTACTGGCCCATGCTTCGCGAGATCTGCGACAAATACGGAGTCCTGCTGATCGCCGACGAAGTGATCTGCGGCTTCGGTCGCACCGGCGAGATGTTCGCGTTGGAGCACTGGGACGTTGTCCCTGACATCATGACTGTCGCCAAGGGCATCATCAGCAGCTACCTCCCATTGGCCGCGACAATCGTCAAGTCGGAGATTGCCGATGCATTCGCGGGCGAGGGAAACTACTTCCGCCACGCTTTGACGTTCAGCGGGCATCCGGTTTCGGCGGCGGCGTCGCTCGCCAACATCAAGATTATCGAAGAGGAAGGCATGGTCAAGAATTCCAGAGACGTCGGAGCGTATCTCAAGGAACAGCTCGACGGCCTCGCGGGCGATCACCCGATGATCGGCGACGTCCGCGGCATCGGTCTCCTGGCAGCGATCGAGATCGTTCAGGACCGCGAGACGAGGGCGCACTTCCCCGCGGAGGCTGAGATTCCGAAGCGCCTCAACGAGCGCTTCAAGAAATACGGCCTGATCCTGCGGACAAGCAACCCGATTATCAGCGTCGGTCCGCCTCTGTGCATCACTCGCGGAGAGGTGGATGAGATCGTTCACGCGCTGGACCTCTCGCTGTGGGAGCTCGAGGGCGAGCTCGGAATCGCACAGCTTGCCTAACGAGACCCGACGACCGCGACCGGATGATTCGAATGCCCGGACAGGAGCGATAGATCACAATGGTTGACACGGAACAGATCAGGCGCAGCGCCCTGGAACATCTTTGGATGAACGACCGAGATTGGGTGCAGATGGCCGAAGAGGGCGGACCTCTGGTCATCGTCGAAGGCAACGGCATCCGCGTCACCGACTCCGACGGTCGCGAATGGATCGACGCCAATGGCGGCTACTTGTCGGTTAACGCCGGCTACGGCAGAACCGAGATCGCTGAGGCGATGCGCGACCAGATGAGCAAACTCATCTACTTCCCTCAAGGTTCGACGACGGAGCCGTTGGTGAACCTCGCCGCCAAAATCGCCGAGATCACACCCGGAGACCTCGAGCGAAGCTGGCCGGTTACCGGCGGCTCCGAGGCAAACGAGACCGCAATCAAGATTGCCCGCGCGTACCACAAGCGGCGCGGCGAGGGCGGCCGCTACAAGATCATCAGTCGCCGCGGCTCGTACCACGGCGCACTGGGTGCGGTGCTCTGGGCCGGCGGAGGCGGAATGCGCGAGGACTACGAGCCCGAGTACCCCGGCATGCTCCTAGCGCCTCAACCCGACCCGTATCGGTGCGAGCGAGGCGGTTCGACGCCGTCCGAGTGCGCTGTCCGATGTGCGCAAGCCATCGAAGAACTGATCCTGTTCCACGGACCCCAGACGGTTGCGGCCGTGTTGGCCGAGCCCGTGTCGGCTTCGTCCGCGGCCGCCGTGCCTGGCGACGAATACTGGCCGCTCGTCCGCCAGATATGCGACCGATACGGCGTGCTGCTGATCGCTGACGAAGTAATCAACGGATTCGGACGCACCGGAAAAATGTTCGCGTCCGAGCACTGGGACCTCGTTCCCGACATCATGACGATGGCGAAAGGCCTGACGAGCAGCTACCTGCCGGTCGCGAACGCGATCGTGACGACCCGCGTGGCAGACGCTTTCGCCGGTGAGGACAGTGTGTTCAAGCAGTCCCTGACTTTCGGCGGACACCCCGTAACAGCCGCCGCCGCTCTGAAGAACATCGAGATTCTCGAAACTGAGGACATGGTGGGCAACTCAACTCGTGTGGGCGCTCATTTCCTGGAGCAGCTCGAGTCGTTGCAAACCGACCACCCCTCCATCGGCGACGTGCGCGGCATCGGCCTGCTGCTGGGCATCGAATTCGTGCAGGATCGCGAGACGAAGAAACCGTTCTCGCCAGATTCCGGATTCGGAACGCGACTCGACGAAGCGCTCAAGGAGCAGGGATTGATTTTGCGCTCGGCCGGCGGGCGAACCATCTCGATGGGACCGCCGCTCTGTATGACCGAGGGCGACACCGATGAAGTGACGGCCAGGCTTGATCGAGCCATCGGCATCGCTGAGAAAGGGCTCTAATCCGCCTAGCATCCGAATGCCAGCCTCCGATATCGTAGCGCAACGTGGCGCACGAGCCGCGATTTTCGGATGCTGGTTTTCCTATGCCATCTCACGACTACAACTCCGAATCCGGCGGGCGAGGCGAGCTTGTCGCCGTATTCATCGACGGTAGCAACCTGTACCACAGCCTGGAAGAGAACTGCGGTCGCTACGACGTGGATTTCGGAACGTTCTCCAACAAGCTGTGCGGCAATCGAGATCTTGTGAGGACGTACTATTACAACGTCCTGCGCGACCCAAACCGCACCCCACAGGCTTATCAAGACCAACAGAAGTTCTTGACGGCACTGCACAGCACGCCATACCTCGATGTGCGTCTCGGCAGCTCGAAGCTGCGAGGCGATATGGCCGTCGAGAAGGGCGTCGACATCATGATCGCGACGGACATGCTGAAACTCGGATGGGACAACCTGTACGATACAGCTATCCTGGTCAGCGGCGACGGCGATTTCGCTTATGCGGTCCAGACCGTCAAAAATATGGGCAAGCACGTCGAGGTCGCCGCGTTTCGGCCCAACCTTTCGGCGGAACTCATGCAGGCAGCCGATTCGTTGCAGGCGTTCACCCCCGACTATTTCTCCGACATATGGAACCGAAGACGAAACCAATCACGTGATCGGGACCGCGACAACTCAAACGGCGGCGCCCAGGCCTACAGACGGCCGCCAAATGCGAGCCCCAGGGCACAAGAATCTTCTGAACGCCTACGCCCCGAGGATTTCGTCGGATCCTGACGTCAGCCGCCCACGTGGGCATTTTATCCATTCAAATTTACCGTCAAATCTGGCTCGCGAGATCGGCGAGGTCGATCTTCGAAAGCTAGTTCCCCGTCCCACGAATTCGTCACCGTGTCGCCTTCCAACAGCGCGGAGCATCTGGTATACTCCGCCATACGGATCCTATAGATCCGCATGGAAGTCGTCCGTTAGTCACTCCAGCGCGCTCGCTTCTGGAAGCGCCCTGTGCGCCGGAGAAACTTGCGTGCGCGAAAACTGCTTGTAACTTTCGAGGGGATGGGGTATGCCTGCCTACGCAGTTTTGGGCGCTCAGTGGGGCGATGAGGGCAAGGGAAAGATAGTCGATTTCTTGGCGAAGGACGCCGACATCGTCGCGCGTTTCGCCGGGGGAAACAACGCCGGACACACGGTGGTCACCGACCAAGGAAAATTCAGCTTTCATCTGGTTCCTTGCGGAGTCTTCTGGCCGTCGGCGCTCAACCTGATCGGCAACGGCGTCGTGGTCGATCCGGATATCTTGCTCGATGAGATCGACGAGCTCACCTCGCACGGCATCGATATCGCGGACAGAATTATCTTGAGCGAACGCGCTCACCTGATCATGCCGTGGCACGTCGCCTTGGACGAGCTCGCCGAGCTTTCCCGGGGTGAACGGGCTATCGGCACCACGGGAAAAGGCATCGGCCCCGCTTACAGCGACAAAGCAGCCAGAACCGGCGTCAGGGCCGCGGACTTGCTCGACATCGAGGATTTGCTGCCGCGCCTCGACGACATACTTGAATACAACAACGCTGTGATCACCAAGGTGTACGGCGGAAAAGCGATCGACAGGGAGCAGGTCTTCGAAAAATGTCGCCAGTGGGGCGAGCGCATGGCGCGGTTCATCGGCCCGGTCGAGAAGATCGCGAACCAAGCTCTCGCGGCCGGCCAGCACGTGGTGCTCGAAGGGGCGCAAGGCGTCCTGCTGGACCTGGACCACGGAACCTATCCGTTCGTCACGTCGTCCAATCCGACGATTGGCGGGGCGTCCGTGGGGATGGGCATCAGCCCTCGGCACCTTACCGGCATCACCGGCGTGTTCAAGGCCTACAGCACCCGTGTCGGATCGGGCCCGTTGCCGTCCGAACTCAAGGATGAGACCGGCGAGACCATCCGCGAGCTCGCGCAAGAGTTCGGAACGACGACCGGCAGGCCCAGGCGCGTCGGCTGGTTCGACGCCGTGGCCGCCAAATACAGTGCGCTCATCAACGGCTACACGTCGGCGGTGCTTACACGGCTCGACGTGTTGGACGGCTTCGATTCTGTGAAGATCTGCATCGGCTACGTCACCGATGATGGCGAAGAGGTCCCTGACTTTCCAGGCGGTGTTGCCGCTCTGGAGAAGTGCCGGCCCGTCTACGAAGAGCTCTCGGGCTGGGACAAACCCACCGCGGGCATGCGTCGCTTTGAAGATCTGCCTCCCAAGGCTAGAGCGTATGTCGATCGCATCCAAGAACTGATCGGCTGCCCCATCGATGTCATATCCACCGGACCGCACCGCGACGAAACGATCCTGGTGCGCGCGATGATCAACGTGTAACACACCCGAGCTCGGCCATCGGTGAGGCAGTCTTTTCGGACCAAATCATGGCCGGCCCGAAAAGCGGCATGGTCCGCGGCGTTGAACGAGCAGGGCTTGGCCCAGGAGGCGCGGACGGACGACACGTGTTCGATCCCGGAATGCCTACATGCCGTCGGGCATCACGACCGAGATTCGCGTTGGGGGGAATCGCCGCGTTAGCCGGGGATAGGCAGATCGACGTGGAAGTCGTCCATCAATGGGTCGAACTGTGCTTTGAACGCTTCGTCCGGGCCCCACAGCGGCAATCGGGTTTCGCCGATGTCGAGTCCAGCTCGGTTGACCGCGTACTTGATCGGGACCGGGTTGGTCACCCAAAAGATCGCCTTGAAGAACGGAAGCAACCGGCGATGTTCAGCCGCCGCGCTCTCGACGTCGCCCTCGAGGATCTTGCCCATCATCGCCTGGATCTGGTTGCCGATGATGTGAGCGGCGACGCTGACGACGCCGTAGCCGCCGGTGCACATGATCGAGAAAGTTTCGTCGTCGTTGCCGGACCACACCCTGAATCCGTCAGGCGCGCCGTCTATCA
This sequence comes from SAR202 cluster bacterium, assembly GCA_030752795.1. Taxonomy (GTDB): domain Bacteria; phylum Chloroflexota; class Dehalococcoidia; order Lucifugimonadales; family UBA1123; genus UBA2160. The sequence goes on along the minus strand of JASMDM010000074.1, from coordinate 10,742 downwards.
CGCGCGTGATCTGGACAGGGTCACTTGACGCTTCTTTGATGCCGACGATGTTGTCGACCTCGGCCAATCGCAAGGTCGTCTCGTCGGTCATGTTCAGGGCCGTTCTGGACGCCACGTTATATAAAATGCCCGGCAGGGAAGTGGACTCTGCGATGGCCTTGAAGTGGCGGTACAAGCCTTCCTGCGGCGGCTTGCTGTACGCCGGGACCGTCAGCAGCAGGGCGTCCACGCCCACCTTCTCTGCTTCCTTCGACAACTCGATGGACTTGCGATGGTTGTTGTCCGTGGTTCCAGCCACGACCGCCGCGTCCTCGCCGACAGCTTCTTTGACCTCGGCGAAGAGCTGGATCTTCTCGTCGTCGGACATCGACGGCGATTCGCCGGTCGTCCCCCCGATCACCAGTCCGTCGCTGCCGGAGTTGATAAGCGCCTTTGCGAGCTCACGCGCTTTCGGATAGTCGATACTGCCGTCATCGTCGAAGGGTGTGACCATGGCGGTCAAGAGTCGTCCGATCTCTGCCATGACTTGGTCCTCCTATGGGCCTATTTCAGCAGCCCGCGCTGCAGCATCTCCTCGGCTATCTGAATCGCATTCAGCGCCGCGCCTTTACGAAGGTTGTCGCACGAGAGCCACATCGCGATTCCGTTGTCCATGGAGAGGTCTTTGCGTATTCGTCCGGCGAATACGTCGTCTTGTCCTTCCGACTGAACGGGCATAGGATACACGCCCGATTGAGGTTCGTCCACCACGGTCACGCCTGGCGCGTTGGCCAGAATTTCAGTGACTTCGCCTGGACTGATCGGGTCGGTGAACTCGACATTCACGGCCTCGCAATGACTGACGACAACGGGTACGCGCACACACGTCGCCGACACCCTGAGATCCGGTGCGTGCATAATCTTGCGCGTCTCGTTCTGCATCTTCATCTCTTCAGTCGTATAGCCGTTTTCCAAGAAATCCTCGACGTGCGGCAAGACGTTGAAAGCTATCTGGTGAGGATAGATTTCGTGGGTTGGTTCACGTCCGTCCAATACCTCTCGCGACTGAGCAATCAACTCGTCGCTCGCGGCCGCGCCGGTGCCGGTGACAGACTGGTAGCTTGCGGCGATAACGCGTGTGACCGGATTGGATTCGTGCAGCGGCTTGAGCGCCATGACCATCGGCGTGGTTGTGCAGTTCGGGCTGGCGATGATTCCGTTGTGGCCGTCCAAGTCTTCCGGATTCAGCTCCGGCACGACCAAAGGCACGTTCAGGTCCATCCTGAACGCCGAACTCTTGTCCACGACGATCGCGCCCTGTTTGGCCGCGACAGGCGCCATCTCACGGCTGATGGATGAGCTCGCCGAGATGAATACGAAATCGACCTCGCTCAACAACTGCTCGGTCGGCTCCTCGACGGTCACCATCTCACCACGGAGCTTGAGCTTCTTGCCCACGGACCTCGGAGACGCGCACAGCCGAACGGTCGACGCCGGGAAGTTTCGCTCCTCAAGGATCCGTATGAAAACCTGCCCGACGGCGCCAGTTGCGCCGATAAGGGCGATGCTGCAATCTTTCATGACACGCTCCGCTACGGTGTTGTTGTCCACGTAGATGATAACGCGTGGCAGGTTCTGTTGCCAGAGGGCAGGGAGAGGCTTGGCCGTAAACGGCAAGAGCACCGGTGTGTCGGCAGCGATGGTGGTCTCGGCCTTCAGGCAGGACCCCTGAGGGGAGCGACTACAACCCCATGATCTTGTCGAGGCCGACGGTGAGCCCCTTGCGGTTCACCACTTCGCGGATGGCCATCGTGACGCCGGGCATGAAGCTCTCGCGGTTGATGGAGTCGTGCCTGATGGTCAGCGTCTGACCGAGCGCGCCGAAGACCACTTCGTGGTGAGCCATCAATCCCGGCATGCGGGCGCTGTGGATGACCACGCCCTCGTAGTCGCCGCCGCGCGCGCCCTCAACGAGTTCCTCTTGAGCTTTCGGAGCCGTGAACTGGCCAGATTTCCCAGCGACCAAGGCGCGGGCGATGGCCATCGCCGTGCCCGATGGAGCGTCGATTTTGGCCTCGTGATGCATCTCGGTGAGGTCCACGTAGTCGAAGAACTTTGCGGCCGCCTCGGCCAGATGGATCATCAGCACAGCTCCCATCGCGAAATTGGGTGCGATGATGATGCCGACGCTGTTGTCGTCTGCCAGCTTCTTGGTCTCGGCGAAATTGTCGTCGGAAAGGCCGGTCGAGCCGACAACGGCGTTGACGCGGTGGGCTGATGCCGTCCGCAATACGCTCATCGCACCTGCCGCGCTAGAGAAATCGACGACAACCTGGGCGTCTGACAGTGCGTCAGCTAACGAGTTGGAGATCGGAATCTCCGCCGAACCGTCCGGTATCATCAGCGTGCCTGGGGTCGCCCGGCCGTCTGCCGCTCCGACAAGCTGCATGTCCGGTGCGTTCGTGACCGCCCTCAGCACCTCTTGTCCCATTCTGCCCAGTGCGCCATGGACCACGACTTTGATATCGGCCATTGCCGTCCTCCTATCATCGTGTCGCGAAGTGCGACCCATCGAGAGGGCTTCGGATTTCCGAAGCATTTCCGCGGTGAAGTTGGGCTCGGGGTTTGGGGCTCAAAAAAGTTCTCCGAGCCGGCGTCCATGGCCTTTTGAATCGGCCGAATCTGGCTCGGAGCAATGTCAGTTGACGTTAGTTTCGCGGCTGACGATCCACACCGCCGCCGCCGCCGGATCGATAGCCCGGCCTTTCGCCACCGCCGCCGCCTTGACCTCCTCGCGGTCCGCCGCCGCCACCGCCGCCGGGCCGTCCGCCGCGTCCGCGTGGTCCGCCGCCACCGCCGCCGCGTGGGCCGCGATCTCCGCCACGGTTACCGCCGCGATCGCTATATGGCCTGCGTGGCGGGCCGGATGGTCGACTGTCGCCGCCTTCGCCCTGGCCTTCACCGTCGCCTTCACCGCGTAGGAGAGCCCTGCGAGAGAGCCTGATCCTGCCGCCTTGTTCGACATCGGTGACGATCACCGTGATCTCGTCGCCGACGTTGACTTCATCTTCGACGCTGGGAACGTGGTAATCAGCGAGCTCGCTGATGTGAACCATGCCGTCGCGTCCCGGGAGTATCTGAACGAAAGCTCCGAAGCCCGTAGTCTTGACGACCTTACCGGTGTAGATCTCGCCGACCTCGACGTCGCGAGTCAGGTCTCTGATCATCTTTATGGCCAGAGCCGCTGCTTCGCCGTCCGCCGAGCCGATGATCACGCTGCCGTCGTCTTGGATGTCGACCGTTGCCTTCGTCTCTTCGACGATGCTGCGGATCATCTTGCCGCCCGGGCCGATGACCGCGCCGATCTTGTCGACCGGGATGTGGATCGTCTCCATCCTCGGTGCGTACTTGCTCATCTCAGAGCGAACCTCGGGCATGCACTCCTGGATTTTGTCTAGCAGTGTCTGGCGCGCCTCTTTGGCCTGCGCCAGGGCATCCCGAATCATGTCGTAATTGATGCTCGTGACCTTGATGTCGAGCTGAATCGCCGTGATGCCGTCTCGCGATCCGGCGACTTTGAAGTCCATGTCGCCCAGATGGTCTTCGAGACCCTGGATGTCGGTCATGGTGACGTATTTGCCGTCATCGCCGACGACTAGGCCGACGGAGATGCCCGCGACCGGCGCCGTGATCGGCACGCCCGCGTCCATCAGCGCCAGAGTCGATGCGCATACGGTTCCCATCGAGGTCGAGCCGTTCGAGCTCAAGCACTCGGCGACGACTCGAATCGTGTACGGGAAGTCGTCGTGGTCCGGAAGAATCGATGTCAGAGCTCGTTGAGCGAGCGCCCCGTGGCCGATCTCGCGCCGCCCCGGTCCCATCATCCTGCGCGCCTCACCGACCGAGTAGGGCGGGAAGTTGTAGTGCATGAGGAAGGTTCGAGACTCTTCCGGGCTCAGCGTGTCGATTTTCTGCGCGTCGCCGACAGAACCGAGGGTGCACACTGCGAGAACCTGGGTTTCGCCGCGAGAGAACAACCCGGTGCCGTGAGTCCGCGGCAGCAGGCTGACTTCAGCATCCAGCTCCCTGATCTCACGCAACCCTCGACCGTCGGGCCGAGCGCCGTCATTCAGGATGCGATCTCGGAACGCTCCATCCAGCGCGGTTTCGAACGCGCCGGAGATTGTTCGCGAGTCGTAGTCCTCTTCGAACTTTTCTCCCATCTCTGTCTTGAGACTGGCCGTTGCCACTTTGCTTTCGTCGGGTGACAGCGTAAGCGCGGCTTTGAGACGATCGCCGAGCGCGTCGGCAACGCGGCCTTCCAATTCAGGGTCGTAGCCTCTGCGGACATAGTCGGCTTTGGGCTTGCCAATCGCGTTCGCAGCCTCTTCTTGGAGGGCGATGACCTCCAGGTTGGCTTCTTGTGCCAGTTTGATGGCCTCGAGAACGGTGTCCTCCGAAACCTCGGACGCGCCAGCTTCCATCATGACGACGCCGTCTTTGGAGCCCGCCACGATCAAGTCAAGATGGCTCTGGTCGATCTCTTCGAACGTGGGGTTGATTATGAACTCGCCGTCGACGTACCCGACTCGAACGGCGCTGATCGGGCCCTCGAAGGGAATGTCGGAGATCATGAGCGCCGCGGAGGCGCCGGTGAGAACCAGCGTGTCCAACGGGGTTTCCATGTCGGTGGAAAGCGGTGTGATGACGATTTGGACCTCGTTGCGAAAGCCCTTCGGGAACAGGGGCCGAATCGGCCGGTCGGTCATTCGTGCGATCAACACCGAATCCGTGCTAGGCCTGCCTTCGCGTCGGAAGAAGCTTCCGGGGATCTTGCCGCGAGCGTACAGTCGCTCTTCGAGGTCCACGGTGAGGGGGAAGAAGTCAATGCCTTCCCTGGGGTTGGCCATCGTGACTGCTACCAGAATGACGTTTTCACCGCTGGTTACGAGGACCGAGCCGTTGGCCTGTTGAGCGAGTTTGCCGGTTTGAAATGATATGGCGCCACGGCCAACGTTACGTTCAAAATTGGATATCATGAAATACAATGCCTCCTAAAGGCGGAACCAAAGGGAAAGAAGAAAGCACCCTGGCGGGTGCTGCGTAGCTAGAAGCTATCTTCTGAGACCGAGCCTCGAAATCAGTGTCCGGTATCGCGTGACGTCTTGGGCGTTGAGGTAACGGAGCAGTCGCCGTCGCCTACCTACCATCATGAGAAGCCCACGCCGTGTGGACTCGTCGTGCTTGTTCTCGCGCAGATGCTGCGTGAGCCGGACTATTCTTGCCGTGAGTACGGCGACCTGTGTCTCAGTTGAGCCAGTATCTTTGTCGTGGGTCTGATATTCAGCGATAATGGCTTGCTTTTCAGCGTTGTCCAAGCCCGTCTCCTCGGGTCCCTGTTACTTATTTTCTCTCTTCTTTCTTTCGCGCCAATTGTAGCACGCGCCGAATCGCAGCCGCAAACCGGCTGCGCCATCCGAAGGAGAGTACCGACTGGCAGTCGTCGTCGCCTGCCTAGTCAGAGGCCTGTCCCGAAATGATGCGCTCGGCGTCGTCGAGTGCATCGAGGAGCCGGCGCAACGCCTTCTGCGCGATAACATCCAGCCCCGTGCCGCACCCGTGATTATTGAAAGACGTTATCAACGCCTCGATGTCTCGACGCTCCGCAACGCTAAGCAGTTCTTGGCTTGCCATGAGAATCACCTCTATCGTTTCGCGACTCCCGAAATCGTGGGACGGGTCTCAGAGATTGGACGGCGCCGTTGTTTGGATATGCATTTGTGCTCGATCCAGTTTGTTGCCCACCACGTTCGCATTTAAAGTTACGACCCCCTTACGTTGTTCCGATGTCGTCGATCGGTGTTTGACGACGCGGTCAGAACTATTTTCCCCGATGAATCGCCTCCGTACAGGCCAAGGAATCGGGTTGCAAGGGCGAAGCCCTGCCGAGGCCTGGGGTGTCCCCCAAAGACCTTCGCGGGCGGGCGGGTGGGACAGCCCAACCCTGGAAACCGGACCTCCAAGCGACAACTGTGCACCCGATCTACTGCCGGGTAAACGGCATTACCGCGTTGCGGCCCTGGTCGAGCTCACTTCGAATAAACAGACCTTGTCGCTCCGCTCGCCCAGTGCCCACCACGAGAGTCACAACGCCGCCCTGCGAAATCGGCGGCCCACAAATCCGATCCCTACGCGAAGTCGTTGAGGAATGACGTCACAGCCTGTTCGAACCCGGACGGGTTGTCGCCCATCACGAGATGCCCCGCGTTTTCGACCGTCGTCAGCTGTCCGTTCGGAATTCGCTCGTGCATGCTGCCCGCCGTATCGGCGGCTATGATGTCGCTGTCAGCGCCTTTCACCACCAACGTCGGGCACTGCAGACTCTCGAGGTATCCCCAAAGACGTTCGGACACCGCTGGATCCTGCTGCATCCGACGGTTGGCCGAACGGAGCGCCTTGTCGTATTTCCAGGTCCAGTTGCCGTTTGGGAGCTGCTTCAAGTTGTGCCGGATGCTGCCCCGCACCTGAACCGGATCCCGGCGCGGATTGAAACTGATGACCCGCTGCACGAACGCGTCGACCGACTCGAGCTCGTCATCCTGTTGCACGAACGATCGAATATTCTGCGAACCTGCCTGCATATTCTGCGGGCCGGCATCGACGATCACCAGCGCGCGGATGCGCTCAGGATGGCTGGCGGCGAACGTGAACGAATTGCGACCGCCCATGGACAGACCCATAAGCACGAAATTGTCGAGGCCTATCGCCTCGACGACGCCGTTGATGTCGGCCTGTTGGGTCTCCGGCGAGTAGTCGCCGTCCGGGGCCCAATCGGAGTCGCCGTGTCCGCGCTGATCGAGGGCGATCACGTGAAACCGGTCGGCAAAACCAAGCGAGACGAAGTCCCAGGAGTGGCACGTCTGGGCGAATCCGTGAAGAACCAGCATGTCGGGGTTGCCCGGGGCGCCCCACTCCTGGTAGTGGAACTTCATGTGGTTCGCCTCGACGAACTTGTCCTGGGCGACAAACTCTTGCGAGAAGGTGACTCCGGCTGCGCGGGCCGCATCGTACAGGGACAATCCCTGGGCGCTGGTCTGTGAACTCAATGTTTCGTCTCCTTCGGTTTTGTAATCGATGGATTCGCTCTCGCGTTGGCTCGGAGAGCGATGGAGGACCGATGTTGGCTAGACGGGCGGCTTGCACGTGTGCCACTCCGTCGCTTGTTCGTAGGCGTGGGCGGCGCGGAGCGCGGTTGCATCGGCGAACGGGCTGGCCGCTATCTGGAGGCCAATCGGCATTCCAGCGTTCGTAAAGCCACACGGGACTGATGCCGTTGGATATCCGCAGATATTAAACGGCCTGGTCAAGCGCGACATCAGCGAGAGAATGTTCTCGGAGCGCCCGCCAACATCGACGACCGTCTCTTCGATTCCGGGCGCGCCCGTGACCGCGGTTGGCGCTACGAGCACGTCGAACCGTCCCATCGCCTCGGCCATGCCCTGGTTGAACGCGGCCCGGGCGCGTTGCGCCTTGATGTAGCTGACCGCGGGCGTGAGCGTCCCCGCGTGGAGCCGTCCGCGAACGTCGGCCCCAATGAGCTCGGGCTGCTCTCTTAGATGCGTCGCGTGGACCTCGGCGGCCTCGGTCATCAGGATTGTCGACGAGATTGCCAGCGAGTGGTCGAGAACCGGGATCGAAACTCGCTCGACGGATGCGCCCAAGTCCGCCAGCACGCCGATTGCCCGATCGACCGCCGCGGACACCTCCGGGTCGATAACGTCGTAGAAGAACTCCTCGGGCACTCCGACTCGCAATCCCCGAACCCCGGCGTCGAGTTCAGACGTGAAGTCTTCGTCCGGAGCCGTCACGGATGACTGGTCGCGAGGGTCGTGCCCGGCGATCGTGTTCATGATGATCGCCGAGTCCTGGACCGTGCGGGTCATCGGCCCGACGGTGTCGAGCGTCCATGCTAGAGGGTACACGCCGTGCCTGCTGACCCGGCCGAACGTTGGCTTGAATCCGACGATTCCGCAGAGCCCGGATGGGATGCGAATCGATCCGCCGGTGTCGCTGCCGAGCGCGCCCATGCACTGACCGGCCGCGACCGCCGCGCCCGAACCGCCGCTGGAGCCTCCGGTGACTCGGGAAGTGTCCCACGGGTTTCTGGCTGGGCCGTCGTGCGGATTCGTGCTGGTCGATCCCAGCGCGAACTCGTGCATCTGGAGCTTGCCGACGATGATCGCGCCAGCGTCTCTGAATCGCTCGGTTACGGCGGCGTCATAGTCAGGGACAAAATCCCGCAGAATTGCGGAGCCGACGGTCGTGCGAATGCCCTTTGTGTAATAAAGATCTTTGAGCCCGATCGGGATGCCGTGGAGCGGTCCGCGAGAATTGTCGGCTCGAATCTCAGTTTCGGCTTGCGTTGCCTGCTCTATGGCGTCATCGGCGAGAAGGGTAATGAACGAATTGAGTTGAGGCTGCGTCTTATCGATTCGATCGAGGTGGGCTTGGATGAGCTCAACGGGAGAGAGGCGGCCCGCCGAGATTCGATCGGCAGCCTCGGCGATCGAGAGGTAGCACAGATCCGAGGCGGTCATCGGGTCTTGGCCTGGGGCAGCGCCTGAAAAACCGGCGCGGGCTCCACGTCACGGAGGTCCATGGCATCCAGTGACGTCATGTCCGCCGCCAGGGCCCAGAGACCGGCGACGAGATTCGCGCTCTCTTCTTCGGAGAGTGGGACGCCGACGGCGTCGGCCATGGTTCGCACGGTTTGGTCGGATGTGTCTTGATTAGTCACGAGATCACCGAGTGCAGGATAGGGTTGCGTCGAACAATCGGACAGCTGCAAGTCGCGAGTGAGCGCTCACGAACAGGCGCCGCTGCGACAGCCCTATTTACTACACCCTGGCGAGAATCCTGTCAACAGTAATGAGGGCCTACGGCCGCACTATGCCGACGCCCGGCGTCGGTTCGGGACCGATCTGTGAAAGCGAATCTTCGACGAGTTCCAATGCGTTGCCGACAACGCTGGTGCTCTCGCCAATGATCAAGAATATCGTGGCGCTCGATCGCCCGATGAACATGGCCGCGCCAGGCGCTTGCCACGTCCGGCTGGACTGGTTGCCTTGTCTTCGCCGAAGTCGTAAATTTGAAGGATGTTGGCGTGTCGGAGGCGGGCGACCGTCTGGGCTTCTTGTGCGAATCGTTCGACGAACGTCGGGTCGTCGGTGTAATAGGACGGCAGAACCTTGACCGCGATGTAACGGTCCAGATTGGGGTCGAGCGCCCGGAATACGGTGGCCATCCCGCGCGCCCGTTCTGTTCAACCACGCGATATCTGCCAAGGCTGCTGCCTAGAGGCAACGAAACCAAATCTGAAGTACTCCGTCTGAAACCGACGCGTCTTTATCTAGACGAGGAGGTATCCGAAATTGCCAACCGTCACGAGGCTGACTGGGTTGTCGGGGTCCTGATCCAGCTGTGACCGGACCCTTGCCACGGCGGCATCCGGCATGAAGGTCGTGCCGGCGTCATCGATTTCGTCGGGCCAGAGCTCTCCGAGAAGCTCGACGCGGCTGACCACGGTCCCTTTTTCGATCCCAGAGCCGATAAAAGCGCGGCGTCCACGGCCTCCAGTATCACGGCAGGAGCGGGAGGTTGGACAGGCGTGCTCAATTGAAAGGTCAGTAATCGGCGCCGCCGGCTGTTCCGAGAGCGGAGGCGCCGCGGTGGTCATGGTCATCGTGCGCGGGCCTTCCTGGCGGAACATTATCGTGACCTCGCTGCCGCCAAGCCTGATCTGATCGCCACGATGAAGGATCCGCTCGGATTGATCGAGCCAGTTTTGGTTGACGAACGTTCCGTTGGTCGTGTTCAAGTCGCGCACGACATAACCGTCAGGCGTCTCCATTATCAGGGAATGACGGCGGGAGACGGTGGTTTCGTCGACGACGATGTCGTTGTCCGATCGGCGGCCCATGGTGATGGGTCCCCCCGGTCATTGCGACTATGGCGCCGCTATTGGGGCCGCCTCTGACGACGGGTGTTGCCTGCGGCTCTGATTCCATTGGCATGCTCTGAAGACGTTGCGCTGATGAACGTCGGGATACGAACGATCACGTGAATTCCACTCTTGGATCAATTCTACACAAGCAGGTCTCTTTGTTCCACCACGCCTAAGGCCTCGGTGTGTTCAAAGTGACCGCCGGCAGGCGCGGCGTGAGGCGAAGATGGGCGGGTCACGCGGTGTCGCTCTGGGTGATAGATAAACGACTGCGTCGCGGTTCACACCAGTTATAGGGTCGTGATGGGGCGGGACTGCAGCAGACTCAGCGTATCGCCCTCGAATGCGAACTCGATGTCCTGCGAGGCTCCGTAGCTGACTTCGAGCGCCGTCGCCATCTCACACAGAGACGTTATCTGCTCTCCGGTCAGCGATCGAGCCTGAGCTTGCGCCGATGGAACAGCGACTTGCTTCGTTCCGTGGTTGCCGTCCCTGACCACCATGGTGTCTTTGCTGGAGACTTGGAACTCGGTGACCGTCAAACTGTCTTTCGACACCACGATGTGATCGGGATTGACGATACCGGATACGACCGCTTCGCCCAATCCCCAGCAAGAGTTTATTACGATCTCGGCGGGATTGGCCGTGACCGGATTGACGGTGAATGCCACGCCCGACACCGTCGGGTCCAGCATGAGCTGCACCACGACAGGCATCGCAACGTCGATGTGGGCGATGTTCTGCGCCTCGCGGTACATGA
>JASMDM010000073.1 GCA_030752795.1 SAR202 cluster bacterium | reverse complement strand
GAGCGTTCTTTTTGATAAGCATGTTCATGCCAGCAGGAGACCCTGGCTTATCTGAGACCTCAACCGCCGCAGCTATTGGTGGAATTCTATGGTTCATTGGCTTTTTGAGTTGGGCTATCCTGACAATGGTACTTGGCGGTCTTACAATCAAACAGGCGAGGTCAAGCTGAGCACCTTCAGAGGCAGGGTCTCGGGGTGGTGGAAGCTAAACGGCCAGGAGTCCCATCGTACCTCTCAACAGCCTTATAAGCCTTAATAGCATCCTCGCTACCAGGCCCCGAACCTATTTTTGGAGATGAGCCCCTTTTGTGACGGCTGAGCTGGCAGTGGGACGCGCGTCAGGCAGCAGGCGCACCACGTAGCTCCCCCCTTTGCCCTCAAATCTCTGGCGCGGGTGGGCCTGGGTAGTGCTAGTAAGGGCCAAGCCATGGGGCCTTGACCCCGAGGCTATACTGGCACCAGGGGAATGTCGAAATAACTCCAGGCAGCTTTACGGTGAAGGCTACGTAGCTCAGGGACTTCACGCCTGTTGGCTGTCAGCTCAAAGTCTCCATTAGCATTCTGTCCCATTTGTGCTGACAGCCAACAGTACCCTGCCGCAGCCTTGATGGAGGCCATCGAAGGGACCGACATCAAACTGGATGCGGTCAAGGACACAATCGATGTCGGCACTTTCGGTATTCTAGCGGCGGTCGGCAAGATCGAATTGGACAGTATCCGCCAACGAGTCTCTATGGGAATACGCGGCAGAGCTAAGAGGGGCAAAGCGCCGTCTCATATTCGTTTCGGGTACAAGAAGGAGCATGATGGATACCCGATTATCAACCCACCTGAAGCCGAGATTGTCCGGCGCATCTATCGAATGTACGCTGGCGGAAACAGTCGTACCGAGATTGCCGACGCGTTGAACCACGATGGGATATCCACACCTCGCGGCAGGAGTGGACCAAACCCAATATTACGGAATACCTCGGACACCCAAACTATGGAGGGACAGGGTGTTTCGGGCGCAAACGCCGGCTGTCCAAAGATGTTGGCGATAAGCGGGCACGCCGCATCACCTACTATCCTCGAGAGGACTGGATAGAAGTGCCGTATCCGCCAATAATTGACGAAGTCACTTGGGCGGCAGTCCAGCGCCTCAGGCAACAGAATAAGCGCCTCAGAGCAAAGAAAGGTGTGAGCCTTGACTTCCCTTTGCGCGGAATGATGTGGTGCGGTACATGTGGGAATCGTTACCACCCTAGGCGTGACAGGCAGTATCGGAGAAGAAAAGGCTCGGACGGCCAGATCGAGCGCTTCCAGACCGACATCTGGCGACGGCGCTACGAGTGCTACGGTGCAGTTTTCAAAACCTCGGATGCGCACGACGGCGTGTTGGCGCTCCGAAAGTTGAAGACGCCGTGTGGGAGAAAGTAAAGCACATATTGGAGCATCCCGAGTCCATCGCTGCCATGCTTGCGTCGCGCCGGACAGAGATTGAAAGCGGTGGAGCTGTCTCGGAACTGGACAGAGTGCAGAGTGTACTTGACAGCATCAAGCGAAAAGAGCAACGCATCGTCACGGCGTTTGTCAACGAATACGTAGATGAAGAGGGCATGGCGACACAGATCAGTTTCCCGCGAGAGCGTAAAGAGCACTTCCTAGAGGAGATCACTCGGTTGGAAGCCGAGGCAAGCGACGCCGTCAGCGAATTAGACCTGCTCGACAGTTTTCAAGAGGCCGCCGACTCGATCCGAAAATCGCTCGGAGATTTGGACGGGGCCGATCGAGGAGAAGTGATACGCCTATTCGCAAGCCGCATAGAGGTCTTCGCGGACTCCATCAACGTTGTGGTCCTACCCAGTCGAGGGGTCATTGACAAGGTGACAGCACGTCCTCGCCTTTGGGCCCAACCCTGAGCAGTATCGCTATGAGTTCCGAATTGCTCAGATGACCGGGTCCGAGAGACCGCAAGCGCTCTCGAGGCCTCCCGTTGGCGGGAAAATCCCGAATCATCGAGGCTTGGGGGTCGGTGGATTCGGCTGTCATCGGGCGCCTCCACTGGATGCATGATTTCGTGGGACGTAGTGTACATTCCTTGCCTTCCTGGGTCCAATCCATTTCCTTGACACGGTGCCGTCACCACATACAATGGAGCGAGCTTTGGATCGAGAGGCAATGGATGATCGACCGAGACAGACTCGTTAATACGTTTTGCGACCTGGCCCGCATCGACAGCCCGTCGGGCGAGGAAGAGGAAGTTGCCCTGGACCTAATCGCGCGGCTGGAGGCGATGGGCCTCACGGTACGCAGGGACGCCTATGGCAACGTGATCGCAAACGACGGCGGCGACAACCCGTTGATTCTGTCGGCCCACATGGATACCGTCGAGCCCGGTCGAGGCGTGAAGCCGTCAGTCGACCAAGAGCGGATCGTATCGGATGGCACGACGATCCTCGGCGGCGACTGCAAAGCCGGTCTCGCGGCGATTCTGGAGGCGCTGACGTCGATCTACGAGGACGGAACTCCGCACGCGTCGATCGAGGTCGCGTTCACGCGAGAAGAGGAGATCGGCCTGGTAGGCGCTCGAAACCTCGATTTCTCGATGCTCTCCGGGAAGGAAGCGATCGTGTTCGACGGCGAAGGTCCGCCCTCGCAGATCACGTCGTCGAGTCCGACGTACGTTGGGTTCGACATCGAGATCACGGGGCGCGCGGCGCACGCGGGAGTCGAGCCGGAGAAGGGGTTGTCGGCCATCAAGATCGCCGCCGAGCTCATCACGCGCTTCCCGCAGGGTCGGCTGGACGACGAGACGACGTTCAACATCGGGTCGATCGAGGGCGGGAGCGTGCGCAACGCCGTGCCCGAGAACACGACGATCGCCGGAGAGTTCCGGAGCCGCAACCTGGAGAGCCTGGACGGCCTGCGCATCCAGTTCACCGACGCCGTCAACGAGATCCGCAAAGCGTTCCCCGACGCCGTCATCGAAGACCACGTGCACACCGAGTTCGAGACGTACACGCTGACCGACAACGACCCGGCGACGACCAGAGCCAAAGCGGCGTTGACCGAGTTGGGGCTGACGCCGTCGATGCACCCGTCCGGCGGCGGTACCGACGGCAACGTGTTCCGGCTGAACGGCATCAGCGCGGTCGTCGTCGGGATGGCCGACCACAACATGCACACCGTGCGCGAGTACGTGACGATCCCCGACCTGATCGATGCGGCCCACCTATGCGAGACGGTGCTCAGGCGCGGAGCGGAACGGTGAGCGCCAGCCTGGCACTTGGGTCACTGCGCGTTCGTGTGGCGGACCGAGCAGGGACGGTCGCTGCTGATCGATCCGTTCGGCGATCCTGAAGGCGGTCGCTGGTTCGTGCGTCGGTTTCCGCCGGTGGAGTCAGATATCGTCGCCGTGACGCACGATCATTTCGATCACAACGATCTCGGTCCGCTTCCCGGACAGCCGACGGTCCTGCGTGGACCGGGCGTGTTCCGGCTGGACGATCTCAGCGTCACAGGGGTCATGGACCTGCACTCCGGCAACTCGGGTCGGCGCGGTATGGTCAACACGATCTTCGTGGTCGACGTGGCGGGGGTCCGATTCTGCCACATCGGCGACAATCGACACGGTCTCCCCGACTCGGTCAGAGATGCGCTGAGGCGGGTGGACGTGCTGATGGTGACGGTCGACGATTCCAGCCATCTGCTAACCAACGAGCAGGTCGACATCCTGGTCGAATCGCTGTCACCTCGTGTCGTCGTTCCGATGCACTACTACATCCCGGAGTTGACCGCCCTGGACTCGACACTCGAAACGCCCGAGGGCTGGCTGGCGACGCAGCACCGCGTGCGGCGTCTTGGCTCATCGCGGATCGACATCGTCGACACGGCACTTCCGGCCGGCCGCGAAGTTTGGATCTTCGACGCCGAAGATGGCGACTGACGGGTCATCCGATCCGGCGGCGGGGGGCGAAAATCCGGACCCAGATCTCGGTCGACGACCTCGCTTTCTCGTCTGCCCACCGGACTACTACGACGCCCATTTCCTGTTCAACCCATGGATGGCGTACACCGAGCAAGTGGACCGCGCCAAAGCACGAGAACAGTGGGAGCGGCTCGTGCGCCTGCTGGAGGACCTTGGAGCGCGCCTGGAGTTCATGGAACCGTCCGCGAGCTCGCCCGCGCAGGTGTTCACGGCTGACGGCGCTCTGATCAACGCGGAAAACAAAGCTCTCCTGCTTCGCAACGACGGACCGCGCGGCGAGGACGAGCCGTTGCTGTTCGCGGATTGGCTCGAACGACACGATTTCACGACCGAGTCTCTGCCGCCCGGTATGACTCTGGATGGCGGGAACATCCTGCGGCTCCATGACGGCTCGTACCTGGTCGGCATCAAACCCGGTTCCACGCACCGAGGGGAGCAGTATCTGTTGAGGTTGCTGCCGCTCGTTGCGAACGCGAGCGTCGAGTTCATCCATCTTTCGGATATTCGGTACCTGCAACTGGACATGGTCGTCGGCAGATTGGGCGACAAAGGCTACCTGGTTCACGAGCCCGGGTTCGGCATCGATCAGGGCTCAATTAGGGGCAGTACGCTTGACCAGCGTGCTATTCTTTACGCGGGATCCGACGACGCTCGCAACTTCGTTTGTAACGCGATCACCGTGGGCGACACGGTGGTCACGGGCGCGATTTCGGCAAAGCTCCGACGGGAAATCGAAGGTCTGGGTTTGGCGGTGGAAGAAGCGCAGTTGTCCGGATTCTACAAAGCCGGAGGCGGGGCAAAGTGCCTGGTTTTGCCTTTGGATCACTGGCGACAAACACAAGTGAACAGAAGTGGGGCAACGTCCGCATAGGTCGAGGGAGGGATAAATGAGTAAAGAAGGTTTGAACCAGATTGTCCAAGGTTTGATGACTGACCGCCGACTCCAGTCGGAGTTCGGTCGAGGCCCAGCGACGGCCTCGGCGACCTACGCTTGACCGCTGAAGAGCTCGAAGCAGTCAAACGCGGAGACCAGCATGAGATGCTTCACATCGGTCTCGATCCAGATATCTTCGAGCCTGCTCCGGCGAAGCGCCCAAGGTTGGCGTCGATCGTTTCGAGCAAGCCTGGCAGGATGGTCGCCGCCGCGTTGATTGCATTGACTCTTGCGGCGATGCCCATGGCCACGCACGCTGCAGGTCCGCACAGGACGACCCCGGGTCGCCAAACGGCAGGCGCGAGGCTGTCCGAGATACGTTTCCGCGGTCCGAGCGGATTGCGAACCTCGCTCCGCCGGACGTCATCGGCCAGGGTTCGCGCCGTGCGGGCGCGCGTCCGCGCGCAAAGCCTACGCCAGCGGACTCAACCAAGCCCTCAGCAACGTTGGGTGCGTCAAGTGCTTCCCTGGAGGCACGGACAAATAGGCGCTTTCGAGAGCCACCGCGCCGACAACGACGGCAAACTGCGACCACGCGAGTGCGCAAGTTGAACATCGAGCTGGCCTACGGTCGAGACGGCATGACCGTGTCGCTCCCCGACGACCGAACGACGGTCATCGAGCCGCTGTTCATTCCCGGTCTGCCGGACGAGGTCGGCGCGATCAGGACCGCGTTGCGCGATCCCGTCGGCGTCGATCCGCTGCGGCGCATGGCAGCGCCAGCCGACACCGTCGCGATCTCGGTGTGCGACATCACTCGCCCGATGCCCAGCAAGCTGGTGCTCCCCGCCGTCTTGCGGGAGCTCGGCCACGTCGACACCGAGCAGATCACGATTCTGATCGCCACGGGCACTCATCGCGCCAATACGCGAAACGAACTGCGAGAGATGCTTGGCGCGGAAGTCGTCGACTCGTACCGCGTCGTCAACCACGACGCTTTCGACCCGGACACCCTGGAGTTAACCGGCGAGACGCCCAACGGCATACCCATCTGGCTGAACCGCCTTTGGGTGAATGCTGACGTCCGCATCACCACCGGTTTCGTCGAGCCGCACTTCTTCGCAGGGTTCTCGGGCGGACCGAAAATGGTCGCGCCGGGAATGGCGGGTTTCGACACCACGATGCGACTCCACAACGCCGAGATGATCGCTCATCCGAATTCGGTCTGGGGGATCACGGAAGGCAACCCAGTCCACGACGCGATCAGGCAGATCAGCCGCCAGACCGGCGTTCACTTCGCGGTCGACGTCACGATCAACCGCGATCATCGGATCACGAGCGTGTACACCGGCGATCCGGAAGCTGTGCACCGGACCGCGTGCCGGTTCGCGCGAAGCACTGCCATGCAACCGGTCGACGAGCCGTTCGATGTGGTGGTAACGACAAACAGCGGCTATCCGCAGGACCTGAACCTGTACCAGGCGGTCAAAGGGATGTCCGCGGCGGCTCAGGTGGTCAAACAGGGTGGCACGATTATCTGTGCCGCTGAGTGCTCGGACGGAGTGCCCGAACACGGGCTATACGCCGAGCTGCTCCGGTCGGGCAGTAGCCCCGTCGATTTGCTGCGAACGATTCGAAGTCCGGGGCACAACCGCCACGATCAGTGGCAAGTGCAACTCCAGGCGCAAATTCAACTCAAAGCGGACGTTCAACTCAAATCCGACTACTTGTCTGACGAGCAAGTGAGGGCGGCGCACCTGACGCCCATACACAATGTCGAAGCGGCGGTTGCGGCGGCGCTCAAGCGACACGGCGCCGAAAGCAAGGTGTGCGTTCTGCCGCAAGGACCGCAGACGATACCGTATTTGAGGCTATAGGGAATCCGTGTGAAGCATTGCGATCGCGGATGCCCTGGGTCATTGACCGGTTTTACAATGCTCGATTTCATTGAGGTTGCCCTGTTATCCGCGACATATTGACCGTGTAGCGTTGGGTTCCCGTTGACTCAACGCGGATATCGTGTACAATGGTCGCTGATATCATTTACTTGCGGTTACCGAACCTCAGTCACCCACAAAGTGTGACCCTCAGTTTCGGCACGCCGTAGGTCGGAGGCGCGGGCTCATGGCAACGCGGGTTTGCACGCAGTGCGGAAACGGGCTTGGCAACGACGATAAGTTTTGTGGCGGATGCGGAGCCGCCTTCGCGGTTTCCCACGACACAAAAACTGATTCGCGGGAAGGGTCGGCCGGCGGAGACCAAATCAACGCAACGGTCGAGGCGGCGCCGATTACCGAATCTCGCGAACAAGAGGCAGTGGGATCCCCGCCGAAGGTGACTTTCGAGTCGATGATGGCCGCGCGCGACGAAGGTACGCGGGGCAGCCTACACCGGAACGCAAATCCTCCTCTCGCAGCAATGCCGCAACACTAGACGGCATTGCGTGCCCGCAATGTGGAGGGCAGAATAATTCTGATTCGTAGAGATGTCGCTGGTGCGGGAAGCCGACGCGGGCACTGCGACACTCTGAAACTCCTGGTCCACCTGCTCAACCGACTTCGGCAGGGCGACCCAACCATGCGTTCGTTTGGATCACGGCTTTCGTCCCACTTCTCGAAGTATTGCTCGACGCGTGGATGATTGACGCCGGGATCGCGTTGTGGTGGAGTGCCGCAGCCGTTTGGACCATCAACATCGGTTTGCTTTTCCTGGGACCGAAAAAGTCTCGCTGACTCAGGGATCAACACCTCGCCGTTGGCAGCGTGGTTTTTGTGGGTAGTACCGGTCTATCTATTCAAACGACCTTCGGTTGCTGGCGGCGGGTACGGTTACGCGGTACTCTGGATGATAACCTTCTTCATCGTCTTGTTCATGCCCGCATTAAACATAAGCTCGCCTAGCCTAACCGGCTCGCCTGAACCGACGTACATTGGCAACCTCTTCGCCATGCGAGACGGCAACGAACTCGTTGTGCGTTTCAGTCTGTACTATGAAAATCAAGATACCATCGCTGCCGACGGCACAGCCTTGATCTCGATACCGAATGGATCTGGCGTGGACGCAAACTCCGAAACCAAGACAATCGACCGCAACGGCTTTGGGTTGTACAGCGTACCGATAACCCAACAGATCTACACCGCGTTTGAAACCCGGTTGAATTACGACTCTTCGATTCGGCAAACGGTCGCAAACGACCCGACGGTGTCCGTTGAATTCAGCACCGATCGAGCGATATTCGAAACGATTGAGACCGCGATTCTCAACCTCAATGTAGGAGGAGAGTAGCGCGGTCCGAATCGCGTAGAGATATCTGGAGCGACATCGCTATGATCGCTGAGTTTGCTTTCATGAACCATAGCAAAAACCCGCCCCTGTGATTGGGGCGGGTTTCTTATCTTTGGGCTTGGCCGGTTGGTTACTCGACGGCTACGGTTGCGCCAGCGCCTTCCAGCTTCTCTTTGAGGGCGTCGGCGTCGTCTTTCGCAATGGCTTCTTTGACCGCCGTCGGCGCGCTCTCAACGAGCTCTTTGGCTTCTTTGAGGCCCAGGGTGGTGACTTCGCGGACGGCCTTGATGACGTTGATCTTATTCGGGCCGATTTCCTGAAGCATCACGTTAAATTCGGTCTGCTCTTCTTCGGCGGCGGCTTCAGCGGTTGCCGCCACTCCGCCGACCGTGGCCATCGCTATGGGCGCTGCTGCACTGACTCCGAACTCTTCCTCGAGAGCCTTGACGACTTCGGAGAGTTCCAGAACCGACATCCCTTTGATTGCTTCGACCAGTTCGTCTTTCGTAATCGCCATTTCCAATTCCTCCTAAGCGTACCTCGTACACCGCCGAACTCGACGGCCCTATTCTTCTTCCTGCGTTTCGTTGTCGTCTGACGTGTCGTTGTCGTCTGACGTGTCGTTTCCCTCTGGCGAGTCATCGCCTTCAGGCGCATCGGCTTCGTCAGCAGGGTCATCGCCTTCCGGCGTGTCGTCCTCCGCGGCGCCGGTGTCGTCGACAGCATCGTCGTCTGCAGCGCCGGTGTCGTCCGCCGCATCGCCATCGTCCGCGGCGGCGGTGTCGTCGACAGCATCGTCATCGCCCGTGCCAGACGCGTCGGCCGCCGCATCGCCATCGTCCGCGGCGGCGGTGTCGTCGGCGGCATTGTCATCGTTAGCAGCGGCGCTGGCTTCAGGTGCGCTGCCGCCTGCTTGGGCCATGTTGTCCACATGCGCCTGAAGCACACGGGCCAACCCGCCTACGGGCCCGTTCATCACCCTGACCAAACCTGTGATCGGGGCTAGCATCTGGGCCAGAAGCTGCGCTACCAACTCGTCCTTTCCGGGCAAGCTGGCTAACTGCTGGACTTCCGTCGGAGTCAGCGCCCGTCCATCGAGTTCGGCGCCCCGGATCTTGAGGGCAGACCTGTTGACGCGGATGAAGGTTGCAAGCGCCTTAGCGAGCTCGGAGGCGTCTCCGGATCCGAAGGCAATCGCGGTTGGGCCTTCGATCACGTCCTTTACGGCTGGTTTGCCAGCTGCATCGGCCGCCATCAACGCCAGTGAATTCTTGATCACCCGGTATTCGATCCCACTCTCTCGCATCGCGCGCCGAAGCGCGGTCATCTGCCCGACGCGGAGACCGGAATAATCGGTCGTGACCATTATGGTGCTCTTGGTGAAGCGCTCGGCGAGCTCATCAACTGCTTGCATCTTTTCCTGTGTCGGCAAGTGTCGCTCCTTAGGCAGAGTTGGCGCCCCGACGGCGGCCACCTCAAGATCAATTATCTTTTGCCGGGTCCCACGATCATCCAAACAGCATCGTCGCGACCGGACGGTTGTTTGTATCTTTTCAGTTGCGGCGTTCGGCGGCCGTATGATCCTTAATCGTGCAGATTGACTTGGATCGGAACCGGCGGGAGGGTTTGAAACCCTCCCCTACAAAACAAATCCAAAGTGCCTCAACTCTGGGCAAATAAAAAGCCCCGAGCCACAGACTCGGGGCATCTTCTTCGATGCTCGCAATCGGGTCGCTTTCGCGATTTCCGACCGTGCCTCGGCGGGCTGGCTGTTTTAATCCGCGCGAACGGAGCCCGCTGTCTGTGGCTACTTGGACTATTCTACACGAAGGGCCGAAGTGGTCGCAACATCAAGCGGCACGCTCGGTCCCATCGTTGTCGTCAAGAAGCCTGCCCTGATGAACTGGCCCTTGACGCCCGCAGGACGCGACCTCATCACGTTGTCCATCAACATGGTGAGGTTGTCCAACAAGGCATCGTCTTCGAAGCTGGCCTTGCCCAACGGAACGTGGATCATCCCGGTTCGATCTAGGCGGTACTCCACGCGTCCTTTCTTGGCGTCGGCTACCGCGTCCCGTATGTTCTCGGGCTGCACCACGGTGCCGGTCCTCGGGTTGGGCATCAGTCCTCGGCGGCCCAGGATGCGACCGAGCTTGCCGATCTTGCCCATCATGTCCGGCGTGGCGATGGAAACGTCGAATTCCAGCCAGCCGTCTTCGATCTCTTTGATGACATCGTCGTTTCCGACTCTGTCCGCGCCGGCGTCTTCGGCCACTTTCATCGCCTCGCCCTGGGTGAACACCAGTGTTCGCACGGGCTTGCCAACGCCGTGCGGCAAGATCGCGACTCCGCGAACCATCTGGTCGGCGTGTCTTGGATCGGCGCCCGTACGCAGGTGGAGTTCAACGGTTTCGTCGAACTTGGCTGTCGCTGTCTTCTTGATCAGCGCCACTGCCTCGGGAGGCTCATACTCTGCTTCTCGGTCGATTAGCGCTTCAGCTTGCGCGTAGCGCTTTCCTCGTGATGCCATTGTGTCGTTACCTCAGTCTCGCGACAACTGCCGAGATTCACTTGCGGGCCTGTTATCGAACCTGGATGCCCATGCTCCGCGCGGTGCCTTCGATGATGCGCATTGCGCCTTCGATGTCGGCGGCGTTGAGGTCTCGCATCTTGGTCTCGGCTATTTCGCGGACCTTATTGCGCTCGATCGTGGCGACTTTTTCCGTGAGCGGGCTGCCGCTGCCTTTGTCGATTCCGGCCGCCTGGCGCAACATTTCCGACGCCGGAGGGCTCTTGGTGATGAAGTCAAACGATCGGTCTTCAAACACCGTGAGTTCGACAGGGATTATGGTGCCCATGTCTCGCGCGGTTTTCTCGTTGTACTCCTTCACGAACGCCATGATGTTGACGCCGTGCTGGCCCAACGCGGGGCCGACGGGCGGAGCTGGAGTCGCTTTGCCCGCCTCGATCTGCAGCTTGATGATTGCTCGTACTTTCTTGGCCACTCTACCGCCTTGTTTCCGGATTCATCCGCTTGACTTTACGGTCGTCGCGATCTGGTTGCATCGGATCCCAAAAGGATCGGACGGGTTTCTCTTATTCGGAGGAGCTACGTTCGCTCCACTTGAAGGAAGTCCAGTTCCACGGGCGTCTCGCGACCGAAGAACGACACCAACACTTTGACTTTGGATTTTTCTTGCGACACTTCGTCAACCACGCCGATGAAGTCCAGGAACGGACCGTCGATGATCCGGACGCCTTGGCCTTTTTCCAACCCTACGCGGATGCGCGGAGTGTCGGTCGCGACTTGATTCAGGATCGCGTCGACTTCGCTCTCTTCCAACGGCACCGGCTTCGGGCGATTGTCGCTTTCGTCTTCGGCCGATACGAAACCGGTTACGCCGGGCGTGTTGCGCACCACGTACCAGCTCTCGTCGTCCATTTTCATCTCGACCAGGATGTAGCCGGGGAAGATCCTGCGGGAAACGGCTTTGCGCTTGCCGTCCCGGATTTCCATCTCGTCCTCGGTGGGCACCACTACCTGGAATATTTTCTCTTTCATATCCATGGTGGATATGCGAAGTTCCAGGTTTCGCTTAACCCGGTCTTCCTGACCGGAGTAGGCATGCAGTATGTACCAGCGCGAGTCGATCGGGGTGGTCGTCATATTCTCAGTTCCCCAGGAGCAAGGCTACTATCTGCGAAAACCCAAGGTCAACCAGATAGAGGAACGCGCCGACGGAAATCGCAACTGAAATCACCATCAGCGTCAAACGCATTGTCTCCTGGCGGGAGGGCCACGTGACTCTCCGCAGTTCCGCGATAACTTCGCCGAAGATCCTGACGTTGAACGCTCGGCGCGCCGCCTGCGCGCCTATTCTGCGGGTTATTCCAGGGTCGCGCGCCACGCCTACCGCACCTCTCTGTGCATGGTGTGGGCTCGGCATCGCGGGCAGTATTTCTTGAGCTCCAACCGTTGAGGGTCGTTCCGCCTATTCTTGGAGGAGTGGTACGTACGCTCACGGCAATCGGTGCAGCCTAGGTTGACTAGTATTCGAGCTTCTCCCCTTCGGGCCATCGTATTGCTCCTTGCTCCGCGTCTGTTTGTCGCTCGGACATCGCGGTGGGGCCGATAGATCGAAGCCCTCTCGTCGCAATCAAGCTAACGAGAGGGCAGTTTTGCTGTGTGAATCAGCAGCCGTTTGGCTTAGCTGAGAACCTTGGTGATGACCCCGGAACCGACCGTGCGTCCACCTTCGCGAACGGCGAATCGGAGCTGCTCGGTCAACGCCACGGGCATGATCAGCTTGATTGTCATCACGATGTTGTCGCCAGGCATAACCATCTCGACGCCGTCTGGCAGCTTGATGTCGCCGGTCACGTCGGTTGTCCGGATGTAGAACTGAGGCTTATATCCGTTGAAGAACGGGGTGTGCCTTCCGCCCTCGTCCTTGCTCAGGACGTAAACCTGCGCCTCGAATTCGGTGTGGGGAGTGATGCTTCCGGGATCGGCGAGCACCTGGCCACGCTCGATCGAGTCGCGGTCCACTCCTCGGAGAAGAACGCCAACGGCGTCTCCGGGTTCGCCTTCGTCGAGGGTCTTGTGGAACATCTCAACACCGGTTACCACCGTAGTGGCGGTGGCCTTGATGCCGACGATTTCGATGTTTTGTCCGACCTGGACCATGCCTTGCTCGACACGGCCGGTGACAACGGTGCCTCGGCCTTTGATGCCGAATACGTCTTCAACCGGCATGAGGAAGGGCTGGTCTTTGGGCCTGTCGGGCACGGGGATGTAGTCGTCCACGGCCTGCATCAGACTCCAGATGCCCTGAGCCCATTCGTTCTCGCGGGACTTGTCCTCGGACTCTAGGGCGTTGAGCGCGCTGACTCGGACGATTGGAATGTCGTCGCCGGGGAAGCCGTACTCAGTCAAGAGTTCTTGCAACTCGAGCTCGACGAGCTCCAGCAGCTCTTCGTCGTCCATGGCGTCGACCTTGTTGAGCGCAACCACGATCGCGGGCACTTCGACCTGCCGTGCCAGGAGGATGTGCTCGCGGGTCTGAGGCATGGGGCCGTCAGGAGCGCTGACAACGAGAATCGCGCCGTCCATCTGGGCCGCGCCGGTAATCATGTTCTTGATGTAGTCCGCGTGGCCCGGGCAGTCCACGTGGGCGTAGTGGCGTGCGGTGGTTTCGTATTCGACGTGCTGAATGGCAATCGTGACGCCGCGCTCCCTTTCTTCGGGGGCGTTGTCGATAGAGTCGAAAGCACGATATTCTGCCAATCCCTCAGTAGCGAGCACCTGCGTGATCGCGGACGTCAACGTCGTTTTACCGTGGTCGACGTGACCGATGGTGCCCACATTGACGTGTGGCTTTGTCCTCTCGAACTTCTGCTTAGCCATTTAACCTTTCTCCTCCAAATTATGGAGCCCACAAGCAGATTTGAACTGCTGACCTCGTTCTTACCAAGAACGCGCTCTACCGACTGAGCTATGTGGGCTCGTTCGTTTGCTCTCGGGTAGATGCTACGTGGTGGAGGGGGTAGGATTCGAACCTACGTAGCCCTTCCGGGCGCCAGATTTACAGTCTGGTGGTATTAACCACTCACCCACCCCTCCATGATTGCCACCGTACAGTTTAGCATAGCGAATTCGCCTATTCCAAGACCGCATTGCTCGGACGAACGGCGCCCTTGGAACATGGTAGTTTCGAGAGCCCCAGAGGGGATTCGAACCCACTAACCTGCCGATTACAAGTCGGCTGCGCTGCCGATTGCGCCACTGGGGCATATTCGACACAGGCTCGGGATCAAATGGACGCATGATCCATTCGCGCACGACTCGATTTGTCCCCAAACCCGTAACCAAAAAAGCGAGGCAATTACCAGAATAGGCGGTAACCCAACCCCGCTTCGTAGCTTTCATTCTAATAACGGAAGGCCACGCGGTCAACTGAAGACGGCTTCATGATACGAGCCTTTTGCAGACGTCTCACCGAAGTCGGGACGACAACCGTCGCGGAATCCAACAGAACCGGTTTGACGCCAACGCCAACCCACGACGGACATCCGTGACCGCCCAAGGACAAGCGCCGGGATATGCCCGCTGCTTCTATACATTTTGGTGAGTCGCGATCCTCGACGATAGGTGCGATCAGTCGAGCAGTTGCGCCTCCGCGTCCTTCGCGATCAGGCGATATACGGTCTGCAACGGCAAGTCCTGCTCGAGAGCGATTCGGCGGCAGTCTTCGTATTCGGGCGCGACAGCGACGGCGATGCCCTCCAAGCGTTTCACTTTGACGGCGACCGTGCCGAATTGCGTTTCAGCCTCGGCGATCTCTCGATCAGCCTCGTACCTGGTCAGAGGCCGGGTCCGAACTCCAAGCGTGGTCGTTTCTTTCATCAGCAACGCAATCGCGTCGGGCTCCGATGACTTTCTAACGATGACGCTCACCATGGTCGCGGGCCTGTTTTTCTTCATCTGGATGGGAGTAAACCAAACATCCAGAGCGCCTGCTTCGAATAGCCGTTCCTGGACAAAACCGAGGACTTCGCCGGTCATGTCGTCCACGTTGGTCTCGATCAGGGTCAGATCGTCGTTGTACGAAGCGCCGTGCTCCTCGCCGATCCATAACGCGATCACGTTCGGATAGTCTCTCGACTCACGTTGTCCCAGTCCGTAGCCAACCGTCTCCAACGTCATCGCCGGTTGACGGAACGTCGCCAGCGTGGTGATGATCGCCGCGCCGGTCGGGGTGACCATCTCGCCCGTCTCGATGGCGTTTCCCGGGGCGGGAACCACTGGCGCGCTGACCATAGCCATCAACGCCGTGGTGGCGGGCCCTGGAACCGGGAGCAATCCGTGGTCGCTTCTGATAACGCCCGAACCTGTCGGGAACGGCGAAGCGTACAATCGTTCGATGCCAAGAGCCTCCAGACCGACAACGCCTCCCACGACGTCCACCAACGTGTCGAGGGTGCCGAGCTCACGTAAGTGCACGCCTTCGATCGTCGTTTTATGAACGCGGGCTTCGGCCTCGGCCAAACGCTCGAACACCGTCGTGGCGCGCTGCTTGACGGTTGGATCCAGATCGGACTCTTCAACGGTCCGAACGAAATCCTGCCACGCCCGAGGACGCTTCGCTCGATCGTCCAGTTCGACTGTGACTAGCTTGCCGTGCAGCCCGCCTCTTTGGGCTTCCTGGCACACCAGTTCCACGCCTCGAACGTTCATCGTGTCAAGCGCTTCTTGGATTGTTTCAATCGGAACGCCCGCGTCGATGACCGAGCCCAAGATCATGTCGCCGCTGGCGCCGCCGATGCATTGAAAATATGCGTTCTTCAGTGTCTGCCCCCGTCATCTCGCGGACTCCGGTCCGCGGCACTTCTCGCTCTACTATCGAGGTCCCTCTTGAGAGACGTCCAACGCTGCTCGGAGCGCTTGTCGGACCGTCGAAACCGGCACGATCTCGAGCCCGCCTTCACGCATTCTACGATGTTGTCCTCTGCCGGGGACGATGAACTTGCTTAATCCAAGACGCGCGGCCTCGGAAATTCTGCGCTCTATCTGAGGCACTGCCCGGACCTCTCCGCTCAGGCCCACCTCGCCTGCCGCCGCGATTCCCGACGCGATCGGCAAGTCGCGTGCGCTGGAACCTATCGCCAGCGCAACGCCAAGATCTGCGGCCGTCTCCGACGTGCGCAAGCCCCCGGTGACGTTTACGACGATGTCCTGACCGCTTAATCCGACCCCTGCCCGACGCCCCATAACGGCGCACACGAGCAGCACTCTGTTCAAATCGACGCCGCTCGCGACTCGGCGCGATGCGGGGAGCATCGAAGGCGATGTCAGCGCTTGTATTTCCGCCAGCAACGGCCTCGATCCTTCGAGTGTCGCGATAACGACCGAGCCGACAGCCTCCTCACGACGCTCGGCGATAAACGCCTGCGACGGATCTTCAACGTCGGCCAATCCCGAATCCGTCATCTCGAACACGCCCACTTCGTTTGTGGACCCAAATCGGTTTTTGACCGACCTTAATAGGCGCCACGAGCTGACCGGGTCGCCCTCCATGTACAGCACAACATCGACCATGTGCTCCATGACGCGAGGCCCGGCGATGTCGCCGCCTTTCGTGACATGGCCGCTGAGCAAGATCGGCACGTTGTCGGCCTTGGCGCGTTCCATCAGCTTTCGTGTGCACTGCCGAATCTGGGCCACGCTGCCCGGCTCCGACGATGCTCCTTCGTCGTACAACGTTTGTATTGAATCGACGATGACCATACCCGGTTTCAGAGAGTCGATTTGGCTCATCACGTTGTCGAGGCTGGTCGTCGTCAAAAGGTGCAAACCTTCCGAGTTGACGCCCATTCGATCCGCTCGCATCTTGACCTGGGCGGCGGATTCCTCGCCAGTCGCATACAGAACGGCGGGTCCCTGGCCGACGTCCGCCGCCAACCGCAGCAACAGCGTCGATTTGCCGATGCCCGGATCGCCTGCAATCAACGCCAACGACCCAGGAACCATTCCTCCGCCTAGCACGCGATCCACCTCGGCGGATGAAAATTGCAGGCGCGGGGTTTCCAGTGTCGAGACGTCCGATAGCCGGATGGACTCTGCTTTCGTGGTCCAGGACGTTGCCGCTGGCGCGCCTACTGGCTCGCTCATTTCTTTGAGCGTATTCCATTCGCCGCACGAAGGGCATCGCCCTTCCCACCGGGGCGTATCGGCGCCGCAAGAGTCGCACAGGAATACTGTTCTGGTCTTGGCGGATCTGGCCATTTAACTGAGTCGCAGTCCTAATAATAAACGAGGGCCTGGGAACTCAAAACATCCCCAGGCCCCCTTGCTAACCGTTGTGCAGCGAACGTTGGTTTTAGGTCGAAGCCACCGTGAACGGCGACTCTGAGTGGACCACGATCGCGCCGTCGTCGACGTCGATCACCGCGGTGCACGCGGGGCCGAGTTCGCCAGACAATATGGCGTCCGACAGCTTGTCTTCGACAGTGTCCTGGATAACTCGCCTGAGAGGCCGAGCGCCGAACACGGGGTCGAAACCCTCATCGCAGAGCAGTTCCTTTGCGGCATCGGTGACTTTCAGGTCGATGCCTTTTTCGATCAGGCTCGACGTGACTTCCACCAGCATCAAGTTCAGTATCTGAGTCATGTGTTCACGACTGAGCGGATGGAACACTTCGGTCGCGTCGACACGGTTCAGGAACTCAGGGCGGAAGAACCGCTTTACTTCGTCGAGAACGTTGTTCTTCATCCGGTCGTAGGCTTCCGAATCTGACTGTCCGGAGTCGCTTCGGGCCGCGAACCCGATCGATCGGTCCTGGCGAATCAGATCGGAACCGATGTTGGACGTCATCACGATGATCGTGTTGCGGAAGTCGACTTTCCTGCCTTTCGCGTCGGTCAAGTGACCGTCGTCGAAGATCTGCAGCAGAATGTTGAAGACTTCGGGATGCGCCTTCTCGATTTCGTCGAGCAGGATGACGCAGTACGACTTGCGCCTGACTGCTTCGGTCAACTGACCGCCGTCGTCGTATCCGATGTATCCGGGAGGCGCGCCGACGAGCCGGGCGACGGCGTGCCGCTCCATGAACTCCGACATGTCGATGCGGATCATGGACTCTTCGGAGCCGAACATGAACTCGGCCAGCTTCTGGACCAAGTATGTCTTGCCGACACCGGTCGGACCGAGGAACATGAACGCGCCGGTCGGCCGTTTCGGGTTCTTCAATCCGGCTCTGGCCCGGCGGACGGCCTTCGAGACCACCGTGATGGCCGTATCCTGGCCGATCACCTTCTCGTGCAGCACTTCTTCCATGTGCATCAACCGTTCGGTTTCGGTGGCGGCCAGTCGAGTTACCGGGATAGAGGTCCACATGCTGACCACTTCGGCGATGTTTTCCTCGTCAACTTCCGGTTGGTCGCCGCCCTGCTCGTCTTTCCAGTTCTTCTCGAGTTCAGTGAGCTTCTCCGTGAGATTGGCTTCGCGATCTCGGAGTTCGGCCGCGACTTCGTACTGGCGGTTGGCAATCGCTTCGTCTTTTTCTTTCCGAACGCTGTCCAGCAATTTGGTCGCTTCTTGCACGGACAGCGGAGCCGTCGAGTAATTGATCCGAACACGCGAGGCCGCCTCGTCGATCAGGTCGATCGCTTTGTCCGGAAGGAAGCGGTCCGCGATGTAGCGAGCGGCCAAATGCGCCGCAGCCCTCAGAGCGTCGTCGGTGATCTCGAGCTGGTGGTGTTCTTCGTACCGGCTCTTGACGCCGCGCAGAATCTCCAGAGTTTCGTCGACCGAAGGCTCTTCGACTCGGACGGGTTGGAAGCGACGCTCAAGTGCGGGATCGCGTTCAACGTACTTGCGATAGTCGTCAAGGGTCGTTGCGCCGATAGTCTGGAGTTCGCCTCGAGCCAGCGACGGCTTGAGGATGTTCGCCGCGTCGACCGCGCCTTCGGCGGCTCCCGCGCCGACCATCGTGTGGACTTCGTCGATGAACAGCACGCAGTTGCCGGAGTTGCGAATCTCTTCGATGACCTTCTTGAGTCGCTCTTCGAATTCACCGCGATACTTGGTGCCAGCGACCAATGCGCCCATATCCAGGGTGACCAGCCGTTTGCCTTGCAACGTCGCCGGAACTTCGTTGCTCGCAATGCGCTGAGCAAGCGCTTCGACGATCGCGGTCTTTCCGACTCCCGGCTCGCCTACCAACACAGGGTTGTTCTTGGTGCGCCGGCTGAGTATCTGAGTGACTCTCTGGATCTCCTGCTCTCGCCCGACCGTGGGATCGAGTTTGCCTGCCCGAGCGGCGGACGTGAGATCAATGCCCAACTGGTCCAGGGTCGGCGTACGAGACGTCGAACTCCGGCTGCCGCTGCCCTGCGGCTGTTGGGACGTGGCGCTCAGGAGACGGGTCGTTTCGCCACGCACTTTGTCGAGATTGACGCCGAGGCTTTCCAGCACGCCGGCCGGAACGCCTTCGCCCTCGCGCATCAGACCGATGAGCAGGTGCTCAGTCCCGATATAGTTGTGGCTGAGTCGGCGCGCCTCGTCGACGGCGAGTTCAATGACCTTCTTGGCTCGAGGAGTCAAGCCGATTTCGCCCGGAGTCGCGCGTTCGCCTCTGCCAATGATGAACTCTACCGCGGAACGGACCTTGGTCAACTCGACCTCGAGGTTTGTCAGCACCTTCGCGGCCACTCCGTCCGTCTCACGGACAAGGCCAAGCAAAATGTGCTCCGTCCCGATGTAGTTGTGATTAAACCTCTGTGCCTCTTCTTGGGCCAGGGAGAGAACTCTTCGGGCCCTCTCCGAGAATTTCTCAAACCTGCTTGCCATCTTTAGTCGTCTCCTGATTTAGAGAATGCGTTGGCGGTCTTGGCGTTAGAAGAGATCGTCATCTTCCGTCTGCTTCAGGCTTAGCCCCAGGCGCCTTCTGTCAGGTTCGATGCGAAGAATCTTCACCCGGACCTCGTCACCCTCCCTCACTACCTCGCGGGGGTGAGTAATCATCCTCGTCGACAGCTCGGATATATGTATCAGCCCTTCGACCGAGTCCTCCACTCGTGCGAAAGCGCCGAAATTCGTCAATTTTGTAACTGTTGCGGGGACCACCTCGCCAACGGTGTGCCGCTCATGGATAGTCTCCCACGGCTCCGGCTGAAGCCTTCGGAGACTCAGAGCGATTTTTTTGTTTTCAGCGTCGACTCTCAGGACGTAGACATCGAGTTCGTCGCCGACGCTGACCACCTCATCGGGAGAGTTCACGAGGCTCCACGAGAGCTCCGAGATGTGTATCAGACCGTCCGCTCCTCCGAGGTCGACAAACGCCCCGAAGCTGCTGATGCCGGTCACTTTACCCATCCGAACTTCGCCTTCGCTCAGTTCTTCGATCAGGCGGGCTTTCTGTTCGTCCCTGAACTCCTGAATGGCTTGCCGCTCGGAGAAGATCGCGCGGTTTCTGCCGCGGTTCACTTCAAGGACTTTCATCTGAAGGCTTTTGCCGAGGTCTTTGGCCTGGGCCTCTCGACGCGCCGCATCCACTTCGGGATCGACCTCGCCTTCACCTTCTTGATACATTCGGAAGTGATCTCGGGAGACGCTGACCAACTGCGACATTGGAACGAATCCCTGAACGCCTTCGACCTCGACGATCGAGCCGCCGCGGTTGAAGCCTGTGATCTTGCCTTCGATGATCTCGGTGGCGTCCAACGCCTTCTCGAGATACCGCCATCCCTGTTCGCCAACAGCGCGATCAATGGACAGAACGGCAGGGTTGTCTGCCGTCTCGGGCCGAATCACCATGGTGAGAACCGGATCGCCTACTTCGAGGCTTTCGAGTTCACCTTCCACCAGGGTCTTCATCTCGCCTGGGGGCACGTGGCCCTCGGCTTTCTGGCCGATATTTACGAATATCCCGTCCGAATCGGCGCGCATGACCGCGCCTTCGACGACATCGCCGCGTCTGAGGGGTTTAATCGGCTCCATCGATTCCAGGAGCTCGCCCATACCTTGCCCTTGGCTGTTCTCCTGTTCTTCAAGGAGCTCACCCATTGTCTGCCCGGGCAATTCGTTGTGATCGTCCAAGAACTCTCCCATATCATGATCTTGAACGTTATCTGGATCTTCGAAGTTCATCATACCGCTTTCCCGTATAGGGTCCAGTCACTCTCCATTATAGGTTCGCGGGTTTGTACTGTAAACCCGTTAAAACACACGTTCGGAGGCGTCATTTGGCCCTGAAGTTGCCCTAGCCCGGCACGTTCAGTCACACCGGGTCTGCACACAGGCACGGTGATTGTACCATGGCAGAGAAGGGCTGCAAAGCCACGAGTACACATTTTCGTGGCTAATCGCGCCGCAATTGGCGCCATCTCCTGAAACGCCCGGCGCACGTGTAACAGTCAAGGCGTGCAAACGGAATCGGGTGAGACGTTTCGAGGAGAAAAGAAATGACCCCTGGCGGTGACCTATTTTCCCACACCCTTGCGGATGCAGTATCGTCGGCGCTGAGGCGTTTCACTTCCGTGTTCGGGATGGTTACGGGTGGGTCCGCCTCGCTCCAACCACCAAGGGAATCGGCGTAATTGTAGCTTACGGAGTTGGCCCAGTCAACACGGATTCAACACGGGTTTTTGCTTGACCGGCTCCTTGACCGGCTCTGGGGGTCATGCTAGCATAGCCGAAGGATTTAGCCGTAACGAAACTTAAAAGCGCCCGAAATCAGGGAGGCGGAAATTGGCGACGACCAAGATACTTGATGTCAGCTCCATGGCTGCGGACAAGTTCAAAGAGATTCTAAACGAACAAGACACGGCGGAAGGCATGCTGCGAGTGGTGGTTATGCCAGGCGCGCACGGCGGCCTACAGTACATGCTCAGCGTCGAGACCGAGCCCGCGGATGACGATTTCGTCATCGACACGGACACGATCCAGGTTCTGATCGACGCCGACAGCGCTCCGTTGCTCGAAGGCTCCCACATCGACTATGTCGAGGGCCTGATGAGGAGCGGATTCGTCATCAGCAACCCTAACGCCGAGGCGATGGGCGGCGGCGGGTGCGCATGCGGCGGCGGCGGCGGAGGATGCGGTTGTGGCGCTGGAGGCGGAGGCTGTGGCGGCGGAGGCGGCGGTTGCGCTTGCGGAGGCCACTAACCGTTCCTGAGAATTTCGATTGATTTGCAAGGGCCACCGTTTGGTGGCCC
This sequence comes from SAR202 cluster bacterium, assembly GCA_030752795.1. Lineage (GTDB taxonomy): Bacteria > Chloroflexota > Dehalococcoidia > Lucifugimonadales > UBA1123 > UBA2160. Next base: position 9,643 of record JASMDM010000073.1, on the reverse strand, counting down.
TTCTTTTTGTCCCACGCTCCGGCGCTCTGATAACATGGCCGCGACCGACTGGCCGGTTGACGATCTCGACCGGCCGATTCACTGACTCGCATTTCCGATTGGGCAACCATTTTGCTGCTGGACACACTGTCATTATTTGAGCGTGACCCCGCCCTCGCCTTGGTGACCTTGGCAACGTTCAGCCTGGCGCTTATCTTCGCGATCACGGTGCACGAAGCCAGCCACGCACTCGTGGCCAACGCTCTGGGAGACCGGACCGCTCGGAACCTGGGCAGAATAACGCTGAACCCGAAAGCGCACCTCGATCCAGTAGGAACGGCGCTCATCCTGTTTGCGGGCTTCGGCTGGGGCAAACCGACACCCGTGAATCCGGCGTATCTGCGGCCACGGGGTTGGCCCGGCATGGCGCTAGTCTCACTCGCCGGACCGGCTTCGAACATCCTCACCGCCATCGTGTTTGCCGTGCCGTTGAGATCGGGCACCGTCGATGTCGGCTTCATAGGGTTCTCGTCGCTCGGGGACCTCAACCAGATCGCCGGGTACGTCCTGATTTCGATGGTGTTTTGGAATTTGTTGCTGGCGGCGTTTAATTTGTTGCCCATCGCGCCGTTGGACGGATTCAAGATTCTTCTGGGCATCCTGCCGCCCGAGTTTGCGCGGAGCGTCGCGCGCCTCGAGCCCTATGGACCGGGGATTTTGATGGTGGCGATCATGCTTAGCTTCATGATGCCCGGCACGAGCATTTTGGCGAGATTCATCGGGCCCGTGATGAACGTGTTGGGCTACCTCGTCTTCGGCAGAGACCTATTGTGATATTCTTAAATCCACATCCGTCGGCAGGCATGTCATAGCCGTTAGGGTGAGGAGGTGATCGGTTGGAGCGAATTACCATCATCGGGGTCGGCCCGATCGGAGCGTCGATCGGGCTCGGACTGATGAGGCGCAAGCTCAACAACACGGAAATAGTCATATCGTCCGGCGACCGTAAGGTCATGGACACCGTCTCGAAGATCGGCGCGGCCGACAGCACGGACGGCAACCTCAGGTCAGCGGTGTCCGGGGCGCAGCTCGTCGTGATCGACACCCAGATCGGCGAGCTCCACGAGCTTCTCGAGGCGATCGGACCGATCCTGGATTCGGGCGCGGTGGTCACCGACACCAGCGCAACCAAAACCCCGGTGCTCCGCTGGGCGAAGCAATACCTTCGCACCGGGGCATCGTACGTTGGCGGGCGTCCGCTGACGAAGCGAATCCCGCACTCCGTCGAAAGCGCAGACCCCACCATTTTTGCAGGCGCAAACTACACGGTGACTCCCGCGAAGGACGCAGATGAATCGTCGATCAACACCGTGATCGGGCTCATCGAGGCGCTCGGCGCACACCCGTTGTTTCTCGATCCGAGCGAACACGACAGCTATGCGGCGGCGATGCACTACCTTCCGATCGTGATGGCCTCAGCGTTCGTAACGACGACGGCTGGCAGCGACGGCTGGCGTGAGATGCACCAATTGGCCGACGAAGGGTTCGACCGATATTCCCATCTCGCCGCCAACGACCCGATGGACAACGAAGCCTACTGCCTGGCAAACCCCGAAGCGCTCGTCCATTGGCTCGACCAAATTATATTGGAGTTGTACAGCTACAGAAACGACATCGCCGAGGGGAAAAGCGAGCTCCTCGAGAAGTTCGTCGACGCATGGGAGATGCGAGCTCGTTGGGAGGCCGATGCGGTTGTTCCGAAAGGCGGCGCTATCCTCCCATCGGCCAGGGATTCGATGGCCACCGCATTCTTCGGTCAAAAGCTGGCCGACCGCCTGCATTCGAACGACGACGACAAAAAAGAACAGCAGCTCAAATACAGCCGGAGAAGCGGGCCCCCGGCATGAGACAAGGCGTCACGCATGCCATGAGGTTGGAAGGCGTCGTTTCTCCGCCAGGGGACAAATCCATCTCCCATCGAGCGGCTCTTCTGAACACGATAGCGGATGGGTCGGCCCACGTCTCCAACTTCTGCGTCGGCGACGACAGGTCGGCGATGTTGCAATGTCTGAGAGGACTCGGAGGCCAGCTCCGGAGACACGAGTCGTGCTCCGTTTCGGGCGCGGACGAGTGTTTCGAGGTCACTGGCCTGGGGATCGACGGCCTGCAGGAGCCGGGCGACGTATTGGACGCCGGAAACAGCGGCACGACGATGCGTCTCGTTTCGGGCTTGCTGGCCGCGCAGCCCTTCTTCAGCGTCATATCCGGCGACGGCTCGCTTCGACGCCGGCCCATGGCGCGCATATTGACTCCCTTGCGGATGATGGGCGCGACGGTTTCAGGCCGGCAGAACGGCTCGCTGGCGCCGCTCGTATTCCAAGGCGGCGAGTTGAACGGCATCGAATACGATATGCCAGTCGCGAGCGCCCAACTCAAGTCCAGTATTCTCATTGCCGGCCTCAGTGCGAACAGTCCAACTACCGCCGTGCAACCGGCGGCGTCTCGCGACCATACCGAGCGGATGATGGCCGCGATGGGCGCGGACATCGCCCTAGACGATATGCGCGTCACGGTCCGCCCGTCGAGGCTCACGTCGATGAACGTCGCCGTGCCGTGCGACACAAGCGGCGCCGCATTCTGGCTGGTGGCGGCGTGCGCCCATCCCAATGCGTCCGTCCGTATTAACGGCGTCGGGATCAACCCGACGCGCACCGGCGTGCTGATGGTGCTCGAGCAAATGGGCGCGAACATTCGCATGGTGAACGTCCGTGAGGACGCCGGCGAGCTATCCGCGGATCTGATCGCCGAATCCAGCGATCTGCGCGGAACCGAGATTGCAGGCGACATTATCCCGGCGGTGATCGACGAACTCCCGGTCCTAGCGCTCGCGGCGTCCGTCGCATCGGGGACAACCGTAATCCGAGACGCCGCCGAGCTCCGGGTCAAGGAATCGGACCGAATCGCGGCGACGGTCGAGGGCCTGAACAACCTTGGAGCTCGGATCGAAGAACTCGACGACGGAATGTCGATCAAAGGCGGCGCTTCGCTTTCCGGCGCCGAAGTTCGCTCGCACGGCGACCATCGGATCGCGATGACCATGGCCATGGCAGGCTTGGTCGCGACCGGCGAGACGACTATCGATCAGGCCGAGGCCGCCGACGTCTCCTACCCAGACTTCTGGGAGACGCTGGCAACGCTGCGGTAGCTGACTCCAGTTGGGCTCGCAGCATCCACAGCAATCGCCGCGGGGCCTACTGTTTGTTGTCTCCGGACCCTCCGGCGTCGGCAAAGACGCCTTGCTCGACAGCATGAAAGTCACCGGCGTCCTATACCATTTCACTGTTACAGCCACGACCAGACCGATGCGCGAAGGCGAGGTCGACGGTCGCGACTACATCTTCGTGACACGCGATCGGTTCAGCCAAATGATCGAGGACGACGAGTTGCTGGAATGGGCGGAAGTGTACGGCAATCTCTACGGCGTTCCCCGAGCTCAAGTCGTCGACGCTCTCGATCAAGGCCGTGACGTGATCGTCAAGATCGACGTCCAAGGCGCCGCCACCATTCGAGAGAAGGCTCCGGGCGGGGTGTTCATCTTTCTCGAAGCATCGAACCTCGACGAGCTCGCGAAACGACTCACCGCCCGGATGACCGAGACGCCCGAGGCGCTCAAGACGAGAATCGCGACGGCGGAGCGGGAGATGGGCGAGGCGCCGGAATTCGATTACCGGGTTGTCAACTATTCCGGCAGATTGGAGGAGGCCGTGGAACAGGTGGAGCGCATCATTCGGGCTGAGCGGGATTTGCCGCACGGGGAGATTTTCGCGCAAGACGGATAAACTGCGCCGGGGCGGCGTAAGGGACCGAAGGGACGATAGGGACCCAAAGGGCTGGTGGACTCCATGATCGCAAACGGCCGATTTGCGGCGCCGGTTGATTGAGAAGAATGCCCTGGTCTTTGACCTTGACGGGATCAACCGCGTCTATCGATAATGCGCCTCAACGACAGAAACCCACTGACAACCGGCCTTCGGAGGACCATTGATGGACCAAGCTCTTGCGGACGTAAAAGTGCTCGACCTGACCCATGTGCAAGCGGGGCCGTCCTGTGGCCAGATGCTAGGATTTCTCGGAGCCGACGTGATCAAGGTCGAAGATACGCGAGGCGGCGATTCGACTCGGGTCGACCTCGCCCATCGAGATGACGCCGACAGCTTCTACTTCCTGATTTTCAACAACAACAAGCGGGCCATAACGCTCAACCTCAAAACCGATCAGGGTAAAGAGTTGTTTAAGGGCATGATCCGCTGGGCGGACGTTCTCGTCGAGAACTTCTCGAAAGGAATGCTCGACCGTCTTGGCTTGGGATGGGACGTGCTCCACGAAGTCAACGAGCGCCTTGTCTACGCGACGATCAAAGGTTTCGGCGAATCCGGCCCAGATTCCGACTTTAAAGGCTACGAGTTCGTTGCGCAGGCCGTCGGCGGAGCGATGGCGACGACCGGCGCCGCCGACCGACCGCCGCCCATGATCGCCCCAGGCGTCGGCGACTCCGGATCGGGGCTCACAGCGGCGATCGGGATTCTCGCGGCGCTGCACAAACGGGAACGGACGGGCAAAGGTCAAAAGGTCGAGATCTCGATGCAGGACGTCGTCGTTAACCTGATGCGGATGCGCATCACGCCAACGCTTGCCCAGGGACACGAACGATCGCGCAACGGCCACATGGGTTTCCGCGGCATCCCCATGGTGTTCCCATGCGCCGGCGGCGGCCCAGACGACTATGTGCTAATCCACCCGCGCGGCGACGGCTGGGACATGATGCTGGCCGCGATCGACCGCGCCGATCTGATCGGCGACCCTCGCTTCGACGACGAGGACGAGCGCGCCAAGAACGCCGATGAGGCCACCGCCGCGATCACAGAGTGGACGACGGAGCACACGAAGGACGAAGCGTGGAGGATTATCGCCCGGGGAGGGGTGCTCGCGGGCGCGACCTACAACACAGAAGAGATCCTCGAGCTCGAACACCTGCGTGAGCGCGAAATGGTCGTCACCGTGGACGACCCGGTCAGGGGCGACTACACGATGATCGGGGTGCCGATAAAGCTGTCCGAGGAGCACACGACGGTCACGAAAGCACCTCGGTACGGCGAGCACAACGACAGCGTGCTCAAGACGATCTTGGGGTGCACCGACGACGACATCGCTGGGTTCCGCGAGAACGGGGTGATCGCATAGGGGCGGGGGTTGGTCTGGCCGTGATGGTCGTCAACTGAATAAGTTGTGCCGAACGCGTCTGACGATGCTAAGCATCCATCCACGGTGAGCCACGCTCCCCTCCGCTCGCCCTGAGCAACGTCGAATGGCAGCCCACACGCAAGCGTCGCTTAAGCCGCCACGGCCATTAACCAAAGGCCATTATCCAAATAGGTTGCGCACAACGTTTCTTGTTGTGCTGGGCGCCCGGAGAAAAGAAGCGTTTGGGGTTCCTTAGGCAAAATGGCGTGTTCAGCGACCAGATTCTTCGGCTGCGGCTCAGAATGACACATTTTGCCGGCGTTACTCATTTTGTTTGTCGCCACAACTGCCAGAACATCGGTGAGGTTGTGCGAGCGGCGGGAGCACAATTGGTCCCGCGATTGCTGACGCTGGAATGTTCTGGTTCGCCGACCGGATGAGTCCGACCCGCGGCACGTCAAATTTCGACGCTACGCCCTTTCGGCCATGCCGCTGGCCAAGCGCTCCTGGTAGAAGCGCAGGCGCTCGTCCGCGTCGGTCTTTTCGCGAAGGCCGGTTTCGAGATCGTCTAGCTTTGAGCCGGGGATTGCCGTGAGGACGTACTGCGGGGACATTTCCGTGTAGGCGCGCATCCCGGCGCAGCCTGGCGACATCGCGACTTGGCCATGCGTTTCAGCGATCGGGAGCACGCGGGACGCGCAAAGGTCGCCCCCTGGGGATTCTCCCGCCACATGATCTTGCCGACGATCTCCTGGAGCACGCCCATCTGGGGCAGCGTCATCCACATGACCACGACAAGCGGCTCCAGCGTGTACTGCCACAACGGGCCGTAGACGATTCCGCGATTGTCGTGCTTGAATCGAGCGGTGTTTGCGATCTCTTCTTCGGGGTCGTAGTCGCCGACTTCGCACATCTCGAGCAACGCCTGCGTCATCTCCGCCGGATTGTCATCTGGCGATGCAAACCCCGAGACCATCCCGCCGATCGGGCAGCCGAGGTGTTCGGCAGCGGATGCATAGAAGACACGATCCTCGCCCCAGCGCCAGAGCGCGCAGAACGAGGGCGGCTCTTTGGCCAAGGTGTACGCGCCGTCCAGGCATTCGTCCGCGAGCGCGACCGCTACCGGGGGAAACTCCATTTGAAGCTTCTCGCCCAGTAGCTCTGTGATTTTGTGGCCGTCCATTACTTTGTCTCCGGCGGCATCGACCGTGACCGTTAGTTGTCGTCCGTAGCATCGGTTCCGAGGATGCTGCCGATATCAGGTCTTGGCGCGTTCTCAGCCGCAATCTCACGATCGGCGGCCTCGATGGCTTTCCGCACTAAATCGGCGCTGACTTTGTCCGTGTCGTAGGTGACCGAAGCGACCTTGGCGGCCTGATCGAAGGTCACTTCGATGATTCCAGGCAGTTTGTTGACCTCACGGGTCACCGTTTCGCCTCAACCCTTTCAAAAGGCGGCTGGCACGGTTTGCGTGAGTTCGGCGTGGTTCTGTGGCATGTCACGTATCATCTCTCTGGCTCCGGACGGCGCCGCAATTGCTCCAAGCACCGCGTTGTGCGGCAGACGCGCGGAACCGCTGTATGATGCCAGAGCCTACGGGCTTGGACTCATACGGTCAAGCCTGCGGCCATGCGGCCAGGCATGGATTTGTTGGGGCGCGACCGTCGATATTCGGGCGAGAACAGCGTGCCCGTGTTCACAGGTGACGGGGCCGATGCCGTGCCACGCGCGTCCTCATGTGACGCGTCCTCGCCGGTCCATACCGAGGTTGCAGGCGGTCCAACCTCGGGCTTGGGCGGAAGCTTGACCGCTTGAGAGCAGGCGCGTACCGTTGGCCCACGGAAGAGGTCGAGACACAGTCAACACTTCATCACGGGCCCGGAACGAAGTGCCCGAATGAGAGGAGACGCAGACAAGATGGCCGACATTAAGCTGCTCGACAAAGCGTTCCACAGCGTCATGCAACACTTCGTAGACACGGGACGTGCGCCACACTACACGGACCTTGCTAAGGAGTTTGGGCTCGCAATGGAGGAAGGGCGTCAGCTACTCCATGAGCTGATTGACACCGGCATACCGGCATGGCTCCACCCGGGCACGGAGGACGTCGTCTCCTTCGCGCCGTTCAACAGTATGCCGACGATGTACCGGATCACCGTCGACGGACGGCAGAGTTGGTTTGCCCAATGAGGGTTCGAAGCGCTGGCGGTTCGCTGGCTCTTCCCGGGCAAAACGGTGCGAGTCGACTCCGTTTGCCTCGATTGCGGAGAATCTGTCGCGGTCGAGATGCGAGACGAGGGAGTGCTCTCCATCGATCCGCTGGAAATGGTCGGGTACACCTACGCCGAAGTCGGCGGTCCCGCGGATAATCGACCGTACAGGTGAGCGGGCATGAATCTCTTCCGGTCGGAAGAGCATGCGCGCAACTGGGCGAAGTTCGACCCTGCCACCGAGCAGCACCTCCAGCCCTTGAGCCACTGGCTGGAGCGGTTCAGCGCCGGAACGTTCCGAGCCCGAGGCGCAACAGATTACATTTCTCGTCGCGCCGCCGGGACGCTCTAACCCGTTAGGAGGGTCGAAGCAGATGGCCGAACAAGACCGCTTTGACGTCATCGTTGTGGGCGCTGGAAATGCTGCCATGTGCGCTGCTCTGGCAGCACGAGAAGAAGGGGCGCGAGTGCTGGTGCTCGAGAAGGCGCCGGCCGAGGAGAAAGGCGGGAACAGCGCGTTCAGCGGCGGGCTGTTCCGATTCGCCCACCAGGGCCCGGAGGACGTTTTGCCCCTGGTCCCGGACACCACGCCCGCCGAGGTGGCCCGAATGGACATGGGGTCGTATTCGGCTGAGACGTATTCCGACGACTTGATTCGTCTCTCGGAGGGGCTCGCCGACCCCGAGCTTATTCGCGTGCTTGTGGACGAGTCGTACGACACTATGCGGTGGATGCAGACGCGGCTGGGCGTTCAATGGGAGTTGAACCGGCAGTCGCCTCGACAAGAAGATCGCGACAGCTTCTTGCCCGGCAACGAGTTGACGGCATGGGGCGGCGGCGCCGGACTTATGCAGCAGCTCTTCCATGTCGCCGAAGGGAATGGCGTCGACGTTGTGTGCAGCGCCTCAGTGATCGGTTTGCTCACTGACGACCGAGGCGGTGTCTGTGGCGTGCGGGTCAAAACTGGCGGCGAAATCCAGTCGCTGGATGCGGGCGCCGTTGTGCTGGGAAGCGGCGGCTTCGAGGCCAGCCCGGAGATGCGCGCGCGATACCTCGGGCCAGGTTGGGATCGGATGAAGGTGCGGGGATCCCGATACAACACAGGAGAGGTCCTGGACAGAGCGCGGGAGATAGGCGCCTTGACAAGCGGCGCGTGGTCTCGCAGCGACTCCGGCCCCGGGGACATGGATTCGCCCGAGGTGGGCGTCATGGCGATGGGCAATCTGTACGCCCGCAACTCAAGCAGGCTGGGCATCATGGTCAACGCCGACGGGCGGCGGTTCGCGGATGAGGGGGCGGACTTCCACTCCACCGGAGGAGTGGAGCTGGGATACGCGATCTGGTCTCAGCCCGACGGCGCGGCGTATCAGATATTCGACCAACAGGCTGCTCCGATGGTCGAGGGGCCGTACGGCGCCGGTGGCCGTCCGGTTACCGCCCACACCTGGGAAGAGCTCGCGGGCAAGCTCCAACTCGACCCTGACGCCCTAGAGAACACGGTGGCCGAATACAACGGAGCGGTGGAGGACGGGGTCCTCAACCTGAACGTCAAAGACGGCAAAGGCGCCACCGGCCTGAACCCGCCCAAATCCAATTGGGCGATGCGCCTGGATCAGCCGCCTTTCGTTGCCTACCGGGTGACGACCACAATCCTCTTTTCATACGGAGGCTTGGCCGTGGATCCGAAAGCTCGGGTTCTCGACGGCGCCTACGAGCCCATCTCCGGCCTTTTCGCGACCGGCGAGGCCATCGGCGGCCTGTATTACCGGCACTTCTCAACCGGTTCGGGCCTCATGCTGGGCTCCGTGTTCGGCCGCATAGCCGGCGCCAACGCGGCCAAGCACGCCGAGTGAGGGCTTGGGCACGAGCGTGTCAATCAGGCAACAAGATCTTCTTTCGCCTCGGTAGAGCGCATCCGAACGAAGTTTGCCGCCAGCTCAACTTTAACTGCCAGAGCACCGCACACACAGATTGGTGACTTCGACCTTATAGCGACAAACACATTAAGCAGTGCCGAACAAAATTTGTCATTCTGAGGCCGCAGCCGAAGAATCTGGTCGCTGAACACGGCTTGTTGCCTGAGCGACCCCAAGCGTTTCTTTTTCTCCGGGCCACCCAGCATGGTGAAAAACGTTGAGAACAACGTATTGGGTCAATGACCGTAATGGCACAAGTGACTCTTGCGTGTGGGCGGCCCTTCGACATGCTCAGGG
>JASMDM010000072.1 GCA_030752795.1 SAR202 cluster bacterium | reverse complement strand
GCCAGGCAAAGCCAAGGCAAGCTTGAGGATCGTCGACATCCAGGTCCGTCTTGGAATCGTCTGAGTCCTCGTGAGGAGTCTGCGGTCCTCGAGGTGGCCTTGGAGTACACCGATCTCAGCAGTCGGCAGATGGCCGCATGGATCACCGACAACCAAAGACTTTTCCGTCTCATAATCTACGGTGTATCGACTTCTCCGGCGTTAAGGACTGGTCAAGAGTCCTGAGATGAAGATGGCTGCAGGCTAACGAGTACCACACCAAGACCAAACTACCACACCAGATGTGGGCAATAGACGCTTCCTACTTCAGAGTCGCCGGATGGGGCTTCCACTACCTCGTCACGGTGATGGACGACTTCTCTCGGTTCATCCTGGCTTGGAGACTCCAACGTGACGTGACTTCCGACTCGTTCATCGAAGTGGTCCAGGATGCAGTCGACCTCACAGGCATGACCGAGGTCGCTATGGACGATCGAACGAAACTGCTCTCAGACAACGGCCCGGGCTACGTCTCTCGATCGTTCAGGGAGTATCTGCACTTGGTGGGCATTCGTCACATTCTGGCCTCACCGTATCATCCTCAGACCAACGGCAAGCTGGAGAGGTATCACCAGTCCATCAAACGGGATGTGAACCAGGTCCCATACGACGCTCCTGGAAACCTGGATGTGGCTATCGGCGACTTCGTGAGCTACTACAACAATCGGCGGTATCACAAAGCGTTGAGCAACGTGACCCCTTCCGACGTCTTGAACGGTCAGAAGGAACAGATCCTGGAGAGACGGAAGGAGGTTCAGACCCGAACGATACAACGACGACGATTGTACAATCATCAACTCAGAGAGCTCGCGATATCAGCTCAAAGTCTCCATTAGCATTCTGTCCCAATTGCGCTGACAGCCAACAGCTGAACATTTTGTCCTCCTGCTGCTATGTGTTTGTTCGACGAATCCATCCTACGGTTTGGGCGGCGCTCTGTAATCGGCGAGAGGCCCGATCTCTTCGCGCACGTTGGACGGATGCTTCGGCGGTCAACAGAAGGATGAGGCGTAGTACAGGAGTATGATCAGCGAGTCGCAAAAAAGAAACGGCGCTCGAAAGCGCCGTTTCCACTACGAACCGTATTGGGCTGACCTGGCGGTCAACCGGTCGCGATTGCTAAACCGGACGGAACCTGAGCAGCGTGTGCTCCGGCGTCACGTCTTCGTAGACGGCTTCGACGCGCAAGTCGATCACGGCGTCTACGATCGGGCACTCCACCAGATTAGCCGGTATCCGTGTCCCTTCATCGAGTTGGATGATCGCCCACACGTAAGGCGTGTCCGCCTGAAAGGCCGGGTTGGCGGCTTGGTACACGATGGTGTACGAGAACACCCTTCCTTTACCGCTCACTGGCACCCATTCAGTTTCACTGGCGTCGGCTAGACAGATGGGGCATAGCTCCCGTGGATAGAAGTACAGGTTGGCGCAATTCTTGCACCGGGGCATTACAAGCTCGTGACGGCGCACGGCCTCCCAGAATGGTTTGGACACTTCCTCGTTTATCGGACGAGGAAGCGGTTTGGTGTATTCGGTGGTCATATCATCGCCTTGTGTTTGGTGAATTCAGGGTGTAGTTACAGCGTTTCCTCGGAACCGAGGACCAGCGAGCACATTTCGCTCGCCGTGCCCCCTCAACCATTCACCATAGCGAGGTTGTTTTTGGCCACCTGCCTTGCCCCCGCACGGCCCATGATCTGACGGGCGCCCTCGATCACGTGGCGGAATCCACCAGCGAGGCCGGGTTGGCCGCCCGAAAGCTGGCCGCCATCGGTGTTGACTGGGAAGCTGCCTTTGTAGGTTGTGTCGGTGGATTCGTACCAAGGGCCGACTTCGCCCTTTTTCATGAATCCGGCATCTTCGAGGCACACGGCCACGAGGATGGTGTATCAATCGTAGAATTCGGCGAACTCCATGTCTTTGGGACCGTACCCGGACATTTGGAATGCCCTGGCGGCGGAACCCTTGACTGGCGTCGTCGTGACCCGTTCGGTCTGCCAGATGTTGGCGTTGGCTTGCTCCATTCCGGCCCCGAGCATGTAGACGGGACGGTTCGGAAGAGACTTGGCTCGGTCCGCCCTGGTCATGATCAGCGCAGCAGCGCCGTCGCAAGGCATCACGCTCTCGAGCAGTCTTAGTGGGTAGTTGACGAACCGCGAGTCGAGCACATCCTGGCGGGAGGCAGGCTGGCCGTGGAACACCGCGTTCTCGTTTTCCTGGGCGTTGAATCGCTCGTCAGCCGCGACCTTGGCCATCTGTTCCTCGGTGGTGCCATACTCTAGCATGTGCCGCGTATATATCTGCGCGTAGTAATTGCCCATGCCGGCGGATGGACCATGTGGGTCCTCCCATTCCGAGCGAACACTGCCGCCCCCACCGCCTGGCGCTGCTCCACCCATCCGCGAGTTGCCCATGACTACCAGCACGGTGTCGCATAAGCCCGCGTTGATCGCAGAAGCAGCCGCGGTGGTGGCCGATGCTCCGCTCGCGCCTTGCATCGATACACCTGACGCGAATGTCGGCCTGATGCCGATATATTCAGCCATCGCAGCCGGAGCAGTGGCGCCGTCGGTGACCAAACCGTTGATTTCAGCCTTTGTCAACCCTGCATCCGCAATGGCTTCGCGCGCTGCTTCGGCGCACAGGCCTACCATCGTCCGGTTCGGAATCACTCTCCGGGTCGGCACTTCTCCGACGCCCACGATGGCAACTTTGCCCTTTAGGGTCATCGCCGTTCACCTCCGATAATCGATGAGCGCATTGTACTACACGTCGCGACGGGCGCAAGCCCCAGCAGGCATGAGTTGGCGCCGATGGATGGAGTCGGATGGGATAGAATCGTGAGGATCAGCGAAAACCATCGAGAGGACCGAAAACAAACATGCTCGCAACAGTTGCGATTTACTATCTCGAAATGATCGACGCCAGCCAACTGACGCCCGGACGATCCGAAGCGGCGGACCTGGAATTCAGGCAGGCGGAGATCCCGTCACCAGAACTGAACCGCTATATGTACACGGCAGTCGGCGGCGACTGGTACTGGATCGACAGGCTGGGATGGGGCTACGATGAGTGGTTCGGTTGGGTGTCGCGTCCCGAGGTCGAGACTTGGATCGCGTACGTCAAAGGCACCCCGGCGGGCTACTTCGAGCTCGATGGCGTAGCTGGCGGCGATGTTGAGCTCGCGTATATCGGCCTGTTGCCTGATTTCATCGGCCAGGGATACGGCGGGCGATTGCTGACCGTGGCCACGGAGCGTGCATGGGCTATCGGCGCGTCGCGCACGTGGTTGAATACTTGCACGTTGGACCATCCCGACGCCCTGAAGAACTATCTGGCTCGGGGATTCGTGATGTACGACCAGGGCACGTACGAGCAAGAACTGCCCAACCGAAAACCCGGACCCTGGCCCGGGGCGCGTGGTTGATCGACGTCGCGTTGCGAGGCGATTTCGCTATACCGGAGGCGTCGGCTTCACGTCGATGACCTGCTCGCACCACCGCGCCGCGGCGAGCAGGGTTTCGTCGGCGAACGGCGCAGCCGCGAGTTGGATTCCGAGTGGCAATCCGTCGGCGCTGAGCCCTGACGGCAGCGTGATGGACGGGAAGCCGCCGAAGGTGAAGGGCGTCTGGAACATCGGGTTGCCCGTGGTGCTCAAATTCTTGGGCGCCGGTTCGACCGTCGAAGGTGACAAAATGACATCGTAGGGTTGCAGCGCTTCTTCGAGGTCACGTCGGAATCGCCGTCGCACGCGTTGAGCCTGGACATATGCGACGGCCGGTGTGAGCATCCCTTGCTCGATCACTCCTCTGATGTTGGGCGAATACTCGTCGGCACGGGTTTCGAACCACTCCTGGTGCACGGCGGCAGCCTCGACGGTCATCAGCACGCGGTGGGCGGCGAGCATCGTGTCGAAATCCGTAGGCAAGGCGACATCTTCGATCAACGCACCGGCCTCGGTCAGCTTCGCCGCGATGCCGTCAGTGTGGGTCCTCACTTCGTCGTTCGCGTTGTCATCGAAGAATTTTCGTATTCGGCCGATTCTGGGCGGATGCCGCATTGAGTCGACCGCGCTCGGGTAGTCGGGCACGGGCCGTGTCGACGACGATTGGTCGTTGGGGTCGTGACCGGCCAAGACGCTCAGCATGAGCGCGGCGTCCTCGACGGTTCGTGTGAACGGGCCCATCGTGTCCAGCGACCACGAGACGGGGACGACGCCGTAGCGGCTGACGCGGCTGAACGTGGGCTTCAGTCCGACGATGCCGTTGAACGACGCCGGACGCAGGATCGATCCCGCGGTCTGCGACCCCATGGCGGCGGGAAACATGCCGGTGGCGACGCCGACCGCCGATCCCGAGCTCGACCCGCCCGGGGTGTGCTCAGCGTTCCACGGGTTTCGAGTCGGGGGCGGGTCGCCGCACGCGAACTCGGTGGTCACGGTTTTGCCCATGATGATCGCGCCGGCTCGCTTCAGCTTGGCGACGGTCGTGGCGTCGTAGTCGGGCACGAAGTCGGCGAGGATTGCCGAGCATGCGGTCGTCTTGACGCCCTGTGTGTAGTAGATGTCCTTGATGCCCACCGGGATGCCGTGCAGCGGACCACGCCGTCCTTCCGCGGCGAGCTCTAGGTCGCGCCGTCGCGCCGTCGCCAAGAGGTTGGCCTCGTCCATTGTGACCCACACGTTCAGGTCTGGCTCCAGCAGCGAAACGCGGGCCAGTAGACCTTCGATGAGTTCGACGCAGGAGAGCGAGCCTTGGCGGATGTCTTTCGCGGCTTCGGTGATCGTGAGCTTGTGCGGTTGTGTCATGTGGCGCTCCTGCGCGGGGGCGATTCTGCATTCAGCTGGTCTGCCGTGATGTTATCATTCTTCCGAATCCGACCGCGTTCATGGAGGCGATCATGCCAGCACTGACCGACGAACAACTCCGCGAGTTCCTTTCGAGTGGAGACCTCTTAATGAGGCTCGCGACTATCACCCCCGACGGATGGCCCGCCGTAAATCCCCTTTGGTACTTCTACGAGGACGGCGCCTTCTTGTTGGGTGGTCGGAGGCAGGCGCAGTGGGTCGAGAACATCCGCCAAAACCCGCGCGTCTCGGCGAGTATCGACACGACCGAAGCGATTCACACGCGGGCGCTCATCGAGGGCACGGCGGAAATTGTGGATCCGGCGTGGCTCGGCGACTGGAAGGCCTGGGCGGTCCGGTACATGGGCGAGGAACGAGGCGGCCAGTATTACGACGACACAAAGCACATTCCGCGGGCGTTGGTGCGGATCACGCCGCGCAAGATCGTGACTTGGAGCGGGTCGACGTGGCACCCGCGGTATCTCAAGTAGGCGACGAGTCTCGGCGATCGCGCGCCAACAGAGGCGCCAACGGGCAGGGACCCAAAGGACTTCAGGGACCTCAGAGGCTCACGGGTAGACCACGGAGATGCGATAGAACAGATCAAGCGAGCGGTCGCTTGATCCATCCGCATTGAAACGGGGTCACGGTTGTGTGTGGGCGAACAGGCAACCGCGTTCGGCAGCCCGACGCGCTAATCGTTCTCGATGGAGTAGACGCGGTAGGCGACGCCTGATTCGGCGCGCTTGCCTTCGCCGACACAAACGAGACCGTTCAGCCAGGTGTAGCGTTCGTCACCGGTCTCGAACCTGGGCGTGGTCATGAAGTAGGAGTCGCCGTACTCGGACGTTTCCCCGGGCGATGCGACGGGACGGTCGACTTCCGGTCGGTCGACGCCGTAGTATTGGACGTAGATCAGAGCGCCGTCGTCAGTCTCCAGCGTTATCCGGACATCGAGCCTGCCGGTTCCGTCCGGGGTTCTGAGAAACCAATCACCTCCGCCTGACCGTATCGTCCCTCTCAAACGTGGTCCTTCGAAGCTGCCGCCGGTAACGACGGCGAGTCCTCGAGTGCCGAATGGGCCCTCGCCCGCGGTTTGCACGGGTCGTTCTAAGTCGGCGGTGTATTCCATCAAGAACTCAAGTTTCATGTGAAGTCTCCGTTCCGTTGTTGGCGTCTAGTCGCAGTGTCGATTGCGTTTTGAGTACGACTTATGGGGCATCGTTTCGGGCGGGTTTGAAACCACGCCCCTACGGCGCGGTTGTGCAAAGCATGGTTTATTTGTTCAGCAGATAGTCAAGTCGCGTTCTGAGTTGAGCCGCATCGACGTTGGCGTCAGCGACCAGTTCTTTGACGAGTGGAGACATGCCCATCATGACACAGAGCAGCAAGACGGGCGTTACCCAATTGGCCGCGCGTCTGGTTGCTTCGTCGCGGCTCCTGTCCAATATGTCGCGAATTTCGGTAGCGGCAATCGGGTCAACTCTGCCCAAAGCGCGCCGTGGCGGTGTGCGATCAATGTATGCAGCCACAGAGACTTCGAGGTCCGTGGAACCGATCGCCTCGGATCTCACCGAACTGGACTCCGCCACGGCTTGAAGCAGGTGGCAGATGGTGACCTCTCCGTCCGTGCGGCGCGAGCCAATGCTTGCGCCCGCGACAGCGCTTTGCGAGTCTGTGGATCGTATTCGGCAGGCGCATCGGAGAAAAACCGAACAGGCATCCCGTTTCCGATTTCCATGTTCCGAACCATATATGCGATGCCCAAAAGTTCGTCGGCCTCAGGCGGCGTCCACCGTGACCATGCGTCAAGCACGACCGCGTTCAGGAAGGATTCTTGATTAGCATCCCAGTGTTCACGCAGGGCATTTGAGGCATCAAGTCCCCGCAATTCCCTGAGCAGCCTGAGTACGACGAATCTTCTTTCTCGCCAGTCGCTGTCCGTGCCTCGCGTGAGCCTGGTGAGCGATCTCATGCTTCGGCTCCATTCACTTGGTTTAGGCATCTATGGCTCACCGTTTTCAGCGTTATTCATGACATACACGCGGCAACCAGAATCTGGTCAAGGCACACACGTCCCACTCGGCTTGTTTGAGGTGATCTCACATAAATTATGTCCTAAAGTTGGGCTATTACACTCGATCTACCTCATCCGCGCCTCAACCCTTTGCGGCGGTCCTGCTTTGGCAGCGCGTCGTGGATTTCCGGCAACCCGCCGGATGGGACGCGGCCTGCTTCCTACTCGCCCAGGTGAACTCCGCGCCACCAAATCCCGTGGGATTGATCGCATTCCATCCGTCCGTCGCACGTGATCGAAGAACCAGATCGGATGAAATCTAGAAAGGTGCGCCACTCAAACTGCCATTCCTCAGGTTCCAGGTTCGATGATTCCGTTGGCTCGCCTTCCTCGACAGTTCCCTACCGAGCGGACAACGGATCGGAAAGAATCAATGTCAACCAGCCGCTGATAGGACAGACCCAAGATCGCCAGATTCACGAATTAAAATCTGCGCAAAACCTTGATAGACACGATGTCTTGATTGTTACAGACTTCACAGTACGCGTGGTATTGCAAAACCGATTGAAATACTCGCTATAATGGTGATAAACCGTAATCCCGACTATAGACTGCCACTCTCATTAACTGGCAGGAAAAAGCAGGTCGATGATGTCCCCAACCGGAAGTGATTTCTCACAAATCCAATCTGACCTTAATCACTGATATCGACGATCGCAATTCCGCGGAATGGCTGGCTAATTAGCAATCTGAAGTGGTGAGGCGATGGGCAATGTGGCCGTATGACCCGTTTCAATGGATCGGGTGTCATGCGGCCTTTTTGATTGGCATCGATGCGAGTGAGAAAGGAGACGAGTTATGTATCGAAAAGTGCTTCTGCCGTTGGATGGGACCAAGGAATCGGAAAAGGTTGTCCAGTTGATCCAAGCTGAAATGGCGCCGGAAGCCGAAGTCATCTTGCTCAGGATTCTGCGTCACGCCAGCACTCAAGCGATTGGTGACCATGTGATACTAGGAAGCCAGCGCGAAGACCAGGAACGCCTTGAAAAGCTCGGCTATCTGAGGCGATTGGCTGCACAACATGGCGACGAACAACGATGGAGTTGTGAGACTGCGATATCCGGCAGTCCGTCTGAAGGCATATTGCGGTTTGCGCAAAAAGAAGGCGTTGACGTCATCGCAATGTGCGCGAAAGAACGCAGAGGATTAGCCAGGTTGCTTAGAGGAAGTGTTGCCCGTGCGGTGCAAAAAGAATCACCCATTGATGTTCGCGTGTTTACTCCGGAAGGCTCAACCGATGCGCCTTATCAAGAAGCACAACTAGGCGTTGATTTATTCGGAGAGCTTTCGGCCAAGCAGGTCAACCGTGCGACTGCTCTGGGAAGCAGGCTTTCAGTTGCCGCGGGCGAAACTCTGGGAAAAGGCGGCGAATTAGGTCAGAAACTGTACTTCATCGTCGAGGGCGAAGCCCAGTCGTCCGCACACTCTCAATTGGGAGAATTTCCAGTGCGCGTAGTTGGACCTGGGGAGTCGTTCCCGATCGCGGCATTGTTGGAATCACGGACTTTGATTACATCTGGTGTCGCTCTAACTGATATGGACGTGGTGGCGATCCCAGCCTCTTCGTTGATCGAGCTCTGTTCAGACGACCCTGAAATCGGCATGCGTCTGTACAAGCTGGCCGCGCAGTTGTTCGCGGATCGTTACAGCAGCACACTGACCCGCCTTTCGGGCGTCGCCGAGGGGCTGATAGAGGATCCTGAGCGCAACTGGCTTGCGCCGCACTGAATTCCAGTTGGCGATAGACGACGCCAGATCGCCGCCCTACCAGATCGTCATCGAGTCTGGGAAGAGCTGACGGAGATCTTGCTCGGAGACCGGGCGGGGGGCGAGCTTGATTACGCGGTGTTGAGGCATTGCGCCCGCGGCGAGCTCAGTGGCGTCGTCGGGGCCGTAGCCGACAGCAGAGAGACCGTTCGGTACGCCGATCTCGCGGGGCAAGTCGATGACCGCGCCGGCAAGGACTTCGCCCGCGTCCTCGGGGCCCGCGTCCGATACATTCGCACCCATGAGCTCGGCGGCTCGCAGGTGTCGTTCAGGTTTGGACGGCGCCGTGAACCGGAAAACGGCCGGGGCGTTGAGTATCACCGACATGCCGTGGGGGATGATCGCGTGGTCGTCCGGGTAGCCGTCCGGGACGTACTCGCGGATCATGCCGGAGACCGGGTACGACATGCCGTGCGGAAGGCGGACGCCCGCGTTTCCGAATCCAACGCCCGCGAAGGTTGCCGCGAGCAGCATGTTGGACCGGACCTCCTCGTCATCCGGGTTCTGGACTGCCTTGACTATGTTGCTCGACACCATAACCATGGCTCGGATCGCCCAGACGTCGCTGATCGGGTTTGAGCCTTGATACGCAGGACGCATCGCGGGACCGTCCGGCGCTTCTCGCTGGTGGAAGGGCAGGGCGGTTTATGATTCGAGGCCGTGGCACAGCACGTCGAATCCGCTGCACGCGGTCGAACCACTCCGCGTCGACTGCGGCCGCCTTGAGCGAGGCCATGACCACTGAGACCGGTTCGGTTTGCGCCATCTTGGGATCAGTGACGACCATGACGCGCCGCACGCCGAGGCGGGTCATCTCGTAGCCGATCTCCTGGGTCGCGCCGACCCCGAACTTGATGCTGGATGTGTCCATGGTGAACGCAGTCCCAAGTCCCTGGAGTCCCTGGAGTCCCTGCATGTCCTTTGTGTCTCTTCCACTTTCTACGAAATTCACGACGGTGACGTCGCGAACGGTTCCTGTGGGCGGCTACGCCAGCCTGTCGGTTTTACGACCAGTTGGTCTCCTGCCGGGACGCCACGGTGCCGTCTCCGGCTCTCCACACGGCGGCATCTTTTCGCCATGGGTTGGCTTTCAGCCAGTCTTCGTCCATGCTGACGCCGAGGCCCGGGCCCTTGGGGAGCGGCAGGAATCCGTCTTTTTGCGCAGGGAATTCGCCGAAGCATGCGTCTTGGAACCAGGAGTGAAGGCCGCCTTCTTGGATCATGAAGTTCGGCGTGCAAGCGTCGAGTTGCAACGAGGCGGCGGTGCATATCGGGCCGTACGGGTTGTGCGGCTGGAATCCGACATAGTGCGCCTCTGCCATCGCCGCGATCTTCTTGAGCTCGAGTATGCCGCCCGCCTGAATGATGTCAGGCTGGATCATCGCGACTATCTGGCGGGGGAGCAGATTCGCGTAGTCCCACTTGGTAAGCAGCCTTTCACCGGTGGCGATCGGGATGCTGACCGCCTCGGCGACGCGTTGCAGTGCGTCAAGGTTTTGCGGAGGCACGGGCTCCTCGTAGACGAAGGGCCGGTACTGCTCCATCGCGTTGCCGATGCGGATGGCGTCGGAGGGCGCGAGCCGGCCGTGGACCTCGACGAGGAGCTCGACATCGTCGCCGACCGCTTCGCGGACTGCCGCGAGCTTCGCGATCGCGTTTCGCTCAGCCTCGATGGGGATGAACAAGCCTCGATGGTCGAACGGGTCGCCTTTGAGCGCCGTCAATCCTTGCGTCGTGAAGCTGAGGGCACGCTCGACGGCGGCCTCGGGCGTTGCCCCGTCCCATCGGCCGTAGCACCAGATGCGCTCTCGCATCTTGCCGCCGAGAAGCTCGTAGATCGGCACGCCGAGCGCCTTGCCCTTAATGTCCCACAGCGCGATCTCGATTCCGCTGATGGCCGACATCTGGACGACGCCGCCGCGGACGTGGAAGTGGTGGTATAGCGTCTGCCAGTGCTGCTCGATCCGACCTGGGTCCTTGCCGATGAGCTGCTCTCCGAACTCCTCGACCATCGTCGCGACGCTCAACGGCCCGGCGGTGGCCTCGCCCCAGCCGACGATTCCGTCGTCGGTCTCGATCTTGACGAACATGTAGTTCCTGGAGCCTGTAGCCGTCGTCGCCGAACTCGGGATTGGTTTGACCGCGGTTATTTTCACGTTGGACCCTCCTGTTCGTATCTCCGGGACCCTTTGACAATTTGTGATTCTCAGATTGTCACAATTGGAATGTTCGACTTGCTATGGCAACAAATCACCGCAATCCCAGTCGGTCAGTGCGTCGAGCCGAGACAGCATAGTCCGGACGACTTCTTTTACACGAGGCAAATCCGGATCTATTCTCGATCCCGTTGGGATCATGCGGATCAATGGAGTGAGCAATCCACGTCGATAGTCGGTCAGCAACATATCAAAGGTGTAATCGACGACCCCGCTGGCCCGAAGTTGGTCCAGATAGCTCTGCAGCAACTCGCGCTCGGCGGAACGCCGATCACCAGGAGCCAGACTGAACTCCACGAAGTATGCCAGATCCCATACGCCCGGTTGTATCGTTGCTCGCTGCCAATCGATAAGCGCCAATTCACCAGACGGGACGTCGTCAAAGAAGAACATATTCTCTGGCCGCAGATCGCCGTGCGTCAGGGTAACGGACACGTCGTCGGATACGGTCAGGACATCCACGAGGGAAGTCTTCAACTTTTTGGCTATCTCCCAGATGGGTTTCGAGAAATAGCTCCCCCACTTGTCATCGAATTCATCCCAGGCGGCGGCGTAAGCATCCTGAGCAGGCAACCATGCTTCGGGCATACGACCATCCACGGCCCAGTCCAGGGCATCGAGGTCGGGCGCGTTCCAGTGTTTGGCGTGGAACCCAGCGAGCGCGTCAACACCGTTGATGCATCGGCCGGCGGCATGTTTCGAATCATGGACGCCGACCGTCCACGCGACAGGTCTTCGATGAGCAAAACATGGTCGTCCATGCCCGGATTCCGGCCGGCGAAATAGCAACGAGGGTGCACTGTCGTGTCGTCCGCGGGAAAAGCGGAATAGTAGCCCGCCTCGGTCTTGAATGCTGACGATTGCGCCGATCTCTGGGCCGGATCGAGGTCAGGCAGCTTCGCAATCAGAGTCGATGGAAGTTTTTGGGCAGGGCCGTCGTATTGGGGAGTCAGGCGGGCATGGACCCCCATGAAGCCCTCCATAAAACCAATCCGTTCGATTTCGACCTCCGTCACCGCCTCGCCGGCCAAAACCCCGCCGATCGTGAGCGCTGACGTGAACCACTCGGGGGTAATGTCGTCTATCGTTCGTGGCAATGGCCGGTTCGCGTTTGACTTCATCAGGCGCTCCCGTATCGATTTCGATCTTCTGCTGCCTATGAAATTCTGGGCCTGCGGATATCTCTGAATCGCCTGGGCGATTAATCAATTCCAGACACACCGATGTTGTTCGCGACTGGACTGGCATGAGATCGTCATAGTCCGAAGCTAATTTTAGGCGGCACTACCCCGCGTCGACGCCAACCTCGGCGGCCCATGCTTGGAGTCCTCGGCGGAACGCGAGCGCGCCCATTGGGGCGAGGACGGCTTCCATGGCTTCGAGGATTTCGCGTGGAGTCGCGCCCTCCCGCAGCGCGAGCCTGACGTGCTCCTGGATCTGCTCGGCGTCCGCCCGCAACGCCGTCTCGACGACGATCTGTAGCAGCTCCTTGGTCTTGCGGTCGAGTGTGCGTTGGCCCGTGTAGGTGGCTTCGATGAATTCGTTGTACTTCTTCAGCCACTCGAAATCGGCCGCGGCCATGATTCGGTGCATCTCCAGGGTGTAGCCCCTGGTTCGCTCGGCATCTTCGAGATATTGGCGGGCTTCGTCAGATAGGTTCATGGATCCCCTCTCGATCACGCGCCTGAGATTCGCCGCACATTCTAGCAGGTCTGTTTGGCCTGGACGCTTCTATGTCGATTTTGACGCTTGTGTCGATCAGGTGTACGTTATCGCCAGCTTGTGCACCTGGGGGTACGTGTCGATGTCTTCATTTTTGATCGTGGTTTTCGACGGGCTTCAGCCTTCGCAGGTCGTTCCAGAGCTGATGCCGAACCTCTCGCGGTTTGCCGACGAAGGGGTGTTCTTCGCCTGGAACCACTCCATCTTCCCGTCGGTCACGCGACTCAACGCGGCGACGATGGTCACCGGTCGGTTATCCGGAGGCCACGGACTGGCCGGGAATCAGTTGGTCGCGCGGGATTACGATTCGAACCGGGTTCTCGACGCGATGGAGCCGGACCTGGCTCGGTTGGCCGACGCCACCGGCAAGGTGCTGCTCGCGCCGACGCTGGCGGACATCCTGAGCACACACGGCCAGGAGTATACGGCCATCGGGGTCGGCACCAGCGGCAACGCGTACGTCCACAATCCGACCGCCGACGTCGCGGGCGGAGCGACCATCCATCCGGAGTTCACGCTGCCCGGGTCGTTGCACGAGCATCTGGCGTCTCGATTCGGCCCCTGGCCTGCCGAGGATCGGCCGAACACCCCCCGCTTCGTCCACGCTTTGCGCATCATGAAAGAGCACATCTTGTCCGAGCGCGGCCCGACGGTGGCGCTGGCTTGGTCGTCGGAGCCGGACAAGTCGCAGCACTCCGCCGGCGTCGGCTCCGAGCTCGCCAACCGGGCGCTCCGCGAAGCCGACGCGGAGTTCGGCGGCTTGCTGGCGTGGCTCCAGGAAACGGGTCGAGAGCGAGACACGAATATGTTCGTTCTGTCCGACCACGGCTACTCTACGATCACGGGAGCCACCGATCTGAACTCGCAGTTGAGATCGGCAGGCTTTCCTCCCGGCAACGAACAGGGTGGGGTGCTGGTCGCGGAGCAGGGCGGATCTGCACTCTTCTACGTCCACGAGAGCGACCTGGGCACGACCGATCGGCTCGCGCAGTGGCTGATGCAACAACCGTGGTGCGGCGCTCTCTTAGCTTCGGATTCGGCGGGAGGCGTCCAAGGTACGTTGCCGGCATCGTTGGCCGGCGTGGACGGACCGCGCGCTCCCGAGCTCGCGATGGCGTTCAGGTGGGAGGATCGGGCGAACGACCTGGGCTATCCGGGGCACGCGCCGTCCACGTCGGGCGCGGAGGGACTCGGACAGCACGGCGGCATGAGCCGGCACGAGATGCGGAACACGCTGATCGCCCGAGGTCCGGCGTTCAAGTCGGGCGTCAAATTGGAGTCGCCGAGCGGCAACGTGGACATGGCGCCGACGTTACTGCACGTTCTGGGTTTCTCGGGCGGCGAGGCGATGGACGGCCGAATCCTCCACGAGGCGCTGTCGGCCGGTCCCGATCGTATCGACTGGACGACGGCAGGGTACAACGCGGAGCGTGAGTTCGCGGCTGGCACGTATCGACAGCGCATCGGAGTGTCCGTCGCGGGCGGGAGCGCGTATGTCGATGAGGGGAATTCGACGTTCGAGTAGGCGCGTTCAGGATATGTATTCCGCGCATTGCAGTATTGCATCAAATACTGTTATGCTGCAATTGGGCAGTTGGATTTAGCGTGAGGTGCTTTTTGTGACCACCAAGAGAACCAGATTCACGATCGATATGGAGCCAGCGTTCCAGAAGCGACTGAAGGTCATCGCTGCTCTCAAAGGGACAACCATGCGGCAGTACTGCCTGGACGCTGTCGAAAACGAGCTCATCAAGGACGAAGATATGGGCAGGGAGTCGGGTCGCTTCAACCAAGAGGCACTTGAGCAACTGTTCGCGTGGCGGCGGAAAGAGTTTGGAGATCGGATCTTGCCCGGTGACTCCGCGGATATTATCCGCGAGGCACGTGAATTGAGGACGGCCGACCAGGTGAGGCTGATGGACCAGTGAATGGGCACATGGTAGTGGACGCTAGTGTCGCAACCAAATGGCTGGTCGAAGAGACCGACACCAAAGCGGCCGAATCGCTAAGCCGTTGGTGGAACCAGAACAACGTTTTTCCTGCCGCTCCGCACCTCTTACTGATCGAAGTAGCTAACGCTTTATTCCAAAGAGTGAAGCGCGGCGAATTTTCCGCCGACGATGCAGGCAGCCGTATGCAGCGCCTCTTGGCAACCGGGGTCGAGTTCCACGCTCCTTCAGACCTCTATTCCGAGGCGATCTCGCTCGCATCACAATTGCGATTAGGAGCCTCGTATGATGCCCACTATTTGGCGTTGGCCGAGTCACTCGACTGCGAATACTGGACAGCAGACGAGCGGTTCTACAATTCCGTCAACCCCACCTACGCTAGGGTCAGGTTGCTGAGTTCGTTTACAGGGTAATTCTTCTCATTTCATATTGGAGGACCTGCTTCAACCATGACTCGTGTACACATTTTGGGAGCGGGGACGCCGACTCCGATGCCTACCAGGTTCGGGAGCTCGTTCGCGGTGGAGGTCGGCGACGAGCAGTTGATGGTGGACTGCGGTCCCGCCGCGACGCACAAGCTGGTGCAGGCTGGGCTGTGGCCGACAGACATCGATTACCTCTTCTTCACGCACCACCACTTCGACCATGACATCGACTATCCTTGCTTCTTGCTTTGCCGCTGGGACCAGAGCATCGGCAAAGAGAATCGACTGCAAGTGTACGGGCCGAACCTCACCGAAAAGATCACAGAGGGCATCATTGGCGAGGACGGGTTGTTTGCTCACGACTGGAAGGCTCGAGTCGGGCATCCGTTGAGCCAGCGGATTTTCGTGAATCGGGGCGGCACGTTGCCCAGGCCGGTTCCCGACATCTTCGCCAAGGATATCGGTCTGGGCAAGGTGTATTCAGGCAAGGACTGGGAAGTGACGGCCGCGAACGGTGAGCATGTGCAGCCGTACCTGGATTCGTTGGCCTATAGGCTGGAAACGCCGGATGGCAGCGTGGTGTTCACGGGCGATACGCAGCCATGCGAATCAGTGACGACGCTGGCGAAGGATGCCGACGTTATGCTGTGCATGTGCTGGGACGATCAAGATACGATGGACGACGACGGCGAGGGCTTCGGCCAGTGTGGTACGACCGGCGCAGCTCGAATGGCGCAGGCGGCCGGGGTGAAGAAGCTGGTGCTCGTGCACATCGGCCCGAATCTGTCACGCCATGGAGTGATGGAGAAGGGGATCGGCGACGTGAAGAAGCTCTACGACGGGGAGTTGCTGTTCTCCGAGGAGCTGATGTCGTTCGAGGTTTGATCGTCTTCCATCTCGGCGCCCCTCATTCGCTCCCACTCGTGACGCCAAATCTCCATATTGAGGAAGTTGAGGCCGCTCCGGCGCACTTCCTTAAGGTCTTTGAAGCCTGACTTTCGGAACGACTTCTGGGCCCGGTGGTTCCACGTGAGCGTGTGCAGGTAGACACGCTTGAACGAGTAGGCCAAGAACATGTGGTCAAGCAGCAGGTCCACTGTTTCAGTGCCGAATCCCTGGCTCCAGTAGTCCTTGTCGCCGATCATGATGCCGAGTTCGGCCTCTCCCGCTCGCATGTCGATGTCGTAAAACATACAGTTGCCGATGTGCTCTCCGTCGATGTCGTCGACGGAGAGTCGCTTGGAGCGTATGCCGGGCAGGTTGATCTCGTCCCTCGAGTACCTGTAGAAGTCGTCATAGGACATGTTCAGGGGACGCGTGGCGTCCAGTTCTGCCAACTCCGGGTCCGTGCGCCACCCGTAATCGTCCTCGATGTCCGCGAGAGATTTTTCACGCAACACGATCCGTTCGCCCTGAAGCAGGACGTTGTCGCGCTCAGCCGTCTCGGCGCTCCTGCGGGACCATGGAAATCCCTTTTTGAACAAGGTTTACCTCGTTGTCGTAGGTAAGGATGTTCAGCGCCTCGTCGACTGGCGCCCATCTTACGGTGTCGAATTCGTGGTCGTGTAGCGAGATGTCGCCGCCGGTCGGAGCCATCAAGTAGAAGTGGACGGTCTTGACGCAACGTACTCCGTCGAAAGCCCGCACGAACGTATAGCCTATTGAGTCGATAAACTCTTCGGCCTCCACTTCGAGCCCCGTTTCCTCGCGAACCTCTCGAAGCGCCGTTTCCTGTTGAGTCTCTCCGGGGTCGGGAGTCCCTTTGGGAAGGGCCCACAGTGGGGGATAGTTTCGTCCGCAGATCGCGATCTCGGTGTTTCCATCTTTGACGCGATAAACCACGCCGCCCGCGGAGACCAACTCGTGAACACGTTGCCGTCGTTTCATTGATGCCTTTCCACCAAATCAGACCTTGATTGTAGGTTGGCGCTCAAGAGTGAGTCAAGGCTAAGGGAGGTCAGCGGGCTTGTGATACATTAAAACTCGGGACGGGTCGGGAATCTGGCTGTCGCCCGCGGGGAGGATTCGAGCAATTGGTGGGATGGAATCTTGAGAGACCCGAGCAACGTCTCGCAACAGTTCAACACAAGGGGCAGTTTCAATGATCGACAACTCGGAGTTCAATGGAAAGGTCGCCATCGTCACCGGCGGTGGTCGCGGGATGGGAGCGGCCGTGGTCGAGCGCCTGGGCCAAGGGGGCGCGTCCATTGTGGTCAACGACATCGATTTTGCGTCCGCGGAAGCTAGTGCGCAGCGTCTTCGAGTTATGGGTGTCGATGTGATCGCGGTGGGCGGGGACATTGTATCCAGCGACGACGTTGGGAGTATGGTCCGGGTGGCGATGGACAGATTCGGCGCCATCCACATTCTGATCAATAATGCCGGTGTGCTACGACCCACCGCCGTGATCGACATTGAGGAAGACGAATGGGATCTGGTTGTCGACGTAAACCTGAAAGGCACATATATGTGTTCCCGCGCGGTCCTGCCAACGATGCGAGACTCCGGATGGGGGCGCATCGTCAACTTCTCGTCCACCGCGGGCAAGAACATAAGCACGATGGGCGGCGCGCACTACACCGCTGCCAAGGCTGGAATACTCGGGTTCACCAGGCACCTGGCCAAGGAGACGGCCGAATATGGCATCACGGTGAATGCCGTGTGTCCCGGGCTGATCGAGACTGAGATGGTGCGGACGACGATCTCTCCCGAACGAGCGAAAACTTACGCGGACAGCTTTCCGATCTCGCGCCTGGGGCAACCTTCGGAAGTCGCCGAGTTGGTCGCGTTTCTCGCGTCCGACAGAGCTGAGTACATCACAGGAGCGTCGCTCGACATCAACGGCGGCGACCTCATGATCTAACGTGGGCAGCTAGCCGCTTTTGATCGAAAGCGCGCGATTGCGTGCGCGCATCGGCCGGCAGCGAGTCCGTGGCGTTGCGCGAAGCGACCCTGGCGGAAGCCCGACGGGTTGCCTTGAGACACGTGACGTTGTATTCTAGCGACGCCTGAAGATGGCGAATCGTAGCCCCCCAGGCGATGGCTTGTCAGACGACCAGCCACAAGTACATCGTATCCACTCTAACAGGAGGTCCGGTTCAGCATGGCTGATATGTCAAGATCGGTCGCCATAGCAGGCGTAGCCGAGTCAGATGAGATCGGAAAAGTAGAAGACAAGTCATCGTTGCAACACCACGCCGAGTCCGCGTACAACGCACTGGAGGACGCAGGCATCAAGATGAGCGAGGTCGACGGCTTGCTGTCAGCGGGCTTCTCGACTCTTACGCTCGCCGAGTACATGGGCATCGAGCCTAAGTACACCGACACCACCGCCGTGGGCGGCTCGTCGTTTATCATCCACATCGCCCACGCGATGGCGGCGATCAACGCTGGCTATTGCGAGGTCGCTCTGGTGACGCACGGCGAGGCCGGTCGAAGCGCTCGCAGCCGAGCAGGCGGCAACGCTTCAGAACCGGGTCCGCAGTTCGAGACCCCATACGGCTACATCGGAGCCCCGATCAACTACGCCCTCGCGGCCAGACGCTACATGCACGACTACGGCGAGGAGCGCACGCGACAGGCCATGGCAGAGATCGCGGTCTCGACGCGCAAGTGGGCTCAGATGAACCCTAAAGCGTACATGAAGGACCCGATGAGCTTCGACGACTACCATGCCTCCCGATGGGTTGCATGGCCGTTCCACCTGTTCGATTGCTGTCTGGTCACAGACGCCGGCGGGGCTTTTGTGGTAACCACCGCAGAGCGAGCTCGCGATCTGGCCAAAAAGCCCGTGTACGTTCTCGGGGCAGCCGAGGGTCACGATCACGGCATGATCAGCCAGATGCCCAACCTGACCAGTACCTGGGGCCGATTCAGCGGTCCGAAGGCGTTGGAGCGAGCAGGTATGACGCACAGCGACATGGACCTGAACATGATTTACGATTCGTTCACGTACACGGTCCTGGCTACTCTCGAAAGCCTGGGCTACTGTGGACCAGGCGAAGGTCCCGACTTCGTTGCCAATCAGCGCACCGCGCCCGGCGGCGACTTCGCGCTGAACACCAACGGCGGCGGACTTTCATACACCCACTCGGGAATGTACGGAATGTTCCTGGTTCTGGAGGCTGTCAGGCAGCTTCGAGGCGAGACGGGCGAGCGCCAACTCGACAACCCGAAGACCGCTTTGGTCAATGGAACGGGCGGCTCATTGTCGTCGACCGGCACGGTCATCCTCGGGGTCGACTAATCCGCGCAAGTAGGCCATCGCTAACAACTCATCGAAACATCGCCTGACCAGGAGAACAAAATGACGCAAAGCTACAACAAGCCCCTGCCGACTCCCCAGGGCGAGTCGGATTACTACTGGGATAAAGCCAAAGAGCACGAGCTCTGGTTGCGCAATTGCGACGACTGCGGCAATCCCTACTTCTACCCGCGCGACATTTCGCCGTGCTGCTTCTCGAAGAACACGTCGTGGGTCCGGGCCAGCGGCAAAGCCAGTCTGTACACGTTCGCAATCGTCCATCGCGCGCCGCACCCCGGCTTCCGCGACGACGTGCCGTTCGTGCCCGCGATGGTTGAACTCGAAGAAGGTCCGATCATGGCAACCAACGTTGTCATCGACGACCCGACGCCGGAAAACCTGTCCATCGGCATGGCGCTCGAAGTGGTCTTCGACGACGTCACCGACACCATCACGCTTCCGAAGTTCAAACCCGCATAACGGTCGAACCTAGCTAGACAGAGCATCAAAGCCGCCTCGCCGTACACAAGTTGCAGCGGCGGGGCGGCTTGTTGTATTTTTCGAGGTGTGAAAAGTCGGATTTGGCCGACATCGATGGCGGGCGATCACGAAATTGGGGGGTTGTGATGAAATTCGTACTGTTCAATGATGGTGTTCCGGGTTTGCTGCGGGATGACGGCGTAGTCGACATCAGCCAGGCTGTCGAGCCTGTGGGCGCCGGACGCGGACAGAACGCGATGGAAGCCGTCATCGTCAACATTGACGCGTTGCGCGCGGAGTTCGAGCGCCTCGGTGAGGCGGGCGACGCGATCCCGTTGTCCGACGTGACGCTCGAGGCGCCACTGCCGTGGCCCAACAAGATCTTGTGCATGGGAGAAAACTTCCAGGAGTTCGGCGCGAGAGAACCGGAAGCCATGTGGGGCTTTCAAAAAGCCCAGGACGCGATCATCGGGCTGGGCGGCACGGTCGTTTTGCCCGACATCGACGCCAACATCTTCCACCACGAGGCCGAGTTGGTGGCGGTGTTCGGACGCGGCGGCAAGGACATCAAGCAGGCCGACGCGATGAGCCATGTGTTCGGGTACATGTGCGGGGTTGACGTGTCCGCGCGCGTGTATTCGGGCGGCCCGCGTCCCA
The DNA here is from genome assembly GCA_030752795.1 of SAR202 cluster bacterium. GTDB lineage: Bacteria > Chloroflexota > Dehalococcoidia > Lucifugimonadales > UBA1123 > UBA2160. The sequence continues at coordinate 23,771 of JASMDM010000072.1, read as the reverse complement.
CGAGAGCGCCAAACGAGTTGCCGGTCGCGTCGCACAAGTCGTACGACACGTTCGCGCCGATCGGACCGTGCATCGTGACCATGGACGAAATCGGCGATCCGCACAAACTGCAGGTGCAGTTGCGCGTGAACGACGAGCCCAGGGTCAACTACAACACCGACGACATGGCCCACTCGATCGCCGAGTCGATCGAATTCGTCAGCGCGATCGAGGAGGTCAGCCCCGGAGACATCTTCTACGTCGGTACTAACCACCAGGGCTTGGGGGCGATGCAGGACGGCGACACCATCGAAATCGAGATCGAGGGAATCGGCCCGTTCTCATTCCAGGTGTCGGACCCGCTCAAACGTCGATGGACCAGGGGCGTGGATGAGGCTACGGCGAAGGACATTCGCGAAAGCGCCGGCGGTCCGGGCGCCAAAGTACGACCACTGTAGGTATGCCGGCGCCTGACAACCGGACGAACGACCCTAGATGCATCAACCCTCGGGGTAGGCTTGGCCGAAGCGCTCGTCGTGAGCGATGCCGGACAACGCCTCGCGGGGTCGGCGCGTGCGGCGGAGCTTCTCGTCGCGATAGCCAAACGGCAAGATCGTAATCAGCTCCATGCCCTCGGGGATGCCAAGCAGTTCTTTGACTTTGCGGTTCTGCTCTTCGACGCGCAGGCCGACGAAGCACGTGCCCAGTCCTTCGTCCCACGCGACCAGTTCCATCTGCTGCAGAGCGCGACCGGCGTCGAGCTCCGCTCGATCGGCGTTGTCCATGGCGATTGCGATTGCCGTCGGAGCGTCCGCAACGAAGCTGCCGCTAGTCGCTACGGCGCCGATCTGCTTGAGCATGTCCCGATCCCTCACGACGATGAAGTGCCAAGGCTGGAGGTTCCTTGAGCTCGGCGCCCACTGACCCGCCCGCAGCAGCTTCATCACCACATCGTCCGGAACCGCGTCAGGCTTGAACTGCCGCACCGTCAATCGGGTCTGAATCGCCTCGTAAACTTCCACGTTTCGCCTCCTCGGTTCGCAGCCTGATTTCGTGGTCACAGGGTATCAGCAAAAAGACGATGCTCAAAGGAACTTCAGAGAACGCCGTTATAGGTTGTTGAAGAACTGCGCAGGCCGTACAATCCTCGGGCTATGAAAACTGACGACCAAGACAGGCTCGATTCGACGACCGGCGAGAGCGCCTCGCGCCCGAGTAACCGAGGCTTCATCCTGGGTAACATGTCTCTGGCTCACGGCGCTTCGCACGCCGCCGACCAAGGGTTGCCGGTGCTGATGCCGACGATTTCGGTTTCGCTCGGAATGAGCGACTTCCAGGTTTCGCTGTTGTGGGCGGTTCGATTCGCCGGAGCGGGAATCGTGAATCTGGGCGGCGGGCTCGTGGTCGACATGCTGAAGCGCCACTGGGGCTTGATGCTGACTGGATGCATGGCGCTGGCGGGCGTTGCGTTCGCGATAACCGGGGTTGTCCCCAACTACAAGCTCCTGGTGGCGCTGGTGCTGCTCGCTTCGATACCGGGGGCGTTATGGCATCTGCCTTCAAGCGCCGCCTTATCGCAAATCTTTCCGGATCGGCGCGGCTTCGTGTTGTCGATCCACGGTTTCGGCGCGAACGCCGGCAACGTGCTCGGACCTGTGATCGCCACCGCGCTGTTGGGATTGCTGGGTTCCTGGCGAGGAGTGTTCTTTTCTTATGCAATTCCGGCGCTGCTGATCGCCGTGTTGGTTTGGGTGACCCTGCGCAATGTGGGGCGGTTCGGCGTTCAAGAACGTCGGCGGCTTCGCACGCAACTGAAGGACGTCAGGGTTCTGGTGAAGAATCGAGTCGTGATCATGTTGGTCGTCGCTGCGACCCTCAGGGGAGTCGGATTGGACGCGGTTGGGGCATGGTCACCGTTTTACCTGGAAGAGACGCTGGGAAAGAGTCATCTGTCCGCCGGGTTCCATTACTCATTGCTGACCGGGATGGGGATCATATCCGCCCCGATATTCGGGACGCTGTCCGATCGGTTCGGAAGAAAGATCATCCTCGCGCCTGGGTTCGCGCTCGCTGGCGTGTTCTCATTCTTGGTCGTGCTTGCCGGCGACGGGGTGTTCTTGATGCTGTTATTCGCTTGCATGGGTTTGTTCAGCTTCGCGCTGATCCAGGTTATTCAAGCTGCGGTATTGGATGTCGCCGGGCAGGGAACCGAAGCCACTGCGGTTGGGTTGATCTTCGGCCTCAACGGGATTTTGGGAGCGGCGTCGCCGTTTCTTGCGTTTCTCGTGATCGACTACCTGGGCGGGTACAGTTCGATCTACTACTATTCGGGCGGGCTCACCATTGTTGCTTTTGTGCTGGTGATGCTGGCCCCGATGGGGCGAGGGCGGTTGAGGTTGGCTCGAGGTGAGCGACTCCGAAAGGCGTTGGGCTAGCGTTGATGGAGGCCGCGGTGTAGGGGCGATGATTGGTTCGGTGAGGCCCTTCGACGTGCTCAGGGCGAACGGATTTGGGTTGGGGCTCGGTGTCGCTCGACGGCTCGGTGTGTATGGGCGTGGGTTGCTTCGGTGAGGCCCTTCGACAGGCTCAGGGCGACGTGCATGAAGCGGTTGCCCGCCGCCGACCCAGTCTCGATGGATCGATTAGCCTGCCTGGGTGCGTAGCTCCTGGCGGACTGAGTCGCCGGCTTCGATTGTCGAGCTGCGGCCGCCCAGGTCTCGGGTGATCGTGCCGTTGGCGATGGTGGCGCGGACAGCGAGCTCGATAGCGTCGGCGGCTTCCTGGTGGCCGCGATATTCCAGCATCATGCGAGCGGCCATAATCGCGGCGATGGGGTTCGATATGCCCCGGCCGACGATGTCGGGCGCGGTGCCGTGAACCGGCTCGAAGTAGGCGAACTCGCGATCGGGATTGAAACACCCAGAGTATGCCAACCCGCGGCTGCCCTGGATGGCTCCTCCGAGGTCGCTGAGGATGTCGCCGGCTCGGTTTTCGGCGACCACGACGCTCAAAGTCTCGGGCGCGGTGACGATCATGTAGGCGAGCGTGTCGACGTGCACGTGGCGAGCTTCGATCTCAGGATATTTGGCCGCGACGTCATTGAACGTGCGAGACCAGAGGCCGTTAGGCAGACCCTTCTCCGCCATCGACAGCTTGGTGAGGCCCAGTCGTTGTGCGTAGTCGAACGCAAACTCGAGAACGCGGTTGACGCCGCGATACGTGTTGTATTCGGGCCTGATTTCGACTTCGTCCGGCGTGCCGACCTTGAAGCTGCCGGCGGTTCCGGACTCATAACCCTCGGTGTTCTCTCGGATGACGATGAAGTCGATGTCGTCGCTGGTCTTGCCTTTGAGCGGAGTCAGGTCGTCGCTGAGCAGACGGGAAGGGCGGACATTCGCGTACAGATCCAGGCCGCTCCGTAGACCATGCAGGACCGGCTGGGCGCTGATCCCCGCGGGCACACGTGGGTCCGTTCCCCCCGCGCCGAAGAGAGCAGCGTCGAACCTGGCGGGCAGGCCTTGTATGAACTCGTCGAAGTCATCAGGGACAGCCTGGCCGGTGCGGAGGTAACGCTCCACTCCGAAATCGAACGACTCGTGTTCCAGCGGAAACTCGAAGATCTCGCTGGCTGCTTCGAGGGTCTTGACCGCTTCGGGCACGACTTCGCTGCTGATGCCGTCTCCGGGGATAACCGCTAGCCTGACCATCGCCGTCTCCAGTCTCGATTGTGGCTGTTCGCGGGAACATCTTACCGGATGGCAAGAGCGAGACGCTACAATGATTGGCGATTCCTCAGTACAGTCGACACCAGAACCATCCGCGTTGTCGCAAGCTCCGCGAAACGAAAGGGCCGGTTCCATAAGAAGGACCGGCTCGGCGTCTCTAGGTTGTTTGGCGAAGTCTGCTACGTGGCTGGCAATCGGGATGCCTGATTGACTGTTTCAAAAGCCGACGCAACCCGGCTTGGCCGAGTTGCAGTCGAGGCCTCCGAGAACCGGCTCTTTGTTGCCTTTCGCCACAGTCACCGCGATCAGCGTCTGGCAGAAAGCTGAGTAACCTGAGTCGTTAGTAGCCACGAAAACGATTTGGTAGAACCGGCCGTCACCCTTTCCGTCCCGCTCCGCTCTCAGGTGTGCGGTGCCGCCGTCGATGATGGCGTCGGGGGCGTGTTTGCCTGTGCCGACTGGCTCGTCCTGCCGTATGGAGAAGATCGAAATAGTAAACTCATCGCCGTCTGGATCTGTCACGCCGACTAGATTGACCGGCACGAACTTTTTGTTGTTCTTGCCGATTGCGGCGGGGCTGGGTACGGCGTTGGTGCAATCGGGCGGTTCATTAGGATGGCTCGTGGCGATCGCCGTGCCAGATTGCAAAACGCTGATGGTCAGCACGAGCGCGAACACCAAACCGACCGCAAACATCCACCGCGTTAGGCCCATGGCTTGTAACTGAGTCCTCATTATCTCTCTTCGACCCGCCCACTTGCATCGATTCGGATTCGCGCTGTTTGCGCGCTCGAAAACCGATCCGCTCTGTCGTCTCCGTCGTCCTGCGGATGCCCCTGGCACTTGACCGAGGGCCGGATGGATTCGCGATGCGCCTCCGATAGCGCGGTCATCGAGTTGTCGTATACTCGAGCCACCAGGTTCGCTCGTCCGTGGGTGCGCACATCCAAGTGCCCGTACTCATTTCGTTATTAGGGCCTGCACCGTTTTCCATCACTACTGGATTCTAGCAACGTGGGCGTTGCCGCAATGTCGTCTGGCCGACATAATTGTTAACTTGTGGTTATGCATCGATTAGTTTGCGGTTGTATTTCGTAACGACGGCGAGGTGGAGGCTGTGTGAATCGCTCGGATGCGAGCCCAGTGAAACCGCGCCGATTCTTCGATCGTATCGCGAGATTCTACGGGATGTGCGGCGCGTAGTCCATGCCTATGTGGCCCTGGCTCTCAAACTCGCTGTACTCGTCGTTCGACAGGCCGAGCAGCGTTTTGTAGACGTACTCGTTGTCTTCGCCAAGACGGACCGGTCCGCGTTTGATTCCGACGGGGCTCTGAGACATTTTGAACGGAGCTCGAGGATAGAGGTGCGTGCCGACATCCTCCTGCGTCGCTTGCTCGAACATCGCGCGTTTGGTCAAGTGCGGGTCAGTCGCGGCGTCTCGCTGGTCCATCACAGCGCCCGCCGCGACTCCGTGGTTTTGCAACGTGTGCATGACCTTGTATGGGGATCGTTGTTCGGTCCACGACGCGATGTTGACATCGAGGTCGTCGTGGTTCGTGCGCCGGGAAGCGTGGTCAGCGAATTTGGCATCGGTAGTCCAGGCCGGATTGTCGATGGCGGTGCAGAAGAGCTCCCAATCTCGTTCGTCGAAGATGGTGATCGCCGCCCAGCGATCTTCGCCCTCGCACGCGTAGACGCCCTGGATCGCTGTCGGGTGTCGATTGCCTAACGTGGTCTGGCTTCGGCCGTTCATCGACTGGTCCATGAACGCTTCGCCCAAAAAGGGCAGGGCATTCTCGGCTTGAGAGAGCTCGACGAGTTGGCCTTCACCGGTCCTGGCCCGGTGGTTCAACGCTGTTGCGACGGCGAAAGCCCCTCCGGCGCCGGCCGCTGCATCGGCCATGAACACTTGCGAGGCGGAGGACGGGTCCATGTCTGTGTATCCGCGGAGTAGGCTGTGGCCGATGACCCCTTCTATATGGATTCCCAGGGATCGGTGGTTCTGATACGGCCCGTCGTTTCCGTAGGCGGGCATCCGCACCATGATGAACCGCGGGTTGATTTGGCGCAGTTCTTCGTAATCGATCCCGAGCTTTTGCATCGTCTCAGTAGGGTTGTTTTCAACGAGCACGTCGCTTACCGCCACGAGGCGCTTGAAGATGTCCATCCCCTCGGGCTTGAGCAGGTCGACGGTCATGCTGCGTTTGTTGCGGGCGTGTGCGTTGAAGATGGGCATCCGGTTCCAGGGCCGTTTGCCCGCGATCCTGCCCGGCGCGCCGCCGACGTGGGCTGTCACGTTCTTCATGAAACCGTCGGATGGATGGGCCATGGCGCTGCGCGTGGGCGGCCCCATTGTTTGGATCGACTCGATCCGTATGACTTCGGCGCCCATGTCTGCCAAGAGCGTGGTGCAGTAGGGACCCGCCCACACCACGGTCATGTCCATGACTCGGATTCCCTTCAGAGGCAACTGAGCAGTCATATCGCGCCCTCCGACTTCAACCGATCGATGTCGTCGCGGGCGTATCCGAGCTCGGTGAGAACCTCGTCGGTATGCTCGTCCAAGCGCGGCGCCGGACTCCGAACGGACCACGGCGACGCGTTCAGCACCACCGGCCTTCCGGGGTATGTCAGCGTGCCAGCTTCGGGGTGGTCGATCTCGGCGAACGCTCCTCGATCGCGAAAATTCCGGTCGCGGAACAGGTCGTCTATCGAATTCAGAGGGCCGCTCAGGACGCGGAATGCCTGCGCCGCCTCCCAAACTTCGTGCTTGGTTTTCGAAAGCACCCACGGATAGAAGTAGCCGTCGAATTCGGTTTTGAGATCCGGATCCGATTGGGCTTCGGCGGTGTACCATTTCTCTTCGAGAAGTCCCTCCGGGCTGCCGAGCATCCGGACGACCCTGTCGAACCAAACCAATCCGGCGGTGATCTGAACGTATCCGTCCGCGCATGGGTAGACGCCGCCGGGAAACCCGGTGCCTGAAGCCGCGTCGAGCGATTCGCGAGTTGTCGTCTCGTCGTTGTACTGGTACGCGAGAAGCAGGCTCATTCGTCGGTCGATCGACCCTGCCTGGGTCTCGATGATTGCGACGTCGACGTACTCGCCGGTTCCCCGATCTCGCGCGCCCGTGACTGCCGCGAGGCTCGCGTATGCAGCGACCGTGCCCGCCTGGTACGAGCCGACGTTGCCTCCCATCTTGACAGGCTCACGCTCGATGATGCCGGTGGAGATGAGCTCTCCTCCCATGCCGTACAAAATGAGTTCCGAGGCGCGCCAATCGCGGTACGGCCCCGTCTGCCCGAAGTTCGAAATCGACGTCATGACAAGAGACGGATTGGCGGCGTTCAGCGACGAGTAGTCCAAGCCGAAACGCTCCATCGTCCCAGGTCGAAAACTCTCGACGACCAGATCGGATCTGCGCGCCAGCTCGAAAGCCGCCTCTCGGCCGCCGTTGGAGTTCAGATCGAGTGTGATGCCGCGTTTGTTGGTGTTGAGATGCAGGAACGCCCCGCTCTTTTCCGGATGTTCGACATCGTTCGGGAAGGGACCCAGCCTTCGCGCGCCATCACCCGTTGCCGGCCTCTCGATCTTGATCACATTGGCGCCATAGTCGGCCAACAACTTTGTGCAATAAGGGCCAGCTATGCCCTGGGTGAAATCCAGGATCGTGATGTCGGACAGGGCTGCCTCCATCATCGCCTGGCTCCTGCACAAAAGGCGGCGGACGGGATCGGCTGACGGTCATTCGCGGAGCCGATCGGTGGACGTTTTCGCAAGTCGAATATTGCAAAAAGAGCACGCATGTGCTATCCTCGATTTCTTCTCTATACGGTCCGGCCGATTCGATCTGTCGGGCGAGGAATGGTTGTCCGAATGTTCGAATTCAAGTCATGTCCGCGTTGTCTAGGCGACATGATTTTGCTCAGCGATGTTTTCGGCGCGTAACAACGGTGCTTCCAGTGCGGCTGCTCCATCGAGCTGGAGGAACCGCCACGTTCCAAGCAGCGGCTTCGAACTCGACCGGAGAATGACGAAGATCCCCACGCCGCCTAGCGAGCTGCCGTCGAGCTCCCGTCGCCACGGATCCGGGCGTTGTTCTTGGTCCGTCTCCACATGGACCGCGACAACTCAGTCCGTCGACACTTGTTCTCGGTCGATGCCGCCACTGGTTGACCGGAAGACCGCCTGTGAAACTTGGGGGCGAGTGTAGCAGCGCGGTTGTGCAGCGTCAACGCGGCTATCGGAGTCCCTCCAACAAACGCACGGTCATGCGCTGACCCTCGACGTCCACTTCCCGGACAACCCGCGAAATGGCGGGGACCAGAAGATCGCTCGATCCGTCTCGTTCGACCACGTAGACGTCGTTGCCGCGGGTCGAAAGCACTTCCTTGATGCGGCCGAGGTGCTCGCCTTCATCAGTATAGACGGCCATATCGAGCAGGTCGAAGTGGTAGTAGTGTCCTTCGGGAAGTTCTTGAAGGTCCGCTTGAGGAAGGGTGAGGAACTGGCCGCGAAGCGCTTCAGCTTCCGTTCGGTTCGATGCAGAGTCGAGTTTGACCACGTATGAACCTTTGGCAGGTCGCGAGCTTCGAACTTTTATCGGGCGGGATCGGAGATACAAGGTCGCGTCGGGCTCAAAGCGATCGGGGAAATCGGTGTCGGGTTGGACCTTCACGTGTCCGTTCAAGCCCCAAGCACCGGTGATGATGCCGACGACCACGTGATCGTCAGGAGGGGTCTGAGGGGGCGGATTGGTGGAGCGACTGTCGCGGTTCAGACGATCTCCAGCGTGGCTCGTGTGCCTCGTTTGACGGCGGCGACTCGCAGCAACACGCGCATAGACTGGGCCACGCGTCCCTGACGCCCGATGACTTTGCCTTTGTCGTCGGGGGCAACCTCAAGCTTCAAAACGATGCAGCCTTCTTCTTCTTCCTCGGTCACCTTGACTTCGTCCGGGTAGGCCGAGATCGATCTGGCGATGTACTCAACGAGTTCTTTCATTCACCCTTGACTCTTTCCATTGTGCCAAGTCGTTCGAGCATCTGTCTGACGGCGTCGGATGGTTGAGCGCCAACTCGAAGCCATTTCAACGCTTTTTCTTCGTCTATGACGACGGTCGGGGGATCGGTGCGCGGGTTGTAGTGGCCCAGGTACTCGACGAAAGCGCCGTCGCGGGCGGCTCGCGAATCAGCCACAACCACTCTGTAGCTCGCTTGGTGTCGCATTCCCGTGCGCCGTAGTCGGATCTTCAGCATCTAACCTTCTCTCGAGTCTTTCGTATTCAGCTATCGTTGATTATTCGGGGTATGAAGGAGTTGTCTCAGAGTTCAATCGCCGCGGCCCAGCAATTCAGCCAATCGACGACCTCGGCATGGACTGAGTCAGCCCGCCGCGACCAGTATTGGACGCTATCCGTTTTGGATCTGATGAAGCTGGCGCATGATCCGAGACTTCCGGCGAGAAGCGTTGTTGGCGTGCAGCGCGCCTTTCTGGGCGGCTTTGTCGAGGGCTACAGCGGCCTCTCGAACGGCCTTTTCGGCAGCTTCCACGTCCCCTGACTCGATCATTTGTCGTGCGGCTCTCACCTGGGTCTTCGCTTTGGTCTGCAAAGGCAGGTTGTGGGCGCGCTTGCGTCGTGCGACTCTCATTGATTTTTGGCTAGGCAATTGAGCGGGTTCTCCTTCTATTCGTGGCCGGCGCGTTCGCGTTTTGGGCGCGCGGCGGCATCCTCAATTCAAACAACGAACCATTCTACCACGAACGGAGTGTCTTCAGGAACTCACCCTCGTCACACCAATGACGCCTTTGACGCCTTCCAGCTTGAGGAATACGCGGCTGAGTTGGTCGATGCCGCTAATGTGGACCGTGAGCGTGATGATGGACATGTCCGCGTACTCTTCGGAGACGATAGACGCGATGTTGACTTTTTCGTCTGAAACCAAGGACGTGATGTCGCCCAAGAGCCCGACTCTATCCCACGACCTGACTTGGATTCGGACAGGATAGAGGGTTTGGGTCTGGCCCCAACCGACCTGAACGAGTCTCTCTTGTTCGCTTTCGTGAAGGATGTTCGGGCACGTTCGCCTGTGCACGTTGACGCCCCGAGAGCGCGTGATGTATCCGATTATCTCGTCGCCGTGTATCGGGTTGCAGCACCGTGCCATCGAGGTCAACAGATCGCCGACGCCGAGCACTTCGATCGCGGACGTGGGCATGATTGAAGGCAGCGGCATCGCATCTTTGATCTCGATGACGTCGTCTTCCTCTTGTCGCGTCAGTTTGCTGGCGACCAGAGCGACCGTGATCGATCCGTCACCCAGAGCCGCGAAAAAGTCCTCGATTTTGGCGACGCCCATAATCTTGGAGACATCGGCGTCGGACATCGTCGTCGTCAGCCGCTTGAGCTGCTTCTGGTATATGTCTCGGCCCCGCTGCACGTTGGCGTGGCGCTCTTGCCGATTGAACCATTGCCGAACGCGAGCTCGCGCGGACGCGGTTTTGATGTATCCCGCCTCTAGATTCAACCAGTCGAGGCTTGGGCTACGCACGGTGTTCGACGTAAGAATCTGGACCGTGTCGCCATTCTTCAACTGATACGTCAGCGGCACCAGTCTGCCGTTAACTTTGGCGCCGATGCACCGGAATATCAGATCGGAGTGAATCCGGAACGCAAAATCGAGTGGCGTCGCGCCGGCGGGCATCTCTTTTAAGTCGCCCAAAGGAGTGTAGACGAAGACCTGGTTTTGGAAGATGTCCGTCTTGAATGACTCGACGAACTCCTCGGCCCCGGACACGTCTCGTTGCCATTCGAGCAGTTGCCTTAGCCACGTCATCTTCTGGTCGAACTGTGCGTCTTTTGCCCGGCCTTCCTTATACAGCCAATGGGCGGCGACGCCGTATTCGGCGACGCTGTGCATGTCAAGGGTTCGGATTTGCACCTCCACCGGGTTCCCGTCCTCGCACAAGACCGTGGTGTGGATCGACTGGTAGAGGTTGTCTTTTGGATTGGCGATGTAGTCGTCGAACTGGCCCGGGAGCGGCCGCCAGCGATTGTGGATGGCGCCTAGGGCGGCGTAACAGTCTTTTACCTCGTCCACTAAGACTCGCAGCGCGAAAAGGTCGTAGATGTCCTCGGTGGTCTTGCGGTCGGCGGCGTATTTCTGCGCCTTCCGGTGGATCGAGTATATGTGCTTCGGCCGTCCGGTCACTTCGGCTCGGATGCCCACGTCCTCCAACTCTGTCTGAAGGATTCCGAGTATTCGCCGAATGTACTCTTCACGCTCGCCGCGCTTAGTGTTAAGCATCCGAGAGATCTGTTTGTAGGCGGCAGGTTCAATTTGCTGGAACGAGAGGTCTTCAAGCTGCCACTTGATCTCCCAAATGCCCAGTCGGTGCGCGAGCGGAGCGTAGATCTCAAAAGTTTCCTGCGCTTTTTCGATGCGCTTCTCAGGATCGAGCGCATCGAGAGTCTTCATGTTGTGCAGTCGGTCCGCAAGCTTAATCAGGACCACCCTGATGTCCTCAGCCATCGCCACGAGCATCTTGCGAATTGTCTCTGCCTGAGCGCGGCCTTTTTCAGGGTTGGCTGCGCTGCCCGCGGTGACCAGGTCAGCCCTGGTGAGCTTGGTGACGCCGTCCACGAGCCCGGCGATCTCCGGTCCGAACCGCTTACTGATGTCGTCGAGTTCAATGTCGTCAACGTCCTCGACGACGTCGTGAAGAAGGGCGGCCGCCAACGCGTTGGCGTCAAGCTTCAGATCGGCGAGAGTCAGCGCGGTCTCAAGCGGATGTGCGATGAACGGCCCGCCCGACGCACGAAGTTGGCCATTGTGTGCGATCTCGGCGAACTCGTAGGCCTCTTCGATGATTTTGAGTCTGTCTTTTGGAACGTACTCGCTGGCTTTTGCCATCAATACGTCGAACATTGCGATCGCCCCGTCGGATTGTTCGGAACCTGTTCCAAGTATACATTATGGCTTCTCGCCGATTGCTCGGATGAGGACAGGCATGAATATTCCGTTGCATTCCGCACAAGAGATATCGACGAGGCAGGCACGATTTCGGACACTTCTGGTAAACTGGCATGTCCCTCGGGACCGCAACTCAGTCAAGGAGCGCGTGAGTGACTTTTCAGGCGTCAAGAGGCACCGTAGACATTCTGCCCGAAGAGCAGAAACACTGGCGATTTGTTCAGGACAAAGCCCGCGAGATTGCCAGGCGGTTCGGGTACGAGCGCATCGATACGCCCGTGTTCGAGGACGCGCAACTGTTCGAGCGCGGGGTTGGAGACACCACTGACATCGTCGAGAAGGAGACGTACTCGTTCGAAGACAGGGGCGGCGACATGCTGACCCTTCGGGCGGAAGGCACCGCGCCAGTGTGCCGCGCATATTTGCAGCATGGGATGCACAATCTGCCTCAGCCTGTCCGACTCTATTACATCTGTCCGGTATTCCGCTACGAGCGACCCCAGGCCGGTCGATTCCGGCAACACACGCAGTTCGGAATCGAGGTTATCGGTGATCCTGACGCCAACGTTGACGCTGAGGTCATCGAAGTCAGTTGGCGATTCCTCGAGTCCGTTGGATTGTCGGATCTCTCCTTGACCATCAATTCAATAGGCGACAGCCAGTGCCGGCCCGCCTATTTGGAAGAATTGACGAACTACTATCGTGGACGTCAGGATCGGCTTTGCGAGGACTGCCAACGCAGGCTGGACCGGAACCCGTTGAGGTTGTTGGACTGCAAGCAAGAGAATTGCCAGCCACACGTGCTCAACGCCCCACACAGCGCAGGCCATCTTTGCGGCGATTGCGAAGAGCGCTGGACCGATCTGCGCAGCTATCTCGGCGAGATAGGTCTCAAATTCGAGGTGGATCATCGACTGGTTCGCGGCTTAGACTATTACACGCGCACCGTGTTCGAGATATCGCCGCCGAAAGAGGGTCGGATGGTGACGATCGTCGGCGGCGGTAGATACGACGGATTGATAGAGCAGCTTGGTGGACGGCCCACACCCGGCATCGGATTCGGCATGGGCCTGGAGCGAGTCGTTGATAATCTGAAGCGCCAAGAAGTGGAAATCGCGGCGCAATCGGTGACGAAGGCGCTCGTCGCGCACATGGGAGACGCCGCGAAACTCCGGGCTGTGAAGATGGCGTCGGAACTTCGTGCGTCCGGCGTTGCGGCGATCTTGGGACCGCCCAGTCGCGGGCTCAGGAGTCAACTCAGGTACGCCAATTCGTCCGATTGCACTCACGCGGTAATCTTGGGTGACGATGAACTGGCGCGTGACGTTGCGATCATTCGAGACCTGGAACAGGGCGAACAGCGCGAAGTGCCGCTGGGAGCCGTGATCGACGAGTTGACCGCCGCGGATTGACCTGACCTACCGTCGCTAGCGTGACCGATATTATCGTTGTGCTGACATCCGAAGCTAGCGGTCGTGCGGAACTTGTCTGTCAAGGACTCCGTTCGGTGGAATTGAGACAACGACTGGCGTTTCTCTGACGGCAGGTGTCGTTGGAGCGACAGATGTGATTGAGTACGGACCGGACGACATTTCGTGCCCGAGGCTTTGACATTGCCCAGGTGTGCGGTAGTATGGATTGATCGCGGCTCAGCGCTTCGACGCAAGCTCCGATTTGAATTAACAGAATTCGAGGCTGAACTGATCCGGTGCTACAGAAACTCGAAGAAATAGAGAACAGGTACGACGATCTCGATCGTGATATGGCCGACCCCGAGGTCGCTGCCGACTACAGTCGCGTCCAGACCCTTGCGAAAGAACAGGCTGCGATCAGAACACTCGTGGCGTTGTCTCGGGAGAGGCGTCGACTTGTCGCCGAAATCGACGACGTCGGCCAATTGATTCGGAGCGAATCCGACGAAGAGATGACCGAAATGGCCAAGGAAGAATTGGCTGGGTTGCAAAAATCGCTGGAGCGTGTAGATCGAGACCTGCACGTCGAGTTGATCCCCAAAGACCCGAACGACAGCAAGAACGTTATCATCGAGATCCGTGCCGCCGCCGGCGGCGACGAAGCCGGCTTGTTCGCCGCGGTGCTTTATCGGATGTACAGTCGATATGCGCAACGTCGCGACTGGGGAACGGAAGTGATCGACGCCAACCAAACCGGATTGGGCGCCATCAAAGAGATCGTGTTCCAAGTAAAAGGGGACGGCGCATATTCGCGTCTCAAGCACGAGAGCGGAACGCATCGAGTCCAACGGGTTCCCGTGACCGAGTCCACCGGACGGATACACACGTCAACGGCCACCGTGGCCGTGCTTCCGGAGGCTGAGGAAGTCGACATCGAGATCAACCCGGGCGACCTGGACATCGACATCTTTCATGCATCGGGACACGGTGGGCAGAACGTGCAGAAAGTAGCGACGGCCGTAAGAATTACGCACACGCCGACCGGCATCATGGCGATCTGCCAGGACGAAAGATCGCAGTTCAAAAACAAAGAGAAGGCGATGGCGGTCCTCCGTTCCAGGGTGTTGGCCCAGGAGATCGAGCGAGCTCAACGCGAACGTTCAGACGCTCGCCGGTCCCAGGTCGGCACCGGCGATAGATCCGAGCGAGTGCGCACTTACAATTTCCCGCAGAGTCGAATTACCGATCATCGCATCGGCCTGACGTTGTACAACCTTGAACAGGCAGTAGACGGGGATATCGACGGCATAATCGACGGCCTCACCGAATACGAGCAGACGCAGAAACTGGCGGCAGTCGCGACCTGACCCGTCAATTGTCCGGATTCACCGCTAGTCGATTAGGCGAGAAAGATGCGAACGCAAACGACGGCGCCCACGGTCTGGGATGCATTCGCCCAGACCAGCCAGGCGCTGGAACAGGTCGGAGTAACTGACGTCTCTATTGAGGCGGAAGTGCTCGTAAGGCTCGCCGCACGGATGAACCGAAGCCAGTATTTTGCAAACCTTCGGGAGCCTTTGACAGAAGACCAATCGAGGGCGCTCGATGGGTTCGTTCGGCGCCGAGTTGCCAGCGAGCCGCTCGCGTACATCGCCGGGGAGCGCGAGTTCTACGGCCTGAGCATCCGGGTGGATTCACGCGTCTTGATCCCGAGACAGGAAACCGAACTCTTGGTCGATCTTGCATTGGAGTTTCTTGATACGAAACGATCCATGGTCGAGCGAAGAGACGGCAGTCAGGCTTCGACCGTTGTCGCCGATATATGCACCGGCAGCGGCGCCGTGGCTGTTGCGATCGCCGCCAACGCGCCCAACGCGCGAGTGATGGCTACGGATCTGAGCGCGGACGCTGTCGAAGTCGCGGCGGCCAACGTTGCCAAGCATTCACTGGGAGACCAAGTGAAACTTTCTACAGGGGACCTTTTCGATGCCGTGCCCGGGGCCGTCGACGTGGTCGTATCGAATCCACCTTACGTTCCAAGCGACATGTGGGATGGCCTACCAAATGAAGTGAAGATGGAACCGCGCCAGGCGTTGATTGGCGGTGAAGACGGACTCGACGTGTGGAACAGGCTCCTCAAACAAGGAGTCGACCGACTATCGCCGGGCGGCGCCATGTTCGTGGAGCTCATGCCGGATCAAATCGACGGCGCGGTTGTGACTGCGAGAGAGTTGTATGATGACGCGAGTATTGGCTCAATTCGCGACTTCTCAGGCGATCCTCGGATTCTCACTATACACAGAAGAGGTTAGTGATGACCGATCCTGGCGCCGTCGACAACAACGGATTGGGAGATTCGCAAGACTAAAATTTGGCTTCCGCATACGAAGTATTGCTCAGGTAGTACAGGGAGGCTTTGACCAGGATTCACGTTTTGGAGATGGAGGCAATGAATCTCCAGATTGTGCTGACTCACTCGACTTCGATTCCTACCAGACCAGGCGCGCCCAGCTTTGCCGTGAGATGGACTTTGCCGCGATTTCCGAGCGTTTGCGAGCGCTGGAAGAACGAACGTTGGAGCAACAATTGGATGAGCTAGAATCCGAGCCAGCGATCGTCGAGGAACCACAGGCGCCGTCTGAGACGGACCAAATGGCCCAACTTCGTGTTCAAAACCACTTGCTTGAATCCAGGCTCGCAAAGATCACAGAGCAGCTTGACAATTCCAGGCAAGGTCGTGGCGGCCGCCGCAACAGCAATGGACATCACCGGAGCAGCAAGCCAAATCAATTGAAGCGAATACTGGGAATCGAGCCTCGTCGAACGGGCCAGCCCTAGTTCAGCATGCCTAGCTGGTAGTGCTTGCCTTCTGTCTTGATCGCCGGCGCGACTATGAGCTCGGCGACCTCGTGCATATCCTTGATGGTGGTGGCGCCGATCATCCCCATGCAGATTCGCAACGCGCCGATCAAGTTCTGAGTGCCGTCGGTCTTTGATGTCGGGCCAAACAGGATCTGTCGAAGCGATCCCTTGACTCCAACGTTGACGCGCGTTCCTCGAGGCAGGTCCGGATGCGGGTTGGCCATGCCCCAGTTGTGGCCCGCGCCCGGAGCTTCCTCGGCCTGGGCCAAAGGCGTTCCGAGCATGACCGCGTCGGCGCCACTGGCGAAAGCTTTGCAGAGGTCGCCGCCGGTTCGGATTCCACCGTCCGTGATGATCGGAACGTACCGACCGCTCTCGCGTTGGTACTCGTCCCGAGCAGCCGAGCAATCCAGAGTCGCGGTAACCTGGGGGACGCCGACGCCGGTGACGTCTCGCGTGGTGCATGCCGCGCCTGGGCCGACTCCAACCAGCACTCCGTGAATGCCGGTTTGCATCAATTCAAGGGCCACGTCGTAAGAAACGCAGTTGCCGACGATAACCGGGACGGTAACCATCTCAAGTAACTCCGGGAACCGCAATCCCCTGGCGCTGTGGGATACGTGCCTCGCGGTGGTTACGGTGGATTGGACGACGATGACGTCCGCTCCGGCTTCCGCCGCGATCGGAGCCAGCCTTTTGGTGCTGGCCGGCGTAACAGAAACGGCGCACTTGGCGCCGTTGTTTCGGATTTCTTCTACTCGCTTGCCCACCAAGTCGTCTTGTATCGGGGCGGAGTACACTTTTTGGAGCAGTTCGGTGACTCGGTCTTGCGGAGTGGCGACGATTTCGGCAAGAATCTCATCAGGATCGTCGTATCGAGTCTGGACGCCTTCCATGTTGATGACTGCCATGCCGCCCAGTTCATCCACGGTCGAGGCGAATTTCGGGGATGCCACTGCGTCCATCGCGGCGCCAAACACGGGCGCGGACAGGGTGATTCCGTCGATCGAGAATTCCGTGCTAATCATTCCAGGGTTGATTGTGACCGAGCCTGGAACGATCGCAACTTCATCGAAACCGTAGGACCTGCGGAGCTCTTTGAGCTTAGGAATCCCCATCGACACTGCACCCCACTGAAGAGATCTTGGTGACTATAGCAAAACGATTCGTCGGCGGTCAAGGTAGGCGATTAACGGCTGTGAACGTATATTCGGCGGGTCGAAAATGACTACGAAAACGGTTGGCTTCGGGCCGGATGGCGGCCTGCTTGAGGTGGTATCCTCCAATGATAGTTGGCTGGCCGCAATGGGTCAACATCGCCTCCGTGATAATTGACATGTTTGGATGCAATAATCAAAACTCGACCCTTTCTTTCGGCGCTCCGAAAAGCATCGAGTCGAAGATCAAACGATGTGCCCGCGACCTCGGCTTCGATGTTGTCGGCATCACGTCGGCGGACCGGTTCGAGCGGGACGAACTGGCCGCCGACTCGCGAGTTCGAGACGGGCTGATGGACGGTCTGCCTTGGTATACGGAGGAACGAGTCCTTCGGATGAATCGGCCGCGCGAGCTCCTCGAAGGCGCGCGTTCAGTCATCTCGATGGCCGTGAGCTACAGCGGGGACGAATCGCCGGCTCCGAGCAGCGCCCTGACCGGACACATCGCGCGCTACGCCCGCGGGGACGACTATCACGCCGTCATAAAGAAACGACTGAGAGCATTCGTCGAGCAACTTCCGGACGCGGTCGGCGGGCCAGTGCGAACCCGTGTGTTCGTCGACGACGGGCCGATGAACGATCGCGCCGCCGCGGAACGCTCAGGTGTGGGCTGGTTCGGCAAGAGCACCAATATTCTGACGCCCAGCCATGGCTCGTGGGTGTTCCTCTGCCAGGTCATCACCGACATCGAACTCGATCCCGATCAACCGCTCAAGAAAACCTGCGGCGCATGCGATCTGTGCATGGTCGAATGTCCCACCGACGCGATCGTCGCGCCGTACGTGGTGGACAATCGTAAATGCATCTCCTATCTGACGATAGAGTTGCGCGGACCGATTCCGCGTGATCTCAGGCCGTCGATCGGAACCTGGGTCTTCGGCTGCGACGTGTGCCAGGACGTTTGCCCGGTCAATCTCAAGACGCTTCCGGGGTCGCAGCCGGAATTCGCGTGGCGGTCGGGCTTCGCGGCGCCGGAGCTGGTTCCATTGCTGGAATTGGATGACGAGGCGTTCAGTGAGAAATTCCGCAAGAGTCCGATCAAGCGCGCCAAACGAGTCGGGTTGCAGCGCAATGTGTGCGTGGTGTTGGGCAACATCGGTGACCAAGCGGCCGTGCCCGCACTGACCACCGCTCTGGCGAACGGCGAGCCACTGGTGAGGCAGCACGCGGCCTGGGCGTTGGGACACATCGGAGGAGAGAAGGCGTTCCGGGTGCTTCGAAACGCTATGGGAATGGAGCTCGACTCCGGAGTAATCTCAGAGATCAAACAGGCACTTGCCGAAGATGGTGGCGGGCCGTGACGGGTCGCGTCTTCCTGGCGAACGTTGGCGTTAACGCGAGCCATCGATTCACGAGTCCGCTGTTCGAAGACGGCACGTTCGAGTTTCTGCCGATCCCCGAAGATCGCGAGCTGACCGGCGAGCGCCTTGTTCGATATCGGGACCTGCGATCATATTACGACTCGACGCGCGACCTGCTCCGCTACGTGCCGCCTAGGGCGTGGGACTGGCCGACTCACAACGACCCGGAATTCGACTCGTTCACTTACGGCGACAATTGCGACATCGCGCCGAGGGCGGCGGGGCTGAAAGCGATGCGTCCGGGTGACTGCCTGTCCTTCCTGGCTCGGTTGGAGAATTGGAACCAATCCGGGGCGACAGGCACATTCGGGTTCTATCTCGTCGGGCATCTGAACATCGCGGAGGAGAACTGGCTGTTTCGAGGCCTGCATTCAACACAGCTCGACGATGAGTCGTCACCGTTCCGAAGGAACGCACACGTGCTCCGAGCGAGGAGCGATGAGTTGCTGTGGGACGGGTTCTGGGTGTTTCGAGGCTCGGAGCGTTCGGTTCGATTCGCAACTGCCGTGCCGGTCACCCGCGAGTTGTGCACTCGCGTATTCACGTCCGCGGACGGCTCGCCCTGGAAGTGGGACGGTGGTCGAACGGACCTCCAGGTGATCGGGTCGTACACGCGAAGCTGCCGGATGGTCATCGACCCCGAGGCCGGCAACGGAGACGTACGGGCCGCGTTACTTTGGGAGTGGGTCGAGCGATACTCGACCGGTTGGCCGGTGAAATCAGCGTAGGCGCGCGGGCGTGAGCATTGCGCGGCCTGGGGCGAACTCGGCCGCCCTGACCCGAGTCGTTGCCCTACGCGGCGGGCGACGCCCAGATCTTGGATGCGACGTCGTAGCTGAAGACGACGTTGTGGCCCTGGCATTGCAACGTAACGACGCCCCTGGCTGCGGCCGCCTCGACGATCGAGACCGCCCGCCCGGGGATGAGCTCGTTTTCGACCATGTACTCAAGGAGCGCCTGGTTGTCCTCGGGGATTGTGTCGATCACAAATATCGCGCCCGCGGGGGACTGGTCCAGCGTCACGGACGCCGCGTCGCGCTCGTGGCCGCTGCCGGGGATTGGATGGCCGAACGGGCACGTGGTGGGATTGTCCAACGCGGCAATGATCTTAGATTCGAGGGTGGCCGAGATCGCGTGCTCGAGCCGGTGGGCCTCGATATGGGCCAGATGTAACTCAAGGCCGAGCAGATCGACGACGAGGCGCTCAGCGAGTCGATGACGCCTTACCAGAGCCTCGGCGGATAGACGACCCCGGGGCGTCAGGAGGACTTCCTTCTCCTTGGTGGTCTCCACGAGCTGCTCACGAACCATGCGGCGTATCATTCCGCCGACTGAGGGCAGCGACGTGCCCAGCCGATCGTCCTCGGGGACGAGCTTCAGTTGCTCGGCGATCACGGTCGCGGTGACCCGATGGTTTTGCTCGGCCAGCCGAAAAATCGACAGCAGGTAGTTCTCGACCCCTCGGGAAAGGCCGGCGACGGGGTCGTTTTCGGGGGGGGGGGCGTGAGAAGATGTCATGGTTCGCAGTCGACTATGATTATATCAGCCGAGCGAAGACGTTCGCGGCGAAAACAAATGCGCCTGCACACGCGGGCCAGCGCGAGGGGATTCCACGGTGCCTGAGATGACCGCACCGCAACAGATCGAACCGAAGAGCCTCGGCGACTACCTGGAGGTTATGAGCAAGGCCGTATTCCAGTCCGGCATGTCCTGGTGTGTCGTGAACGCCAAGTGGCCGACGATTCGAGAAGCGATGTGCGAGTTCGACGTCCACGCGGTTGCGACGCTGTCCGAAGACGACCTCGAGGAGCTCGCGCAAGACACGCGCGTCATCCGCAACCGACGCAAGCTGGCGGCAATCGTCGGGAACGCCCAGCGCATTATCGACCTGGACGAAGAGCACGGCAGCTTCAAGGACTACCTCCGCTCCCACGCGGACTTCGACGCGACGGTCAAGAACCTCCGCAAGCAGTTCAAATTCTTGGGCGAGACGGGCTGCTACGTGTTCCTTTACGTGGTCGGCGAGGAAGTGCCATCGCACGAGGAGTGGCAGGCGTCGCGGGACGCAAAGTCGCGGCGGTAGCCGCCGAGAACGGCTCTCTGACGAGTCTGGGGGCCGCGAAGCCGGGGCGTAATCGATTCGGTCGGCGAATGTGTGGAGTCCATGACCCTATCCGGATGGGACAACGCGGTTACGCACCCCCGACGAGGATCTATGGGTGGAGAACCTTGAGTTCGTCACGCGTGAATCTCTGAACCTCGACGACTCGGGCCTTTGTCCTGGTCGAGGGCGGCAGTACGCCCAGCGCTTCGGCCTCGGTGCCGGCTTCCAGTCGACCCAGGCGGTATGAACCCCGGCTGCGCATCCGAACCAAGCCTTGTGCAGCAAATGCATCCCGCGATCGCCGATAGCAACGAGCCCCGCTCTACATTCCGGGTCAGTATGTGATGCTTCGATGATGTAGTGAGCCATCGATCGTGTCCTCCCGTCCCCCAAGCATTGTGACGCCGCTCGTATCGCTTCTGCAGTTAGATGCCGGATTTCTCGTTTTCGGACCAAAATGGTCTGCGGATTGCTCAGGCTTTACCAGCGTGTTCGGATGGAGATTAGCGAGCAGGACGGAGTTCGAGCACTCCCACTCTCTTGCGGATGCCGCGATGCCTTCTGTTGCACGCGTTGAGCGATTATCGAGTCCGACGAATCGTCGACTCAGATCCGGACGCTCAATACTTTGTTTGCAGGATCAATGCCGACGGGCACGCTCGGAGCGCCGTCCATCAATACGTTGTATCCGTGCGCGACGAGGACGCTGCCTTCTCGGATGATCTCTTGTCGTGGTTAGCTGGGGCGCCGCTTCCTGGCTTCAACGAACACATGCCGAACTCGAGGCGATTCGTCTTGGATCGCGAATCTGACGAGACTGGCGTCAGCGGCACCGGCGTCGTGGCCGACGCCGTCGAGTTCGATTCGGGTTGGGTAGTCCTCAGTTGGCGAGCCGACGACGGAACTGGCGTGGGAGTGTACCCGGACACCCGTGCTGTCGAGCGAATTCACGGACACGACGGCAAAACCATCGTTCGATGGAGCGACAGGCAATGAGAACAGCTCTCGCGGAAGGCGACTGGATTGAAACTGAGAAACCCAGAAGTTTCAAATACCGACTGAATTGCAACTGGACTATCAACCCAGCGACTGATCATTGGAGCGAGACAAGGAGAATTGTTGCGGCGCAACCTCGCATCACCGGAGGGACCATTTTGTTGGCAGATCTGCGGAACCACGCGAGGGTCGGACTTAGGTTGAAACGTGGAGCGATTTGCTCGCAGCCTA
This sequence comes from SAR202 cluster bacterium, assembly GCA_030752795.1. Taxonomy (GTDB): domain Bacteria; phylum Chloroflexota; class Dehalococcoidia; order Lucifugimonadales; family UBA1123; genus UBA2160. The sequence goes on along the minus strand of JASMDM010000072.1, from coordinate 1,910 downwards.
TGGAGTCCTTGACGTCGAACGGGGTCATCTTACGGTTGCGCGAGTTTCGCATCTTCTTTCAGGAACGGAATCATGTGATTGCCGATCTCTTCTCCAGCGTCCTCTTGCAGAAAGTGGCCTGCACCCTCGATCAAATGAAATCGCCCGTTTGGGACCATTGCGGCGATCGCACGGCCCTCGTCTGGTTTGAATGCGATGTCTTTGTCCGAAAAACACACTAGCACAGGAACGTCCCACGTCTTCAGAGTATCCGAGGTCTCCGAGATGTATGTCGCGTTTTCGTGCCGGCTGTCTGTCGGGACCAACTTGGGAAATGCCGCTACTCCTGCGCGATCCGAGGTCTTTGGGTGCGGCATCTTGTACATCGCCTTCACCTCTTTCGCCATAGGGCGTGCGAAACCGGATGACAATGCGATTGTCCGCAACCGGTCAAGCCTGCGGGACAGGAAACTCGAGAATCCTCCATTGCGGAACAGGGCACTGAAGATCATTGGCAGCTTATGGATGTCAATGAGTGTGTTGAGAATGGCGAGCGCCCTGACGTTGCTCTGGTGATCAATGGCGTAGCGAAAGCCGCCTGGCCCGCCCCAGTCCTGGCCGACGGCCGTGACTCCTTCCAGATTGAGAGATTCGACAATGCCAGCCACGAGCTCTACGTGGCGGCGTAGAGTGTACTCGGATTCTGAGCTCGGCTTATCCGACATCCCGAAGCCCATCAGATCGGGAGCCACGCAGCGAAATCCTGCCTCAACCAATGGTGGGATCATTTTTCGGTAAAGGTAACTCCACGTCGACTCTCCGTGAAACATCAGAATGGGAGGCCCTTCTCCCTCCTCAACGAATGCAAACGTACGCCGTCGATCGAGGCGTAGTTCGACTTGAACGGAAATCCGGGAATGCTATCGCCTGTTGACATGTCGAGACCTCCATCTGGCCTGAACAACGCTACATGACGCCGCCAAGGCATATATGGGATTCATTGGCTCAACCTTGCTGGCATCGCACTTCGTCAAAGATGGGCACAGTGACCTGCCCGACCGGTTTGCGCATCGAGCGGCGCCCACTCGGAGATCGGACACGTGCGAATACCCGCGCGCTGCCAGAGGTGCATTAAATACCTAACGGCGAGTTGCATTTCGAGTCAGTCTGGAAACCACGCCGTAGCGATCGCGGGCGATCGTCGCTGCGTGGCGCAACGATTGGCACTGAAGTGTTGCAAGGGAACTCCCCGTGAAAATCTATCCAAAGGGTAAATGGAAGATCGTCGGCGGTGTTGTCGCGTTGTTCGCTGGTCTGATCTTGTACCCATTCGTAGAGAGAGGCTTGCCGTGGCAGCTTGACATCACGTTCGCTGTGGCCGGGATCGCGTGGTCGTTATTGCTTATTTGGGAAGAGGCGTTTCAATTCCTTCGACGCGGCGAGCCGGCGCCGCGATAGTAGAGTCCCAGGAAGTGGTGTAACGAAAGAGATGGCCTAGAAAAAATTTTGGCCACCGTGGCATCCTCACCAGGAAACAACATAAACGGTGACGAGGGTAACACGATGACCAAAGACAGCACGGACCCTTCGACCGGGCTCAGGGTAGGCTCTTGTCAAAGCCCTGGGCTGCGAAGGTATCTCGAGGAGCCAGGTGTCTCGTACGTGCGGGGAGCTAGACTCGGTGGTGATTGACTTTGTGAACAGACCGGTGGATGGGGGGCCTATCGATACGCATGGCTGGAAACCCTGACTTAGGAGGTAAGAGAAGCAGGGCGGATCGTCAACGTGAGCGTGGTGGTCGCCACGGCGGTCAATGCCGAGGGCCACCGTGAGGTGTTGGGCCCGGACGTGGGCGTCAGTGAAGACGGCGCCTCGTGGCTGGCCTTCCTGAGGTCGCTGGTGGGCCGGGACCTCAGGCGTGTGGGGCTTGT
>JASMDM010000071.1 GCA_030752795.1 SAR202 cluster bacterium | reverse complement strand
GTCTTGGTCATGGACTGGACGGTGATCGGGGCGTCGCCGCCTACCTGGACTCCGCCCACGTTGACGGCCTTAGTCGGCCGGCGCTTATTCATTCAGATATCCCTCCCACAACAAAGAGGTTACCCGAATGCGCGCCTGGGCTCAAGGTTATCGGAAGAAGCTGTCGCCGCTGAGTATTCGCACGATGTCGAAGTAACTGATTACAACGATGAAGCCGATCATCAGCGCGAACCCGACCAGGTGCACGAGGCCTTCTTTCTGTGGCGATATCCGCTTGCCGCGCCGCACCCATTCGATGATGACGAACATGAGGCGTCCGCCGTCCAATGCAGGGATCGGAAGAATGTTCATGATCGCGAGGCTGATGCTGATCAGCGCCATGAGTTCGAACACCGGCGATATGCCGGCTTCGGCAACCTCACCCGTGACTCGAGCAATTCCGATGGGCCCGGCCAACCCTGGGTCGGGGCCGCCTGCGAACCAGCGGGCGAAGCCGTTTTTGGTGATCTTGAGGACATCGCCCATCCGTCCGATTGCAGACGGCACGGCGTTCCACACGGGTTCTCGGCGCTTGACGATCTTAACGTTCGATGTCCCGACCATTACGCCGACGGAGCCTTGCTCCATCGTATCGCCGATCTCGAGTTGACCGTTGTAACGCCTGGCCTCGTGAAGTGCGATTTCTGTGTCGGGATCAGTGACGGTCTCGACGATGGTGAAGTCCGGCGGATTAAGCCGCGGAACGACTTTGACCGTATCGACGACGGAAGAATCGAGCGACATGCTGAGACCGCTGACTATCGACCCGCGCCGGACCGAGATCTCGATCTCGGAGCCGAGCGACGCCATCACTCGTTCGATGACTTCGAGATGGTTGTCGACCCGATCGCCGTCGACCGAAAGGATCGTGTCTCCAGGTCGAAGCCCTGCCTCCGCGGCAGGGGAGTTCGGAGCGACTCCGCTTATCATCACCGCTCCGACCGCCGTATCGCGGGGCAGAGCGAACAGAAGCGTGAAAATGACCAGCGGCGTCAGGATGTTCATGAACGATCCGGCCACCAACACCGCGGCGCGCTTCCAAACGGGCTGGCGAGCGAAGCTTCGCTCTTCGGTCGGATCTTCTTCGCCGACCATCCGAACGAATCCACCCAAGGGGAGGAGGTTGACGGAATACAGCGTCTCGCCGCGACGGACGCCGAACAGCTTGGGCGGGAACCCGAAGGCGAATTCGGTTACTTTGATCCCAAACCACTTGGCGGTCAGGAAGTGCCCCAACTCGTGAACAAAGATGAGCATCCCGAGGATGGGAAATATCAGCAACCATGTCGGTAGCCCGAACACTCTACGCCCCCACCAGTCCAACCACTCTTTCGTTGGTGGTTTTGCAAGCTGTGATGATGTCGTCGAGGTCCGGGTCTGCGACGTTTACGTGCCCGCGGAGCCCGTCGGTGATTACGTCGTCAATCTCCATGAAACCGATTCTGCCAGCGAGAAAGAGGTCGACGGCGGCGTCGTTCGCGCCGCTCAGGGCAGACGGCCACGTTCCGCCGCGCCGGACAACATTTATCGCCAGATCGAAGCACGGGTAGCGTTCTGGTTCCCAAGGTTCGAAGGTCAGCGATCCGGTGGCAACGGGATCGAGTCGTTTAATGCTGGCGTTGGCGTGTCTCTCCGGGTAGAGGATCGCGTATTGGATAGGCAGTCTCATGTCCGGAGGACTGAGCTGCGCCTTCACCGATCCGTCGGCGAACTCCACCATCGAGTGGATGACACTCTGCGGATGCACGACAACATCGATATCGTCCCAGTCGACGTCGAAGAGCCATCGAGCCTCGATTACCTCGAACGCCTTGTTCATCATTGTCGCGGAATCGACCGTGATTTTTTGACCCATCTTCCAAGTTGGATGCATCAGCGCCTGTTCGGGCGTCACGGAATCAAGGCGGTCCAACGAGGTGTTCCGAAAAGCCCCGCCCGATGCGGTGATTATCAACTTCGCGACTTTGCTGTCCTCGCCACGAAGGCACTGCCATATCGCGTTGGGTTCGCTGTCCATGGGCAGAAGTGAAACGCCTTTGGCCTTGGCCTTGTTCGCAACGAGCTCGCCCGCCATGACGACAGTCTCTTTGTTGGCGAGCGCGATTGACTTGCCGCAATCGATGGCGTCCAAAGTCGGCGCCAGCGCCACGTCTCCTGTGGTGGCGGTCACGACGACGTCGACGTCGTCGTGGCAAACCATAGGGTTGATGTCGGTTTCCTGGCAGCCGTTCGCCGACAACGAAGCCATCTCTGCGGGCGACCCGTTGCACGAAAAGAAGCGCGGCGAAAATTCGTCGATCTGTTTCTTCAGGAGCTCGACGTTACGATTGCACGCCAACCCGAAGACATTCAAATCGTCGGGAAAGGATCGAACAACGTCGAGGGTTTGCGTTCCGACCGACCCGGTCGAGCCCAGCAGAGCCAGTGTTTTGGGTTTGGCGCTCATGATACAAAATGATACACGACGACTAGGTTCCACACAATTGAGTCTAGCCTATCCCAGGTGCCGCCGTGACCCGGCACTATCGAACCGGAGTCCTTCGCGCCGGCGTTTCGTTTCATCTTGGATTCGATGAGGTCGCCCGCCTGTCCCAAAACGGCGAGCAAGACTCCGAACGCAATGACCGCGGCGATGGAGATGTCGATGGAAACGAGAGCGTTGGTAATCAGGGCGACGACAATCGCTCCGACCAAGCCGCCGATTGCCCCTTCCCATGTCTTGCCGGGACTGATCGACGGCGCAAGTTTCCGTCTCCCGATCGCTCGGCCAGCCGCTAACGCGAACGTGTCCGACGCGAAAGTGACGGCCAGCAAGAAAATGAGCCAATCTAGCCCAGAGTTCAGCCCTCGCAGCATTGTTCCGTGCAACATCGTGCCGCCGACAAACCCAGCCACGGCCAATGTCGACACGACCCGCCGTACTGCATTGACATCGGGCGCCGCCATCATTAGCCAGCCCAGTGACCCAAGTGCAGTCACTGTCGAGGCGACGCCCAACACGTTGAACGGGGTGCTCGAAGGCGTCACGTAGTACGCGTACATTGCTGCGCCGGACGCCAGGGCGGCGGCAACGGGACCGAGTGGTCGGGCGTCCCATCCCGTGGATACGCGGGCCAACTCGAGCGCCGCTACACCGGCGAGGACGGCGACAGGAAATGCGAACCAAAGCCCTCCCGCAACGAGGGAGAGCAGCAGGACGGGGATGATAACCGCCGACGACACGAGACGCAGGGCCATGGCTATGCGCCTACCTGAGTCGCAAGAGCGTTTTCGGATGAGGGCAGTTCGTCGCGGTCATTCGATGCGGCCAAACCGCCGTGACCTGTTGCCGTAGGCTTCGAGGGCGCGCCGGACTTCGGCGGCGTCAAAGTCGGGCCACAGCACCTCGGTGCTGTAGTACTCGGCGTAGGCGGATTGCCAGAGCAAGAAGTTGCTCAGTCGCATTTCTCCGGCGGTGCGGATAACCAGGTCGGGATCGGGCATGTCGTGGGTGTATAGGTGGGACGCGAACAGCTCGCCATCGATCTCCTCAGGGCTGACTCCAGCCGCCACGATCCGCTTGACCGCCTCGAGTATCTCTGCCCGTCCGCCGTAGTTGAACGCCACGGACAAAGTCATGCGTGTGTTGTGCTTAGTGAGTTCGATGCCGTCGCCAATTGCCGAGCCGAGGTCATCGCTCATGCGGTCGAGCGTCCCCAGATGGCGAATGCGGATCCCTTGCTCGTGCAGGTTTGCGACCTCGCGAGAGATCGCCTCTTGAAGGATCGCAATCAGCGCATTGACTTCTTGATCAGGGCGGTCCCAGTTCTCGGTCGAGAAAGCGAACAGAGTCAGGTAATCGACGCCAGCGTGCGCAAAGGCCTCGACGACCTGCCGAACGTTCTCGGTGCCGGCCCGGTGTCCGTTGCTGCGATTCTTGCCCCGGCTGGTGGCCCAGCGGCCGTTGCCGTCCATGATGATGGCAACGTGATTCGGACCGGACGCAGCCCGATTCGTCTCGGCGTCGTCGACGAGGTCCGGTTGTTGAGCCTGAGACGCGGATCGGCGCCTCAAACCTCCATGACCTCGGCTTCCTTTTCGCGCTTCAGTTGGTCCATCTGTTCGATGAAGGAGTCGGTTACCTGCTGCAAGTCGTTCCGGGCGCGGCGCGATTCGTCTTGCGACAGGTCGCCGCTTCTTTCCAATCCGCGGAACGTTTCCAAGCTGTCGCGCCGAACATTGCGCACCGCAACGTGGCCATCTTCCACTTTTCGGCTGACCACGCGCACGAGCTCGCGCCGCCGCTCTTCGGTAAGAGGCGGAATATTGATGCGAATCGCGTTGCCGTCGTTGTTTGGCATCAAGCCGAGATCGGATTTCATGATGGACTTTTCGACTTCTTTGAGGCTTTGCTTGTCCCACGGTTGAACCATCAGGGATCGAGCCTCCGGAACGGAGATCGAAGCGAGCTGGTTCAGCGGCGTGGGTACGCCGTAGTAGTCGATCATCAGGCTCTCGACGAGGCCCGGCGAAGCTCGCCCAGTTCGGATAACCGCCAGGTCACGCTTTAGGGCATCGACCGAGTTCGTCATGCGAGTTCGAGTGTCCGACAATACGTCCGTAGGGCTTGTCATTTTCACACGCTCCATTAGCTGATGTGGTTTGGCAGTCGAGTGATCGGCGATGGAATTCGGGGTATTGATCGATCTCCGACAAGGCGGTAAACCCGCTTTGGTCCGGCGAGTCTAAATGGGTTTTTCGGCGCCCACGAACGTGCCAAGTTTCCCACCGTTCACGAGCTTGACAAGATTGCCCGGTTTGAACAGATCGAATACGTTAATGCCGAGATCGTTGTCCATGCAAAGCGACAATGCCGTGCTATCCATTATTCCGAGCCGTTTTTCGAGAGCTTCGAAATATCCTACATACTCGAATTTCTTGGCGTTCGGATGTATGTGGGGGTCCGCGTCGTAGATGCCGTCGACATCGTGTTTGGCCATCAACAGCATGCTCGCGCCGATCTCGACGGCCCGCAAAGCAGCGGCAGTGTCTGTCGAAACGTAGGGGTTGCCGGTTCCGGCGGCAAACAGAACCACTCTGCCTTTTTCAAGGTGTCTGATCGCTCGCCGCCTTATGTAAGGCTCCGCGATCTGAGACACGTTGATGGCGCTCTGGGTTCTAGTGGTAATGCCGTGGCGTTCGAGTGAATCTTGAAGGGCCAGCGCACAGATGATGGTCGCGAGCATGCCGGCATAGTCAGCGGTTGCGCGATCCATGCCCTCGGTTTCCGCCTCGGCGCCGCGCCATATGTTGCCGCCGCCGACGACCACGCCCATTTCAACGCCGAGCACGACCGCCGAACTTATCTCAGATGCGATGTAATTCACGGCTTCAGGGTCGATGCCGTAGCCTCGCTCACCTTTGAGCGATTCGCCGCTGACCTTCAGAAGAACGCGGCGAAATGCCTCGGGATCCGCCGCTTCAGAACTCATTCGCCGAGAGCGAATCTCGTGAATCGGCGGACCTGCACGTTCTCTCCGAGCTTGCCGGCTGCCTCTCGAACGAGATCTTGAACACTGAGTGACGGGTCTTTGATGAAGGGCTGCTGAAGGAGGCACACCTCTTCGACATTTTCTTGGTCGCCGTCCGGAATGTCTGAAACATCGACATACTTCGGAGCCATAGCCGCGACCTGCATCGCTAGGTTATGGGCCAGCGCCTTGAAATCGTCCGTGCGCGCCACGAAATCGGTTTCGCAATTGGCCTCGACGATTGCGCCGATGCGACCACCGCTGTGAATGTAGGATTCAACCAAGCCCTGGTTGGTCTCTCTCGTGGATTTCTTGATCGCCGATGCGATTCCTTTGGACCTTAGAATCTCTTCGGCCTTCGCGATGTCGCCATCCGATTCTTCAAGAGCGCTCTTGCAGTCCATGATCCCTGCACTGGTCAGGTCTCGCAGCGCTTTGATCGTATCGATGTTAATTGGCATGCTTTGTTGTTGCTTCCTGTGCGGTGATTAGCAGGCTGCGTGATGCTTATTGAGCCGCCGGCGGTGTTTCTGCCGCGGGGGGCTCGGGTTGTGCCGGTGGTTCAGCCGCGGGAGCAGGCGCCGCAGGTTCGGGCGCTTCGGCGACCGGCGGTGCGACCGCTTCCGGCGCCGCAACGACAGGCTCGGGGGCCGGTGCGGGAGGCGCTGCTTCGGGTGCACCCGCGACCGGCTCGGCGGCCGGTGGCGGAGCTACAGCTTCGGGTTCAGTCGTGGGCGGGGCGACCACGGCAACAGCAGGTGACTCGGGGACAACCTCGAGATCGGCGTCAGGATCGTCGAGAGCGATCTCAACTTCCGCCGTCTCGATCTCCTCGCGCCGCTGCTGGCCTTCGAGGATCGCCTCGGCAATCTTGTTGGTGACCAATCTGATCGACCTGATCGCGTCGTCGTTGCCCGGGATGGGGTAGTCGATCAGATCCGGATCGCAATCCGAGTCGACGAGCGCCACAACCGGGATCCCCACTCGCCGCGCTTCGGCAACCGCGATGTGCTCCTTGCCGACGTCGATGACGAACAGCAAATCCGGCATGGTGGTCATCGCTTTGATGCCGCTCAGGTGTCGATTCAGCTTAGTGATCGCCAGCTCGAGCTTTAGGGATTCCTTTTTGGTCACGCGGCTGAAGTCGCCCTTAGCCTTGCGAGTTTCGAGTTCGACCAGGTAGTCGATGCGCGATTGGATGGTCTTGAAATTCGTCAGTGTGCCGCCGAGCCACCTGGTTGATACAAAGAAAGATCCACTGCGTTCGGCTTCGGCAATGATCGTGTCTTGTGCTTGTTTCTTGGTGCCGACGAGCAACACTTTGGCGCCCAAAGCGACGCTGTCGGAGATAAACGAAGCAGCTTGTTCGAGCATCCAGAGGGTTTTCTGAAGGTCGATGATGTGGATGCCGTTTCGGTGTGTAAAGATGAACTGGCGCATCTTCGGGTTCCAGCGTCGTTTCTGGTGTCCGAAGTGTACGCCCGCCTCCAGCAAGGACTTCATTGTTATTGGCCCTTGTGGGGGCACGGCTGCTTGCGCAGCAGGCCGTCGTTCAGGTACTGCCGTCTCGACCATATATCTTCCCTTCCTGGAAACTTAAATCGCCCTCATGAAACTTGCAAAAGGGCATCTTCAACACTCTTGGCGTGCCGCCGAGAGTATACCACACGCACATTCGGCCCGGCAAACGTCGTCAGGCGTCGGTCGTGACTAACTGAACAACCGCAAAACGATCACAGGGACCAACACGTCAGAAGCGGCCGGCGCCGATGTCTGAACCGCTACGATTATACGGGTTCAATCGCCCAAAATCTCCTCGCGAACCTTGCTCCATCTGAGGGCGTCGACGATGGCCTGTTGCACTGACAAAGTCGCGCGCCAACCAAGAAGCCGCTCGGCCAGATCGCCGCTAACGTAGGCGCCCGCCGTGTCTCCAGGCCGTGGCGGCGCGTCGGCTTTGGCGATTTCGTGGCCAATCGCTTTTTCGAATGCGTCGACCAGTTCTTTCACCGTGACGCCCAGACCAGTTCCGAGATTGATCACGACGTGACCTTGGCTGCGGTCGCCCGCCAATTCGAAAACGCGATCAAACCCCTCGATCGCCTTCACGTGTGCCTGCGCCAGATCCCATACGTGGATGTAGTCGCGAACGCCGGTTCCGTCCCGTGTCGGCCAGTCGGTTCCCGTGATGTTGAACACGGGCCTGCGTCCCATCGCGACATCGACCAGCATGCCCAGAACTTGACCAGTGGCCTTGCCGTGCGGACCGGAACGGAGTTCGGGATCCGCTCCGACCGGGTTGAAGTACCTCAGAGATATGCCACGCACGTCGCCGGTTTTGCACATGTCTTCCATGAGCATCTCGACTATCATCTTCGTTCGAGCGTACGGGCTCTCCGGCGCCAGGGCCGCGGACTCGTCGACGAGGAAACCTGGCGCCTCGCCGTACACCGAGGCCGAGGAGCTGAACACCAGTTTGCGGCATCCCAAGTCGTCCAGGTTTCGGAACAGTTCGAGCGTTTTGCCGACGTTGTTCACATAGTAGTCATACGGATGCTCGACCGACTCGGGGACCGAGATCAGCGCGGCACAATGGACCGCGCACTCGATGTCCGGATGTTCACCGAATATCCGAGCGAGAAGCTGCCCGTCGGCGATGTCGCCTTCGTAGAAGGGCCTATTCCGCGCCAGGGCTCGGTGTCCGACGACCAACGAATCGAGGACGACAGTCTCGTGGCCTCGGTCTTCCAGAGCGGAGCCAATCGTGCTGCCGATGTATCCGGCCCCACCGGTAATCAAGATTTTCATGTTTCAACACCTGGCGTCTGAGAATGGGATTTCGATGTCGCGATTCAGCATCTGGGCGCGCAGCAAAGGAATCGGCGGCTCGCCAAATGAAAGGGCACGGTCATGAAACTCGCGCAGGGAGAAATCGTCGCCTTTCAGGCGTCTGTTTTCGCCTCTCAACTCGAGGAACATGAGTTTGCCCAGCGTGTACTTCAGATATGATGGGTCGAACGTGCCGCGCGTGGCCTCGGCTTGGGCGGGGGTCTCTTCTAAGAAAGCGTGGTCCATGAAGAACCTGGCGGCCTGGTCGACAGACATCGAGCTTGCGTGCATCTCGATCGCACAGATCAAGCGACAGTTGCGCATCAACGCTTCTTGAAGCTGGCCGATTTCTGCGAACGGGTCTTGGTCGCCGAACCCTTCCTCGATCATCACCTCCTCGACGTAATGCGCCCAGCCTTCAGCGAAGGCGTACGACCAGAACGTTTTGCGCACCGACGACTCGACGGCTCGCGAGTGCAGGTATTGGACGAAATGGCCCGGATAGGCCTCGTGAACCGACATGCTTCGGAGGATTCCGTACGAGTAACTCGTCAGCCACTCTTCCTTTTGTTGAGCGGTCCACTCGTCGCGGGGAGGCGTCACGTAGTAGTAGGACTCCGTGGCATCGGTCTCGAACGGACCCGGCGTGTCCATCGCGGCGAACGACCAGTCCATAAACGACGGCGTTTTCACGACATCGCATCGAAACTCTGTCGGCAAGCCGATCAAGTAGTGTTCTGAGATGAACGTCCGAATCTCTTCGAGCAAGTCGGCGGTTTCGGGCAGCAGATTGTCCGCGGTCGGGTGCAGGCACGCAGCCGATGCGACCACGGCGCCCACGTTGGCTTCTCGGTCGACGGACTTCGCAACGGCCTCAAGCCGCCGTTCATTTCGGGCCAAGTCTTGCCGGCCCACCCTGAGCAACGTATCGAGATGCGTGTCGACCATCTCGGAGATCGCGAGCAGCTTGGCGAACAGATCGGCGCCGATCGCAAAATCCCCGTCCGCCGACGCAGCCAGAGATCTCATCGACTCGACGAATTCGTCGACCGCCTTCGCTGCCAATTGGCACTGATCCATGACGCGGCCGTACGCGGGCGTCCCTCGGGTTCGGCCACCGCCTCGGCGATGTCCCGCTCGTAGAACTCGGCCATCCCCTGGTACGAGTCTATCGCCGCATCCAGCACGGGTCGGGCGGCTTCGCCTGTCGCAAGATGAGTCGCCAAGTCGCGGGTGACGCGCGGGACTTGGGAGAGCGCGTTCGCGAGAGCGTCCGCCCTCGTCTCGAGCGGAGCGTAATTTCAAAGGATGTACGGGCTGGGGTCGATCTGCCACAGCATCGCCTCGGGATTTGTTGCGTGTACGCGGAGTTCCGTGTAATCGAGCAATTCCCGTTTGAGATTGGCCGCGAGGACGGCGTGATCGAACCGGTCGTCGTCGCTCAGCGATCCGAAGGGTACGGCCTCGGGAGACGCCCGTTGGCCCTCGACGTCCGCGACACGCGATCGGATCGATAGAGCCGATAGGTCCGACAACCCGCCGTCGTATTGGTGCAGCCCCAGCGCCGCTGCAAGGGCCGCGTAGAAGTCCCGATGCGATCGGAGGATTCGTTCGGAAATCGATTCGAATGGCGAGGTCAATTCATGCTTAATCCAACGCGGAATGTGCAATCAAGCTAATCCTATCGCGTAGCCCAACCCCAAACAAGCGCCGCAGGCGTGCATAGAGCGTACTTACCAGGCGTCGGCAACGGTTCACAAAACGAATGGAGCGTGATAGTCTGCAATGCATCACAATCCAGAGCGGACTTTGGCGTCGCACAGGGGACCAAATCGAGTGACTCACGAACCGCCCAAAAAGGACGATTTCGCCCAACCGGCCGAGCCGGCGAAATACATCTGGATGTCCGGAAAGATGGTGGATTGGAACAAAGCGCTCATCCACGCGACGATGCTCGGTTGGTCGTCCATTTCGATGGTGTTCGAAGGCATTCGGGGCTACTGGAACGCTGACGAAGAGCAGTTAAGCGTGTTCCACCTCGACGCGCACCTGACCCGGCTGATGCGTTCGATGAAAGTGATGCGCATGACGTCGCCATGGTCCGTCGATGAGCTCAGGTCCGCCATCGTCCGTCTGGTGAGCTCCAACGAGTTCACCGGAGATTGCTACATCCAGCCGATCGCATACTTTGGCGACGGCACGCCGGGCTACTTGCCGGCAAGCGGCAGGCCGGGCGAAATCTCGATCTTCTCACGGAAGTCTTCGTCCGTGTTGGGCGAGGGATCGACGATCACTTGCGGTGTGAGCTCCTGGACTCGAATATCCGACAACGTGATGCCGCCGCGGGTGAAGGCGATAGCCAACTACCAAAACAACCGATACGTGGCCGACGAGGTCAGCCTGAACGGGCATGATTTCGGCATCATCCTGAACCAGCAGGGCAAAGTGTCCGAGGTGTCGTACGCGTGCATATTCATCGTCCGTGACGGCGTCGCAATTACGCCGCCGCTGACAGCCGGGATTCTCGAAAGCATCACGCGCGATGTCGTGATCGAGCTTCTGAGGGACGAGCTCGGCGTGCCGGTCGTCGAACGCGAGGCGGACCGCACTGAACTCTACATCGCGGACGAGGCGTTCATCTGCGGGACCGGCGCCGAAAGCCAAGCGATATCAGAGATCGACCGCTACCAGATCGGCGACGGCGGGATCGGCACGGTCGTCACGCGATTGGAACAGCATTTCCACGATGTGGTCAGAGGCAGGGTCGGCGACAGATCAGACTGGCTTACCGGCGTCTACTGATCCGTCATCCGGCCTCGCACAAAACGCAGGACTTGAAACGAGCAACCTAAGGGGGATCCGACAGTGTTTTACGAATTCCGTACGTACGATCTGAAGCCGAGATCCGTTCCAGTTTTCGAAGAGCGAATGGCCGAGAGCTTGCCGCCAAGGCTGAAGCTGTCCTCGCTTGGCGGATTTTGGACGACGGAGGTGGGGCCGCTAAACCAGGTCATCCACGTCTGGCCCTACGACGACCTGAACCAGCGAGCCGACGTCAGGGCGGAAGCCGGTTCAATTCCGAATTGGCCGCCGAACAACAATGACATCGTCGAAAACATGAAGACCGAGATCTTCATTCCGGCGCCGTTCATGACTCCGCTCGGCGATCGAAAGATCGGCCCTATCTACGAGATGCGCACGTACAAGTACGACCCAGGCGCCATTCCGCAGGTGCTTGAGGCATGGGGCGCACGAATCGAGGAGCGCGAAAAATACTCGCCACTGGCCGGAGCCTGGTACTCCGAAATCGGTGGCTTGAACCTGTGGGTTCACCTCTGGGCGTACAGCAGCTTGGACGAGCGAGCACGAGTTCGGACTGAGACACGCGAAAACGGGGTTTGGCCGCCGCCCGGCAGCGCTACGCCGTTACAACAAGAGAACAAGATTCTGACGCCGTTCGGATTCTCACCAATGCAATAGATCGTCCGACATTCGGGATTCGGACCTACTCGACCCAAACAACCTTGAACCAGGAGGCACTCAATCGTGGCAACTGCAAAACTCACAGGCGAGGAACTGGAAGAGATAAAACAGATGGCCGCCGACCACTTCTGGCCTCATGCGAGGCCGGCAGGGGACATGTCGGAAGAAACCGGCCTGAAAGTGGTTACCGATGCCCAGGGCATCTGGGTAACGGATGCCTCAGGGAAGCGCTGGGTCGACACGCTGTCCAGCATGTGGCTCACCAACATCGGGCATGGCAGAAAGGAAATCGCCGACGCGGTGCATCAGCAGATGACCGAGATTTCCTACTCGCCGGGCGGGACCGTCAGCCCCGCGACCGCCAGGCTGGCAACCCGGGTGGCCGAGATGGCGCCCGACAAAGATTCCCGTGTCTACTTCGTTAGCGGCGGGTCCGAGGCCGTCGAGACGGCTTTGAAGATGGCCAAAAACTACCACAAGAACAACGGCGAACCGACCCGGTGGAAGGTGCTAAGCCGTCGCGGCAGCTACCACGGCGCAACGATGGCGTGCACCAGCCTCGGCGGCGGCGGAATCGCAGCGCCGATAAACTTCGGCCCGTTGATGCCAGGCAACCTCCACGTGGCGCAACCGGACGAGTACCGGTGCGTCTACTGCGCCGACAAAGGCGGATGCAACCTGGAGTGTGCACGGGACGTCGAGCGCACCATTCAGCACGAAGGCGAGTTGTCGGTGGCCGCGTTCATCGGCGAACCGATATCGGCCGCGTCCGGAATTCACGTGCCGCACCCCGATTACTGGCCGACGATCCGCGAGATCTGCGACCGGACCGGCGTGATCATGATCTGCGACGAAGTCATCACTGGTTTTGGCAGGACTGGCACGATGTTCGCCACCGAGCACTGGAACGTCCAGCCGGACATCTTCACCGTTGCCAAAGCGCTGACCAGCGGGTATCTGCCCATCGGCGCGGCTGTCGCCAGCCAGAAGATCTCTGAAGCCTTCATGGGCGACGACGACAAAGTGTTCAGGCATTTGCTCACGTTCGGCGGGAACCCGGCGTCCGCGGCGGCCGGCAACGCCAACCTTGACATCATGATCGGCGAAGGCATGGTCCAAAACTCGGCGGACATGGGCGACTACCTTTACGAGCAGCTCCAGACGCTTTACGAGCACCGCATCGTCGGCGACGTTCGCGGCGGCATGGGACTGCTTTGCGCGGTCGAGCTCGTGAAAGACCGCGACACGAGAGAGAAATTCCCCAAAGGGGCCGAACTGCCGAAGAAGATCAATCCGTTGATGGACAAATACGGTCTGATGGGCCGCGCGGGCGACGTTATTTCGCTCGCTCCGCCGCTGTGCATCACAAGGGACGAGGTAGACCACCTGGTCAAAAGCGTCGACAGCGTTCTGACTGAGTTGGAGGAGACTCTCTAGCCACCGGCGAAAATCGAGCAGCAAAGAAAACGACCGGAGCGTTGGCACTCCGGTCGTTTTTGATTCTCGGGAGATTGGGCCGAGCCGCGTGGGCGGTGCAGTCGACGAGGCGCCGGCGTTCCTAGTCGGGCCACGGATCCAGGATCAGAGACACCTCTATGGTTTTCCTGTCGCGGAATATGGAGAGTTCGATCTGGTCGCCGGGCGATTTGGAGTTGAGGTAGCTGACCATGTCCTCCATCGACTCGACCGGCGTGCCGTCGATCGCGGTGATCACGTCGCCGCGGTCCTGCGCGCTTATGGTCCGAAACGCGTCCAGACCGGCTTTCGAGGCGGGGCTCGGTTCAACTACTTGAGTCAACAAGATGCCCCTCGGCAATCCTCGTTCGTCGCTGAGCTCCTTCGTCACGTCGCCGCCGGCTATCCCGATCCAGGGCCGGCGAACGTCTTCTCCGGTCATCAGTTGAGGGAGCAGATCCCGCAGGGTGTTGGACGGAACGGCGAAACCAATCCTGAAGTCGGCCAATGGATTTCCCAGATCGGGCGTGCGCACCGATGACGCCACACCGATCGCATCTCCATCTGCGTTGAGCAACGGTCCACCCGAGTTGCCGGGGTTCAACGCGGCATCGGTCTGAATCATGTCAGGGATCGGCCTGCGCAAGATCGATGTCGGACCTCGGCCGGTCCCGCTGACGATGCCAACGGTAATCGAGTTGAATTGCCGGAAGGGGCTGCCTATTGCGACGGCGAGCTCGCCAGGTCGGACTTCCGAAGAGTCAGCGAGGACGAGCGGTTCGATTCCTGCTACTTCGGCGGCGTCCACTTTCAGCACCGCAAGGTCGTCCGCCGCGCTGGCGCCAAGCGACCTCGCCAGCACTTCGCGTCCGTCCGAGAACCTGACGTACAGATCGTCCGCGCCGTCGACGACGTGCTGATTAGTGACGATATGGCCTTCTCGGTCAATCAGGAACCCGGAACCGCTTTCGACAGCAGCGCCGCGGGATGAGCGATCGCGTCGGACGTTGATCTCGACGACCGCCGGAGCCGCTCCATCGAAAAGCGCCGTGAGCTGGTCTTGGTCGTAAAGCGTCGAAACGCCGTTGCCTGTCCATCCAAGCGGTGAAGCAAAAATCAACCCCAGCGCGAATCCGGTCGCGATGCCCATCGCCAGCATCGACCAAAGAACGGTCCTGGTCGCATTGGGCGGCTTTCGGATCTCCACCAGTGGTGCGGATTCATAGCCTTTGTATCCTCTGAATTCCATCAGCACTCCAAGGCGATCACGGTTAAAGCATTGGTCTTCCGGCGAAAGGGCGTGAACCGATTAGATGGTCGTGTTCGTGGCAGGGATGCAAAACATTGTCCCTTTTATGATTATACGCTAGGCTCCGCAATAAGTTAGGCGGCCCCCTCAATCTGTTGGCGTCTCGTCGCATCTAAACGTTCGAGACGATGCGGAACAACACCATTGCGTTGTGCGAACAGACAGTAAGGATGTGGATGAAGATGATGAGAAAACCAGCGCTCGCCGTCATGACGGGCATCGCCTTGGTGGCGGTGGCCTGTACGAGCGGCCAAACTACCGACGCAGGAGATGGATCGGCCCCAGGGGCGCCGGCCGCGGCAATTGCGGCGACGGCTCCGACGCCATTCCCGACACAGGTTCCCCCACCGCCGACGCCTAAGCCCGAACCGACCATTGAGGCTGCTTCGGCGCCCGCGGTGGACGGAACCGCGACGCCGGCGCCGTTGGCTCGCACATCGACGCCGACTCCGACGCTTCCTGACACAGGGGAAGCGCCCTCTCGCTTGACCAGGGGATGGGCAACTGACTTCACCAAACATTCGGTCGATTGGGACGAGATCATATCGGGCGGACCGCCGCGCGACGGAATTCCGCCCATCGACGAGCCCGAGTTCCTGGACGTAGCGGACGCGCCGCGTTACATGACCGACAGCGCCCCCGTTCTCAACCTCGAGATCAACGGCGAGGCGAAAGCGTACCCACTGTCGATCATGATTTGGCATGAGATCGTCAACGACGTGGTCGGCGGCGTTCCCGTGTCGATTACGTACTGCCCGCTCTGCAATACCGCAATCGTTTTCGATCGGAGGGTTAACGGCCAGGTGCTCGATTTCGGCACTTCAGGAAAACTTCGAAACAGCGACCTAATCATGTGGGACCGGCAAACCGAATCTTGGTGGCAGCAGATAACAGGCGAAGCGATCATCGGTGAATTGACGGGCACGGTGCTTGAATTTATCCCCGCCGCTCTAGTGTCCTGGGAAGCGTTTGCCAAAGCCAACCCTGAAGGGTTGCTTCTGTCCCGCAGAACCGGATTCAACCGCGACTACGATGGCGGTCCGTACGGCGGGTACGACACCATCGGCAGCGATCCCTTCCTTTTCTTCGGCGATATCGACGATCGCCTGCCCGCCATGGAGCGGGTCGTCGGAATGACTGTCGACGACCAAACAGTCGCTTATCCATTTGTGATATTCGAAGACACAGCCGTCGTGAACGATGTCGTCGGGTCTCAGGACCTCGTCATCTTCTACGCGTCGGATACGCTGTCAGCCTTTAGAGGACCGGGTTATTCGGCCGCAAAAGAAATCGGGTCCACGGGTGTGTATGACCCGAATCTGGACGGCCAGAAACTGGCCTTCAGACAGGACGGACCGTCTATCGTCGACGACCAAACCGGGTCGTCATGGACGGTTCTCGGTGAGGCGGTCGATGGACCTCTGGCCGGGAAATCGCTCTCTCCCATCGTGCATGCGAATCACTTCTGGTTCGCGTGGTCGGTCTTCTTTCCCAATTCCGATTTGAGGTCAGGCCAAGACGTCACCGGATAGACAAAACGCCGGCGCACAGCGCTCGGTTGACGGCGCTGATCGCGGTCGACGCGATGGCCGCGCACGAAAACCGCAACTTGCACGAACCCGGTCGCTCTGATGTTCTGGGCGACCGGGTTCTTGGTTGAGGCTGCCAATGACTGATTGGGCGCCGAACGAAATGCGCGCCACCCAACTCGATCGCTACGTACCGGATCCGGTCGGGCGATCAGAAGTCTCCGCAACGGGGCGACGATTGCTTTCGAACCGGTGGCAGGCCCAACGACCGGCCCAGTAATGTCGGCGATGCCAGAGAATTCAGTGGTCGTCGTGTACGACATGCTGTCACCCGAGCCTCGAAACGAGACTGATCCAACGTCGCTGATCTTCGAACTCCGGAGGCGATTGAACCTGGACGACGTGGTCGAGGGATTGGTCGAATATCGAGCGAACATGACCCAGGGAAAGCCGCTCATCCTGCCACATCTTCGTTAGTTGGCCGATATCCCTCTCGTTCGTCGAACGTCTCACATGCGAAGCGAAGCTTGGCAGCGTCGTTTCCTCTCGACATTGCGTCAAGCATCGGGTTCGGATGGATTGACCGCTCGACGGGCAGTCGCTAAAATTGACGATAGGCGAAGGATTAGCCAGCGAGGAGTAATATATGGGTATCATGCGTAATTTCGGAGTTACCGAGTTGATCATCATCCTCGTCATCGTGATGATCATTTTCGGCGTCGGCAGGCTTACTGAGATCGGCGGCGCGCTTGGCAAGTCCATCAGGGAGTTCCGAAAGTCGTCAGAGGGCGTCGAGGAATCGGTGTCCGCATCCGACTCAGATTCCGACTCGAAACAGCAATTGGGTCAGGGCAACTCCTAGGGAGAGCCAACGGGGCAGCAGCCCCAAATAGACCAATGTACAAAGGACGCGGTTATCGCCGCGTCCTTTTTTTATTCTTGTGATTCCATGTTCAGACTGGGCTTCCGTCGCCCTCTTGCGGCAAACTTGGCCAGCCAGATGCTGATCTCGTAAAGAGCGTACGTGGGGCCGGCGATGATGGCCTGGTTGATCGGGTCAATTGTCGGCGTGATCAGCGCGCCCAGCACAAATGCGATGACGAGCGCCCATCGGCGGTTGCGCGCGAGGAACGATGGCGTGACCAGCCCGATCTTGGCAAGGAAGAATATCACCACGGGCGTCTCGAATATGATCCCCATCCAGAAGAGCAGCCTGAGCATCAGGTTGACGAAGGTGCCGATCCGTATCATCGGTGTAGCCACGTCGTTGCCGAACGTGAGCAAGAATTTCACCATCGGCGGAAACAGCACTCGATATCCGAACGACGCGCCGATCATGAACGTGATCAGAGTCGCGGGCAACAACGCATATAGGTACCTTCTCTCCGCCTTGTTCAGGCCAGGCGCAATAAACATGACCGCCTGGTAGAGAACGAACGGCAGCGAGGCAAATATCCCGACCATCAATGAGGTCTTGGCGGCGATGCCGATGAACTCCGTCAGGTCGGTGTATATGGGCTTGCCGTTGGGCATGTCGACGAAACCCTCGGCCGGTCCCAACAGCAGTTGCAGAATCTGCTCGTAGAATACGAAAGCCACGACCGTCGTGACGAGCACGGATACGGCCGCAAACGTGACGCGACGCCGCAGCTCGAGCATGTGGTCGCGGATCGATTGGGGACTGTCCATCACGGCGTTGTGGTTTCGCTTGGGGGTTCTTTGGGCGGCGCTTGATCGCCGGATCGGAACGAAACCGGTCCGTCGTCGCTCTCGGATTCCCGGGCGTCGTCAGCGTCGTCAGCATCGTCACTTGAGGACTCTTGCTTGGCGGTTTCCGGCGCGAGCTTTGAACTTGCCGCGGGCTCGTTGCGGGCGAGCCGCTGCGAGTCCATGTCCAGAATCTTGATGTCGTCGTCTTCGATGACCACCTTGGGCAACTCGGACATGAGGCGCTTGCCCTCTCGGGTCGCTTTCCCCATGAGCTTGGCGGCGTCAACCATCTTGTCAGGGCCGACGAAAATGAACGCGACAAGCAAGACCAGCAGGATTTCCAACGGTCCCATGCCAAGGAAGTTCACCGATGCTCCTCCGGATCGCTCACGGCGACTGTCACTCCCGTACCAGTCGTGAACGCTCGATTTTCGCGATGAAGGGTTGAAGCGCCAACCGACTCGGTGGTTGCGGCCTCAATATGGTCATCAACTAAATAAGCCGTGCTCAACGCTCCGCGGGATGTTGAGCAAATGTCCATGGTGAGCCACGCACCCATCCGTTCGCCCCTTCGGAGATCTCAAGGCAGGCTCTGAGCCCGTCGAAGGGCCGCCCACACGCAAGAGTCGCTTGTGCCGTTACGGTCATTGACCCAATATGTGTTGCTCAACGTATTTCACCATGCTGGGTGGCCCGGAGAAAAAGAATCGTTTGGGGTTGCTCAGGCAACAAGCCGTGTTCAACGACCAGATTCTTCGTCCTTCCGCGCTCGGAAGGATCAGAATGCCACATTTTGGGCAATGCATCTTAATTATGTTTATCGCCTTCAGTCCGACCCTGTGCAGCCATTTTCATACCGATGACACATTTTCTTCAATGCCACTTGTTTTGTTGATCGCCTTCGAGGCAACCAAATCCACTCGATTTCGTTCTACTGCCAGCGCAACTCGCAGTTGCCGCACTGTCCGGCATACGGAACGCTGCCTCTGGGTTGAAGCTGAACGTTCGCGCCAGCCGTCGACAACAGTCTAACAACTGTGCACAGCGGCAATCCAACGACGTTCGGATAGCACCCTCCGATTCTTGTCACCGGCAGGAACTCGCGGTCCTGGATGCCGTAACCGCCGGCTTTGTCGAGACCTGAGCCAGTGAGTACGTACGCCGAGACCTCTTGTCGCGTATACTTGCGCATCTCGACGTCGGTCCGCGTCACCTCCGAGATCGGAGCGGCGCTAGGGCTGTTGCGGACGGAGACGCCGGTCAAGACTTGGTGGACTTTGCCGCGGAGTTGATCGAGCATCAGTCGGGTTTCGTCAGCGTCCGCCGGTTTGCCCAGGATCTGGCCGTCCATCACGACGATCGTGTCGGCCGCCAAAACTACCGCATCTGCGTCTTGGTCAGGCGCGGCTTCGCATTTCTCGAGTGCCATTCTACGAACGTAATCGATAGGCGACTCGCCCAGCAGCGGCGGACCTTCCTCGTTGGTCGGCCGGACTTGGGTGACCTGGTTGCGCACGCCTTGCATGATCTCCACGCGTCGCGGGGAGCCCGATGCCAGCAGGATGGGTGTCACGCCAGGTGTTGAACTCACTGCCCGTCACCACTCCTCGTCCAGGGTCAGCGTCGCCAGGCACTCGACGTGATAGGTCTGCGGAAACATGTCCACCGGGTCGACGCTGTCCACCGAGTACCCGCCCCTGACCAGGACGTCCAGATCCCTGGCAAGACTCGGCGGGTCGCACGATACGTATGTCACTCGCCGAGGGCGGAGCTCGAGCAGTGCCTCCAGCGTCCCAGGGTGACAGCCTACGCGCGGCGGGTCCAGAACGACGGCATCCGGCGGGCCGCCGAGGCCTTGCTCGTCGACGATCGTCTTCAACGCATCCTCGGCCCTGGCTTCGATGAACGTGACGTTGCCCAGGTCGCCGGCGTTGATCTTGGCGTCCTCGATGGCCGAGTGAGAATCTTCTATAGCGATTGCACGCGCGACGTGAGGAGCAAGCAAGATCGCGAACACGCCAACGCCGGCGTACGCGTCTACGACCGTTTCTCGGCCGGTTAAATCGAGGCGTTTTCGGACATGTTCCATCAACGCCTCAGCTTGGGCAGTATTTACCTGAAAGAAAGAAGGGGAGGCGACTCGAAACGGCCTTCCGAGAAGCTTCTCGACATAGTGCGTCTGGCCAGACGGCAACGTGATCTCCGGATTCCGAAACGTGGGCTGAATTAGTCGATCGCCGGTGTTTGCCCCGATCCTGACCGACAGGTTCGTCGTCTCGCCCGTCCGGTCTTGGAGCTCGGTAATGGCATCGTTGATGCCCTCGCCCATCAGCATGCATCGGTCGACGCGAACGAACCGCCGGGTGATCCTGTTCGAGAACCCGAGCTGTCCGCCGAACCGAACCGTGAACCTGGCGTGGTTTCGGTATTGGAACTGGGATGGCGCGGGCAACGTGGGCGACACGGCAATCGTGGACAGGGCAGGGTAGTTCCGCAAACGCCCGGCCACCGCGTCACGCTTCAGCTCCAGTTGCGCGTCGTAATCGATGTGCTGCCACTGGCACCCGCTGCACGGCCCGTAGTAAGGGCATGGCGGCGCGATCCTGGACGAGGAGGCACGAAGAACGTTGTCGACCATCGCGGAGACGATCTTCTTCTTTCGTCGCCGATACCGATATATTCTGGCGACGACTCGCTCGCCGGAGATACCGCCGAACACGTTGATCTGCTGATCTTCGAATTCGGCCAGCGTGTCACCGAGCTCGCTCATCTCCGTGAGTTCAAGCTCCGCGGTCTCTGTTGCACGGTCCGGCCTTGCTCTGTTCGGCGCTAACGTCATGTGCGGTTCCGGCGACCGATCTGCCACGCAGAACCACGCGGCGAATCCAGTGACCTTTTTCATTTTCCGGTCAGCAACAATGGATGAACACACCCGCTGCCAGCGCTCCGATTCGCGACGGGCGTTGGCGGCTTAACTATAGCACAGCCGTGCCTGACGAACGGTTCGCGTCAGGCAGGTTTGGTATGATTGTCGGAAACGCATGACGGGGAGGGCAGATGGCGGTCGAACGAAAGCTCCCGCAGTGGCTCAAAGTACAGATGCCGGGCGGCGCGAACTATCTCGCGCTACGTGACGTTCTGAAGGCCGGCAGCCTGAACACGGTGTGCGAAGAGGCCCATTGTCCGAACATCGGCGAGTGCTGGGAATCCGGAACAGCGACGTTCATGATCCTCGGCGACGTCTGCACCAGAGCCTGTGCGTACTGCGCGGTCGCTTCAGGCGTGCCAGGCGCGCTGGACCCGCTGGAGCCCGCCCGCGTTGCCGACGCCGTTGAACGCATGGAACTAGCGTACGCGGTGATTACGTCGGTCGACCGCGACGACCTGCCGGACGGCGGCGCATCGGTGTTCGCATCGTGCATCGCGTCAATTCGAAAGCGCGTCCCGGCTTGCAAGATCGAGGTGCTCATCCCTGACTTCGCCGGCAGTCCGGAATCGCTCTCGGTCGTGATGGCCGCGGGACCGGACACGCTCAATCACAACATCGAAACCGTGCGCCGCGTGTTCAGCCGGGTCAGGCCCAAAGGCGACTACGATATGTCGCTGGAGTTGCTGACGCGCGCGAAGTCGACGGATCCGAACGCGGTCACCAAGTCCGGCATGATGGTCGGCCTCGGCGAAACGTGGGACGAGATCCTCGACACGATGGTGGATCTTCGCGCCGTCGATTGCGATCTGCTGACGATCGGCCAATACCTACGGCCATCGAAAAAGCAAACTCCGCTGGCAAAGTGGTACACGCCGGGCGAGTTCGACGAGCTCAAAGTGGAGGCGGAAACGATGGGCTTCAAGGATGTCGCGTCAGGCCCATTGGTGCGAAGCTCATACCACGCCGACCGGCAGCACGCCTCCGCGACCGCGAGCAAGACAGTCGACATCTAGACTGCGTTGTCGCACTTTAGCGGTGAATCGATGGCTCGACCGGATGATGCGCCGCGCTTCTCGTCCCTGTCCCACGTCGGTGCACTCTGACGACAACCCACCGAGTCGAGCCGGCGCCTTCGCGCAAGGTCGAGAACCGTCCTAGCCCAGCGTGCTACACTGGCCGCTGCAATCTGAAGCATCGACTACACCTACGCAGTACAAATCGGAGAGCATCTTGACGTCCACGACATCGGACACAACCAGTCATCCACACGCCTCTCACTGGGGCGCTTTCACAGCCGAAGTGCGAGCGGGGAAGCTCGTCGATGTAACGCCGTTCGAAAAGGACAGCGACCCGGCTTCGTATCTTAAATCGATTCCGGACGCCGTTCATTCCGAGGCCAGGATAGCTGAGCCGGTCGTACGCAAGGGATGGCTCGAAAGCGGCCCCGGCGGCAACCGCGAGAAGCGGGGAGCCGAGCCGTTCGTCGCAGTTTCCTGGGACAAGGCCCTCGAGCTCGTTGCCGAGGAGTTGAAACGCATCAAGTGAGACTTCGGCAACGAAGCAATCATGGCCGGCTCGTACGGTTGGTCGAGCGCCGGCAAGCTCAACCACGCCAGGAACCTAATGCGGCGGTTCATGAATTGCTTCGGCGGGTTCACCGCTCAAGTGGGAAGCTACAGCACCGCTGCGGCAACGACGATCATGCCGCACGTGGTCGGAACCGCGCTGGCGGCCCTAATCGGCATCTCTTCGTGAAGCATCGTTGAGAACACCGGCCTCATGGTCTGCTTCGGCGGTTTGCCGCCCGGCAACATGCAGGTGGCGGTCGCAGGGGCCGGCAACCACGACTCTGTGTCGTGGCTCCGTCAAGCTCGAAGCAACGGCTGAGAGTTCGTAAGCATAAGCCCGATTCGCTAAAACACGGCTGATTTTGTCGAGGCGGAATGGCTGCACCCGCGACCGAACACGGATACGGCGGTCATGCTCGCGCTGCCCGCGTGCTCGCGGCTGAGTCGCTGCACGACGAAGACTTCCTGAAGAGCCATTGCGTGGGCTACGAGAAGTTCGAATCGTACGTGCTGGGCAAGACCGACGGTCGGCCTAAGTCGCCGGAATGGGCCGCCGAGATCGCGGGGATTGATCCCGAAGCGATCCACAAACTCGCACGGCGGATGGCGGCGAGTCGCACGATGTTAACCTCCACGTACTCGCTCCAACGGGGCGATCACGGCGAGCAGCCGTTCTGGATGGTAGTCGTTCTGGCCGCGATGCTTGGTCAGATCGGATTGCCGGGCGGCGGGTTCTCGATGGGGTACGGGTCGATGGGCGTCAACAGGAACGCCGCGACCGACTTGGTGGCGCCAGGCTTAACACCGGGCCGAAACCCCACAGACAACGCGATTCCGGTAGCCCGGATATCGGACATGCTGCTTCATCCCGACGAGCCGTACCAGTTCAAGGGTTCGGATCTGGTCTAATCCGACATCAAAATCGTTTACTGGTCCGGCGGAAACCCGTTCCACCATCACCAGGATCTCAACCGGCTCGTACGCGCCTGGCGGCAACCTGACACGGTAATCGTCAACGAGCCTTGGTGGACGGCGACCGCTCGGCACGCCGACATCGTGCTGCCGGCGACAACCACGCTCGAACGCGACGATCTCACCTCGAGCGGCGGAGATCGGTTCATCATGGCCATGCACAAGTCCGTCGAGCCGGTCGACGAGGCTCGCAACGACTTCGCCATCTTCCGCGAGCTCGCGGATCGACTGGGAATCGCGGACGCTTTCGACGAAGGCCGCGACGAAGCCGGTTGGATACGCCATCTGTACGATCAGGCGCACGATTTGTCGGCCAAAAACGGCGTCGAATTGCCGGATTTCGATACGTTCTGGGAGCAAGGTTACGTGGAGCTTCCGCCTCCGGCGAAACCTTTCGTGTTGTTCGAAGACTTCCAAAACGATCCAGAAGCGAACCCGCTGCAAACGCCCAGCGGCAAAGTCGAGATATTCTCGGAGACGATTGCCCTGGACACCCCGTGTAGCAAGAGCCGGCCGAGTGGCTTGGCAGCGAGGTGGCATCACGGTTCCCGTTGCACATGATCTCGAACCAGCCGACCACCCGCCTACACTCACAGATGGATCAGGGCCGAACGAGCCGGGATTCGAAGATCAACGGCCATGAACCGATCACAATGCATCCCGCCGACGCTGCCGCAAGGGGACTAACCGACGGCGACATAGCGCGCGTCTTCAACGAACGCGGAGAGTTCCTGGCCGGTGCGACGACGTCCGACGACATCCTCTCCGGAGTAGTGGCGCTGGCGACCGGCGCTTGGTACGACCCGTCGGAGCCGGGCAAGGCGGGAACGCTGGATAAAGGCACGTCGAAGCGGGCTCAGGGTCCGTCGGCGCAGAGCGCGTTGGTAGAGATAGAGTGTTACGACGGCGTGGCACCGGAGATCACGGTGTTCTCGCAGCCAACGATCATCAGGGAGCCGTAAACGCCATCGGACGCGGTGCAAGGTGTGGCGACCTGGGCGCGGTCGGAAAGATAAGGCGGGCCGCTTAACAACGACACACACCGCCAACCCGCGGGCGCGTGCTTCAGGGCGGCGTTGAATTCAATTCTGTTTCGAAAAGCTGGAGGGGTTAGTCGGAGGAGGGGAGCTTCCTGGGCTGTTGAACGTCCATTTCAGCGTCGTGGCACTGAACGGCGCCCTCGCCCGCTTTGGTGCATAGAACCATGGTTCCGCACACTTCGCACTGATATCGCCTACCAAGCTGGTTAGCCATCTAAACACTCCGCCTCTGGGAACTATTGCGTTCTGCAGTAGTTTCCGAACGTATCGCTATGTCTTCTTCGTCATGGGCTCGCCGCAGCAAATAACCGCGCCTTCGTCTGAGCCTCGCGTGACGACGAATTCCGAGCCACACTTCGCGCATGAGTACCGCTTTCCGGTTTCTGTTGCCAAGGTTCCTACCTCTATGCTTTGAGCAGTGATGCACGATTATAAGCATCACATCCTGATCGCGTCAACGCATCAACGCCCACAGATATCGGAATTTTGATTCACGGTTCCTGTCACATGTGGAGATTCGGGGCATTGGCGCACGATCCGGAGCTTAACCTAGCCCTTCTCTCGCGGCGGCCATGACTCGGGCCGCGGCGTCATAGTCCCGTCGGCCTCCTCGCAAGATCGGCGGAATGATGTACAAGTTCGTGAATCCAGCATCGACATACTCTCGAACTGTCTGCAACGCGATGTCGTCTCCGGACCTGCCAGCGTCAAGGTCGTCGGTTACCCAGGTCGGAATATCGGCGAAACGCACCCCGTCTACCGACATGATTTGTACGCCGTGGAAAACCGGAGCGGCCAAATCTTCGCCGTACTCGCGAGCGTAGCCGTCAAACAGCCGTTGGGACATCTGTGCGTCGAACGTTGGCTGAGCCAAGAAGAACTCCGCTCCTGCTTCGACCTTGCGCCCCGTCAGCGCGACTTCCGCGCCCAAGCCGCGAGACAGATCGATTGTGGCGCCGACGCAGAATTTCGTCGGCTGGCGCAGCTTCAATCCACGGAAGTCGACGCCAAGGTTCAGATCCTGAATCAGCGCGATGAGCTCGGCGGGACGAACGTCGTTAACCGCGCTGAGACGTTCTCGATCCCGATTCATCAACGGATCGCCTTGGACGACGACGACGTTCTCCAATCCGAGCAGTTGCGCGCCGAGCAGCAGGCTTTGTATCGCGATCAAATTCATGTCGCGCGTCGCCAGCGTGAAGACGACGTCTTGGCTCATGCTGGACTTGATCCAGGCGGCGACTGCAACCGAATTGACGCGCACCGACCTGCCGGGGTTGTAAGCGATCGAAACAAAGTCCGGGTCGAGCGCGGTCGCGCCGTCGAGCAGGACGGCGTCGCCCCCGCGGGGAGGGGAGAAGTCGCAGATGAAACTCAGTTGGCCGTCGCTCGATTTCGCATGATCCGCAATGTTCGCCATCGGACACTCCCAAGATTCGGCCATGGATGTTGGCTCAGCCTTCCGACCGCAATGTTCGATCGAACGCCGCGTATTGTACCAACTCGCACCTCCTGCAGATCGGATCGGCGTCGCAGTTGATGCGCGATCAGTTCGTCGGCCGTTGCCAAATTGGCTGTCAGACGGCCCTGGCTGCACTTTTTCAGTTCGTTCCCGAGGCTCGCAACTCGGCAACAAAAAAAGGGCCGGCGTCCAACAATGAGCGCCGGCCCTCGTGATTCGACTTTAAGTCGGGACTACTTCCAACCCAGGGAACCGTCCTTCTTGGGCAGAAGCGAGACCCGGTGTCCGCTAGGGCACTTGTATCGCTCTTCACGGACCTCGCGCCGCTTGCCGGAAAGTGACGACTGATCCATGTCGCCGCCGCAGAACGGGCACTTGACCCCGTATACGACCCGATTCCGGATTCGGCTAAGTCGAACGTGCGCGAGCGTCTCCGTCAACGACGGGAACTCGCCGACATAGCGAAGGATGAATCGCGTCCCGGCAGCCACAACGCTCCGCTCCTTGCGTTCGGCGGGCGGCGAATAGGTGTAGTCAGCGTATCCGCATGAAAGACATTCTGGTTCGTGATATGAGATCACAAGCGCCGATCGGCAGCGCGGGCACGTGGTTTGTGGCTTAGGTGTAACCTCGATGGCAATTGATGCGACCATTGTGTTGCTCCCCCTCATGTTTCCCCGTGTGGGTCAGGCCTCGACGGCTGAGATCAACGGTGACGCGCCACGACATCCGCCGCCGTCGGTCGTCGCGGCATCGACAGGAACGCCAAGTCCCGCCTTCTTCACAATGCTTTGCGACCGAAGACCATATACCGATTGTTATCGCCACTCGCCCAGGGTAGAATCGTTATGAGGAGAGCTATTCCTTCTTGGAACATCGCCGCAAGGCGGACCAAGAGGGCGCACGTCTCCCAAGGACGATTTCTACTTTGCCGAATTCTCGCCGAGCGCGCCTCCGACGGGAGCCCCGGTTAACAGGGAAACAACGACTTCGCGAAGTTCAGATCTTTGTCGTACCCCGCCAACACAGTCCCTCGGAAAACGCCAGAGTAGCGTCTGCGCCCGAAACGGCTGGACCAAGTCAACCGCATCTTATACTTTGTTTATATCAAAGTCAATATCTTTTCGAGGCATCTTGAAAACTATTTTTCGGGAACATTCCCAGTGATCGGCCACTTCTGGTTCGAGATGGCGAGTGTGAACAGGTGTATTCGAAACGCGGCTTGTCTGAAATCTTCCCGGCGACCGAAAGCGCCAAGTGTGTGGCAATCGTCGGGTAACGACTGACGGGAGCGCGAATGAACAACGATGCGGTCAATGAGTCATAAGCCACCGATCGAACTGGCAATCTAATCTTGATACTATTCCAATATCTCGTTTAGTCAATCTTGCGAACCGTGTCTTGGAGGTTACTGTGAACGTCACATGGACCGTGGCCGATGCGTTCAGACAGGACCGCCTGGGCGCTTACGGCAATCAGTCGATCAGGACGCCGAGCCTGGACCAGCTTGCGTCCAAGTCCACGCGGTTCGATCGCCACTATGCCGGCAAATTCCCGACGATGCCGACGAGGGCAGATCACCCCACCGGCGGATACTAGGTGTCGGTCGTCGTTTCTCAAGCGCCTCAGGCGAAGGCGACTCCGCGCCTCGCCTGTCACGACGTTGACAACTCAGGACCGGGCCTCCTATAAATAAAGCATGAACGCGAAGATGTCCGAGCTATACAATCTGAAGGACGAACGGCGCTAACTCGCCAATCTGATCGCCGGTGACAATCTGATCGCCGGTGACAAGGAAACCGCAGTCGAGCTTCTCAAAATGTTCGTCGAGTTCATGAAACAGACGAATGTCGCCGGCAACCTGCTCAATCCCAGGCTGGAATTGAGTTTGAAGCAGCGTCTGCAGATTTGACGCCAAACTCGCTCAATGCTATATTCCCAGCGGCTTGGGAAAAGCCGATTAGGGCACAGTCAGGAGATCATCGATGCCAACCAATATCATTGTCTGCGCAAAGCAGGTTGTCGATCCGGAAACCCCCGCATCCGCTTTTCGGATCGACGCGGACGCCAAGCAGGTTGTTCCTGCCCAGGGCGTGCCGCCGGTAGTGAACGGATTCGACGAAAATGCCGTCGAAGCCGCGCTCAAGATCAAGGATGCAGGCGCCGAAGCCAACATCACCGTGATCTCGGTGGGGACGGGCTTCGTCATGGACGTCATGAAAAAGCCGCTGTCGATGGGCGCGGACCAGCTTATCCTCGTCGACGACCCCCAGGTCGCCGACCTGGACTCGTTCGCCAGCGCCAGCGTTTTGGCCGAGGCCATTAAGAAAGCTGGCGAATACGACCTGATCCTCTGCGGCAGACAAGCGTCCGACTGGGACAACGCAATGGTGCCGTTGGGCGTCGCCGAGATGCTCGGGATTCCGTGCATCACCCTCGCCCAAAAGATCGAGTTGACCGACGACGGCGTGTCCGTACAACGGGCGATGCCGGATGGATACGAGGTCGTGGAAGCGTCGTTGCCAGCGGTCGTGACCGTCAGCAACGAACTCGGCGAACCACGGTACCCAACGCTCAGGGGCATCATGCAGGCCAGCCGAAAGCAGCCAACCGTGTGGTCGGCATCGGACCTGGGATTGGGCGCGGACCAATTGGCCCGTAAACTCGATCTCGCCGAACTCTTCGTGCCGGTGTCGGACCAGGAGTGCGAGTTCATCGAAGGCGAACACGAAGCCGACGCGGGCCGCCAACTAGCTCTGAAGCTTCGCGAAGCCAGACTCATCTGATTCCGATCGTTCGTCCGGTTCCGCCGGAAGGCGGAGCGCGCGAAACCAAGACTTTACGGCTGGCACGCACAAACCGGCGGCCAGCCAGAAAACAGACATACTCGGATAGGAGACGACCATGCCGGGAATACTCATCCTGGGCGAAACAGGAAACGGGGCCCTTGAATCGATTACCGAAGAATTAATCGCCGTCGGGCGGTCGCTTGCCGGAGACCTCGGCGAGCAGGTCGGCGTCGCTCTGCAGGACGAGGCGCCAGGCGACCTCGCCAGCGGCGCCATCGAACTCGGCGCGGATCGCGTTTACACGGTGGCGGATCCATTGTTGGCCGACGCCCAGCCCGACGCGCAACTATCGGCGTTCGAGCAAGTGTGCCTGCAGACTAGCCCATCGGTCGTCCTGATAGGGCGAACCCCGCTGGGTCGAGACCTAGGTCCGAGATTAGCCTTCCGCCTGGGCGTCGCCGTTGCGCAGGACTGCGTCGAGATCGGCGTCGACTCCGGCAGCGGTCGCGTAGTAGCCATCCGCCCGGTGTACGGCGGCAGTGCGGTGGCCCGCGTCACGTTCCCCGGCGACGGGGTTCAAGTCGTCATCGCTCGACCCAAGACCTTCGAGGCGCTCGAGGCCGATTCCAGCCGGTCCGGAGACGCCGAAGAGCTTTCGGTATCGATCGACCCAAGCGTAATCAAGACCAAATTGGTCGAAACCGTGACCCAGGAGGCCGAAGGCGTTAGACTGGAAGATGCGGACATCGTCGTGAGCGGCGGTCGAGGCATGGGCGGACCAGACCCGTTTGAGAGTCTGTCCGGTTTGGCCAACGTGTTGAGCGGCGCGATGGGAGCATCCAGAGCAGCTTGCGACGCGGGATGGCTCGATCACAGCCACCAGGTCGGGCTCACCGGCAAGACGATCACGCCGAACCTGTACATCACGGTGGCGATCTCCGGGGCGAGCCAGCACATGGCCGGCTGCTCCGGCGCGAAATTCATCGTCGCCATCAACAGAGACAAAGACGCCAATATCTTCAAGTCCGCGAGCTACGGAGTTGTCGGCGATTGGAACAACGTACTGCCAGCGTTCATCGAAAGCATCAGGGAGCTGGTGGAGTCCTGATTGGAAAAGGGGGTCGCGGCATGGAGGGGAATTTCCTGTTCGACATCGATGAGGTGATGCGCAACGTCGAAGAAGCTGAGGTGATGTCTCTCTTCTTCCCCGCATTTCGAAAGTCTCTGATAATCGACACCCGCACAAATTCGACCGACGGGCCGATGGTGCGGCTGATGTCGATGGCCAACTCGCCGCAAGAGCGAGCCCGTTCGATTCGCCGGCTCCGGCCCGGGTTCCCGCGTTTGCAGAACTTGGTGCTGATTCCGTGGCAGCGTTACGTCGGCAGCCTGATCGAGCTCGGCGTGTGGGGCAAGGTCCTCGCACGCATCGAGGCGACCGGCGACGACGATGCTGTCAAGGCGCTGGAAGCCGCACTCGACGAACTGCGAAAGATCGAGCGCGACGAGCTCGTGGCCGCGATCTCGGGCAAGAGTTACCAGACCCTCTGGTCCGCGCGGGACTGAAGCCGCGTCGCCGCCGGGCACCACACAGTCGATGCTGAAGATAACGCCAGCCGCCCGCAAAGAGCTCAAGCGCATCGTCGACAACCGCGAGATGGAAACTGGCCAATGCCTTCGGCTCGCCATACCTCCGGCTTGGACCGGCGCCGGTGATTTCGGCATCGTCGTCGACGGCGAGAAGGGCAATGACCGCTCGGTCCTGGTCCGCGGGGTCAAAGTTCTGCTGCTTGACGAGCGCTTGCTCGAGCGACTATCGACCTCGAAGCTCGACTTCAAAGTCACCCCCCAGGGCATGGGCTTCACGCTGGACGTGTACTGACGGCCGGCCGCTCATATGCCTGACTTCAACACCGAACCGTCAAGCTGTCCGCTGTGTCTGGGCGCGAGCGTCGCCCGGATTCATCGGTCCGACGACAAACACGGGGTCCGCGAGTTCTGGATCTGCGCGACCTGCGACCTGATCTTCGTCCCGAAGGCGTTCCACCTGAACTTCGAGTCCGAGCGCGAACGCTACCTGATGCACGAAAACGACCCCGACGACCCGCGATACCGCGATTTTTTGTCCCGACTCTGGGCCGTCCTAAAGCCGATCCTTCGCCCGAGCGACGTCGGCCTCGACTACGGCGCCGGCCCCGGCCCCGCACTGGTCGCCATGGCCCGCGAGGACGAGTTCGACATGAGCGCGTACGACCCGCACTTCGCACCGGACGCCACCGCGCTCGACCGGACCTACGACTTCATCACGTGCACCGAAACCGCGGAGCACTTCGCCTCGCCCGCGGAGGAGTTCGGCCGCCTGGCGAGTCTACTTAAACCCGACGGCCTCCTGGGCGTCATGACCTCGATGCTCGACGAACGCTCCGCCTTCCCCTCCTGGCACTACCACCGAGACCCCACGCACCTCGCCTTCTACAGCACGATCACGATGGTCTGGATCGCAGCACGTCACGGCCTCCACGTGTCGGTCCCCACGGCAAACGTGGCTATCTTCAGCAAGGGTTAGTGGGGCAACGGCCAGGTAGAGTCGCGGTGAACAACGAACCCAAGGGACCCGAGGGACGTCAGGGACTGAAGACCGAACGGCCCCTGTCAACCGGCTCCAGTCGCCAATGGCTCGGTGGCGGTAGCGCTCGCGATTCGAATCATGGGCGGGTCTGACGGCCCAAACACCTCATGGTAGAATCCGGTTGACGTAGAACGACAATGAAATATCCAACGTGAGAGATGATCCAATGCAGCGCACCGCGACAAGCACCCAAACCGAAGCGTTGAGCTTCCCGAAGCCCGGTGACGATTGGCCGGCGATGACGCCGTCCGATGCGGGGATCGACGCTGACGGGTTGGCCGCGGCGATAGCGTATTCT
Source organism: SAR202 cluster bacterium (assembly GCA_030752795.1). GTDB lineage: Bacteria > Chloroflexota > Dehalococcoidia > Lucifugimonadales > UBA1123 > UBA2160. The sequence goes on along the minus strand of JASMDM010000071.1, from coordinate 62,451 downwards.
CAGGACCCGGCGTTCGCTGGGCATCCGCCCGATTTGGGCGAACATCTGGCGACTACCATCGGCGCGAAGCGTCATGACGACGAGCTGATCATCGGTCCGACGAAGACCCACGGGCCGGTCACCGGAGTCGTGCTGCGAAACGGCTATCTCGTGGCAGAGTGGGGCGAGCCCCATCGGGTCGACATGACGTTCAGCGTTACGAAGAGCTTTCTGTCCTCGGTGGCAGGGTTGGCATGGGAAGCAGGGTTGATTCGCGATGTCCACGACCGCGTGGCCGATTACGTCGACGACGGCGGTTTCGACTCGGCGCACAATCGCAAAATCACGTGGGACATGATGCTGCGGCAGATCAACGAGTGGGACGGCTCGATCTGGGGCAAACACTACTCGGCGGCGAATCCAGACGACGTCGTGCGGCCGACTGAAGAGCCCGGGACGGTCTACGAGTACAACGACGCTCGGGTGAACCGACTGGCCCTCGCGTTGCTTCGGGTCTGGCGCCGGCCGTTGCCCGAAGTGCTCAAAGAGCACGTGATGGACCCGATCGGAGCGTCGGACACGTGGCGGTGGAACGGGTATCGGAACTCGTACGTGATGATCGACGGGCAGCGCATGCAGTCGGTTAGCGGGGGAGGGCACTGGGGCGGCGGAATGTGGATCACCGCCCGAGACCAGGCACGGTTCGGACTCATGAGCCTAGCTGGCGGAACCTGGAACGGCGCGACGATCTTGCCCGACGAGTGGGTGAAGATGGCGAAGACGCCCGCCGAGCTTAAGCCGACCTATGGATTCATGAACTGGATGCTGAACACCGATCGCGCGCTGATGCCGAACGCTCCGGACGATGCGTTCTATCATTCCGGCGCCGGCGCGAACCGAATCCTGTGCGTTCCGTCGCTTGGTTTGGTCGCCGTGTTGAGGTGGGTTGGACCGGATCACTTCAACGGGTTCTTGGACAGGCTCGTGCAAGCAGTGCGCTAAGCCATGTTGAAATTCGCACAAGCTTGGTGCTCGGTCGAGCGGCCGTCTAGTGCGCACTTGCGTAAGTCAGCGTAACGTGGTCTGTGGACTCCAGGACGGGCCACAGACGCTGTCCAATCGAATGGAACCGGATGCTCTATTCCGGCCGAAGGTGAAGCGGTCAACGGCCCGGCGGGCGACGCTTGCTGCGGCCGAGATGTGCGCCGAGGATACTCGCCTACGGCTCATGGGCTTGCTCGCTGCGGACTCCGCTCTCAAGGGAGGCTACACACCGGGCTGCAGCAATATCGATATGCATCTCTACTTGGTCGATGCAGCCTTCCACATCTGGACCACAGGGTCGATCTGGCCGCTCTGCGGTGACCCGTCCCCACCTCGGCCTGCTCAACTCTCAATAATCGCAACCTGTTGGCATGTCCGCCGGGGACATCAGGGATGAAGAGGAGATGGGGCCAAGCGTGCGACAGGCGCCACCCCGCTGGATAGCATCAACCCGTCAGCTTTGAACGAACTCCTGCGCCGCTTCGACGAGCCGATCAACATTGCAGTTGGGGGTCGCCGCCGCCGAAAGCGGGATGTTGAACGCGCTCTTGAGTGAGAGTGTACTCTTCTACAACCGGCTCACCAAGTGGGAGGACAAGCTCGTAGCTCCACGAATCAGGCGTGTCTGCGAACTGGTCTCTGCCGATCCGGAGAACACCTGATGCCCATCCTCTCGGTAGCCCTAGACGAGAGCCCTTCACGGTAAGCTGGCGCTCCTCACCGGCTGGGATCTCCCAGTATGTGCCTCCTGTGTCGTCGGTCTCGTAAGCTGTCGCCAACAGCCTTTCTCGGATTGGCAGGGCTTCTGATGGCTTCGCCCTGTTCTGACAATCGTGGACGGAGGCTCCCTCCGACAAAAGGAGTATCGATGATTTTGTCGCGCACGCCACGGTCCCACCTGAACGTGACCAGCCCGTTTTTAGGACCCGATCCAATTTGCTCGAAGACAAAGAACCGGACGGGTTTGTCGGTCGAATTGCCGATGTATCCCTCCACTAGCACCTCCTCTCGTTTCTTGTCTCGCACCAGCTGGTAACCGGTTCTATAACCCGCCCGGTAGAAGACCCGCCTGACCGCCAGGGTGATGCCATTCTCGACGACACTCTGATCGATCTGATAAACGTCTATCGTGTACCTCGGTCCCTGAACGAAAGAGAACGCAAAAATGCTCCCAGCAATCAACATGCCGATGCCTCCCACAACGACGATAAGGCTGGCCACCCGGTAAGGATCTCGCAACATTGCTTCGTTACCCCTATGGCAGGCGGACGCCAGCCAGGTTTCCCAGGCGTTTAGGAATCGAGGAAAGATAACACAACTACTACTGAAGCGCTCGGATATGTCGGGAAGCCCAGGATGTTTCAGCATACGGAGGACGGTGTAGCGTCCCCGTCTCCGATTCTCCACGACCTGGAGGCATCGATATTGCGGCCCGACTTCTTGACCTTGACCAACATGCCACACCAACTTGTCGGTTCGTCCTGAGTCCCGATGCAATCGGGATTATGTCCGCGGCACAGACAATGCATGGGACAGTATCGGCTTCAGAAATGTCGCCATTCTGATCGTTCCGCGGAAGAATCAGAATCTCGGGCCGCGCAGGAAGGCAAGTCTCGCATGGAGTCAGATCCTTCGCCACGGCTCAGGATGGCAAATCGTGTGCCGTTGCTTGGGAGTATGTCGAACGACCCCGAGGTACGATGCTTCGCGACGTGACCAAGGCTATCCACGCGTACTTACTGGAATGCCGCCACAGCCTAGCACTGAGTCTGCGTTCCTCAATCCTTACCCTGTTCTACACAATCCTACCCGACGCTTGGTGGATCGACCGGACAGCATTGCTCATCTCGCGCCTCAGCAGCGCGGGCGGCGGCGGGGCCACGTGGGTGTAGCCGACTCCGAGTTCCAGTAGCTCTTGCGGTCCGAGCGGGAACGCGGGGTGATTCATCGGTATCTGCAGCTTGGCTTTGCCGACTTGCTTGACGGTCTCAGCGATCTCCTCGACCTGAGCTCGCAATCGCGGATCGGCCGGGTCGGTAACGCCGAGCGTTTGCGACAAGTCCGTCGGGCCGAGCGCCACCAGATCGACGCCGTCCAGCGCCGCGATTTCAGCGACCTCCGAGATGGCGTGGGCGTCCTCGGCCATGACCGATAGAAGTATCTCTTCGTTGGACGTTCGGACATGATCGGTCCAGCTCATCGTGCCGAATCTAGCAGCACGCGTACCGCACGGCCGCGACGGCCTGCCTCGCGCCGTAGACGCCGTCGACGTGCGGGATTATGATCCCTTGCGCGCCCATGTCCAGGATTCGCAAGATGAGCTTCTCGTCGTTGTCCGGCACACGCACGATCGGCGTGATTCCGACGAGTTCGGCTGCGGTGATCATCCGTTCGATCAACCCGAGCTCGAAGGACGTGTGTTCCATGTCGATGAAAGCAGCGTCGAACCCGGCCAGACCAATGATCTCGACTACCTGCGGATCGGCGAGGCTCACGTACGTGCCCCGAGCGAGCTTTCCTTCTCGCGTCAGCTTCTTGACTCGGTTGGGTTGCATGCGCGTTCTCCAGGTTGCGTGTCGGATTCATCGGCGAGTACATGTCCGGCGCAACAACCAGTCAACGGAGCGAACAACGCTCGATGGAGTGACCGCAGCTATCCTTCGCCGAGCCTCAGGATGCGCTGCAAGGCTATCCGGCGAATGAACACGATTACGCCAACGATGATCAAGGCGAACAGCACCGCCATCGCGGAGTAAGCGATCGCCAACGCGGTCCAATCGACGTCGACCACGAACGGCGGCACCACTCTGGTCCCGATGTCGTCGTGGCCGAGGAACGGCATTATCAACTGGCTGAGCCTTCCGCCCATCCACGTGCCCAGCGCCATTCCGACGACTATCAACAGCACCTGCTCGAGCAGCACCAGCGAGATCAACTGCCTCATCGAAAAGCCCATCGTTCTCATGAGCGCGAACTGGCCTTCGCGAGCCCGCGCCGAGACGTAGGCGTGCACCAGGAATCCAGCGCCACTGGTCGCCAAGGCGGCCACGAATGCGATGACCAGCAGCGCGCTCCAGCCGGATTTGGCCAACGGATCGACCTGCGTGTCGGCGATCCGTTTCTCGCGGTTGTCAACGAAGCGGCTCCTGTACGGAGAGTCTTTCAGTCCCTCGACCAGTTCCAGTCGTTCGTCGCCGGTGTTGTCGGCGGATAACCATGCTTCGTTCACCCAGAATTCGCCGGCGATCGGGTCCAGGTTCGCGAACCGAACCAACGAGGTTTGGTCCGCGATCAGGAAGTTGTCTCGGTCCGGATTCATCGTCGGAAAGAATTCGACGACATCGTACAAGCGAACTCGCACCGAGTGACCGCTGAGCGCCACGATCATCTCGTCGCCGAGCTCATAGCCCAGAGCGTCGAGAAACGAGCGGCTCGCGAGCACGGGCAACGACGGTGTGCCAAGACCGACCGCGATGCCGTGGGTCGTCCGCGCGTCGTCACTGGTCCACGAGAACTTAGCGTGTCCGAGGTCTTCGCTGTATGCGCCGGCAACCAGATTGTCGGTGCCAGCCGCCGGGCTGACATGAAGTATCTTCCACTGATCAATGCTGTCGAACGGCTCGAGAATGGTCGTGTCGACCTCGCCAGTAGCCCTGCCGTTTACCATGCGCATCGTCAGCGTCGATATTTGATCGATGGTGACCGAACCGCGCGGCACCCGCTCTCGGCCCGGCACTGCGTGAATTCCCAGCGACACCAAGCTCAACGGCTCCGCGGACGGGGGACGCGACATGAGCGTCGATCCCAGGACCGACATCGTCGGTGAATTCAGGTTGCCCAGGAAATCCCTGGTACCCAACGGGCCCAGACGATACGTGTAATACCGGTCGTTGGCGTCGCGCACTCTTGCGCTGACGTAGACCTCCGGCTCTGGGTCCGATGCCTGCAGCGTCACGCTCAGGAACGCGGCAAACCTCGGCAGATCGATCCCGCCTTGCGGAATGGAAGCGCCAAGCGCCTCCACCATCTCCGTCAACGGCTCGCTGGCGAAGTCGTCCCGCGACCAAGCAACATCGCCGAAGGTGTCCCCGTCGACGCCCAGGACGATGAACGAGTCGTTGCCCGGGTTGGATGCATCGACTCCCCGGCCACGATACGCCGGACTCACACCGTCGACTCCCGACACGCGGTCGTACCGATCGACGAACGTCGCCCGGAAACGGCTATTGTCGACTCTCACACCCTCAACTCGAACGTCGCTGCCGGTCGAATAGAACACGCGCTCCAGGTAGCTGCGTTCGAGGGTGGCGACGAAGCTAGCCGCGAACACACCCATGCTGGCGGTCAGGACCAGCAACAGCGTGAGTCGGGCGTAGTGGGTAGGCTCTCTCGCCATCTGCCAGAACCCCACGGCGATCCCGACGGGCAGCCATGCGCCCAATAGGCGGCTCGTGAGGCCCATGACTACCGGGAACAGGCGCAACAGCAGCATCGCGGCGGCTATTAGCATGACCCCGGGAACCGCCAACAGGAGATCATTTACGACAACCTCGCCAAGCAGGTCGCGTCCCAACACCGAGCCCTGCTCGTCGAGCTGCCGCAGGAACAATACGCCGACTCCCAACAACAGCAAGTCCAGGTAGTAACGGTGAAAGAACGGCCGCTGCGACGGGCGAGCCGACTCAAGACGATGTCTCGTAACACTCGCGCGCGAAGCTTGTACGGCCGGAATCATCAGCGCGAAGAAGCTAAGCGCGCCACCCGCGGTGCTCATGAGGTACGCGCCGCGCGTTATCTCGACCGACATGAACGTATTCTCGGTGATATTCGAAAACATCGGCGCAAACCCGAGCGCGCTTATTCCGATCGCCGCCAGCACCGGTCCGACCGCGAGGGCCAGCACCGAGATCGTGGCGCCCTCGAGCACGAACACGGCGAGTATCTGCCCCGGGGTTGCGCCCCGGCTTCGCAACAGCGCGATCTCGCCTTTCTGTTGCTCGACCAGGAGTGAAGCGAGCGTGACGACGTAGTACAAGATTACGACTGCGATCAAGATCAGGAACACCAGCATCGGCGACCGCGTGAAAAAGAGCCTTTCGTTGTACTCGCTGAACACGCGCAGCAGCCGAGTAGTAAGGTGGAAGCTGAGGTCGTCCTGGCTGACGTTCTCCCGTGTGGCCACGATGTCAGACGCGGCTTGTGCCGCGTTTTCGTCGTTGAGCCGCTCTGGGATCACGTCCAGTAGCCAGGCGTACGTGCTGCCGTCGTCATCGATGGTCGGACTCAGAACGTCCAGAAATGTACCCTGCGAGATGAAGAGGGGCAGGGCCCGGACCGTCTGCGACACGTTGGATTGGAGTGCGCGTTGGTACAGGCGGGAGAACTCGTCCTCCTCGTCGTTTCGCTGGAACAAACCGGTGATCGTCACACGTACGAACGGGATTTCCGTTGGCCACGTCGGCACAACCGACAGCCGGTCGCCTATCGCTACTTCGAGCATCTCGGCCGCGTCGGCCGGCGCGATCGCCTCCAGTTCCGGAGGATCGCCTGGTGGGTTGACGAATCCTTCGCGGGGCAGTCGGCCACCTGGCATCATCGTCGTGTACTCGTCGAACCGCGGCGCGAATGCAAAATAGCTACGGCGATCATCGCGCCCGGCCTGACCTTCTTGACCCGTCCCCGTCAGGAAGAACGTGGACGTTTTGACGGCGCTGACTCGACCATCGACAAGCCAACCGAGCTGCGAGTCAAATTCGCGTTCGGTTATCGCGGCAACCCGTTCGTAGTCGGAAGTTGACGATAGCGTAAGCTCGGCGGCCGCCAAGATGTCCAGTTGATCATCGGTGCGTTGGTTAAGCGCATGCTTCAGCGCCAGATCGCGAAGAGCGTCCAGATAGATGACGGTGCTGGCCATGATCGCCGAGGCCAAGAGAACGCCGGCGACGACGGAAGAGAGTATCTTCCAGTGTACGCAGGCACGTTTGGCGACGAGCGGCCAAGCCGAAATGAGCCTAGACACGATACGATACATCAGGCTCTTATGGGTTCGATTGTTATCGTCTTGATCAGCTTTCAAGCCTCGATGCGGTGTCGGAATCCCATCGGAACACGCTGCGGTTGATGATGAACAGCATCGTCGCGAACGTCGCGGCGACGCCAATATAGAACACCGAGAGCGTCAGCCAGTCGATGACAACAACTATAGGCGGCAAGACCTCACCGCCGCTTTCGGCAAGCGAAACGAGCGGCGCCATCATCGAGCTCATCCGCAAGCCGGACCATGTGCCGAGTCCCATCCCAACGACGGCGATCAGTAGATGCTCCAACGCAAGGAGGCCAATCATCTGGCGGTGAGCCAGACCAAGGGAGCGAACCACTCCGATCTCGCCTCGGTTGCTGTCGGAAAAGAACAGCAGATAAGTGACGATGCCGGTCAGCGCGGTGAAGGCAACGACGGCCAAGGCGACCAGCGTGACCGCTCGCCACCCCGCCGTGACGAGCGGGTTGAGATCGAAAGACTCGGAGATAGACTCTCTGTCGCGAATTTCTATTCCGGGCCGGGCCATATCGTGGATGCGGTTTCGAGTATCAGCATCCGTAATTGGAGACAGCGAGACGAAAAATTCGTTCGGCCCCCCAGCTCGCTTGGGATTCCGCACGCCCAGATGTCTGAGAAGTTGATCGAAATCGGCCACCAAAAAGCCCGATTCTCGTTTCTCCATTGTCGGGAACAATCGGACCGTATCCTTGATACGCATCGGCACCAACCGCTCATCCATCGACAGTATGAACAGGTCGCCCACCTCGGCTTCCGTCGTTTCCGCGAACGATTCGCTTACCACGACCGGAAGCGGCCCGCCACTGGGGCTCTGGTATATCCCCGGAACGGCGTTTCGATTCTGTTGGCTGACGCTGTACTTCACCGCGTTCACCCCTTGATGCGAATCGGTCGTGGCCGCAATCGCGCTTTGCGATTCTTCGAACGACGTGGGCATCGGCTGCCAACGGCTCACTCCTTCGAAATCGTCGAGGACCTCGACGAACCCTTCGCCACCGATGGTTGCGTGAATGTCGTCCAATAACACGGAGTTGGGGGCGCCGATTAGCCGTTTCCGCGGGATCACTTGAATCGCGACCAGACGCAGCGGCGCCAGCATGTCGGCCGGCAACTCCGACGTGACTAAGGTCCAGTCACTTCCCACTTCGCCTTGCGGCAGAGCTCGCATCGTGCCGTATCCGTCCTGGACGACAAATTTGATCGACAACCCTGGCGTCGACTCTCCAAGTTTGGCCCAGACGCCGATCTTGGTGCTCCCCGTGGGGATGACCAGCGGTCTCGGCGGCGCGTACGGTCGCAACGCTTGCATGACGTCGTCCAGTCGTGCGTCTGAAAAATCGTCGCGATACCATGAAATCTCGCCGAACTCCAGCGATCGTACCGAAAAGACGTCGAACGAGCCGCCGAACAGTTTGCCGCTTCCTCTGGCGCGATAGGCTGGTGAGACTCGGCCCACGCCGGGGATGGCTGCGAGATCGCTTTCAAGCGCCCGCGTGTTGACCGGCACGCTAATGGACACACGGGCATCTGCCGCTATCTCGTACTGAATTCGCGCTTCGTCTCTCGCGTCGAGCGTCGTCCTCATCGTTTGAGCGAAGGTCGCGAGTCCGGACACCAGGACCAGCAGCAAGATCAGCCACGTGTACTGGAGCGGGTTCCTGGCCATGCGCCACAGAGCCAACGAGACCCAAACAGGCGAGACGCGCGCGTACGATCGCAGCAGGATGAAAGCGATCTGCCCGGGAACCGCCAAGCTCAGCGCGATTGCAGGAAACATGAGGACGTTGGATGAATCGAGCGGCTCGACCAGGAAAAACACCGCAATCAACGGGACCTGTATGACGAGCCACCAGGTTCGCCACCAAAGCCGCCGAGTTCGATATCGAGCCACGTATGCCGCCGCGAACGCGATCACCGGCGCCACGGATCCGATCCACGCGGTTGAGTCGTCGTTCAGCAGGTCTCGCGCGATTGTCCCTGAGACCAATGCCACGACGGTCACCACGACGATTGCGTGCAAAATGACAGGCGACTCGCCGCTGATGAACTTGAGCACCAGCGGGAAAAACCGCGAGAACAGCAGAGCCACGACCACCATCAACAAGACTGGCGCGAGCAGCAGCGTCTCGTTGACTTCGACGTCTTCGAACAGCCCGCCCGCCACGAGATCGCCTCTGGAATGCAACTCCCAGAACACGATTCCGGCCACGACCATCACCGCAAGGTCCAAATAGTTTCGATGGAAGAACGGGACAGCCGGAGGCCGCGACGATCGTAGTTTCAATAAGACCAAACCGGCTTTCGCCGACGCCCCCGACGGGACGACGAATATCGAGAGGCACAACACCCCGACGCCGAAGGCGACAAGGAACGGCGCAAGCCCGATCTCGACAGGCAGGAAATCGCCGCCGGTCAAACTTTCGAAGTGGGAAAGCTTGCCAGCAGCCGCGATGCCTGCCAGCGCCAGGAGCGGGGCGACCGCCACCGCGATCACGGTCACAACTAATCCCTCGACGCCGTAGAGCCGGATCATACGGGGCGTGCTGATGCCGCGCGTTTTCAGCAGCGCCAGGTCGCGTTCTCGGCTGCGAACCAGGTACGACACCATCATCGAGACGAAGTACAGCACCGTGACAACGATCGTGGCCACCAGCAACAGAAGCGGGACGCTGCCGAGAAGAATCCTGCGCTCGAAGCCGTCGACCAGCCGCCCGATGCCCGTGGACGTAAGCTGCCCGGGAAGTGCCGAGGCCAACGCGGCGTCAAGATCTTGGATCCGAAAGTGAGTCTCTTCGGCCGTCCATTCATCGAATCCTGTCGAGTCCACCTCGGTGTACCAAACGAACCCCGCGAGCGTGCCGGGGTAGGCTTTGGCGACGCCTTCGAACATAGCTTCCGGTGTAATCATTACACCCAGTTGTGCAGGTGATTCCGGCGCCACGGGGACGAAAAGTCCGCTCGGACCCCATAACCAATAAGTGTCGTCCGGGTCGGTGCGTTCCGCTATTCCAACGATTGTTGCGGACACCCAAATCGGCTCGTCGAGAAAGGGTGTGAGGCTGATGACGTCCCCTACGTGGACTTTGAACCCTTCGGCCAATGGAGATCCCACCAACGCCTCTATGATCGGTCCTCGGGGACCAGCCAACACCTCGTCATTCGGAAAGCGTCCTTCCAGGATCGTCACGTGCTGTGCCAGGTTAGTGATCGTGGCGATATTGGCCCGCTGCGTCCTGTACTGCGACGGCTCCACCAGTTCGTCGGGCAACCTCGACGCAACCTCGGGATGGATGATAAATGCGGCCACTAACCGGTCACGTTCGTTCTGGGTCTGAAAATTGGGTTGATCTTCTTGAAACGAGGGGCCGAAGAACTCGCCAATACGATCTCCCCAATACGCCTCGCCAGGGTCGATCGGCTCGATGATTCCAATAATTCGGGCCACGGCCGTGGCCGGATTCAGCGGCTCCGCGCTCACCACAACTTCGTCTCCGGCGTCGCCGTCAAGCACCACACCTAACAGCCCACGCCTGAACGGCTCGCCGGGGTTGATCGGCACGAGTTCGATTTCGTCGGCTGCGGCGGTCGACATGCTCATGGATTCGGTGAGCAGCACTTCGTCTCCCAAGTCAAGTCCCAGGGCGTCCGCGACCTGCAAACCTAGCGTCGCCTCCACGACAGTCGCGTTGGTTGGCGGAGTGCCCGTGAAGAGGGTTAGCTCGGGCATGCGTCCTCGGACGACGTTCACGTGGGTGACCAAGCCCTGAGAGTTCATGAATCGGCCGAGAAACGGCGAGTCCTTGGTCTCCTCGAACCTGGACAGAGGTCCTTGCGCGAGAGCGAGGCGAGGGTCAGGTACGATCGGAGCGGGGTTTACGAACAAGACCGTGTCCGTCTTCACCAAGCGATTGTGTCCCCGGTAGATCGGGGAGACGTTGTCCTGAAACGCCTTTTCAACCGAGGCTTCGACACGCGTCAATCCCTCACGGTCAATCGGGACGTCTGAAGACGCCGTGAGAATGTTCAAAATGAGGGGAGGAGACTGCTCAATCGATGCGAGGAACCCGATGCGCCCAAGAGACTTCACGTAGACAGGGGCTCCGCTGACAAGAATCGCGGCAACGGTGATGCCGGCGAAAACGGCGAGCAAAAGCTTCCAATCGTCGGCCAGCCGTTTCGCGATAAACTGAGGCGTGGATATCGAACGCATAAACTAACTTGCCCCGATATCCGTTTTCAGATTGCTATAGTCCAAACAACGTCCCGTCCGCGCCGTTGCCGATTGTACGCCCAGGGTTGGAAGGCAGTCAATTTCCTGAATTGACGGCGCTCGGCAGGCGTCGATACAATTGCGCCCTCTCACGACGAATTCGAAAGGAACACTGTGTATGACTACGGATCGATTGAGCGACAAGATTTACGGATGCTTGCTCGGCGGGTTAATCGGCGACGCGATGGGCGCGCCAACTGAGCGCCTCCACTACAACGAGATTATCGAGAAGTTCGGCCCGGACGGCGTCTCCGACTTCGAAGGCGTCGGCACCGACGACACTGCCATCCGCGAGCAATTGCTCGACGCGATATTCAAAAGCGAAGGCCGCCCGAACGTCGACAACTTCGCGCAGTCGTTCATCGACTTCAAGGAGCAGAATCGACATCTGTGGTTCGTCTCCGTTCGGAACGCTTTCGGCAAGTACGAGCAAGGGCTGGAGCTTCCCGTGTACGCCGGCTGGGGCAACATGCAGAGCTCATCCACGGCGATGTCGATCTCGCCGATGGGCATCCTGAACGCCTGCAACCCGAGGCAGGCGGCCTATGAGACGATGGATGTCGCGTCGTTCATCCACAACGGACTGTCGGGCTACTGCCGCGACGCCGCCTGCGCTATGGCCGCCGCAGTTGCCGAGGCTTTCGAAGCCAACGCTACGATCGACACGGTAATTGACGCCGCCACCCGTTACCTGCTGCCCGTTAGTGCGGCGGAGCTCACGAAGACGATCGCCGCCGGCCTCGACCTGGCAAACAGTTCGGGGTCGTACGAAGCGTTCCGCGAGGCCTACTACGCGCAATTCCAAAGGACGCTGCTCGCGGACTCGATGGAAACCATTCCAGCCACTCTCGCGATCCTGAAGTTGGCGGAGGGCGATCCGGAGCGTTCGATCATCTGGGCCGCCAATTTTGGGCGAGACGCCGACACGATCGGCACGATGGTCGGAGGCGTGGTCGGCGCACTGCACGGCGCGTCCGGATTGCCGCCGGCCTGGGTAGCCAAGGTCGAAGCTAATCCTGATGTGAAGTACAAGGCGTACACGGAGCGACTGGCCGGTCTGGTTCGAAGCCGCCTCTCAGAGGCGCAGGGACGAATCGCGGCCGTGGAGGCGCTGGGGTAGCGCGCAGTCACGGTACGCGACTCGCCATTGCCAAGGACCGAAACCGGCCGATGCCCCGCAATTTAATAGTCGCTCCGGAGGTTCGAGGCGACCTCGGTAATGCCGATCGAGAATCGGCGCCGACACAATACGTTCGTGGTGAGTCCCGACGCATCGGGATCCCGGCTTTGTCGGGACTTGTCGAACCACCTTCACCCAAAGCCCTTCGACAAGCTCCCAAGTGACGGCGCCGCATTTCGCCATCCTGAGCCGCAGCGAAGGATCTAGTCGCATGCGAAAATTGTATCCCTGCAGGGCCCCAGATTCTTCTCCTTCCGCGGGAGGATCAAAATGGCGACAATTCAAGCACCGTTTCTACCTCAAGCGTTGTCCGTCCTGCGGACGTAATCCCGATACAATCGGGACTCAGGGCCAACGGATGGTGGAGATCGCTCACCCCTTGAGCACCTTCACCCGCTCGACGAGCGCCGGCAGCACTTGGCCGTTCTGGCCACGCAGAACCACGTTTGCGATCGGCGACAGCGGCGTCGGGTTCGGGTTTGCTTCGATGAACGCGCCGCCGCGCTCTCGGACTGTCTGCGGGAAGCTGGCCGCTGGGTACACAGTAGCCGACGTGCCGCACACGATCATGCAATCGCACATCTCGGTCTGGCTGAAGCATAGGTCGAGCATGCCCCGTGGAATCGGCTCGCCGAACATCACCGTGTCGCTCTTGACCAGGCCGCGGCACTCGGGGCAGTAGATCGGGTAGTCCTGGCCTTCGAAGTGATCGCGCGGCCATCGGGACTCGCAGCTTATGCATCGGAGCTTCGTCCGGTTGCCGTGAATCTCGGCGAGCATCTCCTGTCCGGCCCTTGCGTGGAGATCGTCGACATTCTGCGTGATGGTCATCTTCAGGATGCCCATGCGCTCGAGGGCGGCGAGAGCGTAGTGACCGGGATTGGGCTCGGCGCGCTCGATGGCCTCGCGAAATTCCGTGCGATCGGGGTCGGCCTGCTGATCCTGCTGGTCTCGCCACCACCTGACCGGGTCGCCGAGGAACTCTTGATATCCGTTCATACTCGGCTCACCCAATTTGGTCCACAAACCGCCAGGCCCTCGGAACGTCGGGACGCCGCTCTCGGCCGACAACCCCGCTCCGACAAGGGCCACCACGTGACGGGACTCGACCAACAACTGTGCCGCTTCGTCCAATGCTCGTTCTGAATTCTCCACCGTTGGCGGACTCCTGACGCTCGATTGCTTTTGCTCAGACTGTCGGCGCCGTCAACGGCTGAACCTTGCCGGCGGCGACGCGGTATCGTCGGATGTTCGGTGCCCTCGCTGCCGGTATGACATCGGGATCAGCCGTCGTCACGAAACACTGCTCGTAAGTTTCGACGCGGTTCAGAACCAGGTTCTGCCTGCCCTGATCGAGCTCGGACAGCACGTCGTCCAGCAGAAGGACCGGCTCCTCGCCGCGACGGGCCTTGAGGTGCTCGGCTTCGGCCAGCTTCATCGCCAACACTATCGTGCGGCTCTGACCTCGCGATGCATACGCGCTGGCTTCGACGTTGTCGATCAGCGGCGACAGGTCGTCGCGATGCGGGCCGCACGACGTGAAGCCCTGCGCGATCTCGCGATCGATCGCGCGGGCCAGCGCGTCTTTGAACGACGCGCCTATGGCACGTTCGTCGTCACCGGACTCCATCGACACACTGGGCCGGTAGACCAGGCGCAGGCGCTCGTCGGCGCCGCTGAGCTCGGAGTGGATCGGGGCCGCGATCTCGTCGAGGCTCGCGAGGGATCGCGCCCGTCGTTCCATGATCACCGCGCCTTCCGACACCAGCTCTTCATTCCAGAACTGAAGCTCGTCGAGCGACGCCGAGCGGCTTCGCAGCAGCTTCAGTAGCCGGTTTCTTTGCGCCAACACTTTCTGGTATCGCTGCAGGCTCTTGAGGTAGCGGTCGTCGATTTGCGACACCAGGATGTCGATGTAGCGGCGTCTCACAGACGGATTGCCGTGGACGAGCTCGAGGTCTTCCGCGCCGAACATGACCGCGTTCAAGATGCCGACGACACTCGATGCCGTTCGTCCGATGCCGTTTACGCGAAACGATTTTTGGTAAGCGAGTTCATCGGAGTCAACGCCGTTTTCGGACGGTTGGTCGTCGTTGCGGCCCGAGCGGGGCAGAGGACTGAAGTCGGCTTGCAGCCTCGTCACGCCACTCGATTCGATGACCTGAGCCGCGACCTGGGCATACGAGTGCGGATCGCTCCTGACCCCCCAGCGGACCAGCTCTCGATCCGAGGAGGCTCTGCTGGCCTTCGCGATCGCCAGCAGGTAGACGGCTTCCAAGAGCGCGCTCTTGCCTTGTCCGTTGTCGCCTTCCAGCATGATGAACCCGGAACCGAAACCCAATTCCAGGTGTTCATAGCACCGGTAGTTGACCAAGCTCAATCTGGAGATGTAAATTTGAGGTCCCTCGGGTAGTCGAAAGGCGCGTGCTCGGACGATTGTAACATTTGCGTCTTTCGTCAGATCGCCCTGGCGGCATTCGGTGAAGGCAACAATGGCTGAAAGCAATTGAACACGGAAATATTGGCGCTGGCCGGCGGCGTCGGCGGCGCGAAGCTCGCGTTGGGTCTGTCGAAGCTGTTGCCGCCAGACGACCTCACCGTCGTCGTGAACACCGGCGATGACGAGGAGTTCCACGGCCTGCACGTCTCTCCGGACCTCGACACGGTCATGTACACGCTCGCCGGTCTGTCGAACCCGGAAACCGGGTGGGGCATTCAAGGTGAGACGTTCAACGCACTCGAACGGTTGACGGCGTACGGCGCGGACACCTGGTTCGGACTTGGCGACAAGGACCTCGCAACGCACATTATGAGGACGATGATGTTGGGACAGGGCAATAGTCTATCCGATGTCACGTTAAGCCTGTCACGGGCTCTTGGCGTTGCCCATGACATCGTCCCGATGTCGGACGATCGCGTCCGCACGATTGTCGAAACCGAGATCGGCCCGCTGGCTTTCCAAGACTATTTCGTGAAGCACCGTTGCGAGCCAAAAGCCACCGCGATTCGCTTCGATGGCGGGGCCGCCGCCGAACCCTCTCCAGGGTTCAAACGGGCGTTGGAAAGCTCGGACGCAATTGTGTATTGCCCATCGAATCCATACCTAAGCGTCGCGCCGATTTTGGAGGTTGGCGATGTTCGGGAAAAAGTCGGTCACTTTCCTGGAATCCGTATAGCTGTCAGCCCAATCGTTGGCGGCGAAGCGATCAAAGGACCGGCAGCGAAACTGATGGCCGAATTCGGCATCGAGCCGTCTTGCGTCGACGTTGCGAAACAGTACGCCGGCCTGTGTGACTGCTTCGTCATCGATGAGGTGGACCGTGGAGTTGCCGGCGAGATCGAGTCGCTGGGAATGCGGGTCGAAGTGTGTAACACCGTCATGGTGACCGAACAGGACAAAATTGACCTCGGGTGCAGGATGATCGAAATTGCCACCGAGTGACCCGGCCGGGAACATGCCTCGGTTGGCCGCCGTCGTTCCGATGAAGCCGCCGCGAGAGTCGAAGTCACGTCTTTCCGACGAGCTCACGGAGGACGAACGAATCTCGCTGAGCATGAATCTGCTGCGCATCGTGCTGGCCGCAACCTCGGCATCGAATCTCGGTCGCGTACTCGTACTTGGCGGAGACGCTGACGTTCAACAACTCGCAAAAGACGCTGGCGCCGAGTGGACGGCGGACAGCGATCGCGGGCTCAACGAAGAGCTCAGCGCCGCGTTCGACGATCTCGCCTCGAACGGATGGTCGAGCATGTACATTCCAGCCGATCTGCCGATGATTACGCCCGAGGACATAGACTCGGCAATCACAGCGTCGCGCGATGGGCGCCTGCTCGCGATGTGCCCGGCGGCCCGCGATGGCGGCACCAACGGCCTCATCATTCCGTCCGACAGCGATTTCCGGCCTGCGCTCGGCCGAGACAGCTTCGCCAGGCATCGGAAGGCGGCGCTCACCGCCGGGTTGCCATTCGCCACGTGCGACGCCTTGGGCTTCTCCATCGATCTAGACACGATCGACGATCTGCTTGCGTGCGAGCGAATCGAGCCGGGTTTCAGGGAGCGCATGTTAACCAACCGAGGAGACAAAACACCGTGAAGTTCGGAATCCTGCTGCCGACGCGTGGCCTGCTCATGGAGGGCACGCAACCGAAGAACATCGACTCGATCCTCAGCATGGCGGAGACTGTGGAGGCGGCTGGCCTCGATTCCGTTTGGGTCGGCGACAGCCTGACGGCCAAACCGCGACTTGAGCCGTTAACCGTGCTGGCGGCGTTGGCCGCACGGACGCAACGAGTGCGAATCGGCACGGCCGTGATGCTCGGCGCGCTGCGCCACCCGGTTCTGCTCGCCCATGCCGCCGCTACCGTCGATTTGATCTCCGAAGGCCGCGTAGTGCTCGGCCTCGGGATTGGCGGCGCATTCAACGATGCGCAGCGCCAGGAGTGGTTCAACGCCGGCGTCGATCCGACGGGACGCGCGTCGCGCTTCGAAGAGACGGTCGATGTCGTGAAACGATTGACGCGCGGCGAGATGGTGACTCATCAGGGCAGGCACTTCGATCTGCGGGAGGTGAGCATCGCCCCGGTGTCGCCAAACGCGGGCGGTGTCCAAACGTTGATCGCGTGCCACTGGCGGGCGGGCAGGGAGCGGCAATTCAGGCGCGCCGCCGAGCTCGGGGACGGCTACATGTCAATCTCCGATTATCCGGACGAGTACAGCCAGGTCACGGAGCGTGTCAAAGCGTACGCCGAAGAACAAGGCCGGGATTTCAGCGCCATGGAGCGGACGTTCTACATGACGGTAAACATGCTGAACGACGCCGCAACGGCGTCGCAGGAAGCCGATCGCTTCCTGAAGCTGTACTACGGCATGAACATCTGGGGAGACCGATGGGGACCGTGGGGACCGGCTGAGCTGACCGTCGACCGCATCCTTCAGTACGAGTCAGCCGGCGCCGAGACCATGATCGTCAGATTCGCCTCGTTCGACCAGGAGCGTCAGCTCCAGCGATTCCTCGAAGAGGTTGTGCCTGAGTTTTAGTCATCGCCGCAGCCTTCGGCCAGCTTCAGGAACTCGTCTTCGCCCAAGATGGCAATCTCAAGGGCTTCGGCGTCTGCTCGCTTCGAACCAGCGCCTTCGCCCGCGACGAGGTAGTTGGTGCGCTTGCTGACGCTGCCGGACACCGCGCCGCCGAGTTCTTTGATGCGCGATTCGATTTGCGACCGGCTGAAGTTCGGCAGCCTACCGGTTACGACGAAACGCTTGCCGTCCAGCGGTCGATCTGCGACCTGAACATCGACGATTTCCTGGGTTAGCTGTAGCTCGGCGAGATCCAGTCGGCGAACCAGACTGATGTTCCCCTGAATCCTCAAATACTGCGAAACGGAATCGGCGATTTTGGGGCCGATTCCCGGTACCGCGGCGAGCTGTTCCGGCTCGGCGGCTTGAATGGCGTAAATGCTCCCGAAGTGCCGAGCGAGAAGCGCGGCAACCTCGGAGCCGACCAGATCGATGCCAAGGGCGACCAGAACGCGATTCAACGGTTGTTCTTTGCTTTTCTTGATCGCCTCGACGAGATTATCGACCTTCTTCTTGCCCATCCGCTCCATTGATTCGAGCTCGCGGCGATATCGGTGAAGATCGTAGATGTCAGCGATGTCCTTGATCCGTCCTCGCTCGATGAATAGCTCGCTTTGCTTGACACCTAGACCTTCGATGTCCATCGCTCCGCGACTGACGAAATGCTCGACCAGGCGCACCAACTGGCCGGGGCAGGATGCGTTGCGGCAGTACGACATCGCCTCGCCTGCGATCCTGCTGACTGGCTGACCGCAGCTCGGGCACGTATCCGGCATCTCGAACTCGGGCGGGTTTCCGGTCCGCTGCTCTGGCCACGCTCGGACAACCTGCGGTATCACTTCTCCGGCCCGCTCAACAGTCACGCGGTCTCCGACGCGAAGGTCTCGCGCTCGGATGAAGTCTTCATTGTGCAGCGTCGCGTTCCGCACCGTCACGCCGCCGACAATCACCGGCTCCAATTCCGCATACGGGTTGATCGATCCGGTGCGGCCGACGTTGAACTTGATTGCGTTCAACGTCGTCACCGCCTGAACGGCGGGGAACTTGTATGCGATCGCCCATCGGGGTTCGCGACCGACATCGCCGAGGTGGTTCTGGTAGTCGAAGCGGTTGATTTTGACCACGACGCCGTCGCAATCGTAATCGAGTGACTCGACGTTCTCGATCCACTGGCGATAGTAGTTGAAAACGCGGGTCGGGGAGGGCGCAAGCGCCGTGTTCGGGTTAGTCCTGAATCCGAGGTCCGCTAGATAATCCAACGCCGCTTGGTGAGACTCCGGTTGTTGGCCGCCTTCCTGGAAGCCGATGTTATAGACGAAGATGTCCAGCGGCCGCTGAGCCGTCATCTTCGGGTCGAGCTGCCGAAGCGAGCCCGCGGCAGTGTTCCGGGGATTGGCGTACGTGGGCAACCCGTCAGTTTCGCGTTGGACGTTGAACGCGTCGAATTTCGATTTGGGGAAGTAGACCTCGCCTCGCACCTCCAGAACTGACGGTACGTTCGGTCCTCGGAGACGCTGTGGGATGCTTCTGATCGTCCTCAAGTTTGCCGTCACGTCTTCGCCTACGAGCGCGTTGCCTCTCGTTGCGCCGCGAACCAAGACGCCGCCCTCGTAGGTCAACGCGACAGCTAGCCCGTCGTACTTGAGCTCGCACACCATCTCGAACTCGTCGATTTCGAGGAGGCCGGCGTTTCGCGTGTGCCAGGCGACGAAGTCGTCGTCGTCGAACGCATTGCCCAGACTCAGCATCGGCCGTCGATGAGTGACCTGCTCGAAGCCATCGACCGGTTCGCTGCCGACACGTTGAGTCGGGGAATCGGACGTCACGATCTCGGGATGCTGCTCTTCGTGGTTCCGGAGCTCACGTACGAGTGCGTCGTATTCTGCGTCGGTGACTTCAGGCGAGTCGAGGACGTGGTAGAGGTGATCGTGGCGGTCGATTTCTCGACGCAACACCTCGACGCGTGCGACCAAGATCGCGTCCAAGCCTGCCATGCTCTCCTCCATCGTTACAATCCGTACGGCCCACCGTATGATACAACCAAGCCGTCGCTCTAAGGTCGTCTAAGGTCGTCTCAGGGCTCCCAAAAGGCCATGATTCCGCGCTATTGACTGGACGCATTATGGGCCCAGTGGATATACTCGATACTACCTCACCCCCGGTGACAGGCGCCACGAATTCCATTCGAACTCCGTGCACTTGTTTTCGCCGTTCGGCGAGGGTCTACACACGCGAGGTGAACCGTTGGCGCCGTCCCAAGAGTTTCTTGATTTCATCGCACAATATCCGCCGCTGTCGGCCATCGGAAACACGCCGATGGTCCGAGTCGATCTCGACCTGGACATCGGCGACGCTGAGATCCACGTGAAGTGCGAGCATCTCAATCCCGGCGGCTCAATCAAAGACCGGCCCATTCTCAGGATGCTGGGCGAGGCGATCATCTCGGGCGAACTCACGCGCGACAAGACGATTCTCGACGCAACCTCGGGCAACGCGGGCATCGCCTACGCGATGATCGGCGCGGTTCTCGGGTATCGGGTTGAGTTGGTCATGCCGAAGAACGCGTCTGAGGAGCGCAAGAAGCGGCTCCTGGCCCACGGCGCGAACATCGTCTACACCGACCCCATGCTAGGCTATGACGAGACGCTCCACGCGGTGAAACGGCGGTACGAGACCAACCCGGACGCGTACTTCTGGTGCGACCAGTACGGCAATATGAACAACCCCCAGGCTCACTACGACACAACCGGCGGGGAGATCCTGCAGCAGGTCCCGGACGTCACGCACGTTGTCGCTGGCGTCGGCACCGGAGGCACGATCAGCGGGGTAGGGCGAAGACTCAAAGAGGCGAACCCCGACATCTACGTCGCGAGCATCAACCCGCCCGAGTGGCCCGGCGTCGAAGGGCTGAAGCCGCTCGGCGAAGGACACATCATCCCGAAGACGTTCAACGAGTCTGTCGTCGACGAACGGATCCCAATCGACGTTGACGAAGCATACGACATGTCGAAGCGATTGGCGTCGAAGGGCTTGTTCGCAGGCCAGTCGTCGGGCGCGTACGTTCTGGGCGCGTACCAGATCGCAAAGCGGATCCGGACCGGCAAGATTGTGACGATCTTCAATGACATCGGTGAGCGGTACTTCAGCACCGGGATGTGGGACTGAGCAAGACTTCTCGCATTCCAGCCCGCCACCGATTTGGCGCACGAGACGATATGAATCCTGCGCCTCTTCGATCCACTATCGGCACTGATAGTTGCCAGCAACCACACGTTTGCCTCGGCCACTCTGCATAATTTCGGGTCGACCGCTCATTCGCACATAGAGTCAACCTGAGCAGAAGTGTCCGATTGATGGACGGGGATGCCGAAGCGCCAGTTGCGTAACGGCGGCCCTTCGACAGGCTCAGGGCGAGCGGGCGAGTGCGGAACGGGATTGCTCCGGAATTACCCACTGCCGAAATACGAATGCAAACGACGCCGATCAATTTGCGTCATTTTGATCCTTCCAAAGGAGAGTCAAAATCCGGTCGCTGAACGCGAACTGACGCAAGCGATCCCATCCAAATCGATCGCAACAGAAACGGGCCGGACATAAAGTCAGGCCCGTTGCGATTCTACGTTAGCCCAGGGCGCCCGCTACACGTCTAGGTTCTTGACCTCCAGAGCGTGGGTTTGGATGAAGTTCTTTCGAGGCTCGACCACATCGCCCATCAGCGTACGGAAGACGTCGTCAGCGACGGCAGCGTCTTCGACGGAGACCTGAAGCAGGGTTCGCTCCTCTGGGTTCATGGTGGTCACCCAGAGTTGGTCGGCGGTCATCTCTCCAAGGCCCTTGTAGCGCTGCAGGGTCACGTTGCGCTTCTTCTCGAGTTGCACCATGATGCCTTCGCGTTCGCCTTCGCTGTATGCGTAGTGGATCTGCTTGCCAGCGGAGATCTTGTACAGCGGCGGCTGCGCGATGTAGAGATACCCGTGGTCGACGAGCTCCTGCATGTGTCGGTAGAAGAACGTCAGAATCAGCGTTCTGATGTGCGAGCCGTCGACATCGGCGTCGGTCATGATGATGACGCGATGGTAGCGAAGCTTCGTCAGGTCCATGTCGTCGTCGAGGCCTGCGCCTATGGCGGTGACCATCGCGCGGATTGCGTCGTGGCCAAGCATTTTGTCGGCTCGGGCTTTCTCGACGTTCAGAATCTTGCCCCAGAGCGGCAGGATGGCTTGTGTGCGACGGTCGCGGCCCATCTTGGCCGTTCCGCCCGCCGAGTCTCCCTCGACCAAGTACAGCTCGCAGAACTCGGGGTTTTTCTCCGAGCAGTCCGCCAGCTTGCCTGGCAATCCGCCGCCGTCCATGGCGTTTTTGCGGATGATCAGATCGCGCGCCTTGCGGGCCGCTTCCCGAGCTCGTTGCGCGGTCAGGCATTTGTCCAAGATTCGCTTGGCGTCCGCGGGATTGTCTTCAAGGTAATGCTGAACCGCCTCGGCCAGCACCATCTCGACCTGCGTCCGCACCTCGGGGTTGCCAAGCTTTCCCTTGGTCTGCCCCTCAAACTGAGGATCGGTCAGCTTGACGCTGATCACCGCCGTCAGTCCTTCGCGCGTTTCCTCGCCAGCGAGGTTGGGCTCGTTGTCTTTGATAAGCTTCTGTTTGCGTCCGTAGTCGTTCAGGACCCTGGTCATGGCCGACCTGAATCCGGTGACGTGCGATCCGCCGTCCACAGTGTTGATGCAGTTGGCGAACGAGTAGACGAACTCGGTGAAACTGTCGTTGTACTGAAGCGCCGCTTCGACGATCGTGCCGTCGAGTTGCTTTTCGACGTAGATGGGCTCGGCGTGAACCACTTCTCGCGCCTGATTGAGGTTAGTTACGAAGCTCGCGATGCCACCGTCGAAGTAGTAAGTCAGTTCGTTGTTTGGCCAGAGGGTGTCGTGGTACTCGCTGCGGAACCGAATCTCTAAACCTTTGTTGAGATACGCCATCTCTTTGAAGCGCTGAGCCAGGATGTTGAAGTCGAATGTCGCGTCTTCGAATATCTCGGTGTCGTAGATGAACGAGACGGCCGTCCCCGTATCGCCGTTGGCCGATTCCGGGGCTTGCCTGTACTTCAATTCGGTCTGCCGTTTACCTCGAGAGAACTCCTGATAGTAGACCCGACTGCCCCGCGAGACCTCGACCAGTAGGTGAGAGGCCAAGGCGTTGACTACCGAGGCGCCCACGCCGTGGAGCCCTCCGGAGACCGTGTACGCCTTGCCGCCGAACTTTCCCCCGGCATGCAGGGTAGTCATTACAGTCTCGACGCCCGAGAACCCGGTGGTTGGATGTTTGTCGACGGGTATGCCACGACCATCGTCCGTTACTGTCACGCGTCCATCTTGGGCAATCGTGATATCAACGCACGTGCTTTGACCAGCCATGAATTCGTCGACGCTGTTGTCAACGAGCTCGTAAATAAGGTGGTGTAGTCCGCGTTGGTCGGTGCTCCCGATATACATGCCAGGACGACGGCGCACAGCCTCCATGCCTTCTAGGACTTGAATATCATCGGCTGTGTACTGGGCGCCTGGTTGCTCAGCTTTCGATGTGGCCATACAATACTCCTGACGAAACTATGATCCGCGCAAGTGTGCCGACCAGGATTTTGACCCGGACGGCCTCATACGTTTAGGCACAAGCCGTTCGCGGCGCGGACCTCATTGAGGCGGGCGCACTTCAACTCACATGTGCGTTTCAGGGGGTCCGAATCCATCGCCTGGGAAGGTCCAGACGGGATCACTCCGGCTACTCTTCGGGAGTTTGGGAGGTTTCCTGTACTTGTTCGGAATTTCATCAACACAAATATTCTAACATTTGTGCTGAACAAACTCAATTGCCCTAGGCTGGCATTGTCGCATTTCAACGCGATTTTCGTCCTGTTTTTGCCGTATTAAGCGAAGACGAAGCCAGACCTCGCCGTGATCGCAATTCGATGCAAGGCAACGGCTTCAGCTGTCCGGCTCCGGACCGGCCGGACCGGGTTCTGAAACGCGGTATTGAGCAGGCTCGCTTCCAACAGATCGAAAGAAGTTCTTTAAGTCTCACCGACGGTCCAAGTCCGAACGCGCTCCATCCGAACCTGTTCTGAGTTCTTGACAGTGCTGCGCAAAAAATGTGAACATATCGAAGCCGTTCGGAAACGCCGGACGGGTTAAAAACTAAATATACGTGGTGGGAGTGCCTTCACGGAAGGCTCGAATGAGGAAGCCGGTCAAAGTCCGGCGCTGTCCCGCAACGGTAGGTCCTGAGTAATCAGGGCGAGCCCGGTCCACAGCTCCCGTCCATGTTCTGGCCTTCGAGGAAAGGTACGGGAAACTGCCGCATTTCCGCCAAAACCCGCTTCCTCAACTGAAGCGGGTTTTTTGTTGCCGACTAATATTGGCATCCTGGTGGGACGTGGCCGCTCCGGACCTCATTCGGAAAATGAGGAGGAAACTCAGTGAAGCTACGTATCATCGTTCTTGTTCTTGGGCTGGTCGTGTTGGGTTTGACTGCTTGCAGCGGCACAGAACCGGAGCCGGTTGCACCCGCACAACCGAGCGCCCCGGCGATTGCTGCACCGTCAGCCGGATTGCCAACTCCGATTGCCGCCGCGGCGGCATCACAACCGCAACCGCCCCAGCTCCCAGCGGCTCCGATCGCCGCAGCACCGGCGGCCACCGCGCTTCCCGCGCCCACGGCGGCGCCCACGCGAGCGCCGGTCGCAACAGTCGTCGTGGTCCCTCTGCCTACGCCCGAGCCCAAGCCGGCCGTCGTGCCTGCGACGTACCCGCTGGCCATCACGGACTCGAACGGAGACGAGCTCGTCTTCGAAAAGCCGCCGGAACGCATCGTCGCATTCGATTCAGCCGTTGTCGAGATTCTGTTCGCCATCGGAGAGGGTGACCGGGTCATTGGCACTCACGACTTCGTGTTCTACCCGCCGGAAGCCGCCGACGTGCCACGATTGGGTGGCGCATTCAGCATGGACATTGAGACGACGGTCGCACTGGAACCCGACCTCGTCTTCATCTTTTTCGACACGTTCAAAGAAGACCTCGAACGCGCCGGGCTGAAAGTCTTCTACCTGGCAACGCTGAATGACGACTTCAATCAGGTGGCGGACAGGACACGGCTTTGGGGATACATCGTCGGCAATCCCGAGGCCGCCGAGGTCGTTGCAGCCGATTTTGAAACCAGGGTCGCGGCCGTGGCCGAAACGATGGAGCAATTCGGAGGCGGGCCCACGGTGTTCCAGGATGAAGGCGACCTCTGGACGCCAGGCCAGGGCACGCTGATTCAGCAGGTGTTCGATCTGCTCAGGTTGGAGAACATCGCCGCCGAGATCACGAACTACGCACAGTTGAGTCCGGAAGTGATCATCGAAAGCGACCCCGCCATCATCATCGCGTCATACGGTGACAACATCAGCTCTAACCCTGCGTTTGCGGGAGTCTTAGCCGTCCAGAACGAGGCTATCTATGTGCCGAGTTCGGATGCGCTGAGCATAGCGAGTCCTCGATTCGTTAGGGGCATCGAGGACTTGGCCAAGTGGGTATATCCGGCTTTGTTCGAGTAACGCATTGCCGTGAATGGGGAAGTGACTTGAGTCAGTCGACACGGGAGTTGGGAGCGAGAGCCCCCGAAAGCGGCAGCAGGCCGATACCGGTCTCGGTCGGGCTGCGTTACCCGTGGTGGCGTCTCGTCGCAGCCGCGGCGGTCGTCTTGTTGCTCGCGATCTTTGCGGTGAGTCGGGGCTCTGTCGGCATCCCGCCGGTCACCGTCGCGAAGATTCTGGCATCGAAGCTTCCTTTCCTCGATCCAATCGCCGACTGGCCGGCGACTTCGGAGACGATTCTAATGCAACTCCGGTTGCCCAGGGTTGTGCTGGCGGGAATCGTCGGTGCGGCTCTGGCCACTTCCGGAGCCGCGTATCAGGGGTTGTTCAAAAACCCGCTGGCCGATCCGTATCTCATCGGCGTGGCGTCCGGAGCAGGGCTCGGCGCCACGATCGTGCTCATCACCGGCGTGCCGTTGATGGTAGGCACGTTGAGTCTGCTGCCAATCGCCGCGTTTGCCGGAGGGCTCGGCGCGGTGTCGCTCGCGTACATGATCGCCCGCCGCTCAAGCGAAACTCCCCTCAGCACTCTGATCCTGGCAGGCGTTGCCATCGCCTCGCTGGCGGGCGCGGTAACCAGTCTGCTGATGGTGCGAAGCGACCCGGACCTGCGCCCATTGCTGAGCTGGCTTCTCGGCGGATTCATCTCGGCCAGGTGGAGCCACAGCGCCGTGGTATTGATGTACCTCGTGCCCGCGGCCGCGCTACTCGCGGGATATGGCCGGATACTCAACGTCCTCCAACTCGACGAGGATCACGCGGCGCAACTCGGCGTAAGCGTCGAGCGGACCAAGCTGCTGCTGGTCGGATCGGCTACTCTGGCGACGGCAGCGGCAGTATCGTTCAGCGGACTAATCGGTTTCGTCGGCTTGGTTGCTCCACACGTGGTGCGACTCACCTGGGGCGGCGACTATCGGTTCTTGTTGCCAATGTCCGCGCTGGTCGGAGCCGGATTCCTCATCCTCGCTGACCTCGTGGCCAGAACTATCGTAAGCCCCGCGGAACTGCCTGTCGGGATCGTGACCGCGTTCTGCGGCGCTCCGTTCTTCCTGTATCTGCTGCGCAAGCGAAGCACGGTCGGATTGTGACCACGGATATGCTTACTTGAACACAAAAACCCACACATTAGCGAAATCGTCCACGTTGCGAGCCCTGTCTGTGCACGGGTTGCGATTCGCCTACGACGACAGGGCGGTGTTGGACGGCCTCGACTTTCGCGCGGCGAGAGGCGAGCTCGTCGGACTGGTCGGTCCGAACGGCACCGGAAAGACGACGCTTCTGAAGCTGCTGAGCGGCGTGCTTCGGGCGTCGGCGGGCAGCATCGAGATCTTCGGTCAGGAAACCGGACGGATGCCGACATCCGAGCGAGCGCGGCTCATCTCGGTGGTGCCACAGGACCCACGCACTCCGATGGGTTTGACGGCGTTCGACCTGGTTCTGCTCGGACGCAACCCCCACCTGGGCTTGATGCAGTGGGAAGGCCGCGGCGATGCGGAGATCGCCCTGCACTCGATGGAGCTCACCGGGACCGCCGACCTTGCTCAACGAAGATTCGAAAACCTGTCCGGCGGCGAGAAACAGCGAGTCCTGATCGCGCTGGCTCTGGCACAACAGGCGCCGGTCATGTTGTTGGATGAGCCGACGTCCAACCTGGACATCGCTCACCAACCTGCGGTAATGGAGCTGCTCTGCGATCTCCGGAGCGAGGCCGAAGGGGCCGTGGTGGTCGCGATGCACGACCTCACGCTGGCCGCGCAGTTCTGTGACCGGATCGTGATCATCCACCGCGGTCGGAATTTTGCCGAAGGTTCCCCGGAAGCAGTGCTCACCGAGGCGAACATCGAGGTCGTGTACGGCACGAAAGTGCGCGTGATGTCCCATCCCGACACGGGCACGCCGGTGGTTGTAGGCGCGCGGACGAGCGGAGCAGCGCCATTGCGGGACAGCGATTGATGTCGAAGATCATCATGGTGCAGGGAACGGGATCGTCCGTCGGCAAGAGTGTGCTGGTATCGGCTCTGTGCCGGATCTTTCTGCAAGACGGCCTCCGGGTCGCGCCGTTCAAAGCGCAGAACATGTCCTTGAACGCCGGCGTCACTCCAGACGGACTCGAGATCGGCCGAGCGCAGGTGGTCCAAGCCGAGGCCGCGGGAATCGACCCGACTGTCGACATGAACCCGATCTTGCTCAAACCCGAGGCCGACCACCGGTCGCAACTCGTGGTCATGGGCCACCCGGACGGGACACTGGACTCGAAAGATTACCCTAATCGCAAAGCCAGGCTTTGGGGCGTCGTGACTTCGGCGCTGGACAGGCTCCGCGCCGAGTACGATGTCGTGGTCGTGGAAGGGGCGGGAAGTCCTGCGGAGATCAACCTGCGCCAAGGCGACATCGTGAACATGGAGGTCGCACTGCACGCGAAATCGCCGGTGCTGCTAATCGGAGACATCGACAAGGGCGGTGTATTCGCCTCCCTATACGGAACCGTATCGCTGCTGGCAGACCGCGAACGGGCGTTGGTCGGCGGATTCGTGATCAACAAGTTCAGAGGCGACGTCACTTTGCTGGAACCGGGGCTACGGCAGATCGAAGGTCTGACCGCCATCCCGGTCGTCGGCGTGTTGCCGTACTTCCACGACATCTACGTCCCGGAAGAGGACGCGGCGAGCGCGGCGCAAGTCTCCGTTGGACGTGGCGACTCGGACTCAGTCAAGGTTGTCGTGATCGTGTTGCCGCACATCGCCAACTTCGACGACTTCGATCCGTTGGCCCGCGAAGGCTGCGTCGAGTTGACTTACGCGCGTGACGCCAGTCAAATCGGGCAGCCTGACTTGCTCATCATTCCCGGAACCAAAACGACAGCGGACGACCTGGCGCATTTGCGTCGGAGCGGAATGGCCGAAACGATAGCGAACTTGGCGTCGTCCGGAACCGCGTTGATGGGCGTGTGCGGTGGCATGCAGATGCTGGGCGGCGCGATATCGGACCCGACGGGTCTCGAGTCTAGCCTGGGCACGGTCCTCGGTCTCGACCTGCTGCCGGTCGCCACGCGCTTCGGAGAGGAAAAGCGAACGAACCGAGTGATAGCCGAGGTCACGGACGGCCGGGGATTGCTCGAGGGCGCCCAGGGTGTCCGATTCGACGCCTACGAGATTCACATGGGCGAAACACAAGCCGTCTCGGACGCTAAACATCGCAAAGCTGCTCCCGCGATCACGGTCCGATCAAGGTCTGGCGAGTCCGCTGTGGGTGCAATAGGTTACTCCAGTGAGGACGGCTGGGTGCTCGGATCTTACACTCACGGCATTTTCGCCAATACGCGAGTCAGGCGTCTGATACTGGAGAACCTGGCCCGACGCTCCGGACGCACCCTGCGCTTCGAAGACGAGACGTTCTCACAAGAAGGTGAGTTCGACAAGCTCGCCGATTTGGCGCGCGCGAATCTCGACATGGACGCGATCCGGACGATGATGACGAAGTAGTCATCGCTGGTGTCCTGGTGAGCATCGAAATCGATGTCTTCCGGCGACGCTGTCTCACGACCGGGATAAAGCTCTGACATTCTCTCAATAACTCGTTAATTGCTGAGCTTGTCACCCATTTGACGCCTACCAACTTGCGCGTCCAGTCCGGCTGCGCCCATCTCCGTTTTCGAACTGATCCCACCGGGCGCCGAAATTCATGCGAAACTCGACCTGCGAACCGTCGATCTCAGGCACGGTCCGGTATTGCTACTCGGATGGGCAGTCGTTACAATCATCACAGAGCGCTACCGTAGGGGAGGTTGATTGTTGGATTCGGTTAGTACAGTTCTGAACTCCGTCGACATATCAAGCCTGCTGTTGGCGACGGTCATTGCATACACCCTGGGCGCTCTGCCCTTGGCCGATCGGTTAAGCCGCCGACGCGGCGTCGATATTTTCGCAGCCGGAACCGGGTTGGCCGGATCGTCCAACGTCATGAAGTCGGTCGGGCGCATTTCGGGCTCGATCGTGTTCCTCGGAGATCTCGCGAAAGGCATTCTTGCGGTCGTCATCGCCCAAGCGTTGGGAGTCGAAGGCCCGTGGATCGTGGTGCCGGCAGCCGGCGCCGTTGTTGGGCACTGGAACTCCGTGTTCACGTGGCTCCGCGGGGGCGATGGCCTGGCGACACTGGGCGGCGCGACCTTGGCGGTGTTCGGGATCGCGGGATTTATCGGAGTCGCAATCGCCGGCATCGTAGCTTTTGGCGGCCAAAAGATGCCGTACACCTCGCTGATGAGCGTCATCTCCGGTTACGTGAGCATCGCGATCATCAACGCCATGAACCTCGGCGACATGCGAACCATGTTCGCGATGGGAACGCTGGCGTTCATCGCATTCGGACATGCTGTTCTGGGTCATGCCCGCCGACGCCGAGGCGCGATGCCCGGTGCCGAGATCGCGGGAGCCGCCGAACAACTCGCGAAGTAGCCTGCTCTTTCGAACCCGTCCGGAACCGCAATAACCGTACGATACGCGCTGGTTGCGTCCAAGAACGCGTCGAGTTCGTTCCTCACACAGTCGAATCGATACTTCGATATCGGTGCGCCCAACACCCACACGGCTCCAAGCGTAACGGAAACGACGTGTACAGTCCGACTGTGATCTCTGACGGGGTCCGACCGATTTCTTTGAGCTCACATCGGCTCGCCGCGCCGAGTTTTCGCGCACAGAGAAATCTCGATCGGATCGAGAGGGAACGATAGGCAGACTGGCTAGCACCACGCAGAAGGCGATGCTCGCGCTTAGCGTCCGCTGAGGTCCAACAGGAAATCCTGCGCGGTCAACAACAACCCGGCAACACGCTGTTTTTCGACGATGAATACGGTCGAGATGCTAGGGATCGCCAGGTAGAGGGTCAGATCGTCGCGATTCAAGAACCGCAGGCGAGTTGTGGGGGTCGAACCATCCGGAACCGTGTTGATGCGCACCATTGCATCCGGCGCCGCGAAGTTGAGGCCTTCTGTTTCCCGGTCATCGGCAAAACCCGCCGAGAGTAGAAGCTGGAGCGATCCGAGCACACTGTTGATCGCAGCGGGATTGGCGGGTTCGGCCTGCCCCTCGGGGAATATTATCAACCACTCGCCGTTGGGGTCAGGCGCGATCAGGAACTGCTCGGAACCGTATGTGAACTCGAGGCTTTCGACCTCGTTGGGCGGGATGGCGGCGACCACCGGATTCTTCCAACCGTCCGGCTCCGGCGTGAACGTGTTGCCCTGAGCGCAAGGGATTCCGAACACGTCGTCTTTGCCGGCGCGCCTCACGTAGCAGAGACGGACATCGGGCTTCCAGATTCCTACGATCAACTTCTCCTGCAACGACCTGCGGTCCTGGAAAAACGACACCTCGATCCCCTGGTCATCCGCCACGCCCATTCGCGTGTGGTTGGCCGGATTCGTGGCCACAAGCTGCGCATCGTAAAAGTCTGAGACCGCCAGCCAGAATTGATTCAGTTTTGGCTCGAATACGGCTTCGTCGTCCGCGAACCAACCGTACCCGGTTTCGGTGTCGCCGAGTCGAATGAGCTCGGTCATCCTCTCGCCGTGTTGGATCACGACCTTGTCGCTTGCCTCGGACGATACCTGTACAAGTCCTTCGAGCACCGTCTCGTCCGATCCAAGGGCGACCACCCTGAAGACCAAACCCGCGATGCCCACCGCGATGAGCGCCATCAAGACGTAGCCTAGCTGTTTGCTCTTCATTCCGGGTCGCCTTCGGAATCGCGATTGTCATCGGTTCGGTCCCTCCGACGACCTCGTCCCAATGACGAGCGTGCTTGACCATACAGCGAGACGCCGAACTTGCGCCTGCGGGCGGACCTAAGAAGGCCGATCGCTATCAGAAGGAGCGGCACTCCGCCAACATTGGCCCAACGCGCGACGTTCTCGTGGGTTTCGGATGAGAACAGCAATCGGCGCTGTGTCACGACTTTCGACCGTACCGCCGCCAGAGCGTCTTCTTGGGCGAGCCAGTCGATGAGATTCAGTCCCAGTGCGAGGTTCTGAGGCGACCGTTCCGAAATTGGGTCGCTCAACCAGATCGAGTTGCCCACGACCACGAGCCTGAATCCGGTATCGCTGTCCGTTTTGTTGGCTACGGCGACCCCCATCAAACTTTGAAACTGGTTGCTGTCGTCAACCTGATCCAAAATCGGCGAGTTGGGCCGGACATCGCCGTAGGCGAAATCGATCGCGGCAAATGCCGATGTCTCGAGTAGTGGCACAACCTCAATTCTCGCTCGGGCCGCCTCCGAGATGCCGATTGAGCTGGCCCAAGGCAACAAGGCCGACTCAACGTCGCCTGCGAGTTTCTTGTCGACCACCTGAACCCGCATCCAGAAGGGGTAGGGGAGAAACACGCTTCCGAGTTGGGTGCTGAAAGAAAGTGTTTCATTGGACTCCTTGTCGAACACGATGTCGTTTTCGACGATGACGCCGTACTCGTTGGCGAAGCTGGCGAAACTGTTGCGGTTGGGTTGCGCAAGCAGCTGCCCTTGATCGATCAGAGCCGAATCGATCAGAATCATCGCTTTGCCACCGGCATCGATGTAGGTACGAATCTGGTCAACCGTCGCCTCGGGCACGTTGGTCGACGGCCCGGCTATGACCAGGACATCGATCCCGGCAAGATCAACCGGCGCATCTTCGACCTCGGTGATTTCGACGATCTCATAGGTGTCGGACAAGTTTCCCGCGAACGAGTTGTATCCGGCCGTCGGCGACAATTCGCCGTGGCCTGTCAGGAAGGCGACGGTCTTTTTTTGCTGCTGGAGCATCTTGTTCGCACGCGCCGCGAGCATGTACTCGAAGCCGTCCACGGCTCTGACGAACGGAATGATTTCGCGCTGGTCCACGTAGGTCATCGCGAGGCCCAAGAATCCCGTGGTGATCTGGAGATCGCCTTGCCTTTGAACGTTGAACTGGACCGGCGGAACTCCCGCGACCTGCGCCTTGCGCGCTTCGACCTCGTCGTCGTCTGGGAAGCGGTGTACCAGCTTGACCTTTCCTCCGGAACTGTCGGCGAAGTCCTCCAAGAAATCGCGCACGTCCCTGGAAACAAGCGCCACCTGCACCGGCGGGTCTTTGGATTGGAACAGCTCCACTGTCAAGATGTCGTCCAGGTCGTTGAGGATGTCCGCTGTCGCGTCGCTCATCGTGAACAGCTTATCCTCGGTCAAGTCGATGCGGCCCCCGATGGCCGTGCTGGACCAACCGATTAGCAGACTGACGATGATGAGTCCCGCTGTCCCGAGTTGTAGGTTTCGATATTGGGCCGTTTTGTGGCTCAGCGTTCGTCCGCGGACCATCAGGAACGTCCCGCTTAGGAACGTCGAAACCAGCGCGACGAAGTACAGCACGTCCCGTAAATGGATCACGCCGCGAGCGACGCTCGAGAAGTGAGTGACCGGGCTGAGATCTTGCAACAGCGTTGCCAGGCGACCCGGAAGGGTTACGGCGACGATGTCCAGTCCCATGATCATCAGGATCATCGTGGCGGACAATCCGACGATGAACGCCACGATCTGGTTTCTCGTCAGACTCGAGGTGAACAACCCGATCGACACGAACGACGCCGCGAGAAACAAGCTGCCGATGTACTGGCCGACGGCTGCTCCGACGTCCAGATCGCCGGCGGTCTCGACCGCGATCGGTATCCCGAGGGTCGCAATGATTGCGAAAGCGACGAAAAGGAAGCCGGCAATGAACTTCGACGTCAACACGATCCACCCGCGAATAGGGTGGGTCAACAGAAGCTCAAGTGTGCCGTCACGGTTCTCTTCGGCGATCAACCTCATCGTGGCCGCGGGCACGAAAATCGCCAGCAGCCAGGGCAACGAAGGGCGCTCGATCGCGAAGTCGACCGTGAAGAGGGGCCGCAGCGAAGCTTCCGCCGCGAGGAGCGCCGACGAGAAGTACACGTACGACAGAATCGCAACGAACGGTACTATTAGTATGTACGCGGCCGGTTGGTCGAAGTAGCTTTTTATGTCTTTCTTGACTAATGCAAGCAACGGAGAGCGCATGTGAACTACTCTTCACGCTCCTCTTCGACGGGTTCGTTCCGATCTGTGGGCGACGGCGACGTTAGATCGTGGAAGACATCTTCGAGCCTGGGTTGAACTTCGTGGAGTTCCCAGATAACCCAGTTTCGTTTCACGGCCAGCGCGAAAATGTCCGGGCGAGGATCCTCGTCGGCAGTCATTGAGATATTGTATCGCTTGCGACCGTCAACCTGCGGTTCCGGCTCCACCGACTCGATTGAATCGATCGTCGCGAGTCCGGACTCCACCTGTTGGCCATCGACCTCCAGATGCACGGTGCGGAGCCCTTTGGCCTGGGCAAGCAGGTCCGGAACGTTGCTGTTTGCGACAAGCTTTCCACGGCTGATCACAAGGACGCGCTCGCACGTATTCTCGACTTCCTGCATGACGTGTGTGCTGAGCAACACCGTTCGGTCGCCGCCTAAATGTCGTATCAGGTCGCGAATCGTGATTCGTTGGTTTGGGTCCAGGCCTTCCGTCGGTTCGTCCAAGACAAGCACTGAAGGCCGATGCAGTATTGCTTGAGCCAGTCCGACGCGTTGGTGGTACCCCTTCGAGAGCTGGTGTATCGGCCGATAGAAGACCTCGCTGATGCCGGTTTCTTCGACCGTGCGATCCATGTTTTCTTTCCGGTCCGCGCCCGACAGGCCTCGGAGCTCGGCAACGAAAGACAGATACTCGGATACTAGCATGTCTTCGTACAAGGGGTTGTTCTCGGGCAGATACCCAATCGACGCCCGGGTCTTGAGATCGTCTTCTTGAGTGTCCGAGCCGTTGATCTCGATAGAGCCTTGGTCGGGTGTGTAGAACGACGTCAACATCCGCATCGTTGTCGTCTTGCCGGACCCGTTGGGTCCCAGAAAACCCGCGATTTCGCCGCGCCGCACGGCAAACGACAGGTTGTTGACCGCGACCAGATCGCCGAAATTCTTGGTTACGCTTTTGACATTAATCGTTGCATCAGCGAATTCTTGCGCCGGAGCGTCGCCGTTTTCGGCAACGCTCTCGACGTCTTCGATTTCCTGATCAGCAACCTGTTCGTTTACGGCGGCTTCTTCGGTCATTGCCTGGTTTCACCTCGACAGTGATACGCAATGTTTTGGGCTTCGGATTTAGCAGTCAACCTCACGGCGAACTAATCGTCATCATCTTCGGGGACTACGTCGGTTATCAGCGACTGCGTAGTGAGCACCATGCCGGCGACGCTGGCGGCGTTTTCGAGCGCCGAGCGGGTGACTTTCGCCGGGTCGACGATGCCCATCTCGAACATTCCGCCATACTGGTCGTTCTCGGCGTCAAATCCGAAATCGTCTTCGCCCTGCGAGACGCGATGGAACGCGACTTCGCCGCTGAGACCGGCGTTGTCGGCGATGAGCCTGATCGGCGCCGCAGCCGCAGCCGCGAGCATGTTGACGCCCGTCAGTTCGTCGCCCTCGGCCTGCACCTTGGCCGCAGCCTGTCGGGTGGCCCGAAGCAGCGCGACCCCGCCACCGGGGACGATGCCCTCGTCCATCGCGGCTCGGGTCGCTGACAGGGCGTCTTCGAGGCGCTGTTTCTTCTCGCGCAACTCGATTTCCGTCGCGGCGCCGACTCTAAGCACGGAGACGCCGCCCGAAAGCTTTGCGGCTCGTTCTTCGAGTTTCTCGCGGTCGTAATCCGACGTGGTTTCCTCGGTCTGCTGCCTGATCTGGCCGATCCTGGCGTGGATGTCGACTTCACTCCCGCGGCCGTCAACGAACGTCGTGTCGTCTTTGTTGCTCAGGATGCGTCTGGCCTGGCCGAGGTCGTCGATCGACACTGAGTCGAGCGTCCGGCCGGAGTCGGTGCTGATGACGTTGGCGCCGAACAGTATCGCCATGTCTTCCAGCATTTCTTTGCGCCTGTCACCGAAGCCAGGGGCTTTGACGGCCAAGCAATTCAAGTTGCCTTTGAGCTTGTTGACTACCAGCGTGGCCAACGCCTCGCCGTCAACGTCTTCGGCGATGACCAGGAAGTTCTTCGAAACGGCAGTGACGCGTTCGAGGATCGGAACGAGCTCGGCGACGGTCGAGATCTTTTCAGACGTGACTAAGATGTAAGGATTCTCCAGTTCGGTGACCATCTTCTCCATGTCGGTGGAGAAATAGGGTGACAGATAGCCGCGATCGATCTGCATGCCCTCGACGTACTCGATTTCGTAACCGAGTGTGTTGGATTCTTCGACAGTCACGACGCCCTTGCCGCCGACATTGTCGAGGATGTCCGCGACGATGTCGCCCATCTCCTGGTCGTGGGCAGCGAGGATGGCAACTTGTCCGATCTGCTCGCGACCCTCGACGGGACGGGACATGTCGCGAATCTCGTCTCGTGCGGCTTCAACTGCGCGCTCGATGCCACGCTTGACGGCCATCGGGTTCGCGCCCGCCGCGATGTTCTTGAACCCTTCACGAAGCAGGCCCTGGGCCATGACAGTCGATGTCGTGGTGCCGTCGCCGACATCGTCGTTGGTCTTGCTGGCGGCTTCCTTGACGAGCTGCGCGCCCATGTTGGGGAACGGGTCGCTGAGCTCGATCTCTTTCGCGATTGTTACGCCGTCGCTGCAAATCTGCGGCGGACCGAAACCCTTGTCAAGCACGACGTTTCGTCCAGCCGGACCCAGGGTAACGCCAACCGCATGAGCCAGCGTGTCGATTCCGCTCATGAGTTCTCGACGCGCATCTTCGTCAAATTGAAACTGCTTGGCCATCTGGTATTTCTCCTCGCTCTCAACTGTCTTCATTACCGCCCGGCCACATGCCGTGCGGAGAGTCTGCCGTCATCGGGTGCGCGCCCGCCCGCGGGTTGACCGCGGCAGGCGCGGGATGGCGTTGGCATCTGAGCGGTATTTTAGCATCATTGTGCTCGGCATTTCACTTGCCAGAATTGCGTTCGCCACGAGCCTGATTCGATAGCCTCCCCTGTGGCAAGGTGGACGCTGATCGACCATGCATGCTCTCGGCGCGAATCCTCAGCAATAGGGATTGTCGTCGGTGACGAACCAGCGGTCGTCGTCCAGGTACGTCTCGTCACCTGCATAGTCCAACTTGTGGGCGCTGACCTCGCCGCTCGCTCATGTGAATTCAATGCCCGCTTATGCGCCGACAGTCAGGATGCGCCACTGGCCCTGATCGTCTCTTTGGCCTCCGCTTAAGGTGCTGGCGCCAGGCACATCCACGGCAACCAATCCCTCTTCTTGGTAGAAGAACCTGCCGTCTCTGCAAATGTATAGGTCTCGACGCATCGAAGATCCGACTTCGCTCCCGCCCGAGGTCGACATGTACCTCATAAGGCGACCGGCGAGGTGTTGCGTCCACTGTCGCACCAGCGGAGAGTCGTCGCCGATTTGCAATTGGGCCGAATCTGTCACTCCTCCTGCAACGGATGAGCCGGTTTCGGTGTTCGCCATGACGTCGTTGTAATAATCGGCTTCGTCTTCGGGTCCCGCCACAACGTACAAGATCCCTCTCCCGGACGGATCGACAAGTGCCATGGCGTAGCCCGCGAGGGCGTTAAATCCGTCGGCGCCCGTGTACCGTCCGCTCACCCAGCCGTCTTCCTCCAACTGGGGCAATCCGTTCGGCATGAGGATCGTGGTCGCATCCAAAGGAAACGCCTGGCCCAGCATCGCGGCGACTTCGCTTGCATTGGTGCCCTGTTGAGACGTCGACAAGATGAAGCCTTCGTGAACGTCCGAGCGAAGCAGCATGACGCCGGTGTCCGCCGCCAGCCCTCCTCGCCACTCCATCGGGATCTCGAACGTGATATCCAACGCTGAGACGTTGACAAGCGTGCCGCCCTCGTAGTGTTCGCCTATCACCAGTTCGACTGGTTTCTTCTGCTTTTGCTCGGACTCCGGAGCTTGGACCAGCAAACCGGAACCTAGCTGTGCGTTCGGGCCCGTGCCGGGCGTCTCTTTTTCGTTCTCATTCGTGCCCGTGGAACCTTGGGACGGGGAGTTGCCGCCCGAGATCGACGAGGTTACGGGTCCGCCGGATTGGCTCGCGATCGGCGGTATGACCGGCGTCTGAGTGGGTTCAGCGTCGTCTGACGAGTCGGTGGATTCGTCGGTCGCCTCGGCGCTCGGAATCTGTTCGGTTTTCGCGACTCGCGGACTTTGCGAGCCCTGCGTCGCGGGAGAGCCGCCCGACGGTCCTAAGGCAGCGGCGCTGAGGGACTCGGGAGGAGTTGCCGCATCGCTGGCGCCCTCGTCGCTCGACGAGCACCCGAGGAGGGCAAACGCGGCAACACATACGACAATCATGGCGATGGATTTCAAGTTGTCGCTCTTCCTCGAACGGGTGGCATTTCGGATCGCACAGCGACTAAACAACCAAGCAGAATTACCATGGCTGTTACACCATACATGAGGCCAAGTTCTGGCGGAATCCAGGCGTTGTCGGTCCGCTGACGGTGCGATTCTAGCACCGCCTCCGAGGAGCGTCAACGAGTGGAATCCTCGCCCGTCGAGCGCCTCACGCGATCATCGTGGCACGGGTCCGGTGCAGCGTGTTGGCCGCAATCGCACCGGGTCGATCGGTCAGGGCGTTTTAGCGCGTTAGGGTCGCGCTAGGAAGGGTCGGCCTAGCGACCTGCGTCGCGCTCGAGGTCGAGCAGTGCGCGTTTGCGGTCGGCCCCCCATCGGTAACCGCCCGGTTCGCCGTCCGAGCGGGTGACGCGATGGCACGGGATCAGGATTGCGACGGGGTTGGCGGCGCAAGCTCCGGCGACGGCCCTCGCGCCGTCCGGCGATCCGATGTCCGAGGCGATCTTGCCGTACGAAACGGTTTCGCCGACCGGGATCCGGGACAGTCGATCCCAAACCAATCGCTGGAACCGAGTGCCGCCGACATCCAGATCCGCGTCGATTTCGGCGCGGCGTGAGTCGATGTACTCGACGATCTCTCCGGCGACCCGGGCGGCCATCGACGACCCTGGTTCCAGGCGAGCGCCGGGGAACTCCCTCGCAAGGTTTTCGCGCAGGCCGGTCTCCTCGTCGCCCAGTCGGACGGAGCAGACGCCCTTGTCCGTTGCCGCGACCATGGCGAAACCAAGAGACGATTCGACGATCTCGTAGCCGATGGTGGTATCGCTCCCGCCCTTGCGGTACTCCGACGGAGTCATGCCGAGGCGCCCGCGGGCTTGCTCATACACGCGCCGCGGCGAGCCGAACCCCGCCTCATAGATCGCGTCGGTTACGCTCGGTCCGCTCTTGAGCGTCGACTTCAGACTGTCGAATCGCAGCGACTCCGCGTACCGCCTTGGCGTCGTGCCCATGATCGCTCGGAACACCTGGTGCACGTGCCCCGGGCTGCGACCGACCGCGACGCCAAGCTCGGTGAGGGTACGGGTTGCGTCCGGAGCCGCTTCGATCAGGCGACAGATCTGTTCTGCCAACAGAACATGCGGGTGACGGGAATGCGCGGTGCTGGGCAGGCATCGCTTACAAGCCCTGAAGCCGCCCGCTTCCGCATCTTGCCACGACTTGAAGAACGTGAGGTTCGTACGTTTCGGCGTCCGGCTGGGACAGGTCGAGCGGCAGTAGATCCCGGCCGACGACACGCCCTGCACGAACGCGTCGATATAGGTCTCGTCCTTGGTTTGGACGGCGGCCCACATCGTGTCGCCGTCGGACAGATCGGTAGTGACTTCGATTGCCATGTCTTCCTCCGTGGTGACCGCGTGCATTTTTTAGCCCATCGAATTGAATACTAGCGAAGGACTGGCCGCAACGCTATCCGATTCTTACATTGGGAGTGCGAAGCCGTTCGACACCTCTCAAGGGGCGACGCTATAATTACGGTAGAGAGCCGCCGAGGCGGGTCCGCCGTGGGGGAGTGTCGGAATTGGTAGACGAGCATGATTTAGGATCATGTGCCGAAAGGCGTGGGAGTTCGAATCTCCCCTTCCCCACGCTCAGCGCGAGGGGCGTAGCCTCACCGCCGAATCGCTTCAGCTCGACCACATTCCCGGGACGGACGACCAGCCCACCGGCTAATCACGATCAATCAGGGCGTCTGCGAACCAGGACGGGAAACGCCGACACAATGCCGCGCTCGATGAATTTCGTTGAGATTGAAAACTTAAGCAGACACCAGACGGACTGAAACCAGATGACGACTCTTACAGTGGTGCAAAAAGGCGGCGTGGTCGCCATCGCCGCGGATTCACTGAGCACTCAAGGATCATGGAAGCGTCCGGTAGGATTCACGCGTAGGGCCAGCAAGATCCTCTCCGTAAATGGAAGCTACATCGCCTCAGCAGGTTGGGCGGCACACATGGCTGTATCGCAGAGTTTGGTGCGAAGCCGGCCTGAGGAGTTCGACCTGTCGTCCGTCGATTCCATTTTCGAGACTTTCCGGAATTTGCATAAGACCCTCGTGGACGACTACTAACTGAAAACCGAAGAGGAAGACGACGATCAGCCGTACGAGTCAAGCCAGTTCACCGTATTGATCGCGAATAGCACGGGAATTTATGAGGTCCAAGAGTATCGCCAGGTGATTCAATGCGAGAGGTCTTGGGCGCTCGGGTCTGGATGCGAATTCGCTCTGGGCGCAATGGAAGCATTGTACGAGGACGCGTCACTCTCGACAAAGGAAATTGCCGAACGGGGCGTGCAAATGGGGTGTATGTTTGACGCCGGCAGCAGCTTGCCTCTTGAGTCTTACGAGGTCAAGCTCACGTGAGGCGCCTTCTGTTTGGCGGCTGGGTTCACACCCACCATCAGATCACTGGGCTTGCCTAGTGCGGCGCAGAACATCCAGATCGACACCGCCCGAAACCGTCGTGAACATCCGACGCCAACTGGCCCTCCTCTGCTGAAATCAGGCGACCGAAAAACATTCTTCACCAGCGCTTTGGTTCTCGTCATCGAAATGGCGTCGATCTGGGACCGGCGACGCGCTCGCGTTCCGCCAGCCATGTACGGCGGGTTTTCCCTCTGCTACCATTTAACATATGAACGCATCACGAATCAGAAACTTTTGCATCATAGCTCACATCGATCACGGCAAGTCGACGCTCGCCGATCGGCTGCTGCAAGCCACCGGAGCGGTCGACCCGCGCCTGATGCTCGAGCAGCACCTGGACTCGATGGACCTAGAGCGAGAGCGCGGCATCACGATCAAAGCGCAGGCCGTTCGGTTGGGGCACACGGCCGCTGACGGCCAGACGTGTCAGTTGAACCTGATCGACACGCCAGGGCACGTCGACTTTTCGTACGAGGTCTCACGCAGCCTGACCGCGTGCGAAGGAGCGCTGCTCGTCGTGGACGCCGCTCAAGGCATCCAGGCGCAGACGCTGGCGAACGTCTATCTGGCGATGGAGCACGACCTCAAGATCATCCCGGTCATCAACAAGATCGACCTCGAGTTGGCCGAACCCGAACGGGTTTCGACTGAGGTTCAGCAGGCGTTCGGATTCTCCCCGGACGAAATGCTTTACGTCTCCGCCAAATCAGGCATCGGCATCGACGGCTTGCTAGAGGCGATCGTCGACAGGATCCCATCGCCAACCGGAGCCGCAGACGGACCGCTGAAGGCGCTAATCTTCGACTCGATGTACGATCCGTACAAAGGTGTCGTGGCGTACGTCCGCGTATTCGAGGGTTCGGCGCCCGCCAGGGGCAAAGTTAGAGTGGTGTCCAGCGGCGCCGAGAGCGAACTGCTCGAAGCGGGATTCTTCGGACCGACCCCGACCGTCGTGCAACAACTCGAAGCCGGCGAAGTCGGCTACCTGGCCACCGGCTTGAAGAGCGTCGGCGAGGCGCCGGTCGGCGACACGCTGACCATGGCGAGCGACCCGGCTCCCGAGGCGCTCAAGGGTTACGAGCCGCTCAAGCCGATGGTGTTCGCCGGCCTCTACCCAGCCGACGGTGAAGACTACCTCGGGCTTCGAGAGGCGCTTGAGAAGCTTCAACTTAACGACGCAGCCCTGAGCTACGTGCCCGAGACCTCAATGGCCTTAGGCAACGGTTTCCGATGCGGGTTCTTGGGCCTGCTGCACATGGACATCGTCCAGGAACGACTAGAGCGCGAGTACGGCGTCGATCTGCTGGCGACGTCGCCAAGCGTCGCGTACCGCGTTTCGCTCTACGACGGCGGCGAGATCGAAATCGACAGCCCGGCGCTGCTGCCGGACCCCCAGCGCATCGCCGAGCTCAGCGAGCCGTGGCTCGAACTCAGCATCATCACGCCGTCCGCGTACATCGGCGCAACGATGGAACTGGTCCAATCTCGGCGCGGCGAGTTCAAAAAGATGGAGTA
Organism: SAR202 cluster bacterium; assembly: GCA_030752795.1. Taxonomy (GTDB): domain Bacteria; phylum Chloroflexota; class Dehalococcoidia; order Lucifugimonadales; family UBA1123; genus UBA2160. Next base: position 20,870 of record JASMDM010000071.1, on the reverse strand, counting down.
CCTACAACACGACGGCGCGAACGGAACCGGTGACGGACCGGCCCATACACGCGTCTTGTTCGAGTACGACGTGCCGCTCTCCGAGGTGCTGCTCGACTTCCACGACCAACTGAAAGCGCGATCGCAAGGCTACGCATCCATGGACTACTCAGTGTCCGGATATCGACCGGGCAACCTCGTAAAGCTGGACATTTTGGTGGCCGGTGAACCCGTCGACGCGCTGTCGGTGATACTGCATCGCGAGAATTCGTACCGGCAAGGCAAGGCGTTGGTCGAGCAACTCAAAGAGCTTATTCCGCGCCAACTGTTCGAAGTCCCGATCCAGGCGGCGATCGGCGGCCGGATCATTTCCCGCGAAACCATCCGAGCTCTGCGCAAGGATGTGCTGGCCAAGCTGTACGGCGGCGACGTGACGCGCAAGCAGAAGCTGCTGAAGAAACAGGCCAAGGGCAAGAAACGGATGAAACGGGTCGGCAGCGTCGAGATCCCGCAAGAGGCGTTCCTGAGCGTCCTCAAGGTAGAGCGGTAAGGGACTCGGTTCGTCACCAGGCTTTCGGTTTGGTCGGTCGAACGAGTACTCGACATCGAGAGTAGGTTGGACCGGACTTGACGGCATCAACGTTTTGGAAGCGCGGGCCCGGCTTACGTTTTCGATCCCCCTTCATCGGCGAAAGCGGTTCGTGGGCAAGCCGTCTACGGGATCAGTTTTTCTTGACCAGCTTTTGGAGCGAACGACGTTCTTTTTTGGGGTCCGTAAGCGGTGGTATCAGGCCGCCATAGTTCTCAGTGCGAGAAACTTCGGCCACGTAGATGTCGCCTCGGGAGTCGACCGCGATGCCATGGGGAGACAGGAAACGGCCTGGCTCGTCTCCGAAAGTCTGATCGCCCAGCCTTGCCAGCGCATTCCCTTCGGCGTCGAGGATGGAAACCCTGGGACCGATGCGCATCCCGGAGGAGTTGGAAGAGAATCCCGCAAAGAACTCACCCACGTACACTAGCTTCTCACCAGACCGATAGTCCACGAATACGCAGCCTGGTCGAGCGAGGTTCAGACCGAACTGCTCCTCAAACTTGCCGTTAGAATCGAACACTTGAATTCGTTGGTTTTCCCTGTCTGCAACGTACACCCAGCCGTCTTTGTCAGTCGTAACATTGTGCGGCAGACTGAAATGGCCTTCGTCCGTCCCTGATTCTCCCCAGGAGAGCAGGTGTCGTCCATCCGGAGAATACTTGTGCACTCGAGCATTTTGATAACCATCGGACACAAATAAGTCGCCGTTTCGCTGGTCTATGGCAACTTGAGTTGGTGTGCTGAATGGGTCGCCGCTCATCGGCGGCGCGGGCTTACCCGGAACCCCAATGGTCATCAGAAGCTTTCCGTCGGGCGTGAATTTCCGAACGACATGGTCTCCGTTGTCTACGCAATACACCGAGTCGTCCGGACCTATGGCCACGCCGTGGGGGTTGCTGAATACGCCCTCGCCCCATGTGCGAATTACGTTTCCGGAGGAGTCGAAGACGATCATCGGGTGCGAGCCACGATTGAAGACGTGAACGTTGTCATGGGAGTCCAGCGCCACGGCCGTGGCCTCTACGAAACTCCAACCCTCAGGCAGGTTGCCCCAGTTTCTTCCGGAGACTTCGTACGTAAATCTTCCGGCGCCCAATGTGGTCATTATTCACTCCAAGTTCTCGATTTCCGATCGACGGATCGGCGGCCTTCTTCGTGACGAGGATCGTGGCGTCTCAAATTGGGCCGTCATTTGACCGAGTTCATTTATCATATTCTTTACTCGAACCGGACACCAGAAGTTCACACAAACGAACTGCATCGTAATTCGATCCGCGCGGACTCTGATCCCGCGCAATTGCACGCTGGCTGAGTTCGACCGTGGAAACGAGACGTGCGGGAAGAAACTACTGATGACGCAGGCGACGGGCAAACGCCAGATGAAGCCAGTAGGAAACGTCGCGATCGCGTAAGCGCCACGTAATCTCCAATGGCTTGTTGCCTAATGGATCTGATCGCCCACCGAGCGACTTCGCCTGCCGATTTATCCACTTGTGTCAGGCGACCACTTGTAGATCTTCGTGAGTGCCCCGCCCATTAGCGTGGATCGCTCCGAATCCGATAGCTGGTCGGTCACCCTGAACGCCTCGACGCCCTGTTCGTAGGTCAACAGATCAATTGCTCGTGTCCAGTCGGTGCCCCACATGCATCGGTCAAACCCGAATGCGTCGAATATCTTGCGAAGGGGCGCCCAGATGTCCGTGTACGGGAACGGCTCATGGGACAATGTACACGCTCCGGAAATTTTGATGGCCACATTGTCGAGTTCAGCGAGCGACACCACGTCTGCCAGATCGGCGAACGTATCCGGAGGCGCCGGCGGCTCGTGTGGCTGGACCAGACCGACGTGATCGATCACGATCTGGGTTTCCGGGTTGCGTCGGGCCAGTTCACGCACGATGGGCAGCTTGCCCGAACCCATAACGTTCACGGGAATGCCGGCTTGGGCGCCAGCCGCGAGTATCTGGTTGAGGCCCGGGTCATCGCCTTCGAATGACCCGTACGTGAGCATGATGCGAGCTCCGACCACGCCCGGTGTCGCCGCCCATTCGGCGACCTCATCGGCGATCGCTTCCGATTGTGGATCGAACGGCCTGATCAAGCCAAACCGACCTGGATGTTTTTGGTGCACTTCGAGCGCGTAACTGGCGTCGTACCGATACATGCTGTACGGCGATACCAGGAGAGCGCCGTCGACTCCGACGGCATCCATCGCCGCAACCATGTCGTCGCCGGTGACTTCCTCCGGACCCCGCAAAGTTCCGATCCAAGGGCGCTCGGGACGGTTCCGTTCGTACGAGTGCACTTGTGAGTCGATTGTGGGGTTTCGAGTCTCCATCTTGCACCTCATTCGTGGCCGGAATCTCCCGGTCGATCGGGATTGTCCGTTAATTCTACTTTGCGTTTGCCTCAGGGCAGTTTATGAGTGCTATTTGACCCTGTCAATAACTCTTGTGAGTCTCAAGCAATCGAGTCGGATACCGCATCATCGCTCAAGATTCGTCGTTGAGACCTAACCCGCAGACGGATTCGGCACATGGTTGAGTAGTCCAAGCGAAATCGAGCCATTGCGATCACCGATGCTCTGGATGCCTTCGCGACGGAATCGGCCGGCCATCCGTCTGGCGCCGACGCAGGGCAAGTCTCTGTTCGATCACGTGGACACGTCGTCGGACGTAGGCGGTGGCCCGGTCACTTTCGCTTGGGTCAACGACGCCGCTCCGATCACGAACAAGACCGCGACGATGACAAACGCCGTGCTGTAGCTGTCCGTCAGGTCGAAGGACGCGCCTGCCAGTAAAGGCCCGATGCCGAATGAAACGATGTGGGCCATGCTAAGGGTCCCCATTATGCTTCCATAATGCCGGATGCCGAATGCGTCCTGAATCACAAGCGGAAACAACGCGCCGTAGGCGCCGCTAAAGAAACCATAAACGGGGACGGACATCCACATAATCGCGGGCGTGCCCGCCCACAGCATCACGATCAAAAAGATCGCCTGGCCGCATAAGTCGATCATCAGGGCGTACCGAGCCGTGATCCGCTCGGCGAGAAAGCCCATCACAAATTTCCCGGTCATCCCCATGACGGCGTACACGCTCAGGACCAGCGACGCCGTTCTCACCGAAACGCCTTGGTCCGTCAGGTGAGCGATGATCTGCGGGAGTATGGCCGCGTATGTGAATGAGCCCAACATTGTCGCAAGGGTAATCGCGTAGAACCCTTTGCAATGGAGAGCTTCCTTGAGCGTCCATCCGGTCAGCCCGGGCCGTTCCTCGTTCTGGGTTTCCCCGGCGCAGTCATCGCTATTCGGAGTGGGAGGACGTTCGTCGATTACCGCCAGCGTATAAACGATCAGTGCAACGGAGATCAACGCCAAGACGATGTAGGATCCTTGCCACATCAAAATTGGCAGAAGCAGGGCCAAAAACGGCGGCATGACCAGGCCGCCGAAGTTGGCGCCCATCGCTGTGATCCCCATCACCCGACCCCTGTTGTGCAAAAACCACATGCCCACCAGCCTACCAGCGGGCAGGAATCCAGCCGCGGCTCCCAGGTACTGAACCAGGCTCAGTGCGTACCAGTGCCACAACTCGGTCATGAACGGCCGGAGAAAGTAGCTAACAGCGATCAGAGCCAACGAACAGGCCAGTACGTATTTGGAACCGTGGCGGTCCATGATTCGCCCAATGAACGGGGCGATCAGGCTGCCCAACGCGGTGAAAGACAGCGACGCACTAATCTGCGACCGGTTCCAGCCGAAGCTTTCTTCCAGAGGCTCGATGAACAAACCGAAGCCATATTGACCGGCGCCCACCGCCATCGCGGTGGACAGGAAGGGGACCGAGATCACCCACCAACCCTGGTATATTCTGCGTCGACGCAATGCTCCCGTGATATTCATCGACGTGAAGTATAGGGCCAACTCGCATCGGACGCACGGAGGCGCTCGTCGAGCATGTCGGCCTGAGCTCAAGCGCGAGGCGCGCAACTGGAACGACGGTATCCTGCGGTTCCCGGAAGCAACGGCGCGTCCTCTGAGGCATGCGAGACCTCGAACAGTCAGAAAATCGCCCGTACCACTACGGTATCCGGGGACGGTTCTGTCCCCGCTTCCGCCGCAATTGAATCAGGCCCCAAAAGCAGGTTTCACCTGAACGCTACGACCTAATCGGCCGGAGTTTCGCGCCCAGATGGTGACGCCGCCGTCAAACGGCCCGGCGATGCCGTCAGCAGAATCGTCTCCCGTGAGACCGTCCGAACTCGGCGCGGGACGCGTCGGCCAAGCTCTCCGGCGGAGATGTGACCCACAAGCAGAAGCTGCTGACGAAGCAGGCGAAGGGCAAGAAACGGATGAAACGGGTAGGGAGCGCCGAAATTCCGCACCCGGAACTCATCGGCGTTCACAGGGCGGAGCGGTAGGAGCCCCGTTCGCGCTCCTACCGGCCTCACGGCCGCGACCTTCTTGCGACCGCCAATATCCCGCAAACAATCCCCAACCCCGTTATTCGTCCAATAGGTCGCCTCTCGAGAACGGCTTCGGGTTCCGCCGCTGCAGTATGTCTTGCACGCGGGTGTCGATCACATCGTCAAATTCAGTGCTGGTCAGCACGTAAAACTGCTCTGTGCGGATGGCGTCAATGACGATGCCAGCTACTTGATCAGGCGGCATCCCATTGTCGATCCGATCAGAGAACCGTCGCATTGCTTCTTGCAAATCCTGTGTTGGCTTGAATGGATCCGTCGGGAGTTCGGATGGCCGATTGCGGCCAGTGCCCAAGATCCGCGTGCGCACAAATCCGGGGCACAGCACCGAGATCTTCACTTTCGAGTCTTCCAGCAGAAGTTGGGAATGAAGTGTTTCGGACACACTCACGACCGCATGTTTGGTTGCCGAGTAAATGCCATATCCGGGAGTTAGCCCTGCGATCGAGGCAGTGTTGACAACATGCCCTCCTCGCCTTGTTCGACCATGATTAGGAGGAAAGTCTTGATCCCATGTATCACGCCCCAGAAATTGACTCGAAACACTCACTCCCAATCATTGATGCTCGCTTCCCACAGCGGGTAGGCGCCTGCTGTCACTCCCGCGTTGTTACAAAGAATGTGAACCCCTCCGTAGGCTTCAAGAGTAGTTCTCGCTAGGTTTCGAATCGAGTCCGCATCTGAGACGTCGGTCACGACGCCCATCACGTCGTACTCACTTTCTTTCAAGTCGCTCACTGCAGCGTCGAGGGCGTCATCTTCCACGTCGGCCAAGACAACTTTCATGCCTTCATGTGCGAATCGGCTTGCCATCGCGAGCCCGATGCCGCTTGCCGCCCCGGTGACAACTGCGACTTTGCCTTTGAATACTCGCATGTCCATCCCTCGGATATGGAATCCCCGGTGGCCTTGTTCTCGGGGAGTTGTCCGATACGGTCGGTCTCAGGTTCTAAGCACCCGCTTGCAGATTAAGGCGCCGAGCGTCAGTTGACAATCACACCACACGACTCTACTATACGGGGCAACTCAGGTCAAATATGCTATTTTAATGTTCAAATTCACCTGGGAAATCACTTATGAAGTGGAAGGATCGACATGCAATTTATTGTTCAATTTGAGGTTGGTCCGGAGAATCGGAAGGCTGTGATTCAACGATTCCTAGAGACGGGCGGAGCGCCACCAGAGGGAGTGACGATGCTCGGTAGGTGGTTCACCGCTGATGGCGCATACGGATTCGCTATCGCTGAATCGGATGACTCCCAAGCCCTCGCGACATGGAGCTTGGCTTGGAACGACCTACTTCGCTTGGACGTTCGTCCGGCGTTGGACGACGAGGGAATGGGGCAAGTTTTGACATCCGGTTAGGCCGTCAGCTTCGAGATGTCGCACAGAGAGTCCGTGGAAGAGAACAGTTAGCAGGAAGAAACAGAAATCGGAGGATTGGAAAATGTCGTACTTCATCAATGTCTTAAGAGTACCGAAACCGGGTCAGTTCACAGCCGTCCAAAGCGGTGTAGAGGAATCTGTCAGAGCTTCGGGCCACCTTGGCGACATAACCACATAATATCTCCGCCCAATCTGTGGGGGGGGGAGCATGGCAATCGTCAGCACAACAGGCGGCTTTGAATCCGCGGACGACGTGGATGCATATTTCGATAGCGTGTTTGGTGACGAGGCGAGAATGGCAGGCATCGATGCGCTGGGCGCGATGTGTGATCAAATGAACGTGTCCGTATCCCGCCTAGTGACGGTAACGGGTCTCCAGCTGGATGGTTTTGCCCCAAAGATAATGTAGAAGAATTTTATGGTGGCGAAACCCGGCAAACTGCCTGCACTCCTGGAATTGGTGCAAAAATGGGGGGAGGAACTCGACTTTCAGGGAGCTGGCGTTCTGAGCGTGCCACTTGGGGGTCAGTCCGGTGCGGTAAGGACATCAATTCTCCTCGAAAGGCTTCAAGCCTCAGAGGACCTTCGAGCACAGATTGCAGCCAGTGCCCGTGGGCCGGAGCTGCTGGAACTGATTGATGGGCCGGTCATGCGAGGGGTGGCGCGAATCACTTACGTATATCAACCCTAGTTGTCACGCTGAACATGAACCCGGAGTCCGGCGCGATCCAGACCTCGATGGCTTAATGCGAACTACGCGACAGTTTTTGTTGCCTGGGCGCATCCGCCTGTGCCCACTTCGACTTCGACGATGTCAGCAGACTGTGTCGTCTTCTCGCGCGTCTTCACGATTGAGTCACAAATTCCAAAGGGTGATCGTACAGTGGTTCGATCACGTCTTTGACGAATTCCATGCTTTCAACCCGAGGCTGGGCCGTCTACACTTTCGACAACATCTCTTTGAGCACCGAGAGCAGGATCGCTCCGAAGCCGACGGCCTAACCAGCCAGAGGATCACGCTTACACACTGAGTCCGCCGTCGATGGGCCAGGCGACGCCGTCCACGAATCCTGCTTCGTCGGAGCACATCCATCGAACGAGTGCGGCCACTTCTTCCGATTTCCCGTGACGTTTGACGCTCTGTTGCGAATAGAATACTGACCTCAAACCCGGGGCTTCGTTCTCTATGCTTGCCGTCAACTCTGTATCTATCCAACCTGGGCACACAGCGTTGAATCTTAAACCCTCCCCAGAATATTGTTTCGCAGCCGACTTCGTAAGCCCCACGACCTCATGCTTCATCGCGACGTATGCGCCCCCAGCCCCCCTCTAATACCAAATACCGACGCATTATTGATAGCCACACTTGAGCGATTTGGAAGCATGCGCTCAATCTCGTGCTTCATGCACTTCCAAACGCTCTTGAGAAACACGTCAGAGTAATAGTTCCATTTTTCGTCGGAATACTCGTGAAGACGCGTCCCAAGCTCGAATTCCGGTGACGCGCCTCCCGCGTTGTTGAACGCGTAGTCGATGTGTCCGAACTCTGCCACCGCGGACGACATCAGGTTCTCGACGTCTTTGGCGACCGTGACGTCCGCGCGAACGAAGATAACATTGCCCGGCAGCCCCTGCATTTCCGCGACGAGTTCTGCTCCTCGCTCTTCCCGCCTTCCCGAAGCGACAACGTTGACGCCGTACCTGGCGCAATCAACCACGGTTGCCCGTCCGATACCCGATGTATCGCCGGTGACGACGGCGATCTTGTTCTGCAGCGATTGAGTCAAGCGAATGCCTCCCTTTGCGATGTTGGGCTGGAGCGCCGGTGTGCGTGCACGCGCGATCGGCTTCGATTTTGCAGACGATGCAGAGAGAAGCTTTCTGGCTGACCCGCGGCGAAGACCGGTGCGACGCAAGTTCTTCGCAACCGCCTCAAACGCGATTCTTGAGCAGCGCATCCGTTGGAATCAGCCGTTGATTGACACGATCGATGGCGAGACCGAACGTTGCGAACGTGACTGAGCCGAGTCGCGGTTTGGCGTCGTCGGACTCAAACACGACCACGTTGAGATGTGTCTCGCCCTCAAGTCTGATGTAGGCGCTAGCGACGGATTTTCGGACCCGACGTGAATCGGGTAAGACGAAGCTCCGTTCGTTGGTCGGTCGAACACCTAATCGGCGCAGGATGCTCTCGGGCAACGTTGTATAGGTCGCGTCCGTTCCGACGAACGCTTGAACGGACTCAAATCGGCGACCCTACCGGTCGCCGATTTCGATTTCAACCGTGAACTCAGACATCGCAAATCTCCCCGACGCGTAGATTCTGCTTCGCCTACTTCAGCGCCTGTCTCGCCGCTTCAATCGTGCGGTCGATGTCTTCATTGGAGTGGGCTGCGGAGACGAACCAGGCTTCAAACGGCGACGGAGGCGGGTAGATGCCCTGGTCGACTATGCGGTGGAAGAAGCGGGTGAAGCCGTCCTTGTCGGATTGCGACACCGACGAGCATCCATTAACTGGGCCGGCATTGAAGAACAACGTCAGGATTGAGCCGACTCGGTTGACCGTTAGAGGAGTCTCGGCCTCCGCGAACACGGCGACAAGTCCGGCTTCGAGGCGCGCGGCTTTGGCTTCGAGCTCGTCGTAGAAGCCCGGCGCCGACAGCCGCTTCAGCGTCGTGATGCCCGCTGCCATGGCCACGGGGTTTCCGGAGAGGGTTCCGGCCTGGTACATCGGGCCGAGCGGCGACACCACGTGCATGATGTCGGATCGGCCTCCGTACGCGCCGACCGGCATGCCGCCGCCGATGATCTTGCCGAGGCACGTCAGGTCCGGAGTCACGCCGTATCTGGATTGTGCGCCGCCGAGAGCCACCCTGAATCCGGTGATCACTTCGTCAAAGATAAGCAGGGCGCCCGCCTGCGTCGTCAGCTCTCGCAAGCCCTCCAGGAATCCAGGGTCGGGAGGGACCACGCCCATGTTTCCGGCGACGGGTTCGGCGATGACGCAGGCGATCTCGCCCGGGTAGGCGTCGAGGTGCACTTTGATGGAGTCGAGGTCGTTGAACTGAGCGATGAGTGTGTCTTGAGCGAAGGAATCGGTCACACCGGCGCTGTCGGGGACGCCGTGGGCCAGCGCGCCTGAGCCAGCCGCGACCAGCAGCGCGTCGGCGTGGCCGTGGTAGCCGCCCTCGAATTTCACGATTTTATCACGGCCCGTGAACGCTCTCGCCAGCCGAAGGGCGCTCATTCCGGCCTCGGTGCCTGAGCTCACGAACCGAACGAGGTCCATCGACGGGTACGCGTCGAGCACCAACTGCGCCATCTCCGACTCGGCCTGGGTCGGTGCTCCGAAGCTGGTGCCGTTCTTGGCTGCTTCGGTGACCGCGCCGATGACCTCGTCGTCGGCGTGTCCCAGGATCATCGGTCCCCAGGAGCCGACGTAGTCGATGTACTCGTTGCCGTCGACGTCCCAGACGTGGGAGCCTTTGCCTTTGGCGAAGAAGATTGGGGTGCCTCCGACAGACCCCCAGGATCGGGCAGGGCTGTTGACTCCGCCGGGGATGAGCTCCTTGGCCTCGTTGTAAAGCTCCTCTGAGCGCTGACGGTTCACGTGTTCACCTCGGTATTAGTTGCCTGTGATTCGCGCCCCATCATAGCATCAGGACGAGCGCGACGCGACCCTGATATTGCCTGCCACATCCGCCCGTAGTACACTCCGCCGTACCCAACCCTCGGAGCGTGTACACCATGAAAATTACCGGACTCAAGACCAACATTTTTTCGTCACAGCACCGCAACGCCAAACGAAACTGGTTGATCGTGCGGTTGCAGACCGACGAAGGAATCGAAGGCATAGGCGAGTCGTCGATGTTCGGTTACGATCCGCTGGTCGCGCAGCTTTTGCAGGACATGGTCGAGTCGTTCCTGATCGGCAAAGATCCGATGGCCCACGAGCTGCACTGGATGCGACTGCACCAAGACAACAACGGACGCGGCGGGCGGATGTTCTCGACCGCGCTTTCGGGCATCGACCTGGCGCTGTGGGACCTGCGAGGGAAGGCGCTTGGCGTCCCGGTTTACACGCTACTCGGGGGACCGATTCGCGATCGGATCAGGGTGTACGCCAACGGCTGGTACACGAATCCGGGCACGCCCGAACAGAACGCCGAAGAGGCGAAGCGAGTCGTCGCGATGGGCTACACCGCGATGAAGTTCGACCCCTTCGGCCAGCACAACTACTACACGATCTTGCCGGAGGAAGCCCAGCTCGACGAGGATCGCGTCGCCGCAGTTCGCGAGGCGGTCGGCCCCAACGTCGAGATCCTCGTCGAAGTCCACGCCGAGTTCTACGAGCCCCACTACTTCGAGGTGTTCGACGGCCTGCCGAGGCAGAAGGACGGCTACGTCGACCAGCCGACCGGACCAGGATTGGGTTTGACGTTCAATGAAGAAGTGGCCGACGCCCACCCGTATGTGCCGCTCTCACGCGGCGAAAGAGGGATCTGACGTCGTGCAGGATTTCAAAGGCAAGACAGCGGTAATCACCGGCGGCGCCAGCGGCATCGGGTGGGCGCTTGCCAGGCAGGCTGCCCGCGAAGGCATGAAGATCGTGCTGTCCGACATCGAGTCCGATGCGTTGCAAAGGGCCACGGCGGTCCTGGCGGAGGAGGGCGCCGACGTCATCGGCATTGAAGCCGATGTGGCGAGCGCGTCGGACATCCAACGGCTGGCGAACCGGACGATGGTCAAATACGGCTCCGTGCACATGCTGTTCAACAACGCGGGCGTGGTATTGGCCGACCGAATCTGGGAAACGAGCGCCGCCGATTGGGACTGGATAATCGATGTTAACTTGAGGGGTGTCATCAACGGCATTCGGGTGTTCGTCCTGATAATGCTCGATCAAGGAGACCCGTGTCACGTAGTGAACACGGGTTCTATGGCGGGCTTGGTTTCAGGTCCTCGGCTTGGGGCTTACAAAGTCACGAAGTTCGGTGTCGTTTCGTTGTCGGAGACGTTGCACTTTGAGCTCGCCGAAATCGAAGCAGACGTCGGTGTATCGGTGCTGTCATTCGAACGCGTTTGGCCACGTCCGATCGCAATCGACCCGGCTCTCCAGGCGATAACGTGGATGACGCTCCGGAATTCCGAGCGCCCAGGCAAGCTTCGCTCACCGAGTCCCTCGACCAGGGAGGCGGCCCTGATCGCATCGCGGAGTACACATTCGAAGGCGTTCGCGCGGGAAAGCTGTACTTGCTGCCTCACTCCGAGCACCGCCCTCGGGTGCTGGAGCGCGCCCAAGAAGTCGTCGACGAAACCATTTCGAAACGTTAAAAACAAAGAATTCAGGCGACAAGCCCTCGGACCACTCAAGGTGATTTGCGACAATGAACATTGCGCTTGGTGACGGCTGGGAGCTCTGACCGTGGCGAATGAGTGACGCCAAAGATCTCGCCAAGTACGCCAACAATCGGCATATCTGGCGAAATTTGCGAGACGCGTTTCCGAACCCCTACTCGGAAGATGACGCCCGGACGTACATTGGACGTGTAGCGGTCGATTCGCCTCCGACATCGTTCGTCATCGCATCGCCCTCCGAGGCCGTGAGAGGCATTTCGTTCCAGCCACAGAGAGACATCGCACGAAGGTCAGCGCCGAAGTCGGTTACTGGCTCGGAGAGCCGTTCTGGGGCAAAGGAATCGCCACGATGGCGATCTCGGCGATCGTCGATTACGCGTTCGCGCATTTCGATCTGGTTCGACTCTACGCGAGCGTCTTCGAGTGGAACCCGGCGTCGGCCCGCGTCCTGGAAAAGGCCGGTTTCACACTCGAAGGCCGCGAATGTAAATCCGTGACCAAAGACGGGCAGACCATCGACGCGCTCGTGTATGCCCTGGTGCGTGACGAGGAGGTCTGAAGCTTGATCGACGCACACGAACCAACCGCGAACCGCGAGCCGTTCGTCGTCGCGGTCAGCTCGGTCTCCGGCCGCGGAAAGACAACTTTGGTGCAAAAGGCCAGCGCATTGCTCGGCGCATCGACTATGTTCTTCGACGATTGCCGCGATTCGTCGGAGTATCCCGAGGACGTGCTGAAATGGGTTGATCGGGGAGCCGATCTCAATGAATGGGAGACGCCGGAGTTCGCGAATGATTTGTCAGCGCTAATGAGGGGCGAACGTGTGAGGTCTCCGGGAGTTGGGACCGATGTGGCGCCGACGGAATTCATCGTAATCGAGGAGCGGATGGGTCGTGGAAGGGCGGAGATGGCCGAATCTATCGACTTCGTGGCGTTGATCGACACGCCACTGGAAATCGCTTTGGCGCGGAGATCGGCCCGTACCATGCAACCCATCTCGCTAGATGGCGCCGCAAACGCCACGAACGAAGAACTTGCCGGAGCGCTCACCGGTGTGGTCGAATGCTTGAGGAGCGAGTTGCGAGGGTATCTTAACGCCAGCAGGGCTCTTTACATCGCCGTCCAAAAACAGGTTGAGGCTGATTACGACTTGGTCCTCGACGGGCGACTGCCGGCCGATGAGCTCGCGGAGAAGCTCGTCGAGGCCGTTAAGGCGGCGCGCGACTCAGAATGAACCCGCATGACTTAAGATGCCAAGGAAGGGTTACTTGCTCATAGTGTCTCGGACGCTCATATTGCTCGCGTCAATCGCGCTCCTGGCAATTCTCGGGGCGTGCGGCGACGACATCCCACCGCCTCCACCACCGGACATCGAGGCGACCGTCGAGGCCAAAGTACAAGAGGTGCTGGCGGATCGCGACGAGGCATTGATGCTCACACCCAGCGCAACGCCCAGCCCTGTGCCGACGCCCGCGCCCAGCCCGACCCCGATTCCGGTGGTTCCGACTGCAACACCGGAACCGACCGCCACCCCGACGCCGAGCATGCCTGATATCGTGGCCGAGGCCGTCCAATCCGTCGTCGCCATCAAAACGCCGGCAGGGACGGGTTCCGGGTTCTTCATCGACAAAGGTCTGATTTTGACGAACGCCCACGTAGTCGGGCGTTTTCACAAAGCGACCATCGCGGCGGATCGGGGCGAGATCAAGATCAGCGTAACCGGCGACGTGATCGGTGTCGATGAAGACGCCGACCTCGCCTTGGTGTCGGTCGGGTCCGACATCGATCGCCCGGCTTTCGTTTTCGGCGATTACGATGAGGTCAACTTGGCCGAAGACGTCATCGTCATCGGGTTCCCGTTGAGTGACGTGCTCGGTGACGCCGTCAACGTCACGAAAGGCATCGCATCGGCGAAGAGAATCTACAATGGACTCCGATACGTTCAGACGGACGCCGCGGCGAATCCCGGCAACAGTGGGGGACCGCTGATGAACTCGCGAGGCGAGGTCATCGGCATCATGACTCTGCGCGTCACGTTCACGGGGACCGGCGTGCTGACGGTGGGGACGGCGCTGGCGCTTTCGGAATACGACATCCAAGAACGGATGCCCGAGCTACGCGGAGAGTAGATACCGTCTCCGTCGGAATTGGCGGACGGAAGGTGGAGCATGAACGCATGAAAATCCTGGGAATCGAAACCTCGTGCGACGAGACCGCGGCCGCGGTCATTGAAGACGGTGTCTCGATCCGGTCAAACGTCATCGCTTCGCAAGAAGCGCTCCACGCGCAATACGGCGGCATCGTTCCGGAGATCGCGTCGAGGCAACACATGAAGGCGATGATGCCCGTCGTGCAACAAGCGTTGGAACAAGCCGACATCGAACTCGGGGAGCTTGACGGGATAGCGGTGACCCACGGACCCGGATTGGCAGGTTCTTTGTTGGTGGGCGTCAACTCGGCCAAAGGCTTGGCGCTTTCGCACGATGTCCCGTTCATCGGCGTGAATCACCTCGAGGGCCACATCTACGCATCGTGGCTCGAAGACGGAGTCAACCCGTCCACGGAGCCCGGCTTCCCGCTGATGTGCCTGATCACGTCCGGCGGCCACACCGACCTGATCGTGATGCGAGGCCACGGCGACTACACGTTGATCGGCAGGACTCGGGACGACGCCGCGGGCGAAGCGTTCGACAAGGCGGCGCGAGTTCTCGGGCTGGGATTCCCCGGCGGTCCGGCGATTCAGCGTTCCGCTGAATCCGGAACCGGCGCAGAGCCCAGATTGCCGCGTCCGACCGTGAAAGGGTCGCTTGATTTCAGCTTCAGCGGACTCAAGACAGCGGTACTCAGACGGGCGGAGGAGCGAGGACTGTATCCGCCGCCGAAGGACGGCGAATTGGACCCTCAAAAGGTGGCCGACGTGTCGCAGGCGTTCCAAGAAGCGATGGTCGACTGCATGGTGACCCGGACGCTAAAGGCCGCTCAGGATCATCGAGTCAAAGGAATCCTGCTGGGCGGCGGGGTGGCATCCAACTCGCACCTGCGAAGCCAGATGGCGGAGAAGTCGCCGGTTCAAGTGGTGGTTCCGCGCCCCGCTCTGTGCACTGACAACGGAGCGATGATCGGCGCCGCGGCATACTTCCACCTGAAGGGCGGACCGAAACGAAGCTGGGACCTGGACGTCGTGCCCGGCCTCAGACTGGGCTAGCGCGGAGCGAACGTTCTTTGAGCGCCGTTCTTGCTCTCGGCGGACGCTTTGATCTGGAACAACCGGCTGATGAACGAGTTGACGTCGTCTGAGTTGTCGTCGGCGACGTATGACCAGCTAATTTCGGTGTTTCCGGCCTTGAAAATCGCGGTCGGTCTGCCGGGCTCTGTCAGTTGGCTCACGATCAGATACACACCCATGAGGAGCACGATCGAGGATGCACCGAGCCGAACGGCGGAGTTCTCCATCGTGCCGAACAGCACCGCGGCCAGCACGAATGCGAGCGCGGCCCAGAGGTAGGCGGCGACGCCCCGACGGTTGCTCGTGATCTCGACCGCGCCAATGTCCGCCACGGCCGCCATTACGGCGCGCCGGTTCTTTTGCGGTCCGCTCAGATGAATGACGCGGGTATCGGTCAGCAACAGCGCTTCCGGGAACTTGGACGACGGCCTGCCTGCCGGATCGGCGACGTTGATCGCGAACGCGATGTTTTCGCCTTCTAGGAGCCGGACGTCTTTGAACCCGAATTCCGTAAGCTCCAATACGCTCTTCTCCGCAAGATGATTCCACGCTCATGGTACCAAACTGGTTCGAGTTCGCCTACAAGCGATCTACGGCCACGGAACCGTTTTTCATGACCAGACGCACGCTGCCGCCTTGCTCGAGTGTGGATATGCTGGCGAGAGGGTCCTGGTCCACGAGCACCAGATCGGCACGTTTGCCCGTTTCGATCGTGCCGACGTCTCCGTCGATGCCGAGGCATTCCGCGGCTCGCGACGTCGCGGCGGCCAGCGCGTCCGCTGGCGGCATTCCCGCGCCGACAAGGCAGGATATCTCCTGCGCGTTGTCGCAGTGGACCCAGCCTCCGGCGTCGGTTCCGGCGACGATCTTCACGCCCGCTTCCATCGCCAATTCGAGGCTGCGGATGTGATGCTGCGTGAGCTCTTCGGAGCGAGCTCGGCCGTGAGGTGTGCCGCGCTCGCGATGGTAAATATACACGGTGAAGGTCGGTATGTAGAAGATGTTCTTCTCGACCATCATGTGCACTAGATCGGGGTCCTCGTCCAAGTGCGTCCCGTGCTCGATCGAGTCTACGCCGGCCTCGATCGCGGCCCGCAAGCCCGGTCCGCCCAGGGCGTGGCACATCACGCGCTTGCCGACCGAATGCGCCTCGTCCACGAGCGCGGCCAACTCCTCGGGGCGCATGTTCATGTCCTTCGGGCCCAGTCCAGGTCGCGAGCTCGCGCCGCCGGTCGTGCCGGTCTTGATCGCGTCGGCGCCAGCCAAAACCATCTGCCGGACCCGTTGGCGCATCGCGTCGGGTCCATCGGCAACGCTGTCGGGCAACGCCGGGTTGGACGGAGCAGGGTGGTGGTACCCCGACGGACTGGCGTGATCTCCGATCCCTCCGGTTGGCGTTATGACGTCGAGCACTACCTGAAGATTCGGTCCCCGAACCAAGCCTTCGTCCACGGCGTCTCGAAATCCAGCCTCCAAACCTCCGGCGTCGCGAATCGTCGTGTAGCCCGTGGCAAGCGTCTTCTCCAACACGGACGCCACGCGCATGTGGCGTAGGCTGCTCGACTCGGTCAAGCCCCACTTGTCGGCGAGGCCGTAGCCGAACGAGCTCAGATGGTCGTGGCAGTCGATCAATCCGGGCATGAGCGTCATGCCGCTCGCGTCTATGCGCTGAGCGCCATCCGGAGGCGCCGTTGTGCCCGACGGCGACACGTCGGCGATCGCGCCGTCGAGCACAAGCACGTCAACACCCTCCGTCGGCCCCGCGCCGGTTCCGTCGATCAGTCTGGCTCCGCTGATGATAATCACGATGTCTCTCCATCGGTTACGGATTGGCATGACCGAATATACCACCAGCGCAGGATAAGTCCAATCCGGCCGGTGGACACAGGCGCGATTATGATGGACCGGCACTCGCTTCTGTGATATCGTCGCCATGCCAATTCGCGGCTCTCGCAGCTCGCAAGAATCAGGATGCAACAAGATGGAACGACCCGTATTCAAACCAGTCGGCACGCCGATCGAGGAGCTCGACACCCCAGCCTTGGTCATTGACCTCGACGCACTCGAACACAACCTGGCGACCGTGCACGACTCGTTCGCCCGTCGAGAGGCCGCGCTCAGGCCTGACATGGGCGCACATCTATGCCCGGCGATCGCGAGCAAGCAACTCGCCGCTGGCGGAACCGTCGGAGGCGTCGCGGTCTCGACGGTCGGAGAGGCGAAGGTCTTCGCCCAGGACGGCATCCGCGACATTCTGATCGCTGGGTTGCTCGTTACCGAGGCGAAAATCCAGGCGGCGTGTGGCATCGCGGCTGCCAGCGAGATAACGTTGGTCGCCGAGCGCGCCGACGTCATCGAACGGATGTCTGACGCCGCCTCGGATCGAGGCGTGTCGCTTCGCGTACTCGTCCAGGTCAGGACCACCGACAACCGACCCGGCGTTGGGTCAGCAGAGGAAGCCGTGACATTAGCCCGGGCGATCACCGACGCCGCCGGACTCAGATTCGGCGGGCTGTTCGCGAACGGCGGATCGGATGACCGACCCGATTCCGGGGCGGTGAACACGCTTCGGACGATGCGCGATGGGCTCAAGGCTGCAGGCTTCGACGCCGAGACGGTATGTCTGGCCAGCAACGACGAATCCGCGCTTGCCAACGACGGCGGCGTGGTTACGGAGGTCGTGTCCGGAGTCTACGCGCTGATGGACCACAATCACAGCACACGCCACCTAGCGCTCAAGCACGCGGCCAGGCTGCTAACCACGATCATCACCCGCCCCGAGCCGGACGTCGGATGGCTCGACACCGGCCAAAAGGCGGGAAGCGTCGACACCGGGCTACCCGTGATCGACGGAGTGCCGGGCGCGACGCTGACGCGGATGAGTGCTGAGCACGGCGGATTGTCGCTTGAAGGCGACGCCCAGGGCGCGCTCCAAGTAGGCTCGAAAGTCTGGTTGATCCCCGCCGACATCGCGAACGTTGTGAACTTGTACGACTACGTCTACGCCGCGCAGGGCGGCAAATTGGCGGCGACGTGGGAGGTCGCGGTGCGGGGCCGGTACCGGTAGGCGTCGCGAGGCAACGCCGGTGCTCTGGCCGTTCACGGCCAAGCCAGGGGTGCGCCGGGCTCGGACCGAAGGCCGAGGCCACCGGTGAATCGTCGCGAAACAACGCCGGAGCTCTGGCCGTTTACGGCCAAGCAGACACAATCGAAACTGACAGCGAAAATAAGGAGCCGAGCATGGAAAGCTATCGACCGCGGATCGGAACGCCGATCGAGGCGCTGGACACGCCGTGTTTGCTCGTCGATCTCGATGCGCTCGAACACAACTTCTGTTTCGTCGCCGACACGTACCGGGACACCGTGTGCAAGATGCGGGAGCATGCGAAGAACATCAAGACGCCAATCATCGCGCATAAGCAGATCCAAGCGGGCGGCACCGTGAACGGAGTTTGCACCGCGAAGGTTTCCGAGGCTGAGGTGATGGTCGAGGGCGGGATCTCAGACATCCTTATCACGAGCCAGGTTGTGACTCGGGACAAGATCGAGCGAGTCTGTGGAATATCTCGGGTCGCCGACGTCAAGGTCGCGGTCGACTCAGCCGGGCCGCTGCAGGCGCTGTCGGATGCCGCGAATGAATTCGGGGCAACCGTGGGCGTCATCATCGAAGTCGACACGTCGATGCACCGTGCCGGTGTGAGAACGCCGGAGCACGGCGTCGAACTCGCCAAATTGGCGACAGGATTGCCGGGAATCGCGTTCAAGGGCGTGATGAGCCACCAAACGTTGGCGGGCGAACCGGACCGCGAGACGCGGTTCATCGAAGGTCGCCGCTTCATGGACATCTGCCTCGAGGTCAAGGACGCGATCGAGGCGGCAGGGATCCCTGTCGAGATCGTCTCCACCGGCGAGACCTGGACCATCGACGTCGCGACGGAGGTCGATGGCGTAACGGAAGTGCAAGGCGGAACCTACGCGCTGATGGGCACAGACAGCGGCTACATGGAGGACTTCCAATACGCGGCCCGGATTCTCAGCACCGTCGTGAGCCGGCCTGATTCCAACGTCGCGATCGGCGATGTTGGATACCGGGCGTTGGCCGCGCCCAACGGCGTAGTGCCGGAGGTCGAAGGGATGCCCGAGATCAGCGTCGCGAAGCTGGACTCGGAGCAGATCGTTTTGAAGTCCGACGGCGATATCCCGCTGGACGTCGGCGACCAAGTCATGTTGCTCAGCGCACAGCAAGACATCCTGGTCAACCGCTGGGACGAGTTCATCGCAGTCCGAAACGGCAAGGTCGAAGCAGTCTGGCCGATTCTCGCGCGAGGTTGCTACCACTAGGCAGGTGCAGTTGCGACTCGGCGACAATTCGTAGGGGAGGGTTTCAAACCCTCTCGTTGACGTTCGCAGTGTACACACCTTATGCAACAACGTGCAACGACGGGCACCCGCATATCGAAACATGGTTGCGCGCGTAACACGCGGAAAGGTTTGAAACCCTCCCCTACGGGTGGCGGCGAATCGGTCGGCGTCCGGGGGTATGTTTCGGCCAAACGGCACGCATCACCGCAACTCGATCGCAAATGATGAATCTATGTCGGAAGTTACGAATCAGGCCCAGCCATAGCCGACCAGAGATTCTCCGCATCGAAACCGAGATTGCGGGGCGCTCACCGCCAGAAGGTTTCACCGTGGCGCCTTCGACGTGGATGGGCAGCTACTGGTAGGCCGCAGCGCTAGACCAGCGATTACCCCATCGCATGGATTTCGCATCGGTGCCGTGCTCTGAGACGTACGCGTAAGCAGCCGTCGCGGCTTGGGCGCCGCCCGCGGTTGCCGTGATCGTCTGCTTCAGATCGCCGGCGGCGTCGGTCGGGTCTCCGGCTGCGAATACGCCCTCGACGTTGGTTGCGCCGTGTTTGTCCACCATCACCTCGTTGACGTCGTTCAACGCGACGCCAAGTTGGTCGGCGAACTCGACCCTGGGATCAGCGCCGATTTCGATGAAGATGCCAGCCACATCGAGCCGGTTGCTTCCGTTGTAGTCGCGGTCTAGCACGATGCCGTCGAGGCCGTCCGTGCCCTCGAGGCCGGTCACGTTCGTTTCGAAAATCGGGTGCAAGTTGGGGCGCTCTCTGAGTTGCCGGATGTTCATCGCTTCGGGTCGGGTAAAACTCGAGCCCCTGTACACGATGTAGAGTTCGTCCGCGTACTTGCTCAGAAGCACCGCGCCCTTGACGGCCGCGTCGCCGCCGCCGACCACGGCGACGGTGTTGCCGCGATGCATCGGAGCGTCGCACGTGGCGCAGAACGAGACGCCTCTGCCGGTCCATTCGTCCTCGTTCGCGAGGCCCAACTTGCGGCGTTCGCGACCCACTGCGAGGATCACCGACGCGCCCTGATAGACCTCGCCCGACTCGGTCGTAACCTGGAAGCAGTCTTCCATTCGCGCGGCGGAAACGATGTTCTCGTCGACGACTGGGACCTCGTTCTTTTCGGCCTGCTCCCTGAATCCCATCATCAGGTCGAACCCGTCGATCTCCGAGATGCCGGGATAGTTCTCGATGCTGCCACCGGTAGCGGTCTCTCCGCCGAATATGGCGCCGAATATAATCGGTTTGATCTGGTACCGGGCGGCGTAGAGGGCGGCGGCATACGCCGAAGCGCCCTGTCCGATGATGATTACGTCGTAGCTGATGTCTTTGCTTGCCATTGCGTCACGTCCTAATTGAGAGTACTTGAGCGCTTCGCCCGTGGGGTTAGATGCATCCGAGTGGTCAGCGGTTGCGACCTCCGACCATTGATTGAGCGCGATCAGTGGAAGATTCTTCCCGAGTCCATCAC
>JASMDM010000070.1 GCA_030752795.1 SAR202 cluster bacterium | reverse complement strand
GTCCGCCTTGGAGGCCCGTATGAATGCGTAGTCCGCGGTGAGGGCGTACTCCATCAGGTAATCGCGTCCGTCTATGGTCCGCGTCTCCTTGCCCTCAGTGACCTGCGTTCCGACTCCGGTGGGGGTGTAGAAGGCGGCGATCCCGGCCCCGCCGGCACGGATTCTCTCCGCCAGTGTCCCTTGAGGGACAACTTCAACGTCGACCTCTCCCCGATTGTACGCAAGCTCGAAGGGATTGGGTTGGGACGAAGATCTGCTCACTGGGAAGGAGGCGATGACCCTCTTCACTTGGCCAGATTCGATCAGTATGGCGTGGGTTACGGATGGTTGACCGGCGATGATGCCGAATCCGACGAGGCCGCCGGTGTTGCTGATGATGGTCAGCTCACGCGAGCCCCGGTCTCTGAGGGCCAGGATCAGCTGCTGAGGCATCCCCCCTGGCCCGCCAAACCCGTCCATCATGACCACCGCTCCGTCCGGGATGTCCTCTACGGCCTCAGCGAAGGAGGGTATGACTTTATCGACCGGCACGGTTCTCTCCTGCGGCCCCACCCCTCAGTCCGGCCAGCGGCATGGGAGACTACGATGACCACCCGAGAGGGTTCGGCAGTGCTAGTTCACGCGCTGGAAGATGGTGGCGCACCCCTGACCGCCTCCCACGCACATTGTCACCAGGCCGAACTCCTTATCCTGCCTCTCCACCTCCTCAAGCAGCTTGACGGTCATGATGGCACCGGTCGCGCCGACCGGATGCCCGAGGCTGATGCCGCTGCCGTTGACGTTGGTCTTGTCGATGTCCATGCCCAGCTCGCGGATGCAGTAGAGGGCCTGAGAGGCGAACGCTTCGTTGAGCTCGATGAGGTCGATGTCGCTCAACTCCATCCCTGCTTTGCCGAGGGCTTTTCGAACCGCGGGCACGGGACCGATTCCCATGACTGCCGGCTCAACTCCCGCGACGCCGCGCGTATGCCACTTGAGCTTGGGCTGCAATCCGAGCTCGGCGGCCTTTTCGGCAGACATGAGCACGACCGCCGCCGCGCCGTCATTGATGCCGGAGGCGTTGCCCGCCGTCACGGAGCCATCTTTCTTGAAGACGGGTCTGAGCTGTCCCAGACGCTCCAGCGTGGTGTCCGCCCTCGGCCCTTCGTCGGTGTCGACTACGACCGGGTCGCCTCTGCGCTGGGGCACCGAGACCGACTCAATCTGGCCCTTGAATCGTCCGCTCTCGATGGCCGCAACTGCTCGACTGTGGCTCATCAGAGCCATCTCGTCCTGGTCTTCGCGGTTTACGCCGAAACGTTCGGCCACGTTTTCGGCGGTCACCCCCATGTGGTAGCGGTTGACCGGGCAGCCCAAACCTTCGGTCAGCCCGTCGACCAAGGAACCGTCACCCATGCGCAGGCCGTCAAATCGGACTTTGTAGTCGAGCAAGTACGGCGCCTGGCTCATGTTCTCGGTTCCGCCCGCCACCGCGATGTCGACCTCGCCGGTCCGCACCAACTGGGCCGCCATGTTTATGGCTTCGAGGCCAGATGAGCACTGGCGGTTGATTGCGATAGTCGGCACTTCTTCGGGAACACCGGCTCGCAACGAGGAGAGCCGAGCGGCATAGCCAGCCTCGGTGGCTTGCAGAGCATTGCCGAGAACCACCTCGCCGACCATGTCAGGAGAGATCCCAGCGCGTTCCAGCGCGGCTTTGATGGCCACCGCGCCGAGATCGGGGGCTGACACATCCTTGAACGAACCGCCAAACCTACCGACTGGGGTCCTTACACCGCTAACGATTACGGCATCGTGCATCATCTTCCTCCTTAGTTATTCGGGGCACTAATCGGGGTCCGTTCGTCCCGAGTTCATCAAAGGATGTTACGCGAGACGGCTTGTTTGCGATTCCAGGCGTGTTATCCAGGCGACGCCCGACTCCAGCTTCCAAGGACAACGATAAAGCCTGAGACCGGAATGCACAAGGGTCAACCTTGGGGCAGTCATCGGTTGTCGCGCGGCGCGTCTCGTCGGCGGTCTGACGCCTAATCTCATCACCGTCTCACCCGCGAATCACCCTTCTCCTCACCCGGTCGAATGATGCCCTCAGGCCGAATCGGGTCCAAACTAAATTACGAGACACACACAGGGTCACACGGGCTCTGTCGAGGGCAGAAAGCCATGAGAGGAACAACGATGAGAAAGTTAACCCCAAGGTCTCAGAACGGTTTTACGCTGATCGAGTTGCTGGCCGTCATGGCCATCATCGGAATCCTGGCCGCGATCGTGGTTCCGGCAGTGTCCGGCACACGAGAGGCCAGCACCGACGCGGAAGTCAAAGAAGGCGCTTTCACGGTGGAGAGCAACTCGGCAGATTTCTTCGCGGACCAGACCGCGGCGGAGATTATCGCTCCGCTGACCGCCGACATCAACGCGGACATCAACAGCGACGCAAGCACTACTAACACGTTCATCCAGAAGAAAAGCTCTCGCTGGCCAGAGACCTACCTGACAGGGACCGGCGCCTCCACGACCTCATACGCCTTGGAATTTAGGTCCGCAACGGCTACGACTGGCTCAAACGTGAGAGCGGTTGTCATCCAAGACATTGACGGCGCCGACATTACGCGCTCGGATCTGCTCACCACGTACACATCCGTCGAGTTCGACCTGTTGACTGGCGTCTCAACCGATGCAAGAGCAGACGAGTATCTGACCAAAGAGCCGAAGGGCGTCGACCTCGTAAGCGACAGCGAGTTCCACAACTTCCTGTGGCTGTTCAAGAAAACCTCTTCGAAGCAGACAGACGACGACGGCAGGAAGGTCGTAGCGTTCAAGCTTGTGAAAGTCGACGAAGACGAGTCCCTCGACGCGGTCGTGTTGACCTACCGACAGATCTTCTAGCTGGAGACCAACCAACGAAGCGTAAAACGGCAGGGCGGAACGGGATCGCTGATCAGGTCCGCCCACCACTCCCAGGTGAAGAAATGACAACCCTACGGAAGAGGAATGAAATGAACAAGAACATCAACAAACAGGCAGGCTTCACACTCATTGATCTGATCGTCGTCATCGCCATCCTGGGCGTGCTCGCGGCGATCGCAGTCCCCACGGTCGGCAGCTACCTGAGCAGCTCAAAAGAACGCTCCTTCAATGCAGAGAAGGGCCGTCTACAGACCGCAGTCGACTCCTGGATCAGCTCCACCAGCAACACCCGGTATCTCGGCAAACGCCAGTACCCGATCATCGGGCGCGGGCAGACCGACCAGGCTCTCGTGAACTCAACGACCTCCGGCACGAAGATCGATGACCAGAACCCGTCCTCAGGCACGACCACCGAGTTGTGGAACCCTCTGGGCGGATTCCAGGGCGCGGACCTCAGCGCCGCTTGGGTCAACACCAACGCCGACGGCTTCCGCGATGTCGGCGCCAGCTCGACGGATGCCTGGACCAACGTCTCGGTCACGAAAGGGCAACAACATCTAGTACGTCGATACACGGTACTGCTTCATCGACTTCGCGGCGTTGGTAAATGGTGAGATCTTGAACGAGGTTCCCGATTCGGCCCCCGCCGACAACAAGCCAGAGGACTCTTCGAACACATACGACGGCTCGTACATCTGGTACGTCGATCACCAAGGCAACGCGCAGGGCTTGTACGCCTTCCTGCCCTCGTGCGCGGGCTTCCAGAGCGGCGTCTACCCGTAAACTGCCCGATCCTCGATTCGGCGTCGAGTCCCCGGCGGCCCTTCCCTCGATTGCATCGGGGGAAGGGCTACTTGCATTTCCAAGGGTCGGGCGCACAACCTCTGGCGCATCTTGCCGGCTTACGATAGGATTGAACCCAACTTTTATGCGGCGATATCAGGAGGTTGTGCAGATGCATCTGCTTGAGGTTCTAAATCCGGTGGCGGAGCAACGGGGCCTGCTTAACGTCTTAACGGCGACCGAGCGCCCGGACACGCTCGACGACAAGACCGTCGGCCTGCTATGGAGCGGCACCCACGGCGGCGACGTTGCGTTGAAGCGAGCCGGCGAGATGATCCAGGAGAGGTTCTCGAACGTCAACGTGAATTTTTATACAGGCGG
The DNA here is from genome assembly GCA_030752795.1 of SAR202 cluster bacterium. Taxonomy (GTDB): domain Bacteria; phylum Chloroflexota; class Dehalococcoidia; order Lucifugimonadales; family UBA1123; genus UBA2160. The sequence goes on along the minus strand of JASMDM010000070.1, from coordinate 2,288 downwards.
CAACTATCCCGCGCCGCCTCCCATCGTCAAGCAAGCAGCGGAGGAGTGCGACGTCGTTATCGGCGCCACAGCCGATTGAGGGACGTGCGCGTCGTGGATGGTCCACGACATGATCGAGATCGAGAAGATGGGCAAGCCAGCGGTTCCCATCGTATCGGGCCGGTTCGAGGACGACGCCATCGCATCGTCCAACGCCTTCGGCATGCCCAGCCTGCAATTCGTTCTTGTACCCAGGATATACCGAAACCTGCCCATTCCCGAGTGCATCAGCCAGACTGAGCTCGCGATAGACAGCCTGGTCCAGACGCTGACCGCGGACGCAGACGCCCGTGACGGCGACGGAACTGACACCGCCGGAGGCGAGCGATTCGAAGGCGAGGATCGCTACGACGCCGTCGCTCGAATGAACGACGACTTCATCATGCGAGACTGGGGCGACGCGTTCCCGCTTTATCCCGCGACGCGGGAAGCCGTCGACGACCTGATCGTGGGCACGAAACTGTCGGCGGACGACCTGGTGTGCGACATGCCGCCCGGATTCGGACTGGCCACCGTCGAGAAGATCGCGACGAACGCCGCGATGGCGGGCGCGAAACCAGAGCACATGCCGGTCATCATCGCCGCGGTGAAAGCGCTGTCCGAAGTTGGACCTCATGGCGGAAAGTCACTGCTGATGTCCACCAGTCCCCACGCGCCGATGCTCGTGGTGAACGGACCGATCGCCAAGGAGCTGGGCATCAATCCCAGATCCGGCCTTGGTCCCGGGCGCGACAACCAGGTGAACATCACCATTGGACGAGCGTTCTCGCTTTGCCTGCGCAACCTCGGCTACTGGTATCCGAACAAGATGGACATGGACACTATCGGCACAACGCGCAAGTTCGTGCACTGCGTCGCCGAAAACGAAGAGATGAGCCCGTGGGAGCCCTTCCACGTGGACCAGGGCTTCAAACTCGATGAGAGCGCGATCAGCGTATTCGTCACAGACGGCGAGCTCGATGTCCAAGACCAGGGCAACACGACCGCTGAAGGTCTGCTGAAGAACCTAGCGTACGGGTCCACGTTCGGCACTCGCGGACTCGGGGAGCGACACACAGCGGAGCGGCTGATCTTCATGCCTCCCGACGTGGCGCGTCCTGTCGGGAACGAAGGATTCTCGAAAAACGCGGCCAAAGAGTTCATCCACTACCACGCCAATGGAAGCCTCGGCAAGATGATCCAGTACATGCCGCTCGAAGGCGAGGCCAGGGTGGCCGCCAACTGGAAGTGGCTGGAACGACTCACCGAGGAACAGCGCCTAGACACCACGGTGCCAGTCCTCGAGAGCGCTCAGCGCTGGTACATCCTGGTCATCGGCGCTGACAGGGCGAAGACCCTAGTGATGCCAAGCGGGCCCAGCCCGGCAACGGTCGGCATCGACCAGTACATGTTGTAGGGCGGCGAAGGGACGGAGTGAACGACAGGCCGATCGGCCTGAGATCGCGATTAATCCAAGAGCCAGTCGTCTCTCAAGACGCAGGGATGTCTGGCGCGATTTGGCGCGCTCATTGAATCTCAGCGACACCGAAACATTGATAGCTCAGCCGCTGTGTCATAACACGTTGGCGATAACGGGAGCAGATCGTGAACGTACGACGATTCTCAGCCAGATCGATCAAGGAGCCCGGGCGCTGCCTGAATTCCAACGAGGATATGTGTGGAACAGGGTTCAGGTCAGGAGCCTTATGGACTCACTTTACAAACAGCATCCTGTCGGCAGTTTACTTTTGTGGGCGACACGGACCGAGGAAGCCGCTTACCGAGGGGATAATGCCCCGACGTTCGGAACGGTAAAGCTCATACTAGACGGGCAACTGCTTGCCGCCGCCGCCAATGAATTCATGGGAAGGTTGTATGCCGGGACTGCTGATCAGGAACCGTTGACTCTTTCTGTGCATGACACGGATTCAATGTCACTAGGGGGTGTCGCCAACGAGGAAGAGGAGGAGCTTCTCTTTGAGATAAACTCGTGGGCCGTCGCCCTAGGCCTTTCTTCTGGTGAGATCCTCTACGACCTCACTGACGAAGACATGAGGTACCCTCAAAAGGTGTGTAAATGAGAATGGCGGTGTAGCCTACCTCTGAAGTTCACTACCGGGCATGTGGGTCCGATGGACGAGGAGGACACCGCCATGAGCAATGAGACCATCGAAGACGTGTCAGAGTCAAGAGCCGATTGGGAGCATCTGGACGAATGGGTGCGAGGCAAGGTCCAGGACTTTATCCAAGAGGTTCTGGAAGAGGAAGTC
>JASMDM010000069.1 GCA_030752795.1 SAR202 cluster bacterium | reverse complement strand
TACTGGACCGGGAGATCTTCTACACATTGCAGGAGGTGCAGGTACTGACGGAGGGGTACAGACAGACCTACAACGGCATCAGGCCACACAGCTCGCTGGGCTACAGGCCACCGGCGCCAGAGACGATCCTGGTTGGTGATCTCGCCCCAGCCCTTGCCGGACTAACATAGCGAGTGGTACAAAGACTGAGGGCAGGTCAGGTACGTTCGCGCCGAATTCGACATTCGAGTCCGATCAGCATGCCACGCGCGTCGTTTCGGTCCTGCTGTTTCGAGCCGGTTATTGCATATAGCTGGCAGCGTTTCCCAATTCAAGACCAGAATCGTTTGACCGGCTGTCTGAAATGATGTACAAAGCGGGTTGTGTCGCAGGTATTCAACGCGTGCGATGAGGGGGACCAAATGCAAGACGGGAGCGCGACCGGCATGGTTCAAACCGTGACCGGTTTGGTTCGTCCGGGTCAGCTTGGCGTTACGCTCACACACGAGCACTTGCTTGTGGACCTGTCGGGCAACTTCGGGCCGCCGGAAGACGCCAGCGCCCGGGAGTTGTTCAACGCGCCGTTGACTCCGGAGACGCTCGGCCGCATCCGATATCATGGCGGGCTCAACGTCGAGAACTATCGGCTGCTCGACATCGATACGGCCATCGACGAGGCGGGCCTGTTTCGACAGTATGGCGGCGGGACGATCGTCGACGCATCGAGCATCGGCATCGCCCGTGACCCGGTCGGACTGGCCAGGATATCGCGAGCCACGGGCGTGAACGTCGTAATGGGCGCGGCCTTTTATGTCGACGCCGCACACCCGGAATACGTCGCGACATCCAGCGTCGACGAGCTCGCCGGAGGGATCATCCGCGACGTAACCGAGGGCGTAGACGGAACCGGCATTCGGTCAGGCATCATCGGCGAGGTCGGTTGCTCGTGGCCGTTGACGCCTGGCGAACGCAAGGTCGTAGCAGCGTCGGCGAAGGCGCAGCGTGCCACCGGCGCCCCGATTCTGATTCATCCGGGCCGAGACGAATCGTCCACGCTGGAAATCCTAAACCTGCTCGCAGAACACGGCGCGGACCTTAGCCGCACCATCGTCGGACACCTCGACCGGACCGTCTTCGAACGGGAGACCCTGAGCAAGATGGGCGAGACCGGTTGTTTCTTCGAGTGGGACCTGTTCGGCAGCGAAGGGTCGCACTACAGGCTGAACCCCGCGATCCACCATCCCAACGACGACACGAAGCTGAACGACATCGCGTGGCTGATCTCGAAAGGCTACGGCGACAGGATCGTGATCGCTCACGACATCTGCACGAAGCATCGGCTGCTGAAGTACGGCGGCCACGGCTACTTCTACATTCTGGCGCAGATCGTGCCTAGGATGCGGGTGAAAGGGTTTACCGAAGAGTCGATCGAGAAGATCATGGTGCACAACCCGGCTGCCGCGTTGACGTTCGCGGCGCCTGAAGTCGGCTGACAAGCCGTCTGTTCAGCCACCGCCCCTCTACATCTCAACACGAAATCGAACAAACAACTCGGGAGGACTACATGGTTAGGCTCGGAGAAGGATCGTTCACGTATGAAGTGTCCGGCGAGAACTGGGGCAAATTGCCCGACGGATGGGTTTACAAAGAGGCGGCTGACGTGGCCGTGGATTCTAAGGACAGGGTCTACGTCTACAACCGAGGCACGAGCCCGATGGTTGTTTACGACACGGACGGCAACGTCCTCACGAGCTGGGGCGCCGACATCTTCAAGAATCCGCACGGCGTCACGGCCGGTCCCGACGACTCGATCTACTGCGTGGACAACGGGGACAGCACGGTTCGCAAGATGACTCCCGAGGGCGAAGTGCTGATGACGCTAGGAACGCCCGGCCAGCCGGCGCCCAAGATGAGCGGCCGGCCGTTCAGCGCGCCGACACAGGTCGCCATCGACAATCGCAACGGCGACATCTACGTCGCCGACGGCTACTCCAACGCCCGAGTCCACAAGTACGACGCCGACGGCAAGCACATCTTGTCGTGGGGCGAATCTGGCACATCCGAGGGGCAATTCAACATCGTCCACAACATCGACACTGACAGCGAGGGCTGGGTCTACGTGGCCGACCGCGAGAACCATCGGATTCAGGTCTTCAGCTCCGACGGCGTCTTCGAGGCGCAGTGGGTGAACCTGTCGCGGTCAGCGGCGGTGCACCTGAGCTCGGCGGGGCAGGACAGCGAAGTCGCATACGTGGGCGAGTACTTCGGCGGCATCGGCTCCAACGACACCGGGACCGACATCGGCCCCCGCTTAACGATCCACGACAAGAACGGCAACGTGCTCGCGCGTCTGAGCCACGAAACGTTCGGAGACCAGGCAGGTCGATTCTGGGCGCCTCACGGCATCGCGACCGACTCGCAAGGCGACATCTATGTCGCGGAAGTCTCGTGGGCCGAGTTCGGACGAAACCTGGACCCGCCGCAGGAGCTGCGCTCGATGCAGAAGCTGGTCAGGATCGGATAGCACGCGCGAATCTCCGAGGAGCAAACAACATGGCCACAACCCATTCACCGATCGGACTCGAGACGGAGCACCTGGCGGCGATGCGAGAGGAGTACGACTCCGATTCGCGCAACCGCTTGATGCAGAACGCGATCACGATCCACGACGTCGACGAGGTTGCGCTTGACCGGAACATCGTCACGGCCGCCAACCATACGTATTCGACTGTGCTCGACGATTGGTCGCCCACGAATCAGGGCGCGTCGGGACGTTGCTGGCTGTTCTCGGGGCTGAATCTCTGTCGATTCGACACGATGGACAAGATGAACGTCAAGCAGTTCGAGTTCAGCCAGAGCTACATGATGTTCTGGGACAAGGTCGAACGCGCCAACTTCGTCTTGGAGACAGTTATCGAAACCGCGGACCGACCGGCCGACGATCGCGTAATCCAGTACTTGATGGGCGCGCCGATTGAGGACGCCGGTCAATGGGACATGTTCGTAAACCTGGTCAAGAAGCACGGCGTCGTGCCCAAGTCGGCGATGCCTGAGACTCAGAGCTCGGGCGCGACTCGCAAGATGAACGGCATCCTCTATTACCAGGTGCGGCAAGGCGCGGCGAAGATCCGAGATCTGTACAAACAAGAATCCGGCCTCGACGCGATGCGCCAAGCGAAGCTGGACACACTCAAGGTCGTCTACAAAATCCTGGCCATTCATTTGGGCACGCCGCCCGAGAGCTTCGACTGGCAATGGAAGGACAGGGACGGCGAATTCCGTCGCGACGGCGAGATGACGCCGCACGATTTCGCCTCGAAATACATCGCGACTAACCTCGATGAGCTCGTGTGCCTGGTCCACGATCCTCGCGAAGGGCATCCCATCGGCCGAACGTACACGATCGCGCACCTGGGCAACGTGGTCGGCGGCTCGGACGTGAAGTACCTCAACATCTCGATCGAGACGATGAAAGAGATCACGATGGGGTTGCTTCAGGACGGGCGCCCGGTGTGGATGGGGTGCGACACCGGGAAGCAGTACCACGGCAAGCTGGGACTTTGGGACGCCAATCTGTTCGACTACGACGGGGTCTACGGCACGGACTTCGGGATGGACAAGGCCGCTCGGTTGGAATACGGCCAGACGCAGATGACACACGCGATGCTGTTCACCGGCGTCGATGTCGTGGACGGCAAACCGCGCCGGTGGCGAGTCGAGAACACCTACGGGGACACGGCAGGCGACAAAGGTTTCTTCCTGATGAACGACTCCTGGTTCGAGCAGCACATGTTCGAGATCGCGGCGCCGAAGAGCCGTCTCACGCCCGAGCTGCAAGCGGCCCTCGACACGGAACCGATCGTGCTCCCGCCGTGGGACCCAATGGGTGCGCTGGCTGGCCGGTAAGGCTGAGCCTGCGAGAAGTGTTGGATTTCGGATGTGGCACGACGTCAGCCGGTTGACAAAGCGCCAGGTATCGCGACGGATGGTGACAGGTTTGTTTATGATGCGCGCCCACGGGACTCGACGTGCGCCTGAACCTACCGAAAAAAACAACGATTGCAGTGCGATGTCGTAGGGAAGGGTTTCAAACCCTCCCGCCTGGCATCGCGCAGCTACCCGTCTCGACCTCGCCGCCAAGCGCCGTATCCGCGCATTCACAACCTGAATATCCTCGACAACACGCGGGAGGGTTTGAAACCCTCCCCTACGGATTCACGTGCGACTGCTGCCGTTTCGAACCAAACGCGGCGCCGTTCATTTCCATACGATTTGCCCATCGCGTCATCGTTGCATAGCGTAAGGCGATTTGAAGGCCGGAAGCGACAGAAAGGAAAGCGCCGTGCTGCCTGAGTTGAGCCTTGAAGGCAAGTCCGCAGTCGTCACCGGCGCTGGGCGCGGGATCGGGCGGGCCATCGCGCTGGTGCTGGCCGAGGCGGGCGCCAACGTGGCGGTCGCTGCTCGGACCACGTCAGAGATCGAGGCGACGGCGACGCGGATCAACTCGCTCGGCAGAAGATCGATCGCGGTCCCGACGGATGTCGCAGACCCTGACGACGCCCAGGCACTGATCGACAGCGCTCTGGGCACGTTCGGGAAGATCGACATCCTCGTGAACAACGCGGGGAAGTTAACGCGGGGTCCTGCTGTGCCGTTGCCCGACGCCGAACTGCTGCATCCCGGCTTGCGCGGCGATCCGACATTTGCGGCAACCGACGATGAGTGGCTGGCCACACTCGACGTCAATTTGAGCGGCGTCTACTATTGCTCTCGCGCCGCGGGCGCTCACATGATCGAACGGCGATACGGCAAAATCATCAACATCACGTCCAACAACGGAATGCAAGCCTTTCCGCTCGTTGCGGCGTACAATGCGAGCAAAGCGGGTGTGAACATGCTGACTAGGGTGTTGGCGCTCGAATGGGCGCCCTACGGCATCTGCGTCAACGCCATCGGTCCTGGCGACTACCATACGACAATGACTGACGCGACCTGGTCGACCGCGGAAGGCCGGAGCAACCATCTCGACGCGATCCCGATGCACCGCGAAGGCGATCTTCGCGAGCTCGGCATCCTGGCCGCGTATCTGGCCAGTCCCGCGTCGGACTACATGACTGGGCAGATCATCTACTTGGACGGTGGCCTCACGGCGAAGTAACGCCGAAACAGGAGCGCACAACATGAACGATTACGAGCCGCTGGACCTGTCGCAATACTACAACGCGGGCATCGAAACTCTTGGCGAGGAAGCGTCGGCAGATATCGGAGAGCAGCAGCTTCGTGGCTTGCCGTTCCTGGTGGGCAGCGACGCCAGTCGATGTTTCGTGTCGTTTGAAGGCGGTAAAGAAACCGTCCGGATTCCAGTCGGGCAACAAGCGCACCGAGTGATCTTCGCCCATCGCCTGATCGCGACGGCTTTCCCGACAACCGGACGGCTCGGCGTACCGGTCGCCGACTACGTGTTCCATCTGACGGGCGGACGCGAGGTGCGTGTTCCGGTCCGGGAGCGATTCGAGATATCCGCGGTGCCGCGCCCGTCCATGTTGGTTTCGCTAAGGCCGGGATTCGGACCCGCCGGGCTCCCGTTCCGAGCGGTCGTCGATCAGAAAAACAGCTTGCTGCCACGCTACGAGGGCCACTGGCAGGACACCGGCCGCCGGCAAACGGAGTCGGACCAGGGGGGACCGCGGTCGTACTACTTGTGGTCCTGGACGAATCCCGAACCCGACACGCTGATCGAGTCGATCGAGATCGTTCCGGCTGGGCCACATTTCGTGATCGCCGGCATCACTCTGGGCCATCTCGACGAGCACCCGTTCGCGAGGCAGGGCCGGCGCGAAGCGCGCATCACCCTGACCGATCCCAAGGATGCAGCAAGACAGTTCGATCTGGACTTGCAGGTGGACCGAGGTGACACGACGTACGTTTTCCCGCTGCCAACAACGGACGACCCGCCGTTTATGGACGGCTACCACAAAGGTTTCGGCGAAGAGGACAACACGAAGTCCAGCCCCGCATACGCGGAGATATCGGCGATCCCCTCGGCGACCGTAACCGTGACGCAGGGTGGCGACGCGCTCGGCTCCGTCAATTGGGGCGAAGTCGAACGCGAAGGCAAAGCCGAAACGCCGAAGCTGAGCGTTGAGTTGTTGGACCGTGGCCGCAATTGGGTCAACGTCACCGTCCTAGACGACGAGACGGGCAAGCCCGTGCCGTCGAGGGTCCACTTCCGATCGCCGGAGGGCGTCCCTTATCAACCGCACGGACACCACAACCAAGTCAACTCGAACCTCGACACCTGGCATATCGATGTCGGCGGCGACGTCCGGCTCGGCCAAATCACGTACGCGTACATCGACGGCACATGCCAGGGGTGGCTGCCGCGAGGCGACGTTGTCGTGGACGTCGCCAGAGGATTCGAGTACGAACCGCTGCGGACAACAGTCACAATCGAGCCCGGGCAACAGGAGCTCACGTTGCGGCTCAAGCGCTGGATCGACATGAACGATCGGCGATGGTTCAGCGGCGACTCCCATGTCCACTTCCTGTCGACTCAGGGAGCGCACACCGAATCCCAAGGCGAGGACCTCAATGTCGTCAACCTGCTCCAGTCTCAATGGGGCAGCCTGTTTACCAACACCGAAGAGTTCACCGGCGCCGCGAGCGTAAACCGAATCGGCGACAACATCGTGTACGTCTCGCAGGAAAACCGACAGCACTTCATGGGCCACATGATCCTGTGGGGGCTCAAGAGTCCGGTCATGCCCTGGTGCAGCGACGGTCCGAGCGAGGGTGAGATCGGCGGACACCTGGAGACGACGCTGGCCCACTGGGCGGACGCGGCCCATGCGCAAGGCGGTTTCGTCATTAGCCCGCACTTCCCCCATCCGAATGGCGAGCCCGAAGCGCTTATCGCCACTGGACGGCTCGACGGCGTCGAGATGCTGCGCCAGGCCGAACACAACCACCTGGCGTACTACCGCTCCTTGAACGGCGGCTACCGGCTCCCGCTGGTGGGCGGCACCGACAAGATGTCCAGCGATGTCCCGGTCGGCTTGTATCGCACGTACGCCCACATACCCGAGGACGAGGAGTTCAACTACGACAACTGGTGCCGAGCGGTCAAAGCCGGTCGCACGTTTCTCAGCGGCGGCCCGATAATTCACCTCTCGGTCGAAGGCCAGGGAATCGGCGACACGGTCGGCATGTCGGGGCCGGGCACGGTCGAGGTAGAAGCCTGGGCCGAGAGCATCTTCCCGATCTACTCGCTAGAGATCGTCCAAGGCGGACAGGTCGTGGCGTCGACTCAGAATCCGGCGGGATCGCGGCGTCTCGAAATCAAGACCACCCTGCCCGTCGACGGCAACACCTGGATGGCGGCCCGGTGCGGCGCGCTCGACTACTTCGACATCATCCGCCACCACGACGTCTGGAACCGCGGTGTGTTCGCGCACACGTCGCCCATATACGTGGCGCGCGGGGGCGACTGGGAGATGTACGACCGCGCCGTGGCGGAATACATGCGGACTATGGTTGAGGGCGACCTTTCGTACATCCGAGAGTCGGCGGGCATTCGTCCGCCGGGCTCGGTGACACACCACCACGGAGAAACGGACCACCAAGCCTACCTCGAACGCCCCTTCCACGAAGCGCTCGCGGCCCTCGACGCCAGAGACAGGCGCGGGGTGTAGGCGAGTGCACGTACTCGCGGAGTTCAGGACTGACGTCGCATCGAGTTCACGTTCTCGACCAGCATGTCTGCTTGGGGGACGAGGCGGCCGACCGTGACTGACGCGGTTGTGGTGTTTGGTGTGGTGGCGGCGGTTCTGACCGTATCGGCCTTGGTGTCCGGGTTGATCAACCGGTCACCGTTGTCGTTCCCGTTGATGTTTCTGGGGCTCGGACTCGCGCTCGGTTAGATCGGTCCGGAGAGCGTGCAACTTGGACCGCACGACCAGATACTGGAAGTGGTGGCCACGCTTACCCTCGCGCTGGTGCTGTTCCTGGACGCGGCAAAGCTGCAGCTATCCGAGATGGGCCGGCGTTGGGTAGCGCCGTTCCTGGTCCTCGTGCCAGGCGCCGCGCTCGTAATCGCCCTCGGCGCCGTGCCGCTGGCGCTCTTGGTGGGTTTCGACTGGACACTCGCGTTCGTTGGCGGCGCGATCCTAGCGTCGACCAATCTCGGCGTGGTACGAACGAAAATCCCTCGCTGGGACAATGGACGAGGAGCGCGAAGGGACGGTCGCCGACCTGCTCGGAAGAAGCGACAGCGATGCGATATTCGTCAGTGTTTCCGAGCTCAACGTCAAATTGGCGTCGTCCAATCCGCCGATAGTGCTCGATGTGCGCTCGCGAGCCAATTACGAAGCCGACGGCCAGCAGATCCCGGGCAGCTTCCGCGTGTTGCCCGATCAAGTGACCGACTGGGCTGTGGATCAATCCCTCGACCGCGAGGTGGTCGCGTACTGCGATTGACCTGACGAGGCGACTAGCGCCCGTGTGGCGCAGCGGCTGACATCACTGGGTTTCGAGGCATCGGCGTTGCTGGGCGGTTTCGACGAGTGGCGCCGACACTTTCCCGTCGAGCCTGTGATGTCTCTGGCGTGACATCATGGTCGGATCGTTCAGTCACACGGGTGGGTCCGGGCTCGACATCTGAACTATTGCGCCGCCGAAATCGATTGCGAATCGAGCGCAATTCGATGTAGATTCGATGCAGCGAAAGATTGCGTGCGATGGAACGAACGCCCGCGTTCAATTCAACTATTCCAGGGAGGAACCAACGATGACAATAGGTGTTTCGACGCCGCTTCCGGCGTACAAAGTCACCGCGGCGTTCATGGCCAGCAAAGCTGAAGAGTTGGGCTTCGAATCGATCTGGTACGCGGAGCACCCGGTGATTCCCGTCAACACGACAACCCCGTTCCCCGGATCGCCGGACGGTGTGATCCCCAATAACTACAACCACTTCGCCGACCCGTTCATCGCGCTGGCTCAGGCGTCCGGTGCGACCAGCAAGATCACGCTGGGCACCGGAATCTCGCTGATCCCGGAGCGCAATCCGTTGGTGCTGGCCAAGGCGATAGCGACCCTCGACCTGTTCAGCGGCGGGCGCTTCATCCTGGGCGTCGGCGCGGGATGGCTGCGTGAAGAGACCGAGATGCTCGGCGGAGACTTCGACCATCGCTGGACTCAGACCCGAGAGTCGATCCTCGCGATGAAGGAGATGTGGACGAAGGACGAGGCCGAGTTCCACGGCAAGTACTACGACTTCCCGCTCGTCCGGGTCTATCCTAAGCCCGCACAGAAGCCTCATCCTCCGGTGTTTCTGGGCGGGATGGCGAGGAACGTTTTCAAGCGCGTGATCGCATGGGGAGACGGTTGGATGCCAAATCGAGTTACGCCAGCGCAGATCGAAGGCGGCCGCATCGCCCTGGACGAACTGGCACGAGACGCGGGGCGCGACCCGGCTTCGATCTCGATAACGGTGCATGGTCAATCGCCGACACGACCGCTGGTGCAATCGTTCCTCGACGCGGGCGCCGACCGAGTAATCGTCAAACCCGAGCTCTGCGAAGACGAAGCCTCGATGTCTCGAGAGCTGGAGCGCATGGCGGACGCGGTGCTGCGTTAGGCTGCGCTAGCGCCAGGGTGTCAACACGATGAGGTTGGCGCGAAAAGTTCAACCAACCTCGTCGCGTTCGTCTTCTAAATGTCCCATTTCGGGCATCTCGCGCCTGTTACTGGCGCCGCATCGGAGCGGATCGTTACTCGTCGGGGTGGATCGACGAGTCCCGACAAAGCCGGGACCCCAACGTGTCGGGGCTTTCAAGTAACGGCGTCAAAACTTGTTTTCCTGCGGGGCCTCAGAATGGCCACACTTCAATCGCCGTTTCTACCTCATGTGTTGTCCGTCCCGTTGAGATGACGTTGCTCGGGGCGAACGGATGGGGGCGAGGTCCCGCGCCAAAAACCGTTCGTGGTGAGCTTGTCGAACCACCTTGACAGGGCGAGTTTCGCATGTGGGTCCAGTGCCCCGTGATCAGCGCTGGCTTCCAAGTGACGGTGTCGAAACGGGTTCGCCGGCGGGGCCCCAGATTCTTCGACTGCGGTCTCAGAATGACATTTTGTTGGAGCGGCGTTGCCCCCGCACGCGCTGCCTAGAGCTCAGGCAGAAAGGTGCTCACCGTAAGCGGTCGAACTGCTTCAGTCAAACGATCCACGGAAGAGCCGCGGCGAACTCCACAGGCGCCCGGTGGCTCTACCCGACGATTTCGCTGATCTGAATCATCGGCTCTATGTTCGTAAAGTTTGGCACGTCGCCCATGATCTCTTCAGCGTGGGGGCCGAAAGCGCCCTGGAAATCTGCCAACGAGTTGAAAAGAAGGTGACCTGCGGCGATATATGGCGCTGGCTCGCCTGGGGCGGCGCTCCCGAGGCCGCTGTTGAGCTCGGCGCTCACGATCGCCGAGCCAACCCTATCCGTCACAAGCTTGATGTGTTCGTTTGAGTAGTACTGCATGTTGAATTTGGCATCAGGGCTATTTGGGTACAGAACTGAAACACGGATCACGGAGGGCTTCCTGCACACGTATTTGAGCTAGCCTCCGAATCGGCCAGCTTCACTTCGAATAATCCTAGGCATTTTCGCCGTCGAACACAACCATTGACGGCTTCCCGGGGGATCGATACTATCGATTTCAACGGAATCTAGTCGTTCGCCGCATCCGCGGTCGAGAACAGGCCATCGACGAAGTTCTCAGCGTCGAAGACGGCAATGTCCTCGGGCTGTTCGCCGGTGCCGATGAACAGGACCGGCAGGTCGAGGTCGTCGGCGATGGCGAGGACGACGCCGCCTTTGGCAGTGCCATCGAGTTTCGAGAGGAACACGCCGTCGCAATCGATGGCTTCGGTGAAGGCGCGCGCCTGGATGAGGCCGTTCTGGCCGGTGGTTGCGTCCATCGTCAGGACAACTTTCAGCGACCGCGCTACGCCCTGGCGGGCGATGACGTTGCGGATTTTCTTGAGTTCGTCCATCAGGTTGGACCGCGTGTGCAGCCTGCCAGCGGTATCGATGATGACCACGTCCGCGTTCCGAGACACGGCGGCCTGGACGCTGTCGAACGCCACCGCGCCGGGATCCGCGCCCTGCCTGTGCGCAACGACGTCGATCTCCAGCCGTTCGCCCCAGGTTTGGAGCTGCTCGACGGCCGCAGCCCGGAACGTATCGCCGGCGCCCAGCAAAACGCTTTTACCCTCGTTTTTGTACAGGTTCGCAAGCTTGGCGATGCTGGTGGTTTTGCCCGCGCCGTTGACGCCCGCCATCAATAGGACCAGCGGCGGCTCGTCGGTCTCCATGGCCCGAGCGCCGTCCTTAGGACTGAGCAGATCGGCCATCTCCGCCTTGAGCTCTTGCAAGGCTTCATCGGGTCGCGAGATCGCCTGGCTGCGGATGCGATCTCGCAACCCGTCCAGCAGTTTCATCGAGGTGGTGACGCCGACGTCGGCGGAGATCAGCAACTCTTCGAGCTCGTCCCACATTTCGTCGTCGATCTGACTGCGCTGGAACACGCGCGTCACACGCCGGAACCACGTCCGTCGAGTGCGTTCGACTGCCTGTTCCGTCTTGTTTTTGTCTTCTCGGTCGCCTCGTCTGAAGAATCTGAGCAAAGTGCTGCCTGCCATGGAATGATTGGAGGGAGCGTCTCCGAAGGGACGCACTTCATTCAAGAATAGCAGTCTGGGTGAACGGAAAGGTAGCTGAGTTGCGAGTACATTGCGAGACGGCACCCCACTCGACAACGTTGCTCGCAACGCTATTTCTCCGACGGTTTGACGACATTCGGGTATGGCTCGAATCTCCGATTATCGCGGACCCGGCGTCCTCTTGCAGATCGCTCCGGGTCAGGCTCCCGGCGGACTGTACGTGACGGCGATGCCGCTGGCCGCGTCCACTTCTTCGGGCGTGATCAGGACCGTCGTCCTGACGTTAGCGATGCCTGCGGCTGCGACGGTCAGGGCTATGGCGGTCATGGATGCGTTGTCAGGCATGTCAACAATGATGCAGATGTCATCTCCACCGAAAGCAAAATAGGCGGCCTCGATAGCACCGCCCAATTGACCGACCATGTCTCCCACGACCTGTATTCTCTTGCTGCCGCCATCAGCAAGCAGACCTTTTGCTCCTTCTGCTGCATACGACGCTTGAACTAGAAACTTCGGCATGTCGCTCTTCCTCCATTCAATATCGACTACAATTCCGCTGTACGACTGATTGTTCGGGACGCCACCTCAACTTTTTAAGGGTATTCCACATCGGCAACCGGAGTCAACAATTCGTCGGCCAACCGAATGCGACCGTATTAATTCCATGATCATTACGCCTCCGCCAACCAGTCTTCCGGTGATATAATCGTGGTCACTCTTCTGGCTGATGACGGCAGAACTCGCAAGCATCCGCCAGTCCAATGCAAGCGGAGGGAGATAATACATGGTAAGCGCCGTCAAACTTGGAAGCGGACAATTCTCGTACGAGGTCATCGTAGACTGGGAGAAGCTTCCCGACGGATATCGCTGGAAAGAAGTTGCGGGCGTCATCACCGACAAGAAAAACAACGTCTACGTCTTCAACCGCGGCGACCACCCGATGATGGTTTTCGACAGCGACGGGAACTTCATCAAATCGTGGGGCGAGGGCGTGTTCACCCGGGCTCACGGTGTAACGCTCGGACCGGACGACACGCTGTACTGCACCGATGACGGCGACCACACCGTCCGGCAGTGCACCCTCGACGGCGAGGTGCTGATGACGATCGGCGTCCCTGGGCAGCCCGCGGGGATGTTCAGCGGCGATCCCTTCAATCGATGCACCCACGTCGCGCTGGACCCGGACAACGGCGACCTGTTCGTCTCGGACGGCTACGGCAACTCGCGCGTTCACAAGTACTCGCCGGACGGCAAGCTGATCAAGTCCTGGGGCGAGCCGGGCACTGACGCGGGCCAGTTCAACATCGCCCACAACATCGCGACCGACCGTGACGGCTACGTATACGTCGCCGACCGAGAGAACCACCGCATTCAGGTTTTCGATCGCAACGGCAACTTCGAGACGATGTGGGCGAACGTTCACCGGCCCTGCGGCATCTACATCTCCGACGACCAGCGAGTCTACGTCGGCGAGCTCGGTTGGGGCATGGCGGTCAACCGTGAACTCCCGAACATCGGCCCGCGTGTCAGCGTCCTGAACACGTCGGGTAAGGTGTTGGCACGCCTGGGCAACGGATACGGTCTCGAGCCCGGCCAGTTCATCGCGCCCCACGGGATTTGCCTGGCGCCTGACCAGAGCATCTACGTGGGCGAGGTTGCGCACACGAACATGAGCCACACCACGACGCCGCCAGACAATGTTCGCAGCTTCCAGAAGCTGGAAAAAGTCGACTGACCGTCGATTCTAGCCGACTTGCGACTAGCGGACATGCGGCGTCTGCCAGGCAATCGGCCAATTACTCGAAAAATGGGGGCTCGAAGTATAGACTGAAGTCGTAACCGGATGAAGTGAGGACAGCGCAGGAGGCGAGGATGGCGACGACTACGGCGACGCACGCGACGGCAACGGCGATGACGGAAACAGCTAGCGATTTTGTCGCCTGCCTGAACGCGGATCAACTAGCGAAGACGGTCTACCAATTCGAAGACGGCGAGCGCGTCTTCTGGTACTACCCGCCGATGAATCGTCACGGCATCCCGTTGCGCGATCTGGACGGCGCGCAACGCACGAAAGCGTTCGCGCTGCTCGAAAGCGGCCTGACGGAGAAGTCCTTTCAGCAGGCGAAAGGGATCATCGATCTCGAAACGGTTCTGGGTCCTCTTGAGAAGGAACAAGGCGTCGTTTCCTTCGTACGAGACCCTGACCTGTACTACTTCACCGTCTTCGGCGACCCGAACGGTGACGGGATCTGGGGATGGCGCGCCGAAGGGCACCACATCTCGATCCACTTCAGTGTGCATGGCGACCGCGTCCTGTCGACGACGCCGTTCTTCTTCGGGACCAACCCGGCCGAGGTCCGCTCCGGGCCTAAGAAGGGTACGCGGGTGCTGTCGGGCCGAGAGGACATCGCGCTTGAGCTGATGAACAGCCTCGATCAGCGTCAGTCCTCGATCGCGACGCTCTACAAAGAAGCGCCGGCGGACATCCTCACGTTCAACAGCACCCGAGTCTCGCTGCCCGCCGAGGAAGGCTTGCCCGCATCGAGGATGAACCCGGCGCAGAAAGCCATGCTCCGATCGCTGGTCGGCGTCTACGTCGATCAAGTGCCGAGCGAGCTGGCGCGCGAGAAATGGGAGCGACTTGAGTCCGAAGGGTTCGACGGCTTGCACTGGGCGTGGGGCGGTCCCGCCGAGGCAGGCAAGGCGCACTACTACCGAATCCACGGCGGGAACTTCATGGTCGAGTTCGACAACCGCCAGAACGGTGCCAACCACATCCATTCGGTTTGGCGCGACATCGAGAACGACTTCGCGAGCGATGTGCTGCGCGAGCACCTGGTGCTGTACCACGTGATTTAAAGCGACATGGTTTCGAGAACGACAAAACAAAACGGGACGCCCGGAGCGTCCCCTTTGTTTTGTGATTCGCCCCGAACTGCGGACATCGTATGGTTCGCCTTGTCGCCTTGGACCTCACGCCGGGTGAGAACAACGTGACTCGATCGCGAAAGGCGGCGGCGTGACTGATTCCCGTCGCGATTGTTGTGCGTAGAAGCGCCGTTGAGAGACTCACTTTGTCCCACCCACCCGCCCAAGTAGGTAGTTTGGGGGACACCCCCAAGCCCCCGGTCAAGAGGGCTTCGCCCCCTTAACAATTCCCCTGGACCGCCAGGCAGAGCCGGAAAGCGTGCGGCGATCAATGTTGCGGGCGGCGTTCCGTTCTACCGCGAGTTGAGCCCAGCTCAGTCCGAAAGCTCGAAAGTCTTCTTCCAGATGCCTGGTGAATCGGAGAGGTGGATCATCGCATCGCGCATGCCGACGTTGCGAGGGTCGATATTCTGCTGGGTCCGCCACTCGGGAGTGCTCGATGCGCCTTCGTGCTCGAATTCGTACACGGTCAGGTACTGCGGCTGGCCCTCGACCGCGACGTAACGGCGGCCTCGAATTACGCCCGGAACCTTCTCGTAGTTGGGCACGTACACGTTGTCGTACCAGTCGTTCCACTCGTCTTCACGCTCGGATGGGATGTCCATGCGGCCGATCTGCAGCGCGGGGGCCATGCCGTCCTGCACCGCTTCGTCGCTTAGGTTCTCCGGATGGATCATGCGATAGACGTTGCGGATGTACACGGTCCCGATGACGTCGGGCGACATGCGGCGAGACCAGTCGGACGGCTCGTCCTTGAGTTTCCGGTATGCCTCAGAATCGAGCACTTCCGAGCTTTCGAGCTCGTACATCGCCAGGTGCTTCGGGCCGGTCGTGACGACCTCGTATCGCGCCGCGTTCAAAATGCCGGGCACGGACAAGCGCTCTGCCACGTGCTCTTCGTTGTACCAGCGGTTGTACTCTTCTTCCAGTTCGGCCGGGACCTCGGTCCAGACCATCAAAAGCCCAGTTCCCTTCTTTGCAGCCATTGCTCGCTCCTCCGCGTTTGGATGAGCGCTATTGTGCTGGATGGGCGGCCATTGCACAAGTCGTTGTGTCGGTCCCCCGAACTCGGCGAAGGCGTGCTTTTAGTCGTCCGACGCTACCACGACCGCGCTGTCTTTGAACGCTGGCATCACGTCCTCGGAGAACCACTGGAGTTGCTCGACGATCACGGCTTCCGGCGTGCCTATCGGGTGGCTCACCATGATCCGGTCGAGCCCCGGATACCAGCCCTCGACCGCTTTGAGTTTCTCGATGATCTGCTCTGGAGGTCCGGCGAGGAACCCGCCGGATTCGACGGCCGCTTCGATGCGGGGCAGGTCGGCGTGCGGCGCCTGAGCCGGATCGGACATGATCTCGATCTGCTCGTCGCTCAACGATCGAATCAGCCTAAGCGGACCGAACATTTTCAAGTTCTCTTCGTAGTACTTCCCTGCAGCGGCCATCGCTTCCTGTTGAGAGTCGGCGATGTAGAACTGGAATCCAAAGCTCAGCGCCTCGCCGATCTCGGTCGCGCGGCCCGCTCGGTTCCTGGCATCCGTGAACGCTTCGACGACTCGCCGAGTGGCCCCACCCTCTGCGACGCCTCCGCCGATTACGCCGTGGATGTCGTGCTTGGCCATGAAATCGAGCCCTCGGGGCGTCGCGCTCTGAACGGGCTGCCAGCACTCGACCGGTCGATTGATCGGGCGAGGCACGACGGTTAGCTCTTTCAGACCGTAGCCGCGATACGGAACCTCTGCGGGAATCGTGTAGTGCTGCCCTTTGTGCGAGAAGGACTCCTCGTGGAACGCCTTGAAGATGACGTCGACCTGCTCTTCGAAGAGATCGCGGTTGCCGGTCTGGTCGAGCAACGGTGAGCCGAACGTCTCGACCTCACGTGTGTGGTAGCCGCGTCCCACGCCGAACACGACGCGCCCGCCGGTCAGGACGTCGGCCATCGCGAAGTCTTCGGCCAGCCGCAGCGGGTGCCACATCGGCGTAATGTTGAAGCCGCATCCGTACTTGAGACGATCTGTCACGTGAGCCAGATGCAGCGCGAGCATCATGATGTTCGGGATGCACTCGTATCCTTCGTGCTGAAAGTGGTGCTCGGCCATCCAGAAGGTGTCGTATCCCGCTCGGTCCATGAGCTGAGCGATCGACCGAGCCTTGTCGTAGGCGGTCACGAGGTGTTCATTGTCGAATCCGCGGTCGTTCACCGCGGTTCCGGCATATCCAACGTTATCCATGTCTACGTGCCCTGCGAACAGGCTGTCGAACTTGTTGATCATCGCGTACCCTTTCAGCCTTACTTTAATAACTGCTTTTTGGCCTAAACACCATTGTATGCGCGTTATCAGTGGTGTCAACTGCCAGGGCGTGACGGTCCGGACAGGGTACGACTCAAGCCGGCCGGCCGCCCGACAATGCGTAAGCCGGTGCTTTCGGCGCAGGGCCCGATTCGTCGCCGACCAAGACTGCATTTCGGTTTTTGACGAACTTTGCGTCGTTTATCTATATGCTCCATAATCCGAGGCAACATCACAGGAGGTGACAGGAATGCCAGACTTCTTAGTGAATGCACCGTTGGATACCGTATTCAAAGCCGCTAGCGATTTGGCCCGACACGCCGAATGGGCTCAGCACGATATCAAGATCGAGGAAACGGACGACTCGCGACTCGCCGTGGGCAAGACCTACCCGTCCGCGCATTCGAAGGCGAAAGCGGCCGACCGACTGGAAGTGTCCACATTGGTCGAGAACGACCGATTCGGCTTCGCGGTCACCATGGCCAACGACATGTCGTTCGTCCACACGATGAAGTTCGTCGATCAGGGCGGCGGCACGCTCGTCACGCGTGATGTCAAGCGCACCAACGCCCCGGGATTCAACAAGAGCTATTGCCGTTGGTGGCCCTCGCCGGTCCAATGGCCTTGAAGAAGAACCTGGGCGCGATGAAGAAGGTGCTCGAGGCGGAGACAGATTAGCGGGAACGTCGATTCGTCACGCCTAAGTGAGGCGCCCGGGCTTGGCGGCGGAACGCGACGGGAATACTAGCGACGAAGTTGGTGTGTCTCGCTATCGTTCGGTTCTATGGATGCCTGAGATTCGATCAAAGTCCCTGTCGTAACTGACGATCTCGGTCAAGCCTTGGCGCTCCACGTGTGCCACGGCCATGGCGTCTTCGAAGTCGAGCTCCGGATCCGACCCGTAGATGTCGAGCGCCCGGTAAAACATGCGTTTGTGTTCGAGTTTCAATCCGCGCATACTCAAAATGGGCGTTAGTCGAGCCCGTATATCTTCGTGATCCAATCGGTAGCCAGCGCGAGGTGACGACAACACATGCGTGACCTCAGCGATGATGGTCTCGCTGGTCGTGAGTTCTTCTTGTCCGCGCTCCGTCCGCCGAAAAAGCTCAAAACACGCCCGAGCCTTGGCTTCGTCGTCTCTCGTCAAATACCTTAGAAAGACATTCGTTTCCAAGAATTTCATTCGCTGCGCAACTCGCGGACGGTCTGCTCAGCCCTGCCTGCCTTGACTTCACTAATGATTCTGTCGAAGTCTTCCGGCTTGTTCAAGGGTTTAACCGATCCGAAGACCGTCTCAAGCGTGAAAAAAGACGGTTTCAATCGCACCTCGTCGCCGTCGATCGTAAATGTGACCTTATCTCCCGGGTTAACGCCCAGCGCCCTTCGGACTTCTGCGGGAATCGTCACCTGTCCGCGTTGCGATATGGTTGTTGTGAACTTTCTCATGGTGGGTATCCTCGACGAACTACGGTTACGAGAATAACTGTAACGGATCATTGATGCACGTCCCGGCTCTTGCGTACTTCCCGGAACCTCAGAATCGGCTAATCAAGAGTACTGAATGTCTCGTCATCGTACGCATGACTCCATCCGACCCCGCAAGCTATAATGCCTCCAGCAGCAGGCCGTCGTTGAGCAGTGTGCCGGCTTTCGGGCAACGAGCTACCTTTCTGGATGATGAGCAGTCTTTCCATGCCCGCCCATTTCGGACCTTCTGATAGCTGAGAGCTGAATGCTGAAGACAGCCGACGAAACGCGGCTACGCCTTTGACTGGAGACATGCAAGATGGCGAAAAAGCAACCTAACATTGTTCTGATAATGTCCGACGATTTGGGCTACGAGGTCATCGGGGCGAACGGCGGCACGTCCTACGCTACTCCTCGCCTCGACGGGATGGCGGAGAGCGGCATGCGATTCGAAAACGCTCACGTGATGCCGCTGTGCACCCCAACCAGAGCCTCGCTCATGACGGGCAAGTACAACTTCCGAAACTACATCGGATTCGGGTTGCTCAGGCCGGACGAGGTTACCTTCGGCCACCTGCTCTCGGACGCCGGATACAACACGTGCCTCTCGGGAAAGTGGCAGCTCTACTCGTACAATCCGCCGGATCAACAGCCTGGAATGCGGTCTAAGGGTCAGCGCATCGAAGACGCGGGATTTGACGAGTTCTGCGTATGGCACGCTCACCACACCGAAGAAAAAGGCTCCCGCTACAAGAACCCTATCATCTACGAAAACGGCAAGTTCAGGGACGATACGGACGGAAAATACGGCGAGGACATCTTCTGCGACTACATCATCGACTACATCGAACGGAAGAAGGACGATGACGCCCCGTTCTTCGTGTACTGGCCGATGGCCGCAACCCACAAACCCCACGAACCCACACCGGACAGTCCGGAGTGGGAGGAGTTCGACCCGCCCGCCAACAAGTCACTCGGCGCGAAGACGTGGGCCGAACTCGAAGACGGATCGTGGGAAGACGACCCGCGGTTCTACAAGGATATGGTGGAATATCACGACAAGGTCATCGGCAGGCTGTTCGACTACTTGGACGAGCAGGGACTCAGAGAAGACACGCTCGTGATCTACGTGGGCGACAACGGCAGTCCGACCGACGTCTGCTCAATGATGCACGAACACAACGAGGTTTGCGGCGGCAAAGGCAAGACTAACGACCGAGGGACTCACGTCCCGCTGATCTGCGACATGCCGGGCACAATCCCGACAAACAGCGTGCAGACCGACCTGGTGGAGTCCACCGACTTCCTGCCGACCATTTTCGAGGCGGCAGGGCTGGAATTTCCGGAAGGCTACGTGGTGGACGGACGCTCGTTCTACCCGCAGCTCGCCGGCGGCACAGGCAATCCCAGGGATTGGATGTTCTTCCATTTCGAGCCAATGAACGCTCGAAACGACATCGGGCAGATTCGCTTCGTTCGCGACCGCGAATGGAACCTATACGAAACCGGCGAACTATACGACTTGGTCGATGATCTGGACGAAGAATCTCCCATCTACGAATCGGAAGACACCGCAACCCAATCAGCCGTTCGGGCGAGGCTGCAACCCGTCTTCAGCCAGATGAGGTAGCCGTCCGCCAGCCTCCAATCGAACAAGGATACGTCGTCGGATCAGGCAGGGACTCGGGAGACTGACCTGCCCCCCGAAAACTGGTCCAAGTCGAATGTTAGTCTTGGGCCAAGAAGAAAGGGGGAGGGCGAAATGCCGAGGAAGAAGCACAGCCCGGAGCAGATCATCACCAAGTTACGCGAAGCCGAGGTGGCCATGTCCACCGGCAGCAAGGTGAGCGAGGTCTGTCGTCAGATTGGAGTCACCGAGCAGACCTTCTACCGGTGGCGCAACGAGTACGGCGGCCTAAGGATCGACCAGGTCAAGCGTCTCAAGCAGCTCGAGTTGGAGAACGGCCGCCTCAAGAGAGCTGTTGCCGACCTGACCCTGGACAACCAGATACTGAAGGAGGTGGCGGAGGGAAACTTCTAAGCCCGACCCGCCGTCGCCAGGGTGTTGACCATGCAGTGAAGGTCCTCGAAGTCTCAGAACGTCGGGCCTGCAAGGTGCTCGGTCAATCCCGGTCCACCCAGCGGTATGAACCCGTAGCCTCAGATGACGAACTGCTGCTCACAGAGGCCATTGCAGAGCTCGCGAGAAGATTCGGCAGGTACGGGTATCGGAGGATTACAGCACTGCTCCGGAATCGTGGTTGGAGGGTCAACCATAAGCGGGTGGAGAGGATCTGGCGGCAGGAAGGGCTGAAAGTGCCCGGCAAGCAACCCAAGAGGGCAAGACTGTGGCTCAATGACGGCTCGTGCATCAGGCTCAGACCCGAGAGACCGAACCATGTCTGGGCCTACGATTTCGTCGTGGGCAGGACCCGAGACGGCAGGGCAGTGAGGCTGCTGACTGTCATAGACGAATACACCAGGGAGTGCCTGGCGATTAGGGCTGACCGGCACATCAGGTCTTTCGACGTTATCGAGACCCTGACCGAGTTGATGGTGGCCAGAGGTGTGCCCGACCACATCCGCTCCGACAACGGACCGGAGTTTACGGCCAGGGCTATTCGGGAGTGGCTGGGAAACGTGGGAGCCAAGACACTGTACATCGAGCCCGGCTCACCCTGGGAGAACGGCTTCGTGGAGAGTTTCAACGGAAAGCTCAGAGACGAGCTACTGGACCGGGAGATCTTCTACACATTGCAGGAGGTGCAGGTACTGACGGAGGGGTACAGACAGACCTACAACGGCATCAGGCCACACAGCTCGCTGGGCTACAGGCCACCGGCGCCAGAGACGATCCTGGTTGGTGATC
>JASMDM010000068.1 GCA_030752795.1 SAR202 cluster bacterium | reverse complement strand
TTGCGGTGACCGTTTCGCGAAGCGGCGCTTCTTCAACAAAAATGGCGTCAGCGTCTTTTACTTTGAATTGCTCGAGCAAGTCTGACCTCCTTGATTGCGCCCGATGAGGCGGGGACGTGCTGTGATTGACCCCTGGGAGCGCAGGTGAATTGTATTATCGGCGCGCCAAATCCGCAATACGCGGACGGGTGACCGGCCAGAGGGCCGCGATGACGCTCGACCCGAAATGTCGAGGACGATCGAGCTGAAAATCGGATCATTATGGAACTCTCACAAACCCCCGATTGCAGGCGACGCAGGGCGGCCCACGGCCGTGAACCCTTCGTGGACGCAGCACGAAAGATGCGCTGGCAGGCCAGAAATGTGGCGCCGCGGTTGACCTGAAAGCGCTACTTAGTATATACTAAGTTTGCTACTTAGTATATACATACTTGAACAAAGTGAGGTCGGGATAAATTGACGCGAGACCCGGATAATCCGACAAACGCCTCAGGCCAGACGCCGCGCACGGCACGCCTCATTTCAGCGAAACGCACAGGGACTCTGGCGGCGCTAGGGCTGATCGCAGCAACAATGTTCTCGGTTGTTGTCGCGGCATGCGGCGAGACCGCCGACTCTTCATCGGGTTCGCTGGTCGTGTACTCAGGCCGCTCGGAGTCGCTCGTGGGGCCGATCATCGAACAGTTTGCCGAGGCGTCTGGCGTCGACGTCAGCGTCAAGTACGGCGGCACGTCGGAGCTCGCGGCGACTCTCATGGAAGAGGGCGACAACTCACCCGCGGACGTGTTCTTCGCGCAGGACCCGGGCGGACTCGGTGCAGTGTCGGACATGCTGACCGCGCTTCCCGAAGATTTGATGTCGATCGTTCCCGAGTGGGCGCAGTCGCCCAACAGAAACTGGGTCGGCATCTCGGGTCGAGCGCGAGTAGTCGTCTACAACAACGAAAACGTGACCGACGCCGAATTGCCGTCGACCCTCCAAGATCTGACCGACCCTCAATGGAAGGGCCGCATCGGATGGGCGCCGGGCAACGCGTCGTTCCAGACGATGGTGAGCGCGATGCGAGCCGACTGGGGTGAGGACGCCACCAGGCAGTATCTCTCGGACATCCAGGCCAACGAACCGAAGATCTACCCGAAAAACACTCCGATTGTTGCAGCCACAGCCGCCGGTGAAGTTGATGTGGGGTTGGTCAATCACTATTATCTTCATCGATTCCTACAAGAAGAAGGGGAGGATTTCGCCGCGCGGAACCTGTTCCTGAAGAGTGGCGGTCCAGGCAGCCTGGTCATGGTGGCGGGAGCGGGGATCATTGGGGGCGCGGAGAATCAAGAAAACGCTGAGAAGTTCCTGCGTTTTCTCCTCTCGAAAGTGGCTCAACAGTACTTTGCCGGGCAGACCTTCGAGTATCCACTCGTTGACGGGGTCACCACCCACCGGCTGATCCCGCCGATCGACGAGGTCAACGGCCTCGACATCGACGTGGCCGATCTCGCGGACGTTGCAGGAACTCAGGCTCTGTTGAGAGATTTGGGGATCATTCCGTGAAGCGGCCGGCGTGCAAATAGCGCGACCGCATGCGCCCTTTGTTGGCAGGGCGCTGTTGCTGCCCAACATCGTCAAATCCGGGGGTGTGCTTCCGCCCCTCTCCATTCTTGGTCCCGCCATCCTGGTGGGGCTCGCGATGGCCCTTCCTCTCGCGTATCTGGTCATACGGAGCGCTGGGGCGTCTGAAGACGCCTGGTCGCTCTTGTTCCGGCTGCGAACCGCACAGATTCTGTGGCGATCGGCGCTGCTGGTCGTGATCGTAACCGGCGCCAGCGTGCTGCTTGCGCTGCCCCTCGCCTGGCTGACCGTTCGCACCGACTTGCCGTACCGTCGCCTGTGGTCGGTTCTAACCGCGCTGCCGCTTGTGGTGCCGTCATACGTGGGCGCATTCTTGGCGGCGTCCGCGTTGGGACCGAAAGGATTGGTTCAGCAGATCCTAGAGCCGATCGGGGTCGACCGGCTGCCCGAGATCTACGGCCTGCCCGGAGCCGCGATCACGCTAACACTGCTCAGCTACCCATATGTTCTCTTGACGGTGCGAGCCGCGCTCCGAAACATGGACTCGTCCATCGACGAATCGGCGCGGTTGCTCGGCCACGGACCGTGGAGCACGATGTTCCGTATGACGCTCCCGCAGCTCAGGCCCGCCATCGCATCCGGCTCGCTGCTGGTGTCGCTGTACACGCTCAGCGATTTCGGCGCCGTGTCGCTCATGCGGTACGAAACATTTACGTGGGCGATCTACCAGCAATACCAGTCAGCTTTCGATCGCAGCGTTGCCGCTGTCCTGTCGCTGGTACTGGTGCTCCTCGCGGTGGCAATTCTGTTCACGGACAGCGTAACCGGATCGAAAGGTCGATACTACCGAGCGGGAACTGGCTCGGCCCGAGCGATGAAGACCATCGCGTTGCGAGCGTGGAAGTGGCCGTCGGTCGTGTTCTCCGCAATCGTGTCGATCACTGCGCTCGGCCTGCCGACAGCGGTGCTGACGTACTGGCTGGTCAAAGGCGTCTCCTCGGGCGAGCCTCTGTTGCTTCTGTGGACCGAGGCCAGGAACTCGCTTTACGTATCCGGGCTTGCCGCGCTTGCCGCGACCGCGCTCGCGGTTCCCGTCGCGGCCCTGGCGGTTCGGTATCCGAGCTTGCTCGCGCGCGGCGTCGAACGGCTCAGCTACGTTGGATATGCGTTGCCGGGGATCGTCGTCGCGCTGGCGCTGGTGTTCTTCGGATCGCGGGTCGTCCAGCCGGTCTACCAAACCATGTGGCTACTGATATTCGCTTACGTGGTGCTTTTCATCCCGGCGGCGCTCGGAGCGGTCAGGTCATCGTTGATGCAGGTTAGCCCCAGAGTCGAAGAGGCCGCCCGTTGCCTCGGTCGAAGCCGGTGGCGAGTGATGTGGAGCGTCACGACGCCGATGGTCCGGCCCGGATTGCTCATGGGCGGGGCGCTGGTGTTCCTCGTGACGATGAAAGAGCTGCCAGCTACGCTGATATTGGGACCGCTTGGCTTCAAGACGCTCGCATCGGCGGTGTGGTCGGCATCGTCCGAGGCCTTCTTCGCGCAGGCGGCGGCGCCGGCGTTGATGCTAATCCTGATGTCGTCGGTCCCCATGGCCGCGCTGATGATGCGGGACCGGAGCAGAGGGTGACCGAGCCTCTGCTTAAATGCGTTGGCCTTGCCAAGTCATTTGGGGACTTCCTTGCCGTCCGCAACGTCAGCTTCGAAGTCTACCCGGGAGAGATCGTATCGATTCTCGGGTCCAGCGGTTCCGGCAAAACGACACTCTTGAGACTGATCGCGGGGCTCGAAGCGCCGTCCGCCGGTGAGGTGATCGTCCAAGGCACGGTTGTATCGACGCCCGACAAGCAAGTGGCTCCGGATCAACGAGCGGTCGGGATGGTCGTCCAAGAGTATGCGCTGTTTCCACACATGACTGTCGAGCAGAACATCGCGTTCGGCTTGCACGGGCTCGACAGCGACGAAAGGGTCGCGCGCGTCGCCGAGGTCATGGAACTCGTGCAGCTGCCCGAGCTCGGGTCCCGCTATCCGCACGAGCTCTCAGGCGGACAGCAGCAGCGAGTCGCGCTTGCTCGAACCCTTGCCCCCAGGCCGGTCACGATCCTGATGGACGAGCCGTTCAGCAACGTCGACGCTGGTATGCGCAACGAGATGCGTCGCGAAGTCGAAGCCATCCTGCGAGATGGCAAGACGGCCGCCGTTTTCGTCACACACGATCGCGACCAGGCGTTTGCGATCGCCGACAGGGTAGGGATTATGAGCGACGGCGAGATGGCCCAGGTCGACACACCCGAGGCGGTGTACCACTTGCCGGTCAGCAGGCACGTGGCCCGACTTGCCGGCGCTTGCGACTTCCTGTCCGGAACCGTGCAGGCGGACGGAACCGCGTTCACAGAAGTTGGCGTCTTCCCGATCCTAAGCGCCGGCGAAGAGCTCGGGCCCGACGCCGACGTCGACCTGCTGATTCGTCCTGACGATTTCGGGATCGAGGTCAACGAGTCAGGGATGGTCCTGCTGGAGTCGCGCGAGTTCCGAGGCGACGAGACGATGCTTGTCGTAACCCTGCCGTCTGGGGCGACATTGCGCTGTCGCAAGGAGTCGTTCTTCGGTCTGCCAGCCGGCATTCGGGTGGATCTGGTGCTTCGACGCCCAACCCCGTTCGCGGCGTTCAGGTCCTGACAGACTCCACGGTCCGCGATACGGGCCGCGGCTTTTTTACCGCGAGGATCAGCGGAATGCATACCAACACGGCGACCGAGAGGATGACGTACGGCTCTCGATAGGTTCCCCGGTAGTCGGCCATCCAACCAACGCCGAGAGGTCCGATCACACCGAATACGGTGCTGAACGTCATCATGATCCCCATGATCGAGCCAAAATGGCGTCGACCGAAAAGGTCCGCCAGCAACGCGAATCGGATCGGAATCGACACGCCGAAACCAATCCCCCAGAAGACAATGAACCCGAGCAGATGCCAGATCCCGCCGACGAAAGCGAACAGCAGTGTCCCGACAAACTGCATGGCGAACGAAACGGCGAGCACGTGGCGTTTGTCCAGTTGGTCGCCCACGAATCCGCTGGTCAGCCTTCCCATCAGTCCGATCATCGAGACCGACATGATCACGATGCCGGCGACGGTGCGGCTCACGCCGAAGCTGGTCATCGCTGAAATCTGGTAGACGGAGGCCGAGATTATTAGCTGCCCGCCTCCCATGGCCAACGCCATCAACCAGAAGGTCTGTGTGCACATCGCCTGCTTTGTGGTGAATGCGGCCTCTGGCTCCGTCTCAGAGCTCGTGCCGCGATCCTCGTACGAATCGACGTCGTCTGGGCTGGAGCCGTCGGGGAGCAAGCCATAATCTTCGGGCCGGCTTCGCATTACAAACGCCACCGGGAATCCAACCACCATGAACCCGATGCCGATCGCCACCAGACCAGTGCGCCAATCGGTGACAGCGATGAACCACACGATCAGGGGCACCAGCAGTCCGCCGATGCCGGAGCCGGCCGACATGATCGCCAGCGCCCGAGCTCGGCGAGTCACGAACCAGTTGGCGACGGTCGTGGTCACGGTCAGGAACGAGCCAAACGACAGACCGACGGTGATGACGGCGAACGCCGCGTAGAACTGCCAGAGGTTGTTGATGCGGCTGAGCAGGATGAAGCCCAGGCCGGTGGCCGCAACGCCGAACAGCATCACGTTGCGCGGGCCGAACCTCTCGATGAACCAACCGACGAACGGGGAGATCATTCCGGATTCGGTTCGTTGCAGGGAGACGGCGGCGCCGGTGATCGCCTTGCCCCAGCCGAAGTGGTCGACGATGGGATCGAAGAAAGCGCCGAAGCCCTGCCAGAATGCGCCCGAGGTGTAGGCTTGGCTCATCGACCCGGCGAATACGATCCACCAACCATAGAAAATGTTTCGATGGGCGGCTTCCGGCGCCTCGGCCTCCGTCGGAGTTGTTGCTTTGGCCAAGAGTCCTCCCGGACTGCCAACTGTTTCAATGCAAAGGAATTTGTGAATTGCCGGTCACATCTTACCCTGGGCTCTCGCGGAAGTAAACGAGCGTTCGGGCCAAATTGAGGGCGGCGCGGTCCGAGCTCGCGATCAAGCGCGAGAATGCAAGGATCGAGCGGTTATTCGGGCGGCCATCCATGGGACGCGGTTCGGCCGGCTCACCGCTCCGGCCATCGCTCGCGCTACAATGTTCAGGTTTCGGACCGGTTCGGCCGCGCAGGGGTGGTCGCCTGGCCAAACCAGTCCAGCCGGAAGGTGATTCACAACCGTGAAACGAAGACGCAAGCTCTGGCTGCTCATCGGCTCGGTCGCACTGTATGCCGTCGCGATGGCGGTCTTCTTCTACTCCGCGAACGACGCTTCGCCCGAGACTACGGGCTGGCCGCGATTGACGATGACCTATGAGATCGGAGAGTCCGTGGCAAGCGGAGGGTCGCCCAACGAGGTCCACCGCCTGGTCTACCGATCGCCGACCGAATGGACCGATACCGTGATCGAAGCCGCGCCAACTCAGACGCTCGGGTCGGGCACGGTCAGCAAGATCGATTCGTATCGCCAGGTATTCGGAACCAGGGTCGAGGACTCCAACTCGATCCACGACGAGACCACGGTGAAGGAGACGGAAGACGCAGTCCTGATCCCGCACCCGTTCTTGAAACCGGTCGATGTCTCCGAGCTCAAGAAGGCCGACCGTCTGACGTCGATTCGCACTACATCCATCGTCTGTTACCTCGGAGCATGCGAGCAAAACGCGCAAGGCCAAACGTTTACCGACGACGGCGCCAAATGGACCATCGTCGACGACAGCCGTTTTGGCATCGCCCTTTCAGTCGGCGACGCGTTCCGCGTACGCGAGGTGCGCATCGAGTTCGCGCGGGAGTAGTGGTTTCGGTCTGCGAACGTCTGTCGCCGCGCGCGGGTGAAAACCGCTACTACTCCATCAACAACCCGTAATTGAAGCACTTAGCATAGGCGAGACGTTTCACCCTGGTGAACCTACTGATTGCGTCGGGCCTTTGCAGGCTCACGGGGCTCCTCATGATCCGATCAATATCGTCGCATGGTCTGGCGCTTACGCGATCGGACCGAGTCACATATCGAATCCGTAGGGGAGGGTTTCAATCCCTCCTGACCCGCTGCAACGACATACCACACGAAATACGCCAAAAGCCACGTTGAGCCGCGTGACAAGCCGGTCTATCATCGAAACCACTCGGGAGGGTTTGAAACCTTCCCCTACGGATCTTGTCAGACGAATCCGGCCATCAGCCACGGCGCGACCCGCTCGTTGGTTCTGGCCTGTTGGCTGAGCGAACTATGCGTTGATCCACACGATGGGAGACTCATCTCTACCGTTCGTCTCGCGGTAATCGGCAAGCGCGTAGAAGGACTGCCAACCCGATCGACCGATCGCGACAAAATCGGAATGCAAGGGTGAAGCCCTGCCGGGGCGTGGGGTGTCCCCACGAGATTTTCGCGGGCGGGTGCGTGGGACAGAATAAGCTCCGGAGCCCGTCGTCCACAGTCGACGGCTCGGCATAACCCGAACGTGTCGGGCAGCGTACCTACGCCCCCAGCCCGCTCACCCTGAGCTTGTCGAAGGGGCGCCCATGAACACGTTGCGCTGGCAGACCCCGGTACTGGGACGGCCGCGCATCCGAGCCTCGCTACCCCCGCATTGAATGTTGAGCTCTCAGCTACTCCTGGCGCCCGCCGGCGAAACTGACGCCCTTGAGCTCGTCGGTGCGATCCCTCCACTCCGGATCCAGTGCTATCGTGCCGAGCGTCATCTCGTCGCCTTCCTTGCGGATCGAGATGCTCTTGAGCCACTGAGCGTCGTCCTGCTCCGGGTAGTCCTCACGGTAGTGGCCGCCTCGGCTTTCCGTTCGCATCGCGATCGTCTTCGCGGTCATCTCCGCGACCGTGAGCATGTTCAGAACCTCCATCGCCTCGACGCGATCGAAGGGCTCCTGGATCGTGAGCCGAGATGTGAACTCGTCGTGGATTCTGGCGATCGTCTCGAGCACGCGATTGCACGCCTCCTCGCTGCGGATCACGTTCATGTCCTCCCACGCTCGGCGCCTGAGCTCGCGCTTTACCTCGCGAGGCCTGACCGATCCTCGAAGCGTGCCGAGGCTGCGGATGCGCTCCAGGCCGTGCTCGACGACGTCGGCGGGGATGTCGTCGGCGCCGTTCTCGTTGGCGTAGCGCGCGGCGTCGCGACCGGCTCGGGTGCCGAACACCTGGCCGCTGCCGAGCATGTGTCCGCCCATGCGATCAGCGCCCTGCGGACCGGAGGCAGCCTCGCCGCCGCCAGCGTACAAGCCCGCGATGTCGGTCCGGCCGAACTCGTCGATGCGGGGACCGCCGTGCGAGCAGTGACGCGCGGGGATGATCTCGAGCGGGCGTTCAGCGGCCTCGATGCCGCGCTTCGCCAGCCAGCCCTCAGCGTACATGCTTCGGGTGACGATGCTGGGGTCGGTGAGGTCGAGCAACGCGCCACCGTACGGTCCGGCCCTGCCAGCCAACACCTCTTTCATCATAGCAATATCGGCGTAGCCGCTGACGTTGGCCATCGTGAACATCGGCTGGTAGGTCCGAGCCGCGAAAACCTCGTCGGACGTGATGCCGTCGGGCAAGTAGTTCGGCAGGAACTCCTGGCCGAGGCCATTCTTGAGTCGAACGCCGGGTTGGAACAGCCAGACGGCGCTCGGGTGCGTGACGGCGGGTAGGGTGGAGAGGAAGAACTGGCCGAACTCCATGTTCATCAGCGTCGCGCCCGCGTTGTAAGCCATCGCGTGCCCGTCGCCGGTGACGTCGGGCGGGTGGAAGTTGTGCCGATACAATCCCGCGTCTCCGCCGGAGCATAGGACGACAGCGCCAGCCTTGAACACGATCGTGTTGCCCTGGAAGTCGAGGCCGACCGCGCCGACGCACGAGCCGTCGTGGACGAGCAGATCGGTGATCGCTGCCTCCTCGCGTACGTCGACGTCGGTGAGCTGGATATGGCGTCCGAGCGCGGCCATCAAAGGCAGTCCGTGATGCCTGAGTCGGTCGCCGTGAATCTCGACGCCCCACTCCTCGATCTGCTGACGCTGCGACACCGCGTCCTGAACCATCACTCGCGCCAGCTTCGGATCGGCCATGCCGAGTCCCACCTGGACGATGACCTGGTAGTCGAGCTCGAGGATTTCTTCGAGCGTGATCGGGCCCCATTCATCGGGGTCGATCAGCGGGTAGCCGGTTTTGGGATCGAAGTAGAAGAAGGCGCCGGCCTCGGACAGTCCGACGCCTGTCGCGCCGGCCCCGTGGACGCCCACCGAGTTGAACCGCCCCTTGACGGCTAGGACGGTCTTGGCGCCGGCGCGCGACGCCTCGATCGCGGCCCTGGTTCCGGCCCCACCGCCGCCAATGACCAGGACATCGGTTTCCACGGTGTTAACGCTACTCGTCATACTCAATCCTTCATTTTCGTTTTCGCATCTACGAGATTCTTGGTTTGCGAGACTTGTTCGGTAAAGCGGTGGTGGTTCTTCGGTGAGGCGGACCGGTTGCGTCTATGCGGTCCCGACGACCAGAATCGCTTCGCCAGGGACGCTAACGCCGCCGTCAGATGTTTCGAACGCACGAGTGCCGTCGGCCACCGCGTCCCAGAACGCGGCCTTCACCGAGTCGCTCCGATCCGCGACCAGGGCATGGATGGGCGGAGCGATGTCGCTCATGAAGTCCCGGAACTCCTCCGCCGAATCCATGATCATCTTCATCATCGACTTTTCGCTCTGCACGTCCTGGAAACCGGCTTCCTCGAATGCGGACTCGATCAGCCCCGGCGCTCCGAGCTTGAAGAGGTTGGGCGCGTCGGAAGGCGGCGACGGAGGCGGCGGATCGAACACTCGTTGAGCCACTCCCATCGAAAGGCTGATGAACGGGACTTTGTCCGGCGTGCCCCACACCGATGTCGCAAATTTACCGCCGGGCTTGATGGATCGACGAATCCTGGACAATCCCTGTTGCAGGTCCGGCAGAAACATCAAAGCCCACCTGCATACCGCGCCGTCGAACTCGGCGTCGTTCACGTTGAGTCGCTCCGTGTCAGCCTCGACGAGCTCGACGTTGCTCAGTCCGAGGTCGGCCATTCGTGTTCGAGCGACTGCGAGCATTGCGGGCGCTTGATCGGTCGCAACCACCGAACCTCCGGGCCCGACCAGTTTGGCCACGGTCGCGGCGGGCTCACCGATACCCGCCGAAACATCCAGCACTTGATTACCGGCCTGGACCATGGCCATCGCGGCCAAACGATCGCTGACCTGCTGCGCATTGCGCTCGAACAGCGACCACCACTTCGACCACGCGGCCGCAACCTGGTCCCAGTCTCGCCGCTGCGCGCTCTTGTATCGCTCGCCGTCGAATTGCCCTGACGTCACATCCCGCTCCTTCGTTCTCGCTGCGCACTCAACTCATGACTGCCCGTTCGTCCGTCGATCTCAGGGAGCGAAACCAGTCGACGTTTCCGACTGTCGACCCGGCGGCGCGAAGCGCAACGGTCTCGCAATCTGCGAACAAGAAAAAGCTGCGATCCCATGCCTCTAGGGCGTACGATCAGGCGCGACGACCCCAAGTCTGCCGAACACGGCACATTCTAGGCTGCACGTGGGATCGCCGCAAGGCCATCGCCCGACGGCTGACAGCTGACCGCTGATAGCTGACTGCTGACTACTGACGGCTGATAGCTGACTGCTGCCCGGCTGCCCCTACCGCCCCGTGAACTTCGGATTGCGCCGCTCGAGCCACGACGCCCGGCCCTCCGCCTGGTCGTCGGTGCCCTTGACCCGGAGCGTCGAGACCTCGTATTCGTGCGAAAGCGAGTCCCGGAGGCTGTGCGTCATCGAGTACTCCATCGCTTCCTTGTACCCGCCGACCGCGACCGTCGCCATGCCAGCGAGCATCTCGACGTACTCGGCCGCGCGATCGTGGAACTCGGCGACCGGCCAAACGCGATTCGCCCAGCCCCAGTCAAGCGCCTGTTGCGCCCTTAGATGGCTCCCCGTCATCAGCATCTCCAGCGCCCGACCCTGCCCGATGATCCGAGGCAGGAACCACGACGACCCGCCGATCATCCCGATCGACCGCGTGACCCGATGGTCGCCGACCTCGATGTCGTCGGCGCACAGCCGGAAATCGCACGCGCTGGCGAGCTCGAACCCGAACCCGAGCGCCCACCCGTTGACGAGCGCCACGACCGGCTTGGGCAACGCCCGCAACGACCGGATCAGCCGTCGATGGACGTGAAAGTCGTCGACCCCAGGCTCCGGCTCCATGCCCTTCATGTCGTCGCCGGAGCAAAACGCCCGATTCCCAGCCCCGCGAATCGTCACGACCCGGACATCCAGATTGCTCCCCGCATGGTCGACGAGCCACCGCACCTCGTTCAGCGTCCGAAAGCTAACCGCGTTCAGCCGCTCAGCCCGATCCAGCGTAATCGCAAGCACCCCCGAGTCCGACAACTCCCACAGCACGCGCTCCCATACAATCCCATCAAGACTCGCCATGTCGTTCTCCTCACGGTGGTGTTGGCGGCGCGTCGTAGGCGTCGCAGTGGGGGTATCATCTCACATTCGCGTTGGGGTCAGGTCGAATGAGTGACCAGGCCGCGAACCGTACCCCGCTCGAGGCACGACCGGCGTTTGAACAACTCGTTGGGCGCTTACCGCACAGTTTCGCAACACCATGGATTCTGCGCGAATGATTCTGTCAGCAAAGGAGTACTCAATGATTGATCTTGTCGGTGGTACGTGTCGATAGCCAAATTCATCCGGGAAGGGGCAGCGGATTACTCGCGATCCGTTGGTTGAAGAGCAGCGAGCGTCCCGGAGTGACCGTTGCAATCAACGCCCGAGCAGACCCAATGGCTCACGAAATCGCGTAGTTGCTTTCTGTAGCCTGCTGAATCATCGCGTGCTCCCCCCAAAAAAGGCACCTGAAGCCGAATTTGAGATGTGCTAGCTTGATAACCTGTCGGTGGGTTGCTACGATGCGCTCGGGCATCCTAGCTGCGTTAGCCGTGGGCCAAGAGAGCATCGCCATGCCACTAGAGAACCCCTGCAAAGCGGCCCCAATCGCTCGGCTATCCGACTACACGCCGGCGAACACCCTTGAGCCGCAGCCCACGCCCGAGAGTGCTGATCTGCCCACCATATCAAAGGCACAACTGAAGGCGATGCCCGATGGTCAGTTGATTCTCTGCCCCTCTCATCCAGATGGGGTCACGTTCTTGAAGAAACACAACGCCTGGGGCTTCGTTCGCGTCGTCCAGATTCCCAAATTCTTCGCTCTCTACGTTTCCCATCCCTTCTCTGATATACAGTATGTGGGCGAGATTGAAATGTGGGCGAGATTGAAAACATTATAGACCCAACGACAGCGCACTCACAGGTGGGGTGCGATCACCCTGCCTATAACCTGGGCGCAAACTAATCTCGTTGAAGAAAAAACGTCTTTGGCGTTTGGATGAGCCTGTGGGGTTGGGGAAGCGGCGCAGAGGCAAAGCACCCCGGGGCCCGCGCTTCTTGCAGCTGCACAGTCTGGCGGCTGCCGTGACGATGGATGACCTGCAGCATCAGAATGCGCATATGCGTCGGCGTGAACCTGGGTTGAACAAGCGGTTTTACACAAGAACGGACCTGTGACGAATGCGATTTCAGAATCGAGATTGTACAGTCAACCTCGGAGAGGCGATTGAAGTGCTGCGCACCGAAATTTCGGATGGATCCGTGGACCTGCTTTTCGCCGATCCGCCGTACAACATCGGCAAGCGGCTGGCCAATTTTGTCGATAAATGGCCTACCGATGAGGACTACGTAAACTGGTGTCGTGAATGGCTTGCTCTTTGCATCTCCAAGTTGGCCCCACATGGAAGCCTGTATGTGATGTGCAGCACACAATCGATACCGTTCATCGATCTGTTCCTGCGCGATAAATTGCACATAGCATCGCGTTTGGTTTGGCACTATGACAGCTCGAGGGTGCAGGCGAGGCATGTTTATGGCTCAATGTACGAGCCGATTCTGCATTGCGTCAAAGACAAACAACAGTATACCTTCAATTCAGCAGACATTTCGGTTGAGGCCAAAACCGGTGCAAAACGTAAGTTGATCGACTACCGAAAACCTAAACCGGCGCAGTATAATGCGTCTAAAGTGCCGGAAACGTTTGGTACTTCCCACGAGTGCGCTACCGAATGGATGAGTACGAAGAGCACCCGACCCCAAAACCCGAAGTGTTTCTTGAGAGAATAATCCGGGCCAGCAGCAACCCCCACGACCTTGTTCTTGATCCGTTTACTGGCACCTTCACAATATCGGCCGTCGCTCAACGCCTCGATCGCCGAAGCATCGGGATCGAACTACAAGAGCAATTCGTGAAGATCGGTCTGCGTCGACTCGGTATCACAACCGAATACAAAGGCGAAACGCTTCGTCCGCCAACAAAATCCTATGGGCGTTACCAACCAGACGCGCAAACCCGATTATTCGGCGAATGACTATTCAACACAGCTTCACCACATCAATGCTGAGCATTCTCCGAGAGGAATTTGGTGAAGATGGCGACGAGATTTTCGACAGAAACGAGCTCCTCCAATACTTGAATGTCAAGACGCGTTCCGTTTCCCGCGGCTCAAAATCACGCGGATCATTCGGGAATCTCTACGCGATCTATGTTCTGGTTGAAGACTACATCGCCAATAAATTCGATGAATCGGGCGATTACTCAAACTACGAAGGAGCACGGTTCACGGTTCTTTTTAGGAGACAACGGGAGTTCCTATTTGCTAGCAAACTGCAGAACCATGCCCTCAATCACCGCCTCAACCAAGAGTTTCGATGATATTTCCCAACCTCTGGCTATGTCCCAATTCTGTGGAATAATGACACAAACAGGTATTGGATCAACGAGAACTTGTTGCAGGCCGAGACGGATAGATACACGCATGGGCTTTCTGTTGCGATCATTCGTATATTGGACGCTTATGTATCCGTAAAACAAGACGTGTTTGAGGCACTCATTGCTGATTGTGAGCAACTCCAAAATATCCAGTCCGATTATCCGGTGCAAGTCAGGAGGTTTGTTCATAACCTACTACGTCCCAATGTGGATGCTCGGGTCTTCGAGATAGTCAGCTATGCAATTCTGAAACCTTATTATGGAGCCCAACTTGTGTACTGGGGTTGGAGCCGGAATGAACTTACCGACGAACCGTTGATCTTGTACAAAACGGGTCGCACCAATGCCAATGATGGCGGGATAAATTTTGTTATGCGACCACTGGGACGATTCTTTCAAGTTACTGAAACAACAGACGTACGCAAATACTTCTTGGATATCGACAAAATACAGCGATTCCCAATCACCTTCGTCGTCAAATCCGAAAACTCGATTGAAGACTTAAATAGTCAGATGCAACAATTGGTTTACAAAGCTTTCGGTGTCGTGGCTGTGTAGATCGGCCCATGGCATGTATTAAGGAACTTGTGAACATCCCTGTCTTGTTGGAGCGATTCGATCGGGTCGTCACCGAAAGAAAGTTGGCAGACATAGTCACCGAGCTAGTGATTCAAAGTCGGCTCGAATTCAACCTGCCAGTTGACGAGACGACAGAGGCGTCGGAGGATCACCTGAGCCAATTGCCTTAAACCGGATGCACCCAAATACGCTGGATGCCGACGGCGGTGAGTACGGATAGGACCCTCAACCAAACCCCTGGCGACCACCTCGTCGTGCCGGCTTCGTTGCCTTCGGACAAACTACAGGGCAGAGATCTTGTGGAGCGCCATTATTGGTTTGCGGACGGGATAGGGGCGCAGGACTTGCGGTGGCGAGTCGACGGGACTCGGGCTGGAGCCCCGCTACCGGTCGGCGAGGGAGCCGTCGATGGCGATGGGGGTTGCGAAGATCTTTTCGGTGAAGGGGTACTTTTCGTACGCCGCTTCATTGAGTTCGATGCCGGGGCCTGCGGCATCTACTCCAACCGCATTCGCCGGATTCCGGGGTTCAGTATGCCGAGCCAGACGACGCCGGTTAGCATCAGCAGCGAGCCTGACATAGATTGCCCCCGACGGTCAGGCGGCTGCCGGGGCAGCGTGTCGTGTGTAGTCGCTACCGGTCGGCGACGGAGCCGTCGATGGCGATGGGGGTTGCGAGGATCTTGTCGATAAAGGGGTATTTTTCGAACGCCGCTTCGTTGAGCTCGATGCCGAGGCCGGGGCTCTCAGGGACGATCAAGTGGCCGTCCACCAGCTTCAGCGGGTCGACGATGAGCTCGCTCTTGGGGGGCTCGGACTCGCCGGTGTACTCCTGGAGGGCGAAGTTCGGGATGCACGCGTCTAGCTGGACGCAGGCTGCCGTGCTGACGGGACTCAGCGGGTTGTGCGGGATTACCTTGACGTGGCTGGCTTCGGCCATCGCCGACGCCTTTTTGCAGCCGGACAGCCCGCCGCACAGGCACAGGTCCGGACGGATGTAGGCGCAGGCTTTGTTTTCGAGGATCTGCTGGAACTCGAAGATCGTCGTGAACCGCTCGCCGGTCGCGATCGGCAGGTTGCCGCGCTGCTGGATCTCGGCCATCGTCGCGGGGCTGTCGGGCAGCATCGGGTCTTCGTAGAAGTAGGGGTGGAACTCCTCGAGCCGGCGACCCAGCGCGATCGACTCCGCGGGGTTCATCTGACGGTGTATCTCGACGCACACGTCGATGTCGGGACCGACTGCCTCTCGCACGGCGGCGACGTTGGCGACGGCGCCGTTGGTCCACTCGGTGACCGACTTGTGCAGCCAGAAGTTGGGCCCGAACGCTCCGAACCTGACGGCGGTGAAGCCCTCGTCGGCACGCTTCTTGGCGTCCGCGGCCAGCTCCTCGGGCGAGTCGCCGGTCACGTGGATGTAGCACCGGACCTTGTCACGAGTCTTGCCGCCCATAAGGTCGTAGACCGGCACGCCATGCCGCTTGCCCTTGATGTCCCATAGCGCGATGTCGATGGCCGACAGCGCGCCGTTGATGACGGAGCCCATGAAGTGCGAGTTGCGATACAGGAACTGGAAGTGGTGCTCGATCAGGTCCGGGTTCTTGCCGATCAGGTACGGCTCACACATCCGGATCATCGTCTCGGTGGGCCGCTGCCAGCCGTGCACGCCCGCCTCGCCGATGCCTACGGTGCCGTCCTCGCAGTAGATCCGCAGCAACAGCCAACGGGACCAGAGGATGGTTTCGATCTTCTCAATCTTAGTAGGTTTCAATCCGAGGACCTCCTGGGCCTTTCCTTGTTCGTTACGCCGATTCGGAGCGCCATCTGGCCCCGTTTTCGCGGCGGATTTGGGCGCGATCGGCGACTGGCACTCAAGCGCCTCCCATTCTAGACCGGTCGAATGTCGAACGCAAACGGAGCTGGGCGTGGTGACGATGCGTGGTCACATCGGGCGTCCATGGTTCTGCTGCCGCTCCCGAGGCGGGTCGAACCACGACTCGTTGCGGTGCGATCTCCAGGCGCCGAGCGAAGTTCGGTCTTGATGCGACCGCGGGCACTTCGACAGGCGATGGCGCGCGGTTGGCACCCGCGCCACCAAAGTGCGAAACCCGGCCTGGCCCTGAAGGGCTAGAGCACCGATGGACTTGGTGGGCTAGGCCTGATGGCGATACCCAAATTAAGCGGCGTCATACAAAATGTGTCATTCTGAGGCCGAAGCCGAAGAATCTGGTCGCTGAACACGCATTTTGCCCGCAAGTCTCCAGAAGTTTCTGCTTGTGCGGAAGGTCCAGCATATCGATAAGCATCGAACACAACCGATTCAGCTGATGACCGTAAGGGCCAGAGCACCGACGCACTTGGTGGGCTCGGGCTTCAAGGCCGACCCTGGCTTCTCACCCGCACGGCGGCTCAACGTGCCCGAGCGCGACTGGCCCGGATCCGGTGTTTTGGCAGCCTACTCGTCGTCGACGCGCCAGTGCACGATGCCCTGGTGCGCGGGCTTTGTGCCTTTGATGACGTAGCCGTCCGGCGTGTCTTCGAGGAAGCCGGGTAGGGCGGCGCGAAGTCGCTCTTCCTTTATCGGGTTGTCACCGATGAACAGGCGGCGCATCATCTCGTCCATCGCGGAGTCGGTCGACTCGAAGTGCCGGCGTTGCTTGCCGGGGACCATCGTGATGTCCGGATGGATGCCCATCTCCCACAGCACGTTGACGAGCTCGGGCAGGGCAGGGAGCTCGATTCGCGCCTCGCCGTGGACCGGTCCCCAAAGGCCGGCGATGTGTGCCTGTGGGGCCTCGACAAACGAGAGCAGCGCGACGCTTCGGGTCGCGTGCTGTTGCAGCCGGTCGACGAAGCTCTCGATCTGAGGGATGCCGTAGACGACGTGGGAGCACACGACGAAGTCTTGCGCGGCGACCTCCGCCTC
The DNA here is from genome assembly GCA_030752795.1 of SAR202 cluster bacterium. Taxonomy (GTDB): domain Bacteria; phylum Chloroflexota; class Dehalococcoidia; order Lucifugimonadales; family UBA1123; genus UBA2160. The sequence goes on along the minus strand of JASMDM010000068.1, from coordinate 30,969 downwards.
TTCCCACTTGGAGCGGATCATGTTGACGTTCTCGACGTTGAACTCGGAGACCGATGCCCGGAGCTGGCCGAGCATGCCTTCCGAAGGCTCAACGACGGTGACCGACTCGCATTTGAGCGCCAACGGGAGCGCGAGCCGACCCGCGCCGCCCCCGACGTCGAGGACCGTGTCGGCCCCTTTCGCCAGGTCGAGCATGATGTTCAGCGACTCGTCGTCCGTGCGGAGAGGATCGACCTTAAACATCGATGCTGATTTCGCCCAGAAGTCGCCGTTTCGCATCGCGGCGGGCATCACCCACTGCGATTGCTCGTGATGTGCCTCGACTCTCGACTTCCACGCGCCGATAGCCGAATGGTTTGAGTTCATTCTAATTTTGCCCCGACCCTGCGCCCGAAGGTTCGATTTCCGGCGAGTCTGGAAATCCGCAGGCCCCACAATCAATTATGGCAGTCTCCCGAGCCATTTCCAAGATGCGAATGGTGTAATCTGGTGAGCAATCTGGAAACTCGAAAGCGGCGAAACGACTCATCTTACGGGCCCGCAAAGCTAGTCGCTACTCTCGATCAGCTCGAGGTAATTGCCCTCCGGGTCCTGGAAGTAGCAGATGCCGCCGTGGCTGCCGTCAGCGTTGTCGCGAGTGATCGGCGGTGTCACGAAATGAATGCCTTCTGCCGAAAGCTTCTCGTAGACGGCCTGCATGTCGCTGACGTAGAAACAGATGTGCGACGCGCCGCGTTGATGCTTGTCGAGGTGTCCCTCCGGGCTCGGCGGGTTGATGTACGTCACGAGTTCAATCTGGTGGCCGCCTTCCGGATAGCCCAGGAACACCAGCTTGCGCTCGGCTCCGGGGATGCCCGTGTGGTCGCCCTCGGGCGGCGCCTTGCTTGTGGCCTCACGCAAAACGGTGAGCCCCATCGAGTCTCGATAGAATGCCACCATCTTGTCCATGTCTTTGACAACGAGTCCTGAATGGAAGAAACCTTTGATCATCGGCGTCCCTCCTCGGATTTGTTCGCACGGAGTTTAGCCGAGGACGGTATCGTACGCAACCCAATTCCGTTGAAATTTGACCGAAGGCGTTGTATCCTTCCAGTCGAGGTTTGACGTGGCACAACTGAAACGATTGGATAGCTGGATAACCTGGGGAGTCGTCGGCGCGGCGATCGGGTTGGCGCTCGGCGTCAATCAGATTTCAGTGATATTGGTGGCCGTCGGCCTGGGACTGTTCCTCGTTTACGTGCATTTGCACGGACCGGCAATCGACGGATCTCCCGACGATCAAATCGAAGTCGAACCAGGCGACGAAGACGACGCGCCCCCCACCTCGTTGCTGGCGCCGAAGTCCGAGGGCACCCTTTTCGCCGCAGGCGGCGTCTTCATGATGGCGTGGCTCGTCGGCTTTGTGGTCAGAGGGCTCATATTCGGGGACTCAAGTCCCGGATGAGGCGCCGGCGGAAGTCGTTTCGACGCGCCATAGCTTCAGTGGAGTTGATGATTGACTGACGCCGTCCGGGCCTCGCTCTTCGCAACCTGCATCGTCGACCAGTTCTACCCCGAGGTCGGCGAGTCGACGGCACGAGTTCTCGAAAAACTCGGCGTCGACCTGGATTTCCCCTCGAAACAGACCTGCTGCGGCCAGCCCGCGTTCAACTCCGGATTCTGGAACGACGCCAAGCCGCTGGCCAAACGATTCCTCGAAGTGTTCGAAGGCGACCGCTACGTCGTCGCGCCCTCCGGCTCGTGCGTCAGCATGGTCCGCGTCTACTACGAACAACTCCTGCGGGACGATCCCGAGCTTCGTGCCCGAGCGCAGGCCGTGTCATCGCGCGTCTACGAGTTCACCGAGTTCATCGTCGACGTGCTCGGCGTGACCGACGTGCCGGCCGTCAACGCGAGCGCCGGCATGAAGCGCGTCACGTATCACGGCTCGTGCCACGCGAAACGCGAACTCGGCGTCGACAGCCAACCGCGCGCGCTGCTGGCGTCGCTGCCTGGCGTCGAGACTGTCGAGATGCCCGGGTCGGAGGTCTGCTGCGGATTCGGCGGAACCTTCGCCGTGAAGTACCCCGAGATATCCGGCGCGATGCTCAACGACAAGATCGAAGGCATCCGCGCGACCAACGCCGAATCGGTGGTCGCCTGCGACATGGGCTGTCTGATGCACATCGGCGGCGGCATGGATCGCCAGGATGTTCCTGTCAAAGCCACCCACATTTCGCAGCTCATCGACGAATTGATCTGAAGCTAAGGGTCCGCGCCATTGCAGCCTGATACCAAAAACTTTCGCAACGCGGCGGCCGAGGCTCTCGCCAATCGCAACGTCCAGGCCAACCTGGCCGGACTCACCGGATTCCACGACGCCCGGCTCGCCGCCAAGAGCCAGACTCCGCAGTGGGACGACGCCTCCGAGCGTGCCCGGGCCATCAAAGCGCACACGCTGGGCAACCTCGACCGATACCTCCTCATGATGGAAGCCAACGTGAAGAAGGCCGGCGGCCACGTTTACTTCGCCAGCGACGCGGCGACCGCGGCCAGTTACGTCGTCGAGCTCGCTCGTGAGAAAGGCATCGAGACCGTCATCAAGAGCAAATCGATGCTCTCGGAAGAGATGGCGCTCAACAGCCGCCTTGAAGACAGCGGAGTCGAGCCCGTCGAAACCGACCTCGGCGAATACATCGTTCAGCTCGCCGGCGAAACCCCGTTCCACATCATCGCCCCCGCGATTCACAAGTCCAAAGAGGACGTCTCAGAGCTGTTCCGCGACAAGCTGAACGTGCCGCTTTACGAGGACATCGAGAACCTCACTCGCGAAGCTCGAACCCAATTGCGCGAGAAGTTCCTCGTCGCCGGAATGGGAATCACCGGCGCGAACTTCATGGTCGCCGAATCCGGCACAGTCGCACTCGTGACCAACGAGGGCAACGGCCGGATGTGCACCTCGATGCCCAAGGTCCACGTAGCCATCGCCGGAATGGAGCGCATCGTCCCGTCCATGGAGGATCTCGGAACCTTCCTGAGGCTGCTGATACGGTCGGCCACAGGCCAGATGATCTCCAGCTATGTCACCACCGTGACCGGGCCCAGGAAGAGCACCGACGAAGACGGCCCTGAGGAGTTCCACCTCGTCGTTGTAGACAACGGCCGTTCGCGCATGCTAGCCGATCCGGAGCTGCGCGAAGCGCTGTACTGCCTGCGATGCGGAGCTTGCCTGAACGCTTGTCCCGTGTACAAGAAGGTAGGCGGCCACGCGTACGGTTGGGTCTATCCGGGACCGATCGGCGCGGTCGTCTCTCCCATGCTCACGAACCTTTCCGACGCGAAAGATCTGCCATTCGCGTCCACGCTCTGCGGAGCCTGTCGCGAGGCTTGCCCCGTTAGCATCGACCTGCCGCGAATGCTCCTCTATTTGCGCAAGGAACTCACACAAGGCGAGACCTATCCCGAGCACAAAAGCAGGTCGGCAGCCGAATCCTTGGCGGTGAAGGGGTGGCGCGCCAGCGTGTCGTCCGGCGTGATGATGGGCCTGGCAAACATGTTCGGCCGGCTGGCGCAGTTGCCGATCGCGCGTCGGGGCCGAATCAACCGTCTGCCGCCGCCGCTGTCCGGCTGGACCAAGGTTCGCAGCTTCCCCGCGCTCGCATCAAAGCCGTTCCGATCCCGGTGGCGCAAACGTAGTCGCGGATGACCGAGCGCGACGCATTCTTCGCCAACCTCCGGCAAGCGCTGGGCAGGGGACCGGACGATTCGACGACTCCTCAACCGGTCGACGCCAGCCTGACGCCCACAGCCGGCACGACCCATGACCGAGTTCACGGCATCCTCGATCGTATGGAGTATGACGCTGAAGGCCTAATGATAAAGCTCGCCAACACCGCCGAACGCTCCGGCTGGAACGTCGCAAGATTCCCAACCCTGGCCGCGGCTCGCGCCTACGTTATGCAGATTGCCCGCGACCTCGGGGCCCGCCAGGCGGTGCGCTCGTTGCACCCAGTCTTGACCGACGGCGCAGTCGACGGTTGGTTCGCCGAGCTCGGCGTTCCGATCGAGCCGATGTCCATTACCGCCGGATCAGCGCGAGCAAGACAGACCGAACGAGATCGGTTCCGTGCGCTTGCCGCAGGGTCCGACATCGGCGTCACGGGCGTCGACTACGCCATCGCCGAGACCGGCACCTGCGTTTTGCTGCCGCGCGCGGGCGTCAGCAGACTCGTTTCGCTGTTGCCGCCGGTCCACATCGCCATCGTCCAACGAGGCGAGGTCCTGCCAAGCCTCGACGAACTCTTCGCGATGCAGCGTCGAGATCACCTCGACGGCGAGCTCGGCAGCTACTTGACCCTCATTTCCGGACCCAGCCGCTCGGCGGACATCGAGTACACGCTGGTCACGGGCGTTCACGGGCCAGGCCAGGTTCACATGGTGCTGATCGGGTAGGGCCGCGTCGGGCGAACGCGGGGCGCGCTATCGTCGAACATCTCGTCTGACGCCACTAATCCGAAAGTATGGAGCATATGAGTTGACCAACAGCGAACTACGCGTTACCGACAAGACCCGACTTATCCGAAACCCCGCCAGGGGATCGTACGACCGAAAGCTGGCCTACGAGATCATCGACAGCACTCCGATGTGCCACGTGTCGTACGTCATCGGCGGCGAACCGTACATCACGCCGACGTTCCAATGGCGAGACGGTAACGACATCTTCTGGCACGGCTCCTCGGCAAGCCGGTTTCTCCGTAACGTCGCCGGAGCCAGCGTTGCGCTCAATGTCATGTTGTTCGACGGGATCGTACTCGCGAGATCCGCGTACCACCACTCGGCCAACTTCCGCTCGGTCACGATATTCGGGCAGGCGGTTCAGTTGGAGGGAGACGAAAAGACCGCCGCGTTGAAACGATTCGTCGATGGGCTAACTCCAGGCAGATGGGAGACCCTCCGCCCCATGACCGATCAGGAGATCAAGGCGACCGCGGTGCTGAAGATGCCGATCGACGAGGCGTCGGTCAAGCTTCGCGACGGCGCGCCAGCCGACGACGAGGAAGACTACGCCCTGCCAGTCTGGGCGGGAGTCATTCAGGTGTCGCAAGCGGTGGGCGATGCAATTCCGGACGACCGGAACCTACCAGGCGTCGAGGTTCCCGATCACGTCAGCGGGTTCACCCTGGGCTAGCGGGATCAGTTCTTCCCGAACACCCTCGCGCCAACCATGAGCATCCGCATCGTCTCTTGGGTGCACTCGGATATCAGGTCCGCCGCCCGCTCGGAAGCCTCTTCCAGCGACATCGGACCCGACGGTATGGCCGTCGCGGCGTGGATGCCGTGTTGGTGGACGACCTGGTATTCGTTGCCGAGTGATCCGTTGATCGCCACGACCGGTATGTCATGCACCGCGGCTCGTTCAGCAACCCCAATAGGCGCTTTCCGGTAGATCGTCTGGTTGTCGAGGCTTCCCTCGCCGGTCAACACTAAATCCGCGCCTTGCAGCTTTGCGTCGAGATCGACCGTGTCGAGAACGATATCCACCCCGGCGCGCAGCGACGCCCCCAAGAACGCGACGAGTCCGCCGCCTAGTCCGCCCGCGGCGCCGGAACCCGCCAGGTTGTTGATCTCGGCGCCAACGTCACGCTTCACGACGTTCGCGAAGTTCGTGAGAGCGGCATCGAGTTCCTCGATCATCGCCGGAGTCGCGCCTTTTTGCGGACCGTAAATCGCCGAAGCGCCCTCGGGTCCTGTAAGCGGGTTGTTGACGTCGCACGCCACCATGAACGTCGATTCCCGTGCTCGAGAATCCAGTCGGGACAAGTCGATGTTGTTCAGTCGGGCCAGAGCCTGCCCGCCGTGGGGCAGATTCGTTCCGTGGTTGTCCAGAAGCCGGACCCCGAGCGCCTGCGCCATGCCCGCGCCAGCGTCGTTGGTCGCGCTGCCGCCGATGCCGATGATGAATCGTCGAAAGCCGTCGTCGAGCGCCGCGGAGATCGCTTCGCCCAACCCGTAGGTCGTCGTGACGAGGGGGTTGAGTTGGGTAGGGGGCACCAATGCGAGTCCAGAGGTCCGCGCCATCTCGATGATAGCGATGCTTCCGTCGCCGAGCGCTCCCCAACTCGCGTTCCGAGCCTCGCCCAGCGGTCCGATGACCTGGGCGGTTCTGATCTCGCCGCCGGAGCCGTCCACCAGCGTCTCGAGAGTGCCGTCGCCGCCGTCGGCCACGGGGACTAGTAGCATTTCAGCGTCTTCGATGACGTGCGACACACCATCGCGCATGGCTCTGGCAACGTCCAGGGCGGAGATGCTTCCCTTGAAAGTTTGCGGTGCGATTACGATTTTCATAGCGCGCAACAGTATATACCAAGGGGACGAGAGCCAGACAACGGAGCCGCCTCAGCCGGCCACACCCTCTGTGTACACGTTCATTCCGATCGTAATATGCTTTGCCGCCACGATTCAGCTAAATCACGATTCTTGGTCCTATTAACAAATGTCCGCCGCCGCCAGTCCTACAGGCGTGATTTAGCTATGAATCAGAAACCGATCAAATTGAACAGCAGATGTCGGTTGACTATATATCGATATTGAATTAACTTGGCAATGATATGTCGAGACAAAAGCAAGAAGGACCAACCAGACAGATCTACGCGGCAGTACGCGAAGACCTCTACCTCGCCGCAAAAGCCCGAGCCACGGAGTCGCGCGTCCCGCTCCGAGAGTTCCTCGAACAGGCCCTCGAACTGGCGTTGGGGCAAACGCTGCAACCGCAGGAGCCTGAGGCTACAACGGAGCCGTCTGTGTGGGAAGACGAGTACATCGCGATGCAAGCCAGCCAACCGCTCGGCGCGCCGGTCGAGCTCACCGAAGACGAGGCGGCCGCGATCGCCCGAGGCGCGTTCGACGATCGATAGGCGATTGCTTGGCGATGGCGCGTCGGGTCCGGACCGGCTCCGCTTGATTGGCGGCCGTGGTCGTGCCGAGCGACTGCATGTCCGCGCGCTAAACAACGCTTGATGCAACAACGACGCCCACCAAATCAATCGTGCTCCGGACCATATGGCGAGCGATAAAAGAAGTGGCGCCGCACGAAATATGTGATTGACATGAAAATGGCTGCGCGGGGTTGACCTAAAGGTCGAGCCACCACTCAGTTGGTGCTCTGGACCTTATGGCGATAAACAGAATACGTGGCGCCGGGAAATGTGTCATTCTGAGCCGCAGTCGAAGAATCTGGTCGCTGCACACGCCATTTTGCCTGAGCAACCCCAGACGCTTCTTTTTCTCCGGCCACCCAACAGGGCAAGAAACGTTGAGCACAACGCACTCTCTCAATGACCACAACGGCATGAGCGACGCTTGAGTGTGGGCGGACCTTCGACAGGCTCAGAACCTGCCCTGAGATTTCCGAAGGGGCGAACGGAGGGGAGCGTGGGTCACCGTGGACGGATGCTCAGCTTCGCGAGACGCGTTGGGCACAACCTGTTTAGTTGACGACCATCAGGGCCAAGCCTTGACTTCATGCTCTAATACGGAGTGTGATGACCGCCATGAGTCACCCTGATCCTTCCGCAAAACGGATCGGAGAGGCGACATCCCCTTAGCCGTTGCTGTCTCGTGTCTTGTCCGTCGCAGGTACACAACGTTGGTCAGGACGAACGGATTCAACTGTCGTGGATGGTTTTCATGCCATCGTGTACGCCGATCAACGCAATCAAACGTCGTCGCAAACGTGCAGATGAGCCAAGATCGCCTCATCAGACGAATCTGTCGACGCATCGGAGTCCGTAAACTTAACCGAGGGATATGACGCAATGACCGATTCATCGCTGCTGGACATCGCGGTCTTGACCGACTACCTCAACGGGGATCAGGGCGCGAGAGCCGTCGTCGACGAAGCGATCGCCGACGAACAATCCGTCAGGGTCTCGGCGACAACCATCCTGTATCTGTGGCGAGACCGAATCGTGGACCGGCGGACGGAGATACGGTTGGTCGCATTGATCAGATTCCTCGGTCAGATTCCTGTAACCGGCGAGATCGCCCGTGAAGCCGGTTCGATGCGATTTGACCCGGTCGACGGCGTGTCAGACGATGATCTGACCATGCGAGCGGTAAACGTCGTGATTGCCCGCGAGCGCGGGATTCCTGTGAGGACAAAGGCCGTAGAATGGTATGAAGCCCAAGGTTGCGAAGTCATCTCGTATTGAATCAACCTTGGGAGTTGGCGACCATGTATAATCGTGGCGTCGTGTCGGACCTTCGCTAACTGAGAGGAGATCTTGATTGAGAGCCTCGTCGTTGGCCTTGTGGATACTCATCTTGGCAGCCTTAATCGGTTCGTTGGCGATTTCGAAGGAAGCCGCCGCGCAGACCGACTCGCACGCCGCCTTGCTGAGCATCGACCGACAGATCGATTCCGTATCGAGTCGATTCCTTAAACGGGGTCTGGAACAGGCTGCAGAAGGAGGCGCCGCCTTTGTCGTTGTGGAGTTCGACACTCCGGGCGGGCTGCTCGATTCAACGCGCGACATGGTCGCGGCGATTCTCGAGTCGCCGATTCCCGTGGTCATTTACGTCTCGCCGTCCGGATCTCACGCGGCGTCTGCAGGCACGTTTATCTTGGCGGCCGCTCACATCGCCGCGATGGCTCCCGCCACGAACGTCGGCACGGCATCTCCGGTAGGCGCCGCTGGCGTGGATCTCCCCGACACGATCAAATCGAAGGCGACACAGGATGCCGCCGCGTTCCTCCGCAGCATCGCCGACCAACGCGGCCGTGACGCCGCGGCGCTCGAAAAGACGGTCCTGGAGGCGGTTTCGTACACGGAATCGGAGGCGCTGGACCTGGGCATCATCGACGTCATAGCGAAGGACGTAAACGACCTTCTCGCACAGATAGACGGTCTTGTCGTTGAAACGGCGACCGGCTCTGTCGCGTTTTCGGCGGACGGCGTTCGAATCGAGCCCATCGAACCTAACTCGTTCGAGAGGGTTCTCGACGTGCTCGCCGATCCTCAGGTGACGTTCATCTTGTTGGCCCTGGGCGGACTTCTTCTCATGATCGAGTTTTTGGCGCCAGGCATGATTGCGCCCGGCGCCGTTGGCGCGATCTTGATGGCGCTCGCCTTCGTCGGACTCGGGAACCTGCCCGCGAACTGGGTCGGCGTCGGGCTGATATTCCTCGGCATGGTTTTGTTGTACTTTGAGCTCGCCGCGCCCGGACTCGGCGTATTCGGTCTTACAGGGGCGGTCAGCTTCGTGATTGGCGCTTTCTTGATGTTCGCCGACTTCGGGACGCCTGCTATACCCGCGCCTTCAGTCAAGGTAAGCCTCTGGGCAATCGGTGGAGTCAGCTCGTTGCTATTTGCATCCGCAGTCGGTCTGTTCTTGAGCGTGCGGGTGTCGAAACGGACCGAATACCAGCCGATCAGCAGGCAACTGCTGGGCGACACCGGAGTCACAACAACCGCACTCAATCCCAGAGGAACAGTTCAAGTCGCCAGTGAGCTTTGGTCTGCGGAATCGGATGACGGAGGACCGATTCCGACGGGACAAAAAGTCGTCGTCGCGGAAATCGACGGCATTACGCTGAAAGTCTTCAGAGCCGATGAAATCGAGGGATGAGGAGAGAATGCGATGATTCCATACATTAACATCGTCAGCCAGTACAAGCGACTCGTCGTGCTCAATTGGGGGAAATTTAACGGGGTCGCCGCACCTGGGATCCGGCTTCTTTGGTGGCCTTTGAACCGCGGCTCGAGGCAGGTTGACACCCGCGAAGAGGTCACGGCCATCCCCCGGCAAAACAATATCACGAAGGACAACGCATCCATCGATATCGACTTTCTCGTCTATATGAGGGTGATGACAGAAGGATCTCAGAGGGCTGTGCTGGAGGTCGAGGACTACCGAAGCGCCGTCGTCGGAATCGCCACTACGAGTCTACGAGCCGTGATCGGCGAGATGACAGTCGATGAAGTATTGTCTCAGCGGGAGCGTATCAACGAGACGTTGAGGGTCAAGCTGGACGAGATAACGGAGCGGTGGGGGATCAAGGTGACTCAGGTGGAGATCCGCGAAGTCGAGCCCGCCAGAGATATCCAGGATGCGATGAACCGGCAGATGTCCGCCGAGCGAATCAGAAGGGCGGTTGTCACGGAAGCCGAGGGCACTCGGCAAGCTGCCATTACGGTTGCAGAGGGCGAGAAGCAGTCAGCCATCCTGCGCGCGGAAGGATCGCGGCAAGCCGAGATTCTGACCGCCGAAGGCGACCAACAAGCCGCCGTTTTGAGAGCAGAGGGCTTCAGCACCGCTCTTGATCGCATCTACAGCGTCGCCCGAAACGTCGATGCCAACACGCTGAGTCTCCAGTACTTTGACACGTTGAAGGCGTTGGGCTCCAGTTCGTCCACGAAATTCATCTTCCCGATGGAGTTCACCAAACTGCTGAACCCGTTCATCAACATGACCAAGGGCGGGTCCAACGGCGACAGCGACGGCTCATCGGAGGACGCGTAAGACTCGACGTTGTTGAGGCGCCGGCAATCCCCGGCATTCTGTGGGCCAAAGTGGGTTGGCGCACGCCGGCAACGGTCGCCGTCGGCTTGGACCGAAACGCTGGCCCTGTCCATGGCCAATGCGGCGGCCGAATTTACGAACTCGGTTCGAAGTTAGGTCGGTCGTGGTTAATACCTTGCGCCTGAAATTCGTCAACGGCTTGATCTCCGTTTCCCGCTCGTCCGACCGGCATTGGAAGCAGAGGAGATCGCATGTTGCCGTTCGCGGCGGGTCCGGCGGACCGAGAGCTCGCATCGATGCCCGGAGCGGCCTGCGCCGGCAATTAGTGACCCGAAACGCCGTCAGCGCGTTCAAACGCAAGCTGAACTGGCATAATTGGAGCAAGCTCATCGTCGCGGCGGCACCGCTTGCCGTGCTAAGCGCATCTTGCGCCGACGCCAACGCCGTGCCGGCCGCTGCTTCCACCGCAGCGCCCGCGATGGAGCCGCTGGCGACCGCGCCCTCGATTCCGACGGCGACTCCGGTTGCGACAGCGACGCCAGTTCCGACAGTGACGCCGACCCCGACCCCAAAACCTACTCCGCCCCCCGAACCAACTCCTCCTAGTCAATATCCGACGCCGCCGCTGGCCACGATGCAGATCGGAGAAACAGAGCAGGTGGCAGGCTTGGGCAGCTACTGCTGGCGAGCCGTCAACGGTGCGCCCATGTGCGCCGATATGATCGGCATCCCAACGGCACGGGGGGCGTTGTTTACCGACTCTCCGATTGCAGCCCAGTTGCGCCTGCTTGCTGAGTTGTCAGTGACGGAATCGGCGCTGACGGTTGCCTCGGTTGAGGCCGAGGATCAACTGGACGTGGGCGCCCGTGGCATGCGGTGGTGGTGGCGTCCTAAACGTGAGTCAATGGAGCAGATGTGGTTGCTCAACGAGGTCGAGACAACTGTCGAATTGGAGCTCGATCCGGGTCTTTACATCCTCTCGCTCTTCGCACGCTTCCAGGGGCTCGGCGACGCGTCTTACGGGTTCCTAGTAGAGGTGAAGTAGCGGCCACAGGTTCATGTGGCTAGAGACGCTCAGAGAACAGCCGTCGCTGCGGATACGGTCGTCTTTTCGCCCTGTGATGTTAGGTGACAATCCCACATTCGGTTCGGAACCCACGACCATTGGCCCTGACCGCGACGCGTTCCCTGAGCCGCCAGACGTAGTTGCCCGATAATGCGTGCACGGTCAGGTCGCCCGGGCGAACGCGCGCCCACGGTCCCTGGCGTCCCTTGAGTCCTTTGCGTCCCTTTTCGCCGCCCCCCAGACCGTTACCTAACTTACACGCAAAATAAGACGCCACCCGATCAAGCGTTAAATCAGGCGTAAAACAACTCTAGCTTAAACGCTAAGTGGCCCCGAGTCGGCTCAGATCTGCGCTTTCAGCGTTTGCGCGGTTCGCATCGTCATGCCCGGAACTGCTGCGATCTCTTCGAGTTGCGCGTCGCGGATGCCCTTGACCGATCCGAACTGTCGGAGGAGCATTCGCTTGCGTTTCGGGCCGATGCCGGGCACCACGTCGAGCACCGATTTGATGCTGCTCTTGGATCGTCGCTGCCGGTGAAATGTGATCGCGAAACGATGCGCCTCATCCCTGATCCGTTGGACCAGGAACAGGCCCTGAGAGGTTCGTGGCAGCACTATGCTTTCCTGGACGTACGGGAGGAAAAGCTCCTCGTTTTCCTTGGCCAGGCTGCTGAGCGGAATGTCGTCGATCCCGAGCTCGAGGAACACCTGCTGCGCGGCGCCAAGATGTCCCTTGCCGCCGTCGATGATGACGAGGTCCGGCACGATGCCCCAGGCAGCCGAGCCGTCGCCGGGCTTCTTGCCGTTCGATTCGTCGCCGTTCACGTTCTCTTTGCGCGAGTCGGAGAGCCGCTTAAATCGGCGAGTCAAGACCTCTCGCATCGACGAGTAGTCGTCCGGGCCTTCCACGGTCTTGATTTTGAAGCGGCGGTAGTGGGACGTCTTGGGCTTGCCGTCTTCGAACACGACCATGCTGCCGACCGAGTTGGTGCCCTGGATGTTCGATATGTCGTAGCACTCGATCCGATTGGGCGGGGAGGGCAGGCTCAGCGCCTCTTGTAGTTCGTCGATAGCCGAGGTGTTGTTTGACTCCTCGTGGATGCGCCGGATGGTGAGCTGCTCCAGCGCTTGTGAGGCGTTGTCGGACACCATCTCTACGAGCTTTCGCTTTTCGCCTCTCTGAGGGACGTATACCCGAACGTTGCTCTGTCGCTTCTCGGAGAGCCAGCTCTGAATTGTGTCGATGTCGTCCAGCGGTCGCTGCACCAAGATTTTGGGTGGAACATACGGCGTGGCGTCGTAGAACTGCTTCACGAACGCGGTCAGCACCTCGGTCGGGTCGTCTTCTTCGGTGCCGTGCATCAGGAAGCTGTCGCGACCGATGAGCTTGCCCTGTCGGATGAAGAAGATCTCGATCCACGACTCTCGCTTGCCCTGAGCTCCGGCAATCACGTCCAGGTTCTCGGAGGAGAGGTGCAACACCTTCTGGCCTTCGTGCACGCGCTCGATGGCCTGTATCTGGTCGCGCAGAGCTGCTGCCTTCTCGAATTCGAGGCCGTCGGCCGCTTCCAACATCCTGCGCTCGATGCCCTTGACGACCTTCTCGGTCTTCCCTTCCAGAAAGTGCGAAACCTGATCGATGATCTCTCGGTACCGGTCCTTGTCCACCGCGCCAATGCACGGGCCGGCACAGCGATGTATGAAGTAGTCCAGGCAGGCGCGCGGATCGTTGCCGGTGATGTTCTTGGTGCATGACCGATACGGGAACAGTTTCTTGAGTGTGGCCAACGTGCGGCGCACACTCGTGGCGCTGGCGTACGGCCCGAAGTATTTGGCGCCGTCCGACGAGACCCGACGCGTCACGTAGATGAGCGGGAACTCCTCGGTGAGGGCGATCTTGATGAACGGGTATGACTTGTCGTCTTTCAGCCGGGCATTGTAAGGAGGTTGGTGCTCCTTGATCAGGTTGCACTCTAGGATGAGCGCTTCCTGTTCCGACTCGGTGACGATGAACTCGAAGTTCGCCACCTTGGCGACCATCTGCCGGATTTTGGGCGGCAGGCCCGCCGGACTGGCGAAGTAGCTGGACACCCTGTGCCTGAGGCTGGCCGCCTTGCCGACGTACAGAATGTCGCCGACCTCGGAGCGCATGAGGTATACGCCGGGCTTGGTAGGCGTGGCTTTGAGACGTTGATCGAATTTCCTGGCGGTGGTGACCAAGCTGCCCTCTGGGTCATGATTCCGGGTCCGGTTGTTGGACGAGGACCGGGGCTCAGGCGATTCGGGCGCCTATCTCAATACTGCGGTCAGTACGCCCAGAAGCACAACTATTACGGCCGTCATCGCGCCGATTCGGCGGAGCTCGGAACCGAGGTACGAATACGTCGGCAGCGGGTCTACTCGCGCGGCGGTTCGTCGGCGGGTTGGCCTGCTTGGTCGAGAAGTCGTGCGAGGCTGCGCGGGAATGACCGCCGGCTGGGGCTCCGCCACCGCGTCAACGCCGCCGTCGCTGGTGTCGGATTGGCCGGATTCCGACACGGCCGCGGGAGCGGTCTCCTGATCCGAGACGCCGATGTTAAGCGGCCGATTTCGCGATCGCCTCTTACGTTGGCTTAGTTGTGCCTGCCGCGTGGCGGCCCTTCTTCGTTTGCTGGGCATGAACGTTCTCCTGACGGTGGTTCGACTCTGTCGAATCCATTGACGCGTTCAAATGATTGTCGGCGTCAGCCTTATTGTCGCTGATTGCATGGGATGGTTTCAATCGACCCAGTTGGTCTCGCCGGGAAACCGGTCCGCCGTGCGGGAGCTTCGTAGGTTGTCTTGATCTTCGTCATTTGATTGTATCGCATTATCCGTGCAATTCTGAGTTCTCAGACCAAGTTCGGTTTGTCCCGATGTATGACCGCGCTTCTGCGCGCCCAGGAAGCTCGCGGTCCGCGGTCACGCCCGAGGGTGCGCTTTGTCGTATTCGGTCCGTACGTGCTCCGAGGTTAGATGCGTGTACACCTGGGTCGTCGTGATGCTGGAATGGCCCAACAGTTCTTGGACATGACGAAGCTGCGCGCCGCCTCGGAGCAGGTGGGTGGCAAAACTGTGTCGCAGTGTGTGCGGCGTGATCTTCCCCTCGAGTCCGGCCCGTCGCGCGTAATTCTTGAGCACCAGCCAGAAGCCTTGCCGGGTCAACCGAGCGCCCCTCCGATTCAGGAACACCGCGGTCTGCGACGCCTTGTCTTTCGGTTCCGGCCTCCCGGAGTCCAGATAAGCGCCGACAGCTTCGATGGCCTGCTCGTGAAGCGGGATCATCCTCTCTTTGCCGCCTTTGCCGAAGCATCGGACCGCGGCGCCGTCGAAATCCAGATCCTCGAGGTCCAGCGACACCAGTTCCGTGACCCGCATGCCTGTAGCGTACAAGAGTTCGAGCATCGCCTGATCGCGGGCCGATTCCGCCACGGGACTCGCGGCCGGGGCGGCCAGCAGTCTGTCCACGTCTTCTTCGGTCAACGTGTTGGGCAGGGACCTTCCGACCCTCGGAGAGCTGACGTTTTCGGTAGGGTCCCGCTCGAGGTGACCTTCACGAACCAGGAATCCGAACAAGGACTTAGCGGACGCGACTTTCCTGGCACGGGTCGTATCCGAGTAGCCAAGGTCGTGCAAATGCAACACGTAGTCGGTGACGACCTGGTCATCGACACCGGCCCAATCGTCTACGCTGCCGTCTCGCTCTTCGAGGAACCCGACGAGCTGGCGCAAATCGTTGCGGTACGCGGCCAACGTGTTGGTCGAAACGCCTCTCTCGACGGTCATGAAATGAAGGAAGTTGTCTACACTTTCGTGCAACGATTGCCTTCTTTCAGGTCCAGCTTGATGCGGAATGATTCATTCGCGTGGCCCGTTTCGCCCGAGTACGCTTGACACTGCGGCGACGGACACTTAGATTTGACCTGCGAGGTTTTGGCACGCCGCGCCTCGGGAGGTTGCGTTAACGTATGGTTGAGATTGTAGTAGGTCCGAACCTGGTCACTCTAGGGACATTCGTCCTGAGTTGGCACGGATTCTTCAGCTTCATCGCGGTCGCATCGGCCGTCTACCTGGTAGGGCGATGGGCGCCGTCGCAAGGAATAGACCCGGACGATATCTACTCGATAGCGATCTGGGCCATCCTCGGAGGCATCCTCGGCGCACGATTCGTCCACGTGATCGACAACCTGGACTACTATCAGGGAAATCCCGGTCAGATACTCGCCATCTGGAGCGGCGGGATCGGGCTCTGGGGCGGCATCGTGGGCGGCTTCCTGGGCGGCGCCGGCTACGCGCTTCTCAACAAGCATCCCGTCGGCGTGATCGCGGATCTGACCGCTCCGGCGATGCTTTTCGTCCAGGCAATTGGGCGGCTCGGCGACATCGTCAACGGCGAACACTGCGCCAGAGCCTGGGACTTCGCGCTCGGGTTCGTTTGGACAAACCCGGCGTCGGACGCGCGAATCTGTGCCAACGGCATCGACGTGTCTGTCCAGCCGGTGATCGCATACGAGATGTTCTGGAACATGCTCGCGTTGCTGGTCATCTGGCGGCTTCGAGGAAAACTGAAACCCGCCGGAATGATTTGGGCCGTGTACTTGGTGTTCTACGCGGTCGGCCGGTTTGGGATCACGTTCCTGCGGCAGGACAAGGTTTGGGCGCTCGGCATGCAAGAAGCCCATTACATTGCTCTGCTCATACTGGGCATCTCGGTCGTCATATTGCTTTGGAAAGCTCGCTTCATGTCGCCCGAAGAAGCCGCCGCGGCCGTGTCGGCGCGTCAGCAATCCTCACGAGGCAGAGGCACGAGAGCGGAGCGACGACGTCAGGAGCGCGGGCAGTAGTCGGATTCTGACGCAAACTTCGGAAGCACAAACGACGGTGGCTTAGAAGGCCGGCGCGCCCGATTAGTTATCGCCCGGCCGGTCGCAGGTCCTCGATGACGAGTTGGATGTTGGTCCGGCCTTGCCAGGTGTTGTGTTCCATGCCGTAGGCGATGTCGACGCCGCCTCGGACCGCGTCGACCTGGCTGCCTTGCCCGAAAGCGATTGCGTCCCAGGCCGCGCCGCCGTCCCTCAGCTTCAACTTCAAATGCCTGCCATTGCCGACCGCTCGCGCGTCCAAAACGGTCACGCCCTCGGCGACGAATACAGGCGATGGGTTCTCCGCCCCGAAGGGCGCGAGCTTCTGGATGAACTGGAAGTTCTGGCCGGCAACCTCCGACGGCAGCGCCGCCATGTCGACAGTCAACTCCTGGTGCGGTTCGAGACCGTCTACACGAGCGCCTGCGGCTTCGGTGAGCTTGCGCACGAGCTCACGCATCTGCTCGGTGCGTATGGTGAATCCAGCTGCTCGCGCGTGGCCGCCGAATTTGACGAACTCCTCGTCGACGCCCGCGAGCGCATCAACGATGTCGAACTCCGCGATACTCCTGCCGCTGGCCCGGCAGATCTCGTCGCCCACCTGCACCGCGATGGCCGGGCGGTAATGCGCCTCGCACAGACGTCCAGCGATCAATCCCAGGATGCCCGGTTGCCACGACTTGTCGCCCACGACGATCACCGGCGGCGTACCCGCGGGGTGCCGCTTGCTCAGCATCGACTCCGCTTCATCTATGCCCCGAGCCGTTAGCTCTTGACGGTCTCGGTTGTACCGCTCGAGCTGTTCTGCCAGTGTGCGAGCCCGCGTTTCGTCGTCGGTCGTCAGCAGTTCAAAGCTTGTCTCGGCGCTCCCAAGCCTGCCCGCGGCGTTGAGCCGAGGAATCAAACCGAACGAAAGCGACGACGTGTCGATTGCGCCGATCGTCATCCGGGCCACGGCGGACAGGGCACGGATTCCGAGGTTGGAAGACGAATTGATCCTCTTCAAACCTTCTCTGACGAAGTGTCGGTTCTCACCGGTGAGAGGTCCGACGTCCGCCACGGTTCCGAGCGCCACGAGCTCCAAGAGGTCGTCGGCTGGCTCGCCACCGACTGCCTCGTGAAGGGCTTCCACCAGCTTGTACGCCATGCCCACGCCCGTGAGCTCGGAATAGGGGTACTCCGAGTCGTGTCTCTTCGGATCGATCAACGCGACCGCTGCCGGGAAGTCTCCATGGATGGTGTGATGATCGGTGACGATTGTGTCGATGCCAAGATCGTGCGCGATGCCGATTTCGTCGACCGCCGTGGCGCCGCAGTCGACGGTGATAAGCAGCGTAACGCCTTGTTGCCGGAGTTGTTGCAGCGCATCCGGGTTGAGGCCGTGGCCTTCGTCCACGCGGTCCGGAAGATAGGGGACGACATTGGCGCCCAACGCGCGCAACGCCTTGACCATGAGCGCCGTGCCGGTGATGCCGTCGGTGTCGAAGTCGCCGAAGATTCCGATAGTCTCGCCCGAGTCCAACGCGGATTCGATTCTGTGGACCGCGGCGTCCATATCCGGGAGCAGGGTCGGATCGTAATCGGGTCCTGGGTCGGTGCTCAACAGATTCGCGGCGTCCTCAGCCGTTTTGACGCCTCGGTTGAACAACAACTGCGCCTGGACGCGTGGCAGACCAAGCGTCGCTTCGAAACCCGCGGGGGCGGGCGGCATCATCTTCCACATCTTCGCCATGACGCGAATGGTATGGCACAGCGAGAACCAGGGCAAACGACTCGGTGCCTGTTCCGTACGGGTTTCTGACGGATTTCGTTGGATCAAGGCCGGCGTCCGAATTCATGTTCGCGGTCCTGCGCTCTTGCGCTCCTCGACATCGTCGAACTGTCTTTCGGCGAACTGCCAAGGGATGAATTGATCCTGATCGTGCTTGATCGCCTGATTGTAGAAGTAGGCGGGGGCGGTGGAAGCATATTTTCGGAGTACAAGCGAATCGGCGAGTTCGTACTTGTCGCGATGACAATTTCGGTTGGGTTTTCGTGGCGAGAAGAAGAAGGCGCGATGGATCGAGGATTTACTCGCGGAGTGATGTGCCTTTCAGGATAGTCGGATGCCCAGAGAACATCGGTCGACGAGTTGGCCGAGGGATGAAATTTCCTGTCGAAACCGGCCACGCCGTTTACCCCGGCGAGCAAGGCACCTGAAGTATTGGCCGGCCTATAAACCAGACAAGAAACACACGGGTACGGGCAACTCCGTCCCCATTCGTCGTCGCCGTTTGGCCCGAGGTTGAGTCTCTCGGAGCCGGATCGAATCCCGAGAGCCTGGTGTGCCGCGTGCCTGGCGTCTACTCGACCCACTCCTGGAACACGAGTGAAGCGTTGTGCCCGCCGAAGCCGAACGAGTTGCTCATCGCGGCGCCGACGCGACCGGTTCGTGCGGCATTCGGAGTGTAGTCAAGATCGCATTCGGGGTCGGATGTCTCAAGGTTCATGGTCGGCGGTATCTGCGACGATGAGATGACCATCGACGTGACGGCCGCTTCGAGAGCCCCGCTGGCGCCGAGCAAATGGCCGGTCATCGACTTCGTGGAGCTGATCGGAATCCGATACGCGTCTTCGTCGAATACCTTCTTTACGGCCATGGTCTCGAACTTGTCATTGAGCGGCGTCGAGGTGCCATGCGCATTGATGTACTCGATGTCCCCGGGCGTCAACTGGGCCTGGTTCAGGGCGTTTTGCATCGCCCTGGCGGCGCCTTCGCCCTCGGGAGCGGGTTGCGTGATGTGGTAGGCGTCGGCGGTGGAACCGTAGCCGACCATTTCCACAATCGGTTGAGCGCCCCGGCCGATAGCCGAATCGACGGTCTCCAGCACCAGGATCGCGGCGCCTTCGCCGAGGACGAACCCGTCGCGGTCGGCGTCAAACGGTCGTGATGCATGCTCCGGATCGTCGTTGCGCCTCGAGAGCGCCTGGCAGGCGTTGAACCCTGCCACGCCAATCGGGCAGATGGCAGCCTCCGATCCGCCGGTCAGAGCGATGTCGACATCGCCCCGGCGGAGAGCTTCGAACGCGACGCCGATAGTGTCAGCGGCGCTTGAGCAAGCGGAGACGGTCGAGTAGTTGGCGCCCTTCGCGCCCAAAAGCATCGAGACCTGGCCCGATGCCATGTCTGGAAGCATCATCGGCACGAGGAACGGGGAGATGCGGCTTGGGCCGCGATCATCCAGCACCCCGACTTGTTGGGACAGCGTGATGATTCCGCCGATTCCGCTGGCGATCATCACCGAGACTCGATTGCAATTCTCGGGAGTTATCGTGATTCCGGCACCGTCAACAGCTTCGAACGTCGCGGCCGAGGCCAGTTGCACGAACCGATCCATCCTCCGAGCCTGTTTGCGGCCGACCAGCCCCTCGGGGTCGAAGTCCTTGACCTCGGCGGCGAAGGTCGTCTGGTAGCCTTCGGGATCGAAACTGGCGATGGGTCCCATTCCGGAGTCGCCAGCGAGCAAACTCGCCCACGTCGTATCCCGATCGAGCCCCAACGGGCTGACTACCCCAATACCCGTGACAACCACGCGGTTAGATGTCAAGATGTCCACTCCCTAGAATATCGTCCAACCCTGCCCAGGCGGAAAGCGAGAAAGGATGGATGATAGGTTACCGCAGTATGCGGACTGATGTAAATCAATCCACGGTGCGTCTGCTGGTCAAATGAAACCCATTGATTGCCGAACCGGCCTGTCGAACCGAGTCAAAGCGGTTCGAATGGTCCGATGCGGTGACAATGGGCAGCCAGCGATGAACCGGCTGCCCAACATTCGTTCGAAAAGAGCAGGACCGCTCGAAAGGCCGTCCGCCAGTTAGTCCCCGCGATATCCCCGCGTGGTTTGCAAGCGTTCCATGTAGTGTCGAACCATCATCGCCGCGGTGCTGCCTTCGCCGACCGCGCCGGTGACTTGCTTCATGCTCCCGGCCCTGACATCGCCGGCGGCGTAGATGCCTGGAATGCTGGTACAGAAATTCTCGCCGGTCTTGATGAACTTGACCTTGTCGAGCTCGACAGAGTCGCCCAAGAAGCTCGTGTTCGGGTCGAGGCCGATGAAGACGAACGCTGCCGCCGGATTGATCTCTTCGATCTCTCCACTCTTCAAGTCCTTGATGAGAACCGAGTCGAGGCGGTTCTGGCCCCGGAACTCCTGAACGGCGGTGCTTGTTCGGATCTCGATTTTCGGGTTTTCGGCTGCCTTGTCCTGAAGGATCTGGCTGGCGCCGAGGCGATCGGCGAACTCCACGATCGTGACTTTAGTGGCGAATTTCGTGAGAAACAGGCCTTCCTCGACGCCGCTGTTGCCGCCGCCGATGACCAGCATCTCCTGACCCTTGTAAAACGGACCGTCGCAGGTTGCACAGAAATGGATGCCCGCGCCGATCAGGTCTTCTTCGCCCGGAAGGTTAAGCCTGCGATACCGGCTTCCCGTCGCGATGATCACCGCGTCGGAGCAATACTCGTCTCCGGTCTCGGTTGTGACGAGCTTGGAGTCGCCCATAGCCTGCACGCTCGTGACCGATTGACCGGGGAGTATCTCGACTCCGAAACGCTCCGCGTGCGCCCGCATCTGGGCGGCCAACTGGCCACCGGCGATGCCATCTGGGAACCCTGGATAATTGTCGATCCGTTCGGTGACGCCGACCTGTCCGCCAACGCCGCTTCTCTCGATGATCAAGATGTCGATGCCCTCCCGTGCCGCGTATATCGCCGACGTCAATCCGGCCGGCCCGCCGCCGATCACGGTCAGGTTGTAGAAGCTACGTTCAGCTTTTGGGTTTATGTTCAGCTTGGCCGCGAGCTCGGCGTTGGACGGTTCAACTAGCAGCGACCCATCTTCGAAGACGATTGTAGGGATGATCTGCTTGCCATCGTTGATCTCTCGGACGTAGTCGCGCCCGGCTTCGTCTTCGTTGATGTCCACCCATCGGAACGTCACCCGTTGTTCCCCTAAGAACTGCTTGGCTCTCTTGCAATCGGGGCACCACCGGGCTCCGTACACTGTGACTTTGGGTTCTGCGGTCGTCGTGAATCGCCCGCCGTATGGATTTGAAATAAGTCCACAGCCGGTTAGATGCAGAACAACCGATTTGGATTGCCGCGTCGCGCGAAGTTGCGGGCATCGCCCGAATTCGAAGTCGCCAATCCTCGTTTCAACTGGATTGTTGGCCGATTGTTGCCCTGTAATATGCCAGGCCGAGGGCTCGCTTAGCCTGAGTTTCGTCAAGAGGCAATCTCAACTGAGTCCACTCCGATCGAATCGCCGCAGCCGCCAGCGCCACCGCACCGGATCGCGGCCCGATTGACAGCACGAACGAGATGCTCGATTGTGCGCTCCATTCGAGCGTCCAAGTGCACTGGTAGACCAATTCGGGCTCAGATCCGAATCCCTCGGTGACGTCAGCGCCTCTCGTCACTTCGATTCGGCCCTCGCCGTTCAACAGGCGTCCGTTCATCTGGTCGAATAGACCGCACAACGTCTCGTCCAGATCGTCGGCTTGGGTCCATAGCAGGCAGACGGATTCAGCGTCGCCGGGGTTGTTCGGCAATTGAGATCCGACCCGCCTGACGAATTCAGCCGCCTCGACGTGATACTCGACGAGGCGTTCGGCCCGCTCGATCCAATCCATTCCTTCGTCGCCTTCAGTCGTCATCCGGTCTCCAAATCTTCGATCAAAATAGCTCTAACGGGAAAACCCTCAACGCCCACGAGTTTCAGTGGGAGACAAATCAAGAAGTAACTTCCCTGTTGTACATCCGAAAGGTCCAGGTTTTCAACTATAGCTATCCCTGCTCCCAACAGCGCTTTGTGGGCTTCGAGACTTTCACTCTCCGGGGAATCCACCGAAGGGCCATCGAAGCCGATCATTCCCGGACCGATCTCAATCAGCCTTCGAACGGCGTCCGCCGACAGCCAAGAGCTCCGGTGGCCGGTCTTAATTAGCAACCGCTCTATGGAGGTTGGCAATTGATCGCCGGCGAACGCATTAGCATCGACCGGGTGATGGTCCGCGGCGTCCACTACCCACGCGCTCCCGACCAACGTGGCCAGATCGATGTCATCAATCGTCTTGTCGCCAACCAGTACATGCGACGGTGCATC
Organism: SAR202 cluster bacterium; assembly: GCA_030752795.1. Taxonomy (GTDB): domain Bacteria; phylum Chloroflexota; class Dehalococcoidia; order Lucifugimonadales; family UBA1123; genus UBA2160. Next base: position 8,377 of record JASMDM010000068.1, on the reverse strand, counting down.
CAAATGGGTTCCGGCGTGCGAGCTCATTGAGATGCGAGTCAGGGTAAACGGGTCTCCATTCTCCACCGCCGACAGCGCATCAATCGCCACCGGCGAGTCGCCTGGATAGACCTTGGTTTCGGCCGAAAGCAGCATCGAGACATCCGTGATTTTCATTCGCTATTAGCCTGCCGATTCAGTCCGAAATTCGGCCTATGATACCATGATTGCTGTGCCCTTAGATCACGACCTCGAACCCTGAACAATCGGCTTGATCGCGAGAGATCTGTGAATCCGGAAAATCGGAATCGATACCGAGTCGCCATAGAAACTCACGGATGCAAACTGAACCAAGCCGATTCGATGACTCTGGCGCGAGAGTTCTCCGCGGCCGGATTTGAGATCGTTGATACGGCAGACTCGTTCGACGCGTTTGTCCTGAATTCATGCACGGTGACGAGCATGGCCGACCGTAAAGCCCGTCAGGCGTTGCGGTCCGCCAGACGGCGCAATCCGGACGCAACGATTGTCGCCACCGGTTGCTACGCGCAACGTTCGCCGGAGGCGCTCACCGAGATCAGCGAAATCGACATCGTCCTTGGCAACGACGACAAGGCGGCGGTCGTCGAACGCGTAGCAGGCTCCATCGGCGACGCATTCCAGAGTCTCGCGGGGCTCGATTCGATCGCCGCGATGACTGCGACACGAACCCGAGCCATGGTCAAGATTCAAGAGGGCTGCAACCAAGTTTGCGCCTTTTGTATCGTGCCCCGCGTCAGGGGCAGGGAGCAGAGCGTCGCGCCGGAAGCAATCGTCAAAGACATCCTGCGGTTCGAGGCGCTTGGTTTCAACGAAGTTGTGCTTACCGGGACGCAGCTCGGCTCATACGGCTTCGATCTTCCCGACAACGAGAACCTGACGACGTTGGTGTCCCGGATTCTGGAATCGACGAGCGTGCCCAGGGTGAGAGTGTCGTCTCTGCAACCTCAGGACATCGATAACGCGTTCTTGGATCTGTGGGCGGACCAACGCCTGTGTCCGCACTTCCACTTGCCTTTGCAATCCGGCAGCGACGCAGTTCTCCGGCGGATGCGCAGGCGCTACGATGCAAAAAGGTTCTCGGGAGCCGTCGAGGCAATCCGAAGTCGGATGGCGGACGCGGCGATTACGGCCGACGTGATCGTCGGCTTCCCAGGCGAAACAGAAAGTGAGTTCCGAGAAACGGTCGAGATTTGCGGCCGGATGGAGTTCGCCGACCTGCACGGGTTCCCGTACTCTCGTCGCCCTGGGACAAGCGCCGCGCGCCTCGACGACCACGTGTCGCCGGAACTGAAGGCGGCACGATCCCAGGAGCTGCTAACCCAGGCGGCTGACATGGCTTCGGAGTTCAGACGCTCTTTGTTGGGAACGACTCGTCCGGTGCTGTGGGAATCTTTACGAGTTTCGGAATCTCAACGGACCTGGACGGGCTTGACCGACAACTACGTCAGGGTGAGGACAGTCTCTGCAGCCGATCTGGCGAACACGGTCGCTCCGACCCGGCTCGACGGGCTGGACGGGCAGGAAATGGTTGGCGAAGTCGCCTCCGAGGCGTCCGCGATTTCGAGTCCGTAACGGCAACGAATCGGCAGCGAGTGCCAGAGCCTGGCCTGTGCTCCTCAAAGCAGATGGCCCCACGTCCTTACCAGGGAAGTGGGGCCATCCAATTTCCACAAATGTGCTTTAGTCGCCGATTCTAGATCTCAACGGGCACGAATTCTGCTCTGCCGTTTCGGTCCCGGACGTAGCCGGAACGGCACTGGTTTCCGTGTCCGAAAATGATCAGCCACCCGTCCTCCATCGCCATTTCGATGAGCTCGCGTTTCTGGGCGAGCGTATCGTTCGGATACTCATCGGATGCCGAAATGCAGGGCAAAGGCAGGTGATACGGGGTCGGTATAAGATCGCCCGCAAACGCGATGCGTTCGCTTCCGCGTTCGATCAGCACGACCTGATGGCCGGCCGAGGGACCGTTCGCTGTCTTAACGGTGACGCCCGGCATGATCTCGTCATCGCCGTCCAGGAAAGACACCATCTCACGGTCAGCTAGTGGAAGATAATCGTCTTCGTGGAAACGGTTGAGGTACCGGTCGTTGGGGTTGTGGGCTGAATCCCACGCCTCCTGCTGGATCAGGTACTTCGCTTTCGGAAAGGTCGGAACCGCGTCGCCGGTGCGGTCCAGTTTCGTGCAGCCGCCGCTGTGCCCGGTAAAGAGCTGAGTCAGAACGACAACATCGATGTCTCGGGGAGTCATCCCATAATTTCGCAGGTTTCGCGCCAGTTTGTTGCCGTTGAGTCCACGTTCTTCTTTGAGTAAAGCAGAGCGTTTACTGCCCGCGCCGGTGTCGACAAGAATGTTCGTTTCCGGCGTGGAAATCAACACGGTGTTCATGCTCAATCTAACGCGATTTCGTCGGTCAGGTTTGACCCGTAATTCCCACTCGATTTTCGGGATTCCGCCGAATAAAATGCCGCCGTCCTTCAGGTAGGTGCCGTCTTGAAGGATGTTGATGGAAGTGCTGCCAATATTCACAGGATTTCGGCTCCTAATTAGTTAGCAAGATACACAAGCTCACCCGTGGGATCGGCCAATTATGCGCGAGGCGCACAAAGACGCTAACGACTCGATGTTTCATCGGGATCCTTCGAACCGCGCTGCCCGCCGCCAACGCGTCCACCCGACAGTGAATCGCAATATGATCACCAATGATATGCGGTTGCCACGCACTACGATACGTGTCAATGGAATAACGTGCCCCGAGGGTAGGGAACGGTGCTGCTTGTTCGGACGCCAACATGGCGACCCAGAAGATCAGACTGCCGCGGATAGCGTCCTATCAGGAGATTAACAATCCACGCCCGATAAGGTGCAAATACACAGGGCGATTGATGCAGCCTAACTCACACTATCGTGTCCGACACCGAAGCGCCAAACAACTTTTCCTGACCCACGTTGTTCAATGTACTGGTACTGAAAAGTCGTGTCAAGGCGATTTTAGTCGATCTTTTCGGGAATTCACTTCGGAATTTGTTAACTAATCTGTGATTATGGAATCATAGTTACTAGAACAGGTGTACTGCGCCCAGCCATTGGCCGGTGTAGCCTCTGATACGGCGAAAACGTGTAGTGATTTCGACGGGCGCAAGGTTGCGCTCCGAGCGGCTTCCCCAACCCTTAAATCGTCACTCGCGCAACTGGTCGACGACCCTCTCGAACGCGCCGAAGGTTCGGGACAGGTCATCGTCGGTATGAGCGGTGGACACATAGAACTTCGGCGACCCTTTGATGACGCCCTCTGACCGCAAGACCGAGTTAAACTGGGCCAGCTTCGAAGTGTCCGCCAGCAAAGTTGATCGGTAGTCGGTGATTTCGGAATCGGTGAAATACACATCGAAAAAGGTCGAGTGGCCCATAACTTTCGCGGGAATTTCCGCCTGCTCCAACAGTTGTTGGAGGGCGTCCAGCAGACGCTGGCCGGTGGCGGCCAATCGCTCGTACGTGCCTTCTCGCCTCAGAATCTCCAGTGTCTTCAATCCGGCCACGGCGGCGATCGGATTGCCGCTGAGGGTCCCGATCTGGGGCAGGAACGACTCCGACGGCACCGAGTTCGCGTCCATGTGCGACATGATCTCCGACTTTCCGGCGACGGCCGCCAGCGGGAATCCTCCCGTTGCCGCTTTGCCCAGCGTGCAAAGGTCAGGCGTGACACCGAAGTACTCCTGTGCGCCACCGTAGGCGACCCGGAATCCCGTGACGATTTCGTCGAATATCAGAGGGATGCCGTAGTGTTCGGAAATCTCGCGGAGGCCTTCCAAGAATCCTGGCGCGGGCGGCAAGACTCGTTGAATCGGCTCGACGATGATTCCGCCCAGTTCGTCGTGATGCCGATCGATTATTGCTGTCGTGGTCTCCAGGTCGTTGAACGGCGCGATCAGCATCGATTCTTGGACCGCGCTCGGTATGCCGGCCGACCCCGGTGCCGCTTGAGGGAAGTCAGGCGGATCGGTCGGGAACACTGACATCAACGCGTAGTCGTTCATTCCGTGGAACCCACCCTCGAGCTTGAGGATCTTGTCTCGTCCCCTGAACGCGCGGGCGGCGCGCATAGCGTATAAGGTAGCCTCAGACCCGGTGGAAACGAAACGAACCTGTTCCGCGCAGGGCACCGCTCGAACAATCTCCTCCGCCAGTTCGATCGCGTGCTCGTTGCCCGCGAAAAATGTCGTGCCTTTGTCGAGTTGCTGGCGAACGGCCGCTAACACCTCGGGGTGGGAGTGTCCGACGATCATGGGTCCGGACCCGAGCAAGTAGTCGACGTACTCGTTTCCGGAAACATCCCAAACCCGCCCTCCTTCACCTCGGTCTATCAAGAGGTCGCCGCCCAAATTCCCAAGGCTTCCGCCGGGCAACACTCTGTTTGCACGCGAGATCAAATCGCGTGCGAGTTGTGAAGGTTTGTTCTGTGTCATTTCCGGCTCCTCGGGACAGATTCGCGTCCGTCGCGTCTGAGATGGTGGATACCCAATTCCATAATGAAACGGGGCGCCGAAATTATATCAGAGGATCGGACCGTTCTAGCAGTGTCGGTGTGGCTCGCATATAATGGATGCGGCCTGCACGGCCAGAGAGACACAGGGAGAGATTAGGATGGATTTCCGAGTTGTACAAGGCAACATCGCCGAGCTCGAAACGCCGGCAATCGTAGTCAACATATTCGAAGGCGCGGAAGAACCCAGGGGCGCGGCTGCAGTCGTCGACCAACAGCTCGACGGGGCTGTCGCCGGCCTGATATCCGACGGCGAAATCAAAGGCAAGCGTGGCGAAATCACGTTGATCCACACGCTGGGACGCATTCCCACGGGCCGGGTCATCGTCGTCGGTCTCGGCAAGGCGGACGACCTGACGTTGGATGTCGTCCGCTCCGTCGCGGGCGGAGTCAGTCGCCATTTGAGATCGAAACACGTGACCTCCTATATAAGTATCGTGCACGGCGCAGGCGCACTCGATCCGGGCGAATGCGCTCAGGCGGTCGTCGAAGGCACAGCGATGGGCCTATATCGTTTCGACAAATACAAATCCAAATCCGATAACGATCAAGTCGAAGAGGTCACGCTGGCAGAACTGAACGGTGACCTCATCGATCAGATTCAGGGCGGGGTCGATAGGGGCGAAGTCATATCGGCGGCGGTGAGCCGTTGTCGGGACATGTCCAACGAGCCGGCCAACACGATGACCCCGAGCGCGATGGCGGAGCACGCTCTCGAAGTGGCGCAGGAAACCGGCATCGAGATCAACGTTCTTGACCGGGACAATATGGCCGAGCTCGGCATGGGTTCGCTGCTCGGAGTGGCTCAGGGAAGCGACGAGCCACCGAAGCTGATCGTGCTCAAATACAACGGCGATCCGGACAACAGCGACAACAACCTCGGACTCTTAGGCAAAGGCATCACGTTCGACAGCGGGGGACTCGATCTGAAGAGCGCGGCGGGTATGTTGACGATGAAAGGCGACATGGCTGGAGGCGCCTCCGTGATCGGCGCGATGCAAGCGATCGCGCGTTTCAAGCCGAAAGTAAACGTCGTCGGCATCGTGGCGGCCACCGAAAACATGCCGGGCGGCAAAGCACAACGCCCTGGCGACGTGGTCCGCGCGATGAACGGCAAGACGATCGAGATCGGGAACACCGACGCTGAAGGCCGGCTCGTCCTGGCCGACGCCGTCTGCTACGCTCGCTCTCTCGGGCTGACCCGGCTGGTCGACGTGGCCACGCTGACGGGCGCCGTCGTGGTTGCGCTGGGAGACCTCGCCAGCGGCATCTTCGGCAACGATCAAGGATGGACCGACCAGGTCGTCGAAGCCGGGGCGAGTGTCGGCGAGCGTTTCTGGGAACTGCCCACGTATTCGGAGTACAAGCGCCAGTATCGCAGCGACATTGCTGACATCAAGAATACGGGCGAGCGCGGTGGAGGCGCCATCACGGGCGCCATGATCATCGGAGAGTTCGCCGATGACGCTGCGTGGGCGCATCTCGACATCGCAGGCACCGCAAGAACGACGCGTACGAGCGGTTACACGATCAAAGGCGCCACAGGAGTGCCGGTGCGCACACTGGTTGCGCTCGCTGAAGCCCTCTCAGCAAGCTAATAACTCGACCTAGAATGGAAGCGGCCATTGATGCGCCGTCGGCGTGATTCTTGGAATCGTACGCCGAAGTGCGGTTGTTCCGTCAGCCTTAATAAGGCAGGCTGCGCCAGTCGATTGCTCGCGAGTCGAAGATATGGTAGTATTCGGCTAACCTGAAATGGGGGCCCGTAGCAATTGATTGACGCTGCACGATGGACCTTCATCACGAACCATGGATTGGTGCTCAGTTACATTTCCCATAATAATACGAGTACGGCGCGAGAAATTGCGCAATATATCGGAGTTACTGAACGTACTACCCACAAGATTATATCCGATCTTGAAGCCGCTGGGTACATCGAACGGCGCAAGATAGGACGGCGCAACGTATACAGCGTCGATCCTGAACTCCCGCTTCGGCACCACACCAAGCAGGACGTCATCGTGTCCGACTTGCTCGAAGCGCTTACCAGCAAAGACCTGCACGAGTTGATGGAGACCAACGCGGAGGACGGTGACGGTTCCTGACATCGTCGCACCTTCGTGCTTCGTTGACCCTTCCAAGAGCGCGGTGCTAGAATTTACTGCGCATGATGGTGAGCGTGGCCAAGTTGGTTAAGGCGCCAGGTTGTGGCCCTGGAGATCGAGGGTTCAAATCCCTTCGCTCACCCCATCTCCCTTTCACTTTGTAATCATTTCCATCGTTTTTCGAGGAGCGTACAACTATGCCCCCAGCCTTCTCAGACGTAGCCGTGCTGCGGAAAGGCGACCCGCAAGGGAACCGGATGGTCCTGCGACTAACCACTCATGGCGGAACGACAGTTCACGCGGTCGGAGTCCCGCAGGACTGGCCTTCGAGGACCGGACCGACATGGGCGTACCTGTTCGAAAGCGACGGGGCGACGCTCGTCGATCCCGGCTCACACGGCACGTTCCAGGAACTCGCGGACGGCCTCAAGCTATGCGGCTACTCCGTCAAAGACGTTGATCGTGTCATCGTCAGTCACGGCCACTCAGATCACGACGGATCGATCGCCGAGATGGTCGACGCGTCCGATGCAGAGTTGTGGACGCACGGGATGTATGCCGCGCTGCTGCCTTATGACCAATGGGAAGTGCAAGACCGTTCAGCGTCCCCGATCCACACCGAAATGAACGCCCTGGCCGACGCCGCGATCGACAAACGAGAAGAGAGCACCTACCGCGTCCGCAACAAACGATACAAGGAAAGCAAAAAAGGCCTCAGCGTTGACCACACCGTGGCGAACGGAGAAACTTTCGGAGACGCGACGGTTATCCACGCACCGGGTCACTCGCCAGACGAACTTTGCTTGACTTTCGACGGCGTCGTTTTCACCGGCGACCACGTGCTTCCGGAGATCACACCGCATCCGACCACCAAAGCGACTTTCCGAAAGCACATCCAAGAAATAATCCCGAACGAGTTCGAAGACGCCAGCAAGTCGTACGGCCTCGAGACTTATATGCGATCGTTGAAGACGGTCATCGACCTCGGACCGACCTACTCGATTCTGCCCGCGCATCGGCTGTATAATCGGAACAGGTACAACTTCCAGACTGTCGAGCGAGCTCGAGAAATCGTCCGGCACCACGCCCGCAGGCTGAACCAAATTCTTCAGCGCCTGACGGATGACGACCCCGGTCTTGAATCCGTCACCAGAGGGATTTTCGAACATGGGAAGTTGCTCGGCGGCAATCTCTACATGGCGCTAGCGGAGATGGTGGCGCACATCGAATTGCTCGAAGACCTCGGAGACGTCGAGTTCACCGAGGACAAGCAGCTCAGAAAAACCGGCAGTCAACATTACAGACAGTTTGTCGCGGAGTTGCTCGACTAACTACGCGATACGCCACACTGGCGTCTAGGCTCGCACGTAAGCATTCGGGCCATTCAGCCAGCGCAAGCCCCACGCGCCTGTAGCTCAGTGGATAGAGCATCGGTCTTCGGAACCGAGGGTCACAGGTTCGAATCCTGTCAGGCGCGCCACCATTCTAGGCATGAAATGGGCCCCTTGGAGTGATCTGAGGGGCTTTTGCATTGTCGAATCTGTCCATTATTGTCCATTATGCGATTGTAGACCGTCAGCGAAAGTGGGACACATTTGGGCCTGAAATTAACAGAGACTCACATTAGGTAAAGCGAGCTCCTGACAGGGGGATAGAATGTCCCCAGGGAAGGAGCGGCAGTGATCGAGAACACAGAAGATAAGAACC
>JASMDM010000067.1 GCA_030752795.1 SAR202 cluster bacterium | reverse complement strand
ACGTAGATCTCGCGGTCGTTGTCGAGATTCGAAGTGAACACGATCTTGGCCCCGTCGGGTGACCACGCCGGCTCGAAATTGTCAGCAGGGGTGTTGGTGAGTCGAATCAGGTCGGAGCCGTCGACGTTCATCGTGTAGATTTCCGAGAATCCGTCTCGGACGGAGATGAAAGCTATCCGCGAGCTGACGGGCGACCATGCCGGGGCTTGATCGTGAGCGGGATTGTCGGTGAGGCGCGTCTAGTCGGAGCCGTCAGCGTTCATAACGTAGATCTCGAAGTTGCCGTCGCGCCTTGACCAGAACGCGATCCGTGAGCCATCGGGCGCCCAAACCGGGTCCGAGTCGACCGCGGGGTTGTCGGTCTGCCGAATTTGCTCCGAGCCGTCGATGTTCATAACGTAGATCTCGCGATTGCCGTCGCGTTCGGAGGCGAACACGATGCGCTCGGGGATCGGCGCACGCGTCGCGGCAGGAGCGGGCGCTGGCGTCGGAGCCGATTCGGCGGCGACCGCTACCGGCGGCGCGGTCGTGGATTCAGGCATCGTCGCTTCTTGCTGTTGCGAACAGCCGACGGCGATCGCGAATACGAATACGAGTATAGCGGCAGCGAATTTTCGCCCCATGTCGATCACTCCGGGATGGCGAACCAACGCCATCGAACTCTACCGGGAGACCATGCGTTTCTTAGCAACAACCCGGAGCGACGACACGTGCGGTCACCGCTTTCGGGATAGGGAGTTGCGTGTGCGCTCGGCCGATACGGGCAGCCCGGCCCTTCCACCTACACCACTTCTTCCACCATGTCGTGCCAGCGCACGACGCCTTCGTCCACCCACTATCGGGCGCAGTCCCGGTTTGCCGGCGAATCCGGTTGTTTGTTGCTCGGAATCGTCCGGCAATGGGCCGGCGCCACGCATCGTGTAGAGGCGCCGGGGTTGATATTCGAGTGATCGGTTTCGGCGACGACTCAACTGTCTACCAGGGCATTTTTCGCCCCATCTCTTTTCGCAATTTGTCCGCCACGTCGACTTCGGGCACGTGCAAGATTCGTGCGTCTTCCTCGAACAGGGCGTGGCGAGCTCGTTCCTCGACGGTCATGTTCGGATCTTGCCAACTGCACAAGAACGTGAGGCCGGATTTGTCCAGTGCGCTCTTGACCGTGGCCCTTGCGTCGTTCATTTCTGGAGAGTAAGGCGGGTCGTGCTGCTCCGGATCGCCGTATGACATGCCCATGTCGCCAGGGCCCCACTCGGCGAACGAGAGCCCAGGGACGGCCGCGATGTTGTCGGCGTCGGGAAGGCAGAACCTGTCCTCGATCTTGAGGCCGAGCATGAGCTCGCCGTCCGGATTAAGCGGCCAGGGATCGGCTTTCTGCATGTACTCGACCGGATCGAGTCCCCAGACGGCGGCCGGATCTCTCTGACCTCCACCGCCTCTCAAACCCTCGGCGATCCCCTGGTCTCGACCGATCGTCTGGAATACGTATCGGCACGTTGCAACGAACGCGGCTACCGCGTCGGCTCGGCGCGTATGCGTGTGAAGAATGCCGTGCACCCCAGTGCCTAACACGTGCCTGGCCTGCCAGGCGTTGTAAATTACTTCCTCCGAGGTCATGCAGTTGGACGGAAGGGTCGTTATGACGGTCGGCGTCGGATGTCCGCTGGGAGTCGGACCGCCGTCCTTCAACCCTTTCATGAACTGCTGCAGCCCGACGGTGTCGAACGGATGGTGTTCGAAGTCGAATTGGATCATGTCGGCCCACGTCTGCGACATCTCCTTGCCGCATTCGTAACTCAACTCCGGCGCCGACACCGAAAAGATCGCCTGATTCTGCTCTATGAGCTCGATGCATTTGTTGATTCTGGCCATCGTAATCCTCCTGCCCTGGGTGAAATCAGAGGTGTATTTAATCACCATCGAGGGAGGTGTTCAAGGTCCATCTCTCGGATTGCTCACCAAGTAGGGCAGTGGTGGAACCGCGCACACGGCGGAAACGCCATTATCTATCGGATGCACGGGCATGCCAAGGCGATTCTGAGCCGGACGAATTAAAGGGCGATACGAAGCGATGGCGAGTACACCGGTTTGACCCGAACATCGACGACGCCATGGACTTGCTCCGTCAAGCGTATTGATTGCCGCTTCCCGGGGCCCCGGCTGGCAATGGGCGCTCCCCCGTCAAGGATCAGTGTTGCGTGGCCACGGACCTCGTTCAGTGCCCTCGTTCCGATTGCTTCGGACCTTCGACGCGATGGATGGGCGCTCTGACGCGAATCACGAGGGGCCGTTATCGAATCCAGGCGGGGCGCCGTCCGATCCCTCTGGCACGATTGTTATCGCAACCGCCGAAACCGTACCATCGTCGTTGCGCTCACCGACGGCTGCCACCTGCATGCCGTTCTGAAGTTGGGCCAAACCGAGCGTAACCGTCTGCTGGATCGTTGTCTCCGCTCCCACGCTGATCGTCAAGCGGCCTTGGTTGGTGTTCAGCGTTATGGTCTCACCATCTACACTTGCCACTTCGCCGATGATCGCGCTGCCTGCCTGACCGCGCTGCCGGAGGAACCCTGGCGCCGTCTTTTCAGGCGTCTCACCTCCAGTCGCGCGTCGTCCGACGACCCCGCTTTGAACACCCGACGAAGGACTGCCTTCACTCTGGCCGCTAGTTGCCTGGGACTGAATGGCTTGGTTACGTGGTCGTCGGCTCCCATATCCAACCCCACCAGGACATCCTTCTCTTCGACACGAGCCGTGAGCATCACAATGGGAACAGTCGATTCTTGCCTGACCGTTCGACACACCTCCATGCCATCCATGCCCGGAAGCATAATGTCCAGAACGATCAGGGACGGATGTTCCTTTAGCGCCAACTTCACGCCTTCGGCGCCGTCGTTCGCGGAGATTACCTGAAACCCGTCAGCTTTGAGATACAAGCTGACGAGCCTCACGACATTGGGGTCGTCTTCGACGATCAAAATAGTGTTTGACATCTGGCTTCTTCCGACCGATTCTCAGGTCAATCGCATCGCTCACTATACAACTCTGCACCCGGCGTCTCAAACAACCTTTCGGAAATTGTCAAGACTCCGAAGCTCTTGTCTTGAGCCGCTGCGACTCAATCGAGAATTCGAGCCAATTAGCGCTCCCGACCGGGGGTGAATCTACCTTCGGACGGTACGCGGTCAGACGCATGGGGCTAAACGTTGGCCGGCGTCCGCGGTTGAAGCTTTCCGGAGTGGGTTGTCACCGAACATGCGAGACCGAGCCTGTAAAGAGCAGTCTTTGCCACAGCTTGAGCATGGCATCGGATTCGGTTCCATAGGTCATCAGCCGTTTCTAATGTCGGCGGTCAGTCGGGTCGGCCTAGTGGCTGCCTTTCGATTCGAAGAACTCGAGATCGATGGCGAATGCGCATCCGAGTATGAGCAGGGACATGTCTTCGTCGATCTCGTCGGTGTTTTTCTGAATGACGAAGGTGTCGGCGTCGGTGGCCATCTCGCGCATGAGTCCGCCCCACTGCTTCGTAATGCGGGCGACTTCCGTCCCTCCCCGTTCGAAGATGAACGTGTTGGGGCGAAACAGCGAGCCCTTCAGGTCAAGCAGAGTGTTCCCGGAAGGGTCGTCTAGAGTGAAGACCCGGCCCAGCATCTTGAAGTGCCTGCTCAGGCTGCCAAGGGGGCGTTCTTCGCTGTTGGAGATCCAGAGTCGGGAGAGCAGCCAGTAGAAGTCGCGCCCAGCAGTCATGACCATTTGGCCGTCGCCGTCGACGACGTGGATTTCGAGGGCTCGGTGTGAGCTGAGGAACTGCCGTCCGAGTACGCCGGACTCTTCCCAGGCAAACAATAGAGGTTCGCCTTCAGGCGTTAGCACCGAGTAACGGTTTTCCGTCTCAAACCCGGTGAATACCTCCAAGTGCTCGATCTCTTGCTGTACGACCAGTTCCTGAAAATCCGCCAGATTGAACAATGAGTCGCTCCCTTCCTCTCCAGCGATGCGCGATTGGGATCGTTCCCCGTGTAGACCGCGCTGGCTGACCGCCATCCCGTCGTGTTCCAATGCGGCCGTTCAGCAACCGACATTTTCGGTTGATTTTCGCGAGTTTATCAACGGATTTCGCTCGGGTCAATTATTCGTCCCGCGAGCGCTTGAGCTGGGCTTGCCGCGACACCTGCGGATTCGAGATAATGCGTCTGTTGGAAAGCATTCAAAAACAACCCCGAGGAGTCTCAGTCTGTTGGACAAAACAGTCCCGAGTTTCGCAGAGGCGGTTGCCGATATCCCCGACGGCGCGGTGTTGATGATCGACGGGTTTGCCGGGCCCGGGGGCACACCGCAGAACCTGATCCGTGCCCTTCGAGACCACGGCGCCCACGAGCTCACGATTATCAGCAACACAGCGGGACTGGCTAGCGTGATCGGGTTCGGGACCATCCCCGGCGACCGGCCCACGGACATAGGCGTGCTGGTCGAAAATCGGCAGGTCAAGAAGGTGGTCGCGTCGTTCCCCGTTTCGCCTTCGCCGTCTAAGCCGACCGCGTTCGAGACAGCGTATCAGCGGGGTGAAGTCGAGCTCGAGGTCGTTCCTCAAGGCACGCTGGCCGAACGGATCAGAGCAGGCGGCGCGGGCATCGCCGCGTTCTACACTCCAACCGGGGCGGGCACGATGATTGCCGACGGTAAAGAAACTCGCGAATTCGACGGTCGGGAGTACGTCATGGAACTCGGCATCAAGGCGGACTTCGCCCTGCTGCGAGCCCACCAGGCCGACACGATGGGGAATACTGTGTATCGAGGCACGTCGCGCAACTTCAACGAGGTGATGGCGACCGCCGCGAACGTAACCGTCCTCGAAGTGGATGCGATCGTCAACATCGGCGATCTGGACCCAGCCGGCGTGCACACGCCCGGGCTGTACGTCAACCGAATCGTACAGATACTTTGACGGAGTATCCATCAATGTGTGATGGTAGCGACGGTATCCCAAATTGGTGGCTGTCCTGTGCCCACCCACCCCAAAGGGTTCTGTTGTATTTGGGGGCACATCCCCCAGCATCCCTTGCCAGAGGGGACGCCCCTCTGGACTCCCCGTCGAACTGGCCGGATCCGCACGTAAAGGTCAGTGTAACTGGATCAAAGGAGAGCCATGGTAAAGCTAAGACTCGAACGAGAAGCGATCGCAATGCGCGTCGCGCGTGAGCTCCGCGACGGCGACGTCGTCAATCTTGGCATCGGTATACCGACGCTGTGCTCCCAGTTCGTGCCGGAAGGCCAGACTGTCTTGTACCACTCCGAGAGCGGCGTGCTAGGGTACGGTCCCATGGCCGAATTGGGACAGGAAGACATCGATTTGATCAACGCGGGCGGGCAGTTCCTCGCGCCGCATCCTGGGATGTCGTTTTTCAGCTCGGCCGATGCGTTTGCGATGATACGCGGCGGCCACATCGACGTCGCCGTACTCGGCGCGTTCCAGGTTTCGGAACAGGGCGACATGGCCAACTGGATGCTGCCTCAGCGCGGGGTCGGCAATGTCGGCGGCGCCATGGACCTTGCAGTCGGCGCGCGTCGGATCATCGTTGCGATGGACCACACGGATAGGAGCGGCGCGCCGAAGATCGTCCGAGAGTGCTCGTTTCCGCTGACAGGAACCGGATGCGTCGACACCATCGTCACGGACATCGCGGTGATCGAGGTGTCCGATGAAGGGCTCGTGCTGACCGAGGGTGCTCCCGGTTGGGAAGCGGCCGATGTCCAAGCGTTGACCGAACCAACGCTGACAGTTTCGCTGGATTTCGGCGAGATGCAATTGTAAGCGATTTACGTCACGTCCATCGCCATCAGGTTGGCGTAGCTTTCACGCCGGCGGATGAGCCTGGCCGAGCCGTCGCCGACCATCACGATTGCCGGACGCGGGTTCAGGTTGTAATTGCTGGCCATCGAGGGCACGTACGCGCCCGATGACGGTATCGCAACGATGTCTCTGGGTTCGAGAACGGGCAATTCGATGTCGCGGATGAGCACGTCCCCGGACTCGCAGTACTTCCCGGCGAGCGTAACGACTTCCTCCGGGGCGTCCGACATTCGGTTTGCGACGACCGCTTCGTATTTGGCGTCGTAGAGCGCGGGTCGGATGTTGTCGCCCATGCCGCCGTCCAACGAAACGTATTTCCGAACCGACGGGATGTCCTTAATCGCGCCTACCGTGTATAGTGCCACTCCCGCTCGGCCTACGATGGAGCGCCCGGGCTCGATCAAGAGGCGTGGTTCTCCGAGACCGAGGTCCGCGCATCGAGCTCGGAACGCGTTCGTAATGACCTCTGCGTAGTCTGCGATTTGAGGCGGCAATTCGTCGCGCACATACCCGATCGCGAATCCGCCGCCGGGGCTAAACTCGCGCAAGTTCAGGCCTTCGTCTTTGAACGGAGCGATGAACGTCAGCACGGTGTCGATGGCAATCGCGTACGGCTCAAGCTCGAATATCGGCGAACCCAGGTGGAAGTGGACGCCTACCAGGTCCAGGTTCGACGCGGCCAGACAGTCTCTGATTGCCTTGACGGCGTCGCCCGTCTCGATGGCGAATCCGAATTTCGAATCGAGGATGCCGGTTGTCGTGTGGGCGTGGGTGTGCGGGTCAACATTGGGCGAGAGCCGGACCGTCACTTCCTGCGTCACGCCTCGATCTTTGGCGATGTCGTTCAGCACCCGTAACTCGTAGAAGTTGTCGATTACGATGCGCCCAATGCCGGAGTCGACCGCGAACTCGAGCTCGTCCGGCGTCTTGTTGTTTCCATGGAAGTAGACTCGCTCCATCGGCATGTCGGCTGCCTTCGCAACCGCAAGCTCGCCGCCGGAGACGACGTCCAGCCCGAGATCCTCCTCGGCCACGAGCTTCGCGATGGCCGCGTTGATGAAAGCTTTCGACGCGTATATGACCGACGTGTCGGGGTATCGGGCCGTGAACTCGTCGACGAATTGACGGCACATGGTCCGGATGCTGTCTTCGTCGAAGACTAGCAGCGGCGAACCGAACTCGGCGACGAGCTCAGTCGCATCACATCCGCCAAGGGTGAGCCGGTCGTCGTCGTTGACGCCGGCGGTTACCGGGAAGAGGTCGATGTTGTCGAATGTCATGTATTGCTCCGCAGCATGGTGGCAGGATTTCGTGGCGAGCTCGTTTATTCGCTGCTACTCGTTGAGTCAATTAACTTCTGAACCGCATCTTCCAAAAGTAAGAGATCCTCGGAGACGGTCTGCCACACAATTCCTAAATCCATTTCAAAGTACACATGTATCAGTCGATTTCGCATTCCGATGATGTCTTGCCAGGGAACTTCCGGATTTGAGGCGCGCATATCTTGTGGAACGTTCCTCGCTGCCTCGCCGATGATCAACAGGCATTTGATCACCACGTCGATGGTTTTCTCGTCGGTTGAAAATTCTTCGTGATCCATCCCCTCGACATGCCTGAATGTGCGGTGTATCGAGTCTTGGGTATGGACGAGTCGCTCAAAACCGCTCTCAGGTTGCATAAATGAGGTCTTCGTAAACCCGCTCCCGAACTGGGGACCGGAGCGCTCCGGGCGTCGCCAAGTCGACTTCTTGGCCGAGTTTGTCCTCCAGGTAAGACCCCAAATTTACGAACTTGAACAACCCGATCGGTTTTTCAAAATCAACCAGGACGTCCACATCGCTGTCGGGTCGCGCTTCGCCGCGCGCCGTCGAGCCGAAAACAGCGATGGATTTTACGCCGTACTTTTCACGAAGGTTGACCTAAGATCGGACAGAATCTTCAGCGCAATTTCGCGTTCCATGGCTGACTCCTCGATGATGTGCGGTCGGTGGAACAATGTGCCCTCAGATTGTACCCAATATGCCGCTCAGATTTCGATGCGGCACACGCGGCGGTTTGGATCGCAGCAGAACAGCAGTGCGCCGTCGTGGATCGTGAGGCTGTGGATCTCGGGATCGGCGACATGGGTCTGGTCGAGAACCTCGCCGGTTTCGGCATGAAGGCGATGCACTTCGCCCATGTCTCGACAAGGCGCCAGAACGCTTCGCCGTCCCAGGCAACTCCGTGCGCCGCCGCGCCCGGCCTCGGGATGGAACGGAGGTCCGTCATGGTCTCCGGATCAACAAAATGATTGTTCAGGGCGGGGTTGACCGACACCTGTGCGATACATTCGAATGATCGCTACCAGGCTCCTTCGAGCTTCGCGATGCCGATTCCCTGTTCGCCTGCCACCGAGTAGAGAAGATACGTGACGCCGTTTTCTTCGAACAACCCTGGGTCGCGGAGCTGCCGGACGGGTGGGATCGATAGACCTACTTTGGACGGAGCGAGCGGAAGGTTGACGCCTTCGTATTCGGTTTCCGGTTCGAGCACCGTGGTCGGGGCTGATTCTTTCCAGTCCATCCAGTCCGGGATCAGGTCGACGGTCGCCAAAAGGATGCTCTCGGGATTGTCGCCTCGATTGGAGTAGAAGATTCTGAGCACGCCACCGTGCACTTTGACGGCGCAGTGCCGCATGTCTTTCGTGAACAGGGCCGGTCCCTCTTCGAACCCGGTCAATCCGTCTCTCGAACGATAGATGACACCGGGCATTCCCACCGCGTAGTGGTAGCCGTCCCACCGGAACGCCCGGAAGTACGAGTAGCCCAGCACCTCGTCTCGGGCCGTGAAATTCAGGCCGTCGGATGAAAGCGCGACCTTCGACCTTTGCTCGCGGCTGCTCCAGACGCCGTGATAGTACATTCGGATTTCGCGGGCGTCGTCGTCGATGTGGATGTCGGGCGACGCAACGTGATCGAGGCAATACGCGTCTGCGAGGTCAAAGACGCCCGGTTCGTGAGTCTTCCAGGGACCTGCCAATTCGTCCGAGTACGCCATGCGGATGTACTTGCCTTTGTGATGGGCGAAGTACAGGTAGTATTTGCCGAGCGGATTGGGCAGCCAATCGGGCACTCGGATCAACGACGGGCCATTGATGTTTTCGCCCATCCTAGCGTCCATGTTGGGCACGATGATGGGCTTTCCGAACAGTCGCTCGACTTGAATCATGGCGGCTCCTAGCTTGGCAGCGGGACGGTGCAGACGCGGCGGGTCTCGGCGCAGCAGAACCACATGTTGCCATCGTGCAAAGTCATGCCATGAACCTCGGGCGCGGGCACGTCGATCTCGGCCAGCACGGTCCCGTCGGCAGGGTCGAGTTTGTGCACCTTGCACATGCCGGTGTCGGCGAGCCACATGTCGCCTTCGTGCATGAACAGCCCGTGAGGACGGTCGCCGGGCGTCGGGATGGAGCGCTTCACGGTCATCATGTTAGGGTCCATCAGGAACACCTTCTGGGCGGGCGGAACGGCGACCCACATGTTGTCGTCGTCAATCCACTCCATGCCGTGGGCGCCGGTTGTTCGCGGATTCGGCGTGTTCGCGAACGCCACGCCGCCCTTGCCCGGCGTGGCGTAGCGTTCGACCGTCGTGCCGTCCATGTTGCACTTGAACAACTCGGCGGTGTACGTGGACGCAATCCAGATGTTGCCGCCGCCGATCGTCACTCCGCTCGACCGGTCAGTCTCGGTCGAGAGATCTTCGAGCATGGATCCGTCCTCCCAACTGAGCTTGTAGAGGTGGTTGTCGCCCTGATCAATGGCCCAGAGTCCATCCTCGGCGGCCTGAAGTCCGTTTGGTTGCGGTCCCGGATGCATGAAACGGTCTGTAATTTCGGTCACGTGACACCCCCTTGACTGAATGGCGACGATTCCAACAACGAGTGTCGCTAATGTTAACCGGCGAACGCGAAAATGGGAACCGGAACCGTGTGTGCTGCGTCCGTTGCTCCAATTGTCGTCGTGGATTCACAGCCGGACGATCATCCAATGAGATGTGCGCGGCACTTTTTGGGTCGCCATTTTCACGTTACGATTGTATCTGCGTGACGAATTTGTGCGGTGGTTCGGGGTCGGGGCGGTCGCTGTTCTGTCAGCTAATCAGGAGGATGATCGGTTATGAAAGCTGAAGCCTCTTGGAACACTAATTCTAATATCTGTCGAGGGGATTGCGAAAAGGATATGTGTTCCAGCGCCTGGTCGAACGGCACAATCCGTCGGCGTTTGATCTCGTGCCGTGGATCCCATCGGTGCAACGAGACGTTCGCGTATCAAACGGATCTGACAAGGACCAATCCTTCCTCTGGGCCTAGCTTGCAAACTCCTTTGGAGAAACCGAGCAACTTTGCATCCTCGACCAACGCGCAGGCTTCCTCAAGCACCTCCCGGTCGAGGGTTTGTCTCCAACCCTCACCGCCCTCGGTTCGACCGCCTGGCAGGTCCCAAGATTTGCCATCCGTACTCACCAATACGATGTTTCCGTCCAGCGTGACGCAGACGCCGGCAGAACCGTGCGGGGCGCCGCCGGGAGGACCGAGAGACGTTGGATGCCATGAAGCGGACCAGTCTTGGCCGTTGGAGCGAAAGTCAAATTCTTCTCTGCCGGCCGGCATCTCACCGGTAGCCTGAACCATGAGCAGTATGTCTCCGAAATTCCGTGGTTGCGTTACGCTTGAGGATGAGCCAAGTATACAAGCCCAAGTTTAATTGACAAGGTAAAGGGTCGATGCTAATCTCACCTTTATATTCGTTGAAAAAGAACGTAGAGCAACACGCGGTCTGGCATAGGGAGGAAACACTATGGGGAAGTCCAACGTCTATTGGATGGACGCGCATTCCGAATCGACCGAAACCAGCTTGGTCTCGAAGATGTTGACGGTCTTTGACGCCGCCGAGCTCGACGACTTGATCGAGCCCAACGACATCGTGGCCATCAAGATCCATTGCGGCGAGTGGAACAACACCGCGTATCTGCGACCGGTCTACGCACGAGCGGTTGCCGATCGCGTCAAAGAGTTGGGAGGTCGCCCATTCGTTTGCGACACGACCACCTCGACGTACTCGGCTTGGGGTTCGCGTTCGTCCGAGCTGGACATCATGCTCACGGCCGAGCGAAACGGTTTCTCGTCGGCCACGCTGGGCTGCCCATTCATCTGCGCCGACGGTTTCATCGGCACGAGCGATGTGCGGATCGACCTGCCGGAAGGCTATCTGCTGAAAGAGGCGTACGTCGCACAGGCGATCGCCGCGGCCGACACGCTGATCACGCTGACCCACTTCAAGGGCCACGGCATGGGTGTCATCGGCGGTGCGCTCAAGAACCTGGGCATTGGCGGCCAGTCCAAGCGCGGAAAGCTCAACGTCCACATGGGCGGGCATCCGACATACGGTCTCGGCGCTGCAGCCACGTTCCATCCCGAGGCGTTCAAGGGCAAGGCCAACACCCCGGACTGGGAGATTCTCGAGGACTGCTGCCCGTTCGACCTGTGGCACATTAACGACAACGACGAGATCGAGTGGGACCGAGAGAAGTGCACGAACTGTCTGGGTTGCCCCGGCATCATGGGCAGCCGAGGCATCCTCGACGTGCCGGCGGTCAACTTCGACGCCGCAGACGTTGCCATCGCCGACGCCGCATTGGCCGTCGAGAAGGCCGTGGGTCGCGGCAAGATCGGCTACATCAATATGGCGCTCGACGTTTCGCCGAAGTGCGACTGCGCCAACCACGCTGACATCCCCATCGTGCCTCACCTGGGCGTATTCGCCAGCAAGGACCCCGTCGCCATCGACATGGCGTGCGTGGACGCTGCTCGGCGATCGGTCGGCATGCCCGGTTCCGCCACGGAGATGATGGAAGCTCACCATTCGGGCGACCGCAAGTTTGAAGCGGCCGCCGCCACATTCCACGGCCAGAGCGAGGTTGCGACGATCAACACCGGTCACGCCAACGGTCTCGGAAGCCGTGACTACGAATTGATCGAGGTCTCGCCAGCCGCTCCTGAGAAGTACCGGTTCCCGTACGACCGACGGCCGAGCCGCCAACGGTTCAAGGAGAGGTTCATCCAGAGTCCGCCGTTCCCGTACGAGCGTCACGACGGCCACGGTTTCGACCGCAAGGGCGAGGTCGATCTGGAGGCCATGAAGGTGCACTACGAGGACGCCACCAATGGCCATCGCGTCACCGAAGACGTCGAAGCCCTCGCCCCGGCAGACGACGACTAGGCCGATCCGGAGCGCAGGCTTGGCTTGAGGGCCGCGCGGAAGCAATAACGTCGATACTAATATCCCTGGCTCCGTCGAAACCAGGATGGAGCCAGGGTGTTGGTTCGTCACAGACATATCGTAATTCGAAATTTCCCGCGCATCCCGAATACGAAAGTCGGGAGGGCGGGCGCAAGAGGTCAACAAGACATGCCACCATCTGGCCAGGAAATGCTCGAACAAAGTATCGCCGCGTGCGAGGAAGTCGCTGCGGGACTGGGCGACCAGAACAAGGAATGGGAGACGTCGGTCGTCGAGATTGTCGCCAACTTCAACGAGGTTAGCGGAACTTTCTTCTTCAAGACCATGCCTGCGATCCCAGCGACCCGAGGCGCCGTAAAGGACTCGACCGCACTGCTGGAGCTGAAAAACCAAGGCGACTGGACCGGTTTCGCGCCCGCGCTGGAACAGATGATCAAGACTGCCCAAAGCGTGATCGACAAAGCAGGCATGCGCGGGACGACTCTAACGTGAGCAACACCATCTTGGTGACGGGCGGCGCTGGCAGCGTCGGCCGTATGCTTGTCGAGAGGTTCGTTGAAGTGGGCCAGCGGGTCCGGGTATTCGATCTACCGCAGATGGACTTCACCGGCCTCGAGGAGCGAGACGATGTCGAGGTTCAAAAGGGCGACATCACCAGCGACGACGATGTTGCCGCAGCGGTGGCCGGAGCCGGCTCGGTCGTGCACCTTGCCGCTCTACTGCCGCCGAACTCCGAGCGAAACCGTGACCTGACGTTTCGGGTCAACGTCGGCGGCGCCGAAAAGATCGTCAAGGCGATGACGGAATCGAACCCGGGCGCGATGCTAGTCTTCACGTCGTCGATCAGCACGTACGGCGACACCGCGGCCGAAGATCCGCCCGTGACGATCGAGCATTCGCAGAGCGCCATCGACATCTACGCCGACAGTAAGATTGCCGGCGAGCAGCTCCTGCGGGAGTCGTCACTGAAGAACACGGTCGTGCTGCGGATCGCGGGGATCGTGGTTCCGGCGTTTCTGGAGCCGCCCGAGCCCTGGCCGTTCATGATCGACCAACGAGTCGAGATGGTTCACAGGGACGACGTTGTCGACGCACTGGTCTCAGCCGCGCGGACACCTGAAGCGGGCGGCAAGGTGTTCAACATTGGCGGCGGGCCGACATGGCAGCTTCGCGGTCGCGATTACGTCCGCGATTTCTACGAGTTCATGGGAGCTCCCGACGACGATGCGGTTTACCGCGATTCGCCGGGTTGGATGGATTGGTACGACACCGAGGAGTCACAACGCATCCTCGGTTATCAGAATCGATCCTACCAACACTACTCCGACGAAATGAGGGCCATCGTAGAAGCCATGATGGCCGAGTAATTTCCCATATGACGCAGGTTGGTCTTTCGCGGACGGTTTGACCTGGATTGGACGCTGGCGATTCGTCGTAACATCGGCCAATGGCAGTCGACCAACGCACACTCCTTCAACGATGTAAGGACGCCGACGGCGTGGAGCGATGAGAATGGCGATGTTCGCCGAACTTGAGGTTGTCGACAAGAGCGTTGCCGCGAAGAAGCGGGCCGCTCTGGAAGCCATTTTGCGCGAAATGGGATCGGTGATCGTCGCGTATTCCGGCGGCGTCGACAGCGCGTTCCTGGCGGCCACGGCGAACAAAGTTCTGGGACAGTCCGCGTTATCCGTGACGGCCAAATCCCCGAGCCTGGCGCCGACCGAGCTCCGCGAGGCCGTCGAACTCGCCGAACGCATCGGCCTGAACCACAAGGTCATCGAGACGCAAGAGGTCGAGCGCGAAGACTACTCCGCGAACAACCCCGACCGATGTTTCTTCTGCAAGGACGAGCTCTACACCCACCTCGCCGCGTTTTCCGCCGATGAAGGCATCAGGCACGTCACCAACGGCGCTAATATCGACGACCTGGGCGACTACAGGCCGGGGCTGAACGCCGCCAAGCAATACGGAGTTCGCAGTCCTCTGGTTGAAGCCGAGCTCACGAAAGCCGAGATACGCGCGCTGTCCAGGGATATGGGCCTGCCCACCTGGGACAAGCCCGCTCAAGCCTGCCTGTCGTCGCGCATTCCGTACGGGACGCCGGTGTCGGTCGAAGCGCTCGAGCGCATCGCGAAAGCCGAGGAGTTCCTGCATGGGCTTGGCATCGCCCAACTCCGTGTAAGGCACCACGACACGGTCGCGCGAGTCGAGGTCGAGCCAGATGACTTTGCGACGTTGACCGAGCCGGAAAACCGCGACCGCATCGCGGCGTACTTCCGCTCGATCGGCTACTCGTACGTGACGCTGGATCTCGAGGGCTTCAGAAGCGGCAGCCTCAACGAAGTCCTTGCGAAGCTGCGTGCGAAGGCGTAACGATCAATCGAACGCGGTTGGCATGATTAGCCGTCCGAGTTGGGGTCGATGAGCGACTGCCTTTTCGTCCCTTCGGTCCCTTTAGTCCCTGCCCGATCATTGGTGGCCGACCCAAATTCTCGGCGGACAATCTCGTCCGGCCGATGAAGTATAATTCCACACGGAAACCAGCCGGTAGGAGGTCGCCGATGCGACTAGAAGGCAAGGTCGCGCTGATAAGCGGCGGAGCTCGGGGAATGGGCGCCGTCGAGGCGAAGTTGTTCGTCCGTGAGGGCGCACGCGTCGTCATGGGCGACGTTCTGACCGAGGAAGGCGAGAAACTGGAGGCCGAGATCAACGAGGCTGGCGGCGAGGCGCTGTTCGTCGAACTCGACGTGACCAAGGAAGAGGACTGGGACCGCGCCGTCGCAACGACGGTCAACCGGTTCGGGAAGCTGGACATCCTCGTCAACAACGCCGGCGTCTACGACCTGTCGACCGTCGAGGAGACCTCCGGCGAAGCCTGGGATCGCATCATGGACATCAACGCCAAAGGCCAGTTCCTCGGCTCCAAGGCTGTCATCGGCGCGATGAGGCAGGCGGGCGGCGGATCCATCGTCAACATATCGTCCACCGCCGGGCTAGTCGGCAGCCGAGGATCATCGGCGTACAACGCCTCGAAAGGCGCGGTGCGTTTGCTGACGAAAGCCACGGCGGTGCAGTACGCCGCGGAAGGCATCCGGGCCAACTCCATCCACCCCGGCCCTATCGAAACCGACATGTTCCAGCAGGCCTACCCTTCATCGGAGGCACGAGCGAGGCGCGCCACGGAAATACCTGCCTCCCGCTTTGGCAACGCTGAAGAAGTCGCCTACGGAGTTCTGTTCGTCGCGTCGGACGAGGCGTCGTTCATGACTGGCAGCGAGCTAGTCATCGACGGCGGCCAGACCGCGATGTGACTGGCCGTTGGCAACTTCCGGAAATTTCCGACAGCGCCCCGGAGCGTCGCACCTTCCCCACGGCCAATCGGAAACGACGTGCTGGCACGGCGGAATCGGGCCTTGACCCAACCCACACAGGCGGTGAGCCGATGACAGATTCAGATGTATGTCTGCGGGCGATAGACGGAACCAACCGGAGCAAATGCATATCGCTTCGTGTCGCCGAATCGCAGTTGGGTTTGATAGCCTTAAACGAAAAATCGTTAGAGTGGGCCAGCTAAAACCCTCGGTGCTTTCCGTTGGGCATCTACGCGGTTGGGCATGGTGGGCTTCGCCATGTACGAACCCCGCGGCAACGGTGTATTCTCGGTCCACCGCTTGATGATAGACGCGGCTCATCAGAACCAGGGCATCGGATCATGGTCGATGCGTCTGGTCATGGATACCATCGTCGGATTGGGAGGCGAGACCATATATCTCAGTTTCCGGCCGAAGAACATCGTAGCGAAACGCCTCTTCGAGAAGTTTGGCTTCGTTTTTCACGAGCGCGAGCCGGATGGCGAGGTGGTCTATCGATTCGGACCGGCACGAGATATCGAAACCTGAACATCTCGGCGTAATTGCTGCGTCTGGAGACCCGTTTTTGCGAACTGGATTCGTGTGGTCACAGCCGGAGGAATCGATTATGTGGTCCGGTGCGTGTCCGGCGAAGCGGGTGTATCATGGGACACTGAATTCTCACAACGGCAGAGATCGTGACCTCAAAACGCGATCTCGGTGATTACAGGAGTAGGCACATGACAACCCAGGACAAGCTTCAACGAGAGATCGACGTTTACGTCTCCAGGAACCCCAAGTCTCGCAGTCTCCAGGACGACGCCGAGCAGTATCTGCCGGGCGGCAGCTCACGGGGCACCGCGTACTTCGGACCGTATCCCCACTTCGTCGAGCGCGGCGAAGGTCACTACATGATCGACACCGACGGCAATCGCACGCTGGACTTCGCGATCAACGCGACCAGCTTGATACTCGGTCACGCCCATCCCGACATCGTCCAGGCGCTGCAAGAGCAGGCCGCCAAGGGCACGGCGTTCACCGGACCCACCGAGGCGCAGGTGCGATTGGCCAAGATTCTCACCGACCGCATCCCGTCGGTCGACTCGATACGCTTCACCAACTCCGGGACCGAAGGCACGTTGATGGCCGTCCGGGCCGCGCGCGCCTTCACCGGACGAACAAAGATTGCCAAGTTCGAGGGCGGGTACCACGGCTCGCACGAGTACGTGTCGGTCAGCGTCCATCCGCCGCTCGAAAAGCTGGACCCCAACGGACCCACGGCGATTCCCGAGCATCCAGGCATGCCCGCGAGCATTCTCGAAGACGTCATCGTCCTGCCGTACAACGACCTGGAATGGTGCGAACGGGTGCTGAAAGAAGGCCGCAACGAGATCGCTTGCGTGATCATGGAGCCGGTCGTCTCCTCGTTTGGCTACCTTCCGGCTCAACAGGCGTTCCTGCAGGGCATCCGAGACATCACCACGGAGCTCGGCATGGTCCTCATTTTCGACGAAGTGCAGAGCTTCAGGGTTTCGTCGGGCGGCACACAGGAGCATATGGGCGTGATTCCAGACCTCACCGCGCTGGGCAAGACGATCGGCGGCGGGCTCCCGGTCGGAGCGTTCGGCGGCAAGCAAGAGCTCATGGACCTGTATAACCCGACCGCGGGCGGAGCGACCCTCGCTCATGCCGGGACGTTCAACGCGAACCCCATGACGATGGTCGCCGGAGAAGTGGCCATGAACCATCTGACGCCCGACGTGTTCACGCGGCTGAAAGCCCTCGGCGACGAGCTCAGAGCGAAGCTTCGCGCGGTCTTCGACGAGATGGAGGTGCAGGCGCAGGTCACGGGCATCGGCTCGCTGTTCGGCATCCACTTCACGTCCGAGGAGATCGTGGACTACCGCAACGTGATCCGCAGCGACGACCAGATGCGACGAGCGCTGTTCACCGGTCTTCTCAACGAAGGCATCCTGCTCCAGACCGGCGCGGGCGGCTCGCTCAACACACTAACGACCGAGGCCGAAGTCGACACGCTAGTGGATGCGACGCGCCGGGTGGTGCAGCGGCTGCGTTAGGTCAAGGTGGCTCGCAGGTTCGATTGGGTTACAGCGCGAATAGCTGTCTCAGTTTGACGGCGATCAAGCTCTGACTAGTGGCTGGCAACTCACCGAGTTCACGCAATATCATTGCGATGGGCACGGATATCATACGATCGAGACGAACCACCGAATCGACCCTCAATCCGGTTGCGTTGAATCCGGGTGACCCAAGGCGCATGACGATGTCCGTCTCTTCCAGGTCAGTCGGTCTCCGGCTCGTCACAAACGCCACCAACACATGAAGATACGGGCCGACAGGTTCGGTCAGGCAAGTTACGGGCCTGATTTTGGTCGTGGTTAGGTCATCGTAGGGGCACTCGACGAGAAGAACTTTACCCTTCATAGATGAACGGTTTTCCGTCGTCCAGCGTGTAGATGTCTTCTTCGGGGTCTTTGAGGAAATCGAAGTCGGGGTCCGACATCAGTAGGTGGAGCCATTCCTTTTCAGAAATGTCTGAATCGTCCGTAACGAACGACACTACGCCAACTCGAGAGGGGGGCAAGTCCGCCACAGGCTCATCAAGGTGAAGCTGACCATCCTCGTCGATTTTTCCGTTGACGAATAATGCCTTTATCGGAATGCTCATTTCCCCACCTCGATGGACCGGTTCTACTCGACAGGGTTTCGCACTAGTTGGAGAATACGATTGTACCAACTGCCGTTTCGAGCCACACAGGCTTCATCAGGAACGGTTACGTTTCCCTAGGAGTGAAGGGAAGCGTCTCCCCGCGGGCCAGGACAGCGCCATACGCCGCTGCTGCTCGTATTCCATCCGCCGGCAACGACGGATAGTCGTCGAGGATATCGCGGTCGGACATTCCCGCTGCCATGCAGTCGAGGATGATGCTGACCATGATGCGAGTGCCTTTGATGCACGCTTGACCGTGGCAGACGTTCGGATTGATGTTGATCCTGTCGGCTAGCTCCACGATGATCCCTCACGAGTGGCAGTCTCAACGACCTGATGCTATTGTACGCGCAATCAACCCTTCCGCGATTTCCGGCTCCTTCATGGGCAACCGTTCAAGCCGGAACCCGTCAGTGAGGTCATCATCCGTCGACGTATCTCGCCATGGCTCGTGCTTGTTTGCGCGTTCTTGCTGTTCTTCATCATTTACCTGACGGGAGCTGTTTGGCCGTCGTACGTTGAGTCGCAGGGGTTTGGCGAGGGGACGCTCGGGCTATTGATCGGCCTTTACGGTCTGGCGTTGTTCGTGGGTCGCATTCCGATTGGGTTTGTGAGCGCTCTTCTTGTGGGCCGTCGTCGATTCGTGGTCAGCGCGGGTTTTTGCTTCATGGCCGTGGCGTTCGCCCTGCCGTCCGCGTTCGACTCGAGGTGGGCGCTGTTAGGCAGCCGGATGCTCATGGGCGTGGGAGCGGGGTGTTTCGTTGCGATCGCTGTATTGTACGCGCTGTACTTTCCGCCTCGGTCTGCGATGTTCAGCACCGCGGTCATCGCTTCGTTCTTTGGATGGGGGCAGATTCCCGCCAACCCAATCGGCGGTTGGATCGCGGACGAGTTCGGCGCGCTTGCGCCGTTCTGGCTGTCGGCGGGCCTTGCCGTCGTCGGCGCCGCGCTCGCGCTCTTCGTCGTCGAGCCGGTTGAGAACCGAGCTCGGAGCAGACCCGTGTTGCTGCCCCGTGATCGACGGTTGTACGGCATGGCAGCCATGATGGGCGTTGTGTTTTTCGCGTTGTACGCCACTGTGTACAACACAACTCAGGTTTACGCCGCAGATCGACTGAACGCCAGCGACTTTACACAGGGGTTGCTGCTCATGGCCTACATAACGCCGTTTGTGGGAGTGGTGCTGGCGAGTCCGTACTTGGCGCAACGCGCGAGCGTCACCAGCGTCGTCACGATCGGGATGGCGTCAATGGGCGTCGGCGTGCTGCTGACGGCGTGGGCCGATCTGGCGGTGCTGTTCGCGTGCGAAGTCCTGATCGGGGTCGGCCTGGGCCTGACATACGGCCTGCTGATGGCACTCGCCGTTGAGGAGGCGCCAGCAAGCCAGAGATTTTACGCGATGGGCGTGTTCCAGTCGATCTATGCCGTGGGCATGTTTCTGGGCCCGTTGGCGTCCGGGTATCTCTCCGAGGCCGCTGGCTTCTCTCCGGCGTTTGTCGTAATTGGAGCGGTCGTGCTTCTGGCGGGCGGAGTGTTCTTCTTCGCGCGTACCGGAGACTCTCGTTCGATAGTGAAGTCGTAGGCGTGAAGCGATCGGCATCGAGGTTGCAATGGTCCGCCACCGTCAGCCTGCTCGCGACGCGATTCCGTCTAGGAAGCTCTTGGCGCCAGTGTTGAGCCATCCGGTCCACGGGATGCCGACGTAGCGGACGCCTTTCGCCAGGTAGTCGTCGACGGTCGAGTCGCTGACTAGCATGCCCGCGATGCGCCCGGAGTCGACGATGGTGGCGATTCCGCGGTCCACGGCCGCCAGGACGTCAGGGTGGCTGGTTTGGCCGGTCAAGCCCATGCTCTGAGCCAGATCTCCAGGCGCGACGTAGAACACGTCGATGTGGTCGACGGTCACTATCTCAGCCAGGTTGTCGATGGCGACGATGTCCTCGATCAGAATCGTCACGAAGGTGTGGTCGTTGGCCTGGTGCACGTACTCCGCGACGCCGTGCCCCTGTCGGCCGTTGGACATACCGCGCGCTCCGATCGGCGCGAATTTCGTCGCTTCGACGACGGCCTGGGCTTCCTCCTTTGTGTTGATGTGGGGAACCATTACGCCCTGCGCGCCGACATCGAGGGTGCGATAGATGACGCCTGGCTGGTTCACGTTGACGCGTACCACCGAGGTCATTCCCCAGAGATCGCACGCCCGCGTCAGGTTCGGGATGTCGCCGAAGTCCACGGACCCGTGCTCGCCTTCGATCAGGACCGAGTCGAAACCGAGCGGACCCTGGGCATCGACCGTGTTTGGCGAGCTGTTGTCTCCCATCAGCAGGGTCGCGATTTCGCCGCGCTGTAGTTTTGCCTTGACTCGGTTTTCTCGGATCTGGGCCATTGATCGCTCCTTCCGCTTAGCTTTCGCGGGCGGTGTGAGTCGCATCACCGCCGGTGTTTGGACATGATCTCTTGTAGGCGGTCGAGAGGCAGCGCGTGGGCCGTTCCGCGAAATCCGACGGTGGTCTTCGCAGCGGTCAGCGCATTGAGTATCGACTCCTCTACGGCCTCGATAGTGGCGTCAAAGAGCGGATCGATCAGGTTGTTCGGGACCATCTTCAAGTCGACGAGCTCGGACGACTCGGGCGTCGTGTCGTCGTTCGGATCGCGGGACGGGTGGTTGCCGGTGGCGAAGGCGAGGAAGATGTCGCCGCTGCCGTTGTAGCCGGTTCCCCCGACCCTCGCCAGGCCCACGGTTGCTCGCGGGCCAAGCGACGGCACTGGATCGACACGAGCGGGGCGTCGGTGGCTACGACGATGATGATCGATCCGTCGCGACGCTCCGATTTCCTTGGCAAGGGCACTTCGTCCGGACTGATCTCGCGACCGACGGGGACGCCGTCCACTCGGAGATGGCGGCGGCTGCCGTAGTTGGCTTGCACGAGAACGCCGACCGTGTACGGGTCGCCGATGACCTCGACGACTCGGGACGACGTGCCGATGCCGCCCTTGAAGCCGTGACACATCATGCCCGTGCCACCGCCAACGTTCCCCTCGGGGACGGGTCCGGCAGACGCCGCTTCGAGAGCCTGGTACACGTGCTCTTTCGTGGCGTGAAACGCGTCGATGTCGTTGAGGACGCCGTCGTAGGTCTCAGCCACGACAGGCAGGATCCAACCGGCCATACCGCGATCGACGGCGTGTGCGACTAGCGCGTCTCGAACGACGCCGACCTGATTGGTGTTCGTGATGGCGATAGGCGATCCGAGCAGTCCAGTCTCGTCGATCCAAGGCAAGCCGGTCATCTCGCCGTTGCCGTTAAGGACATGGTACGCGGCGAAGGCGTTGTCCTCGTGTATCCGACCGTCGCGAGGCACGATTACGGTGACGCCGGTTCGGGCGATGCGAGGTTCGTCGTAGGACAGGGTCGTGTGGCCGACGAGGACGCCGGGGATGTCGGTGATGGCGTTGTTGAGCCCGGTCGGCAGGTCGCCGACGGTGATGCCCAGGTCACGGAGTCGGGAGCGAGTCATGGTGGGGCCTCAATCGTTCGTGGAAAAGTGCTTGTTGTGTGCTGAGATTTCGGGGCGAGACCTGGCGCTTGGCGGCCCTCCGACAGGCTCAGGGCGAACAGATATTTGGCGATGGTTGATCCGAAATCGACCGTCTCGGGTCTGCCTCCAATGGTGACGAGTCCGCGTCATTGTGTACGCCGTGAGCTTCTGGACTTGGCGCCGGCCGGCTCTGACTACGCCGTGTCGGGCAGCCAACCCCAGGGGCGCGGGCCCCAGTCGGCGGTGAACACCTCGCCGTCCCTGATGGTGACCACCGGCGCGAGGGCTTTGTCGCCGCGGAGCGTGCCGCCCTCGGTGTCGTGGAAGAGCCAATCGCCGGTTGATTCTTCGAGCACCGTGATGTCGGCGGTTCGGCCTACGGCCAGGTTTCCCAACGTGTCGCTCATACCTAAGGCCTCGGCGGGGTTGGCGGTGGACATTCGGATCACGTCCTCGAGGGAGTAGCCAAGCGCCAGGAATCTGGACAGCATCTCCGTCATGCTGTGCACGGCGTGAAGGCGTCCCGGGATCGTCAGATCGGTGCTGATGCTGCGAGGCACGACGCCTCGGTCGAGGGCTCGGCGCGCGACATCGAAGCTGAAGTTCTGCCGGCCGTGGGCGGTGTCGAGAAACACGCCTCGTTCCTGCGCTTCCATGAGCTCGGGAAGGACCGATCCGTCGTCGTCGAAGATCGTGCCTGGGTTGCCTGTGAACAGATGGGTGAGGATGTCGCCCGGCTCAAGTAGCGGGAGCAGCGCTCGCGTGATGGTCGGGCCGTCTCCGGCCAAGCGGTCACCGATGTGGACCATGAGCCGGACGCCTGCCTCGTTGGCGGCCTGCTTGGCGAGCTGCACGATCTCGACGCCCATCACGGGCACCGCGGGACCGACGGCCCTGATCTTGACGCCCTGGATCAGCGGCCGATTTTCACGGATGACCCGTACGGTGTCCTCGACGTCGATGTCCTCGCGTCGGGACAGATCGGGTTGGTAGGCGAGGCCGGTTCGGGAGATGTGGAGCATGCAGATGATGCGGGTCTTGGTTTTGGGCACGACATGCGTCGGGAAGCCGCCGAACGTGTAGCAACCGGCGCTCCCAGCGTCGACAAGGGTCGTGACGCCAGCGTAGACGCCGGCTAGATCGGGGTTGACGCCGGTTTGGTTGACGCCGTGGTAGATGTGGCAGTGCAGGTCGATGAGGCCAGGCACGACCAGCTTGCCAGTCACGTCGATGACTCGCGTCTCGGCGTCAGGTTCAAGGTTAGCGACCAATTGTGTGATCGCGCCGTAGGTGACGGCGACGTCGAGTCGCTCTCGGATGCCCTGGGAAGGGTCGATTACTTCGCCGCCCTTCAGCAACAGATCGGTCATGGCGAGTTCGCTTCCATTCACGACGGGTGTGATGTGCGGTGTCGTCAGGTGGCCGTGCCCATCGCTTGACCGATGTTATACCGGCACCGGTAACCGGCGCAAGATTCTCGCCGAATCCGAGTGAAGTGCACTAGATGGGTTTAGAAGGGAAGAAATCTGTGAGCACAGAATCATTGGTTCTGACCGCCCAAAGTATCGATCGTGAGATAGCGAAATACTCAGATGCCGTACAGGACATCGTGCTCCCTACGCCCACCGATGATGTCGTCGAGACCTTGACCATACTCAAAAGGCGGCCGCTTGGTTCAGGTCCGTACCCGAACGTAAGTGTTTACGAAGCCGGCAACAAGATCTTGTCAGATCTGGTTGTCTTTGAAGGCGTTAAAAAGCTGTTGAAAGGATTGGCAGACCACTCGATCGAACTGCCGTTTGCCGAGTACACCATCCGACTCAGAACATCGCCGGGTTTCAGCGTGACCGCCAGTTGCGGTGAGATCCGTTTGATCGGCGCGGCTTGCAACGTCGCCAAATCGTTCTTTGGAACAAGGAGGCGAACTCAGGAGCAAAGGCTCTCTCGCGACCAGGAAGCGAATTATCGAGTGCTATTGTTCAATGCTGACGCAACACCGGACCCGAGCAATTACATCGGAATTTCAACCGCAGAATTGATATACGTGCTGTTGAGATTTAGTTGTGATCACACCCAACGTCGCCTGAAGGCGGCGACGATCAGGGCGAAGCTCACCGGCGCGACTCCGGCCATCCAGTCCCAATGGACGTAACGCCCGAACAGCGGGTTGATTGTCGCGCTGAGGGCTATGGACACTCCGATGATCCCGACTGCCCAAAGCAGGGATACGGCCCATCCCCTGGGCGCAAGCGTCTCGGTCTTGTTGACCTGTTTTGCCATCTTCTGCTCCTCCGCGTTGGCCACGATAACAGCGGCCAAGCTGCTAATCCGATCTTGATGCGCCGAACTTCGTCAGTCCGGCGTCAGTAACGGATTAGGTGCAGGCCGGGGCGAAGAGATGCAATTGTCTCCGTGATCGTTGGCTCGCTAGAACGCCGCGCAGCCTCCGTCGACGGGGATGGCCGTGCCGGTGACGTAGTCGAAGGCGGTGTTTGGCGCTGCCTCGAACTAGTAAATGCCCGTCGGATCTGCAAAAGCTAGGACCCAGTCGCCGTCCTATTGCGTGACGAAGGTGTATTGCCAACTGCTTCCCCCGAAGGTGCCCACGAAACGCTCACTCAGGTCCACTGTGAGGCGACTCTTTTCGAGTCCTCCTAGACGGTAGGTCGAGAAGCTGATGTGCCAGGCGATGCCGGATTGGCATCGGTCCGCGGCCGTTTCATAGTCGGAGACATACACCTGCAGCGAAAGGTTGCGCCCGAGGCGACGCACCAGGTCATCGATAAGTGCGCGCGGGAGCCGACCCTCGTCGATCACGGAAGCCCAAGCAGGATTGATGGCTACGCAGACGCGGGGTGTATCAACGTCAGCACCCCACTCCCAGTCCACATCGCGCAGAACTCGCAAGGCGCTGGCAGTCAGGATCGACGCTATGTCCTCCATAGGCAGGGAGCGTCCGTACCGGTCCTTGTAATCCCCGGGATCGACCGGGATATCAGCAGTCAGCACGGCTGTCGGATCGGGGCCAGTGGCTCCACACGCCGTTGACATCACCATGATCGCGATCATGGCCGCGACCACAATGAAGTCGGATCCGCGGGTGATCCGCGACGTTGTCATTGCCGCGGTGAATCCGCCATTTCGGCCATCGACCGGACGTCGATGCCGCAGCAGGTGGCTTCGGATGCGTTGACGGGCACTTCGATTACCTCAGACACGGGGCAAGTCGAGCCGGGATGTTTCAGGCATCCAGTGTATCACGCGGGCTCCCTCGTTACGATGACCGATGTGCGGCGACAAGGCCCGAAGGCGGCGCTAACGTCGTGGCGACCCCATATCCGGTCGCTGAGCGGGCTCAACGTCATCAAGCGCCAATTGCTGGTGGTGGCCAAGGAATTCGACCAACAGGAAGCCTTCTCCCGTGGGCCGACGCCAGGACATGCCGATCGCGGGCGCTGAGTGGGGCCGCGCCCTAGAACGCCGCGTAGCCGCCGTCGACTGGGATGGCTGTGCCGGTGACGTAGTCAGAGGCTGCGCTGGCCAGGAAGATGGCGCAGCCTCCCATCTCGTCGGGCTCGCCCCAGCGTCCGTGAGGGATGCGGGCCGTGATTGAGGCGTAACGTTCGGGGTTGTCGCTTCGGATCGGGTTGGTGAGATCGGTGTGGATCCAGCCGGGCAGGATCGAGTTGACCTGGATGTTGTCGGCGGCCCAGGACAAAGCCAGGCTTTTCGTAAGCTGCACGACTCCGCCTTTGCTGGACGAGTACGCGGCCACCCAGTCGCTGCCGAAGATCGATGTCATCGAGCCGATGTTGATTATCTTGCCTCCTCCGGCGTCCTTCATGAGGGGATACACTTGCCGAGCGCACAGGAACGTACCGGTCAGGTTTATGTCCACGACCTGTTCCCATTCCTCGAGCGTGTAGTCCTGGGGCGCTTTGCGGATCGCGATGCCCGCGTTGTTGACGAGGATGTTCACGCCGCCGAACTCGTTCGTCGCGGCCTCGGCCATGGCCGCCACAGACGCTTCGTCGGTCACGTCGGTGGCCGTGCCGATGGCTTTCGCTCCGAGCTCACGAATGTCGTCGAGGGCCGCCTCGGTCTTCGATTCGTTGCGGGCGGCGATTACGATGTTTGCGCCGGCCTGCGCCAAGCCTCTCGCGATCCCGAGGCCGATGCCTCCGTTGCCCCCGGTGACGATGGCTGTCTTGCCGTTAAGGTCGAACATGGTCATGATTCGGTTGTCTCCTGCTGTGCGATGGGAATCTCCGAATGTCGTCGGGCGCAACACCGGCACGTCATCGGTCGCTCGCGGCACCGCATTCGTAGCTTGTAGCCTGAGCCATTATACGACGAAGGGACGGGGGGGCAGCGGCCTTTGCGGCGTCGAGCGTTTGTGAAAGTGTTTCACTAGAAGCCTGCCGCGACAGGGCGTTTTGGGCCGTTGGGGCGGAGTCGGTCGAGGATGGCCCTGGTCTCGCCGGATAGTTGGCCGCGGTCGCGTTGTCGCGCGAGCACGTCGAGGGCGTTGTCGGACAGGGCGGGCTTGACGCGCAACGTTTCAGGCATGTATCGCATGCAGCGACGTATGAAGACTTGCGCGGGGCGCGGGGTCTGCTCGCTGCAGCCGTAGGCGTAGGTGCACATGTACGCGTAGCATTTCGTCGTCTCGCGATACACGGACGGCACCCGGCTCGTGGAAGGCGGAAGGTGCGTGGCGAGGTACGATTCGAATTGACTGTCGAGCTGCTGGGGCGCGGGACGCCGATTCCGCATGCGGGCAAGGCTCCTGAGAACACGTGTGCTGGGCCAAGGCTAATACGTGTCTTAGAAACATGCAAGGCGTGCGAGCGCGAAAATCGGTCGCGGAATGCCGAAAGCGGGGCGGCGTTTTGGGCTGTCAGCTATCAGCTGTCGATCAGTCCCGGTACCGTTGGCCGAGATGGGTCGCGTCCGCAAGGTGGCCGTCGCGGATTTCCTTGACCTCGTCCGCCATGGCAAGGAGCGTGGAGTCGTGCGTGGCCGAGAGTACGCTGATGCCTTGCTCTTTGACCATGTCCTTGAAGAGGCCGAAAATCGCTCGCGCGTTGGTCGAGTCCAGCTCACCGGTCGGTTCGTCCGCCAGGATCAACGGAGGGTTGTTGACGATGGCTCTGGCGATCGCGACACGTTGCTGTTCGCCGCCGGAGAGCTCGTACGGGCGATGCTTGGACCGGTTCCACAACCCGACGATCTCGAGCGTCTCCCGGGTGCGCGCCTCCCGTTCTTTGGTGCGCACGCCCGCGATCCGCAATGGGAGCTCGACGTTTTCGAACGCGGAGAGCAGCGGCAGTAGACCGAACGACTGGAACACGAACCCGATTTTGTGCCGACGGATCTCGGTGAGCTCCTTCTCGTTCATCGCGCCAAGGTCCCGATCTTGGAACAGCACCTGGCCATCGGTCGGCTTGTCCAGTCCGGCCAGGATGTTCAGGAGCGTCGTCTTGCCCGAGCCGGATCGGCCGACCACGGCGATGAACTGGCCGGGCGACACCGTCATGTCGATGCCGCGAAGCGCGTTGACAGTCTCGGAGCCCACCTGGTAGCTCCGTGTGAGGTTGTGAGTTGTTATCAGGGGTACGACTCTGGCCATCCGGTTACTCCTCGGGCCGCAGCGTGACAGTGCCGTTTTCGATTGTCACACGCGCTTTGTCTTTGATCTTGAGGCTATCGAGCAGGTCGCGCGGTATCTGGACCCTTCCGCTGGCGTCCACGAGCGTGAATTCCTCCAGCGACGCTTGGGCGTCGGCATCGCCGGTGATGCGCTGGAACGACACCCTGCGCCGGATTTCAGTGGACATCTTGCCGTCGCGGATCATGACGACCCTGCCGACCTTGTAGGCGATGTCCGGGTCGTGCGTGACGATGAGGATCGTCGTGCCCAGCTCCTGGTTGACTGAGCCGAACAGGTCCAGAATCTCGGCGGCGGTCGTGTCGTCGAGCTCGCCTGTGGGCTCGTCCGCCAACAACAGAGGCGGGTCATTGGCCAGCGCAACCGCAATGGCGACTCGCTGCTGCTCACCGCCGGAGAGCTTCTCGGGCGTGTGGTCGAGCCTGTGGCCCAACCCGACGATCTCGAGCAGCTCTTTGGCCCTCTGCTGCCGCTCTTTGCCCGGCTTGTTCGTGAGCATCATGGGCAGGGCTACGTTCTCGATCGACGTGAGGTAGGGGAACATGTTACGGCTGGTCTGCTGCCAGATGAATCCGACATCGTTCCGACGGTAGTCTTCGACGTCCTTGCCGCTCATTTGCAGCAGATCCTTGCCGCCGACGGTCACTCGACCAGCGGAAGGAGCGTCGTAACCAGCCAAGATGTT
The DNA here is from genome assembly GCA_030752795.1 of SAR202 cluster bacterium. Taxonomy (GTDB): domain Bacteria; phylum Chloroflexota; class Dehalococcoidia; order Lucifugimonadales; family UBA1123; genus UBA2160. Next base: position 182,881 of record JASMDM010000067.1, on the reverse strand, counting down.
CAACAGCGTGCTCTTGCCGCTGCCGCTGGCGCCCACGATCGCGACGACCTCGCCTCTCCGGACGTCAAGGTCCAGGCCGCGCAGGGCAACGACCTCGAGGTCGGCGATCTTGTAGATCTTGAACAGGTCCTCGCACAGGACGTAGGCGTTTTCGTTTCCAAGGGTCATCAGTCACCTCTAACGTTCGGGCGACAGCGGTCATCGTGCATGCCGGTCGCCAAACCTATGATATATCATCCTACACTTCGCCAAGCCGCAGGATGCGCTGCAGCGAGATTCGCCGAACGAACCAGATGACGCCGCCGATGATCAGCGCGAAAAGCAACGCCATCGCGCCGTAGACGACCGCCAACGTGTCCCAGTTTACCTCGACGATGAACGGCGGAAGCACCTGGATTCCCATGTCGTCGTGGCTCAGGTACGGCATCATGACCGCGCCCAGCCGGTCTCCCATCCACGTGCCCAACGCTAAGCCCGCTCCGATGACGAGCACCTGCTCCAAGAACACCAGCGCCATGAGCTGTTTCATCGTGAACCCGATGGTGCGCATCAGAGCGAACTGGACCTCTCTGCTCTTGAATGACACGTACGCGTGCACCAAGAATCCGAGACCACTCAGGATAAACACGGCCGAGAACGCCACGAACAGCAACGCGTTCCAGCCGGCGTCGATCAGCGGATCGACCTGCGCCTCATTGAACATTTGCTCGCGGTCGTGAACGACGCGGGACAGAAACGGCTTGTCGTCGATCAGCATGTCGACGAGCTCCACCCGTTCGGCCGGATCGTCTGTGGTGAGCCAGATCTCGTTGGGCTTGAGTTCGCTGTTGTTGGCGTCGAGATTCGCGTACTCGGAGATCGAATCGAGGTCGCCGATCAGGTACGACTTGTTGTGCGTTTCGAGCGTGGGGAAGTACTCAACTTCGTCGACCAACGACACATCGATCCGGTGGCCCTGGACCGAGACCTGGAACGTGTCCCCGATCGCGTGGTTGTTGATGCGCAGGAACGATTTGGTCGCGACGACATCGACGGGCACTATGGGCGGACCGTGGAACACGCCGCGGCTCATGAGAGGGCTGCCCTCGGCCCAGATGAACGTGCCTATCCCGTCTGAAGCCGTTGGGTCTTCGAACGCGCGCCAGATGTCGGATTCTGACTCAGGCGCCGCCTTCATTATGTTCCAACGGTCCGTTGAGTCGAACGATTCGATCGTCTGAACTTCTCCGTCCGGGAATTTCGCGTACACTTCGGATATCGCGACGGAACCCGCTCGGAGCCGGTTCCTGCTGTTGGTTTCGTGGACGGTCAGAGACACCAGTTTGAGGGGAGCGACCGGCTGAAGCAACTCTACGCGCCGAAACTGGCTAACGCGCGCGAACCCGGCCTCTAATTCGAGCCACTGGTTCGAATCGAGCGTTCCGAGGGTGTAGGTGAAGTATCGGTCGTTGACGTCTTTGAGTCTGGCGGCTAAGGCAACCGACGGATGGATGCGGTCGGGTTTGATCGAGACTCCGATGGTATCGGCGCCGTCCGGAAGCACGATGCCTTTGGGCGGAGTCGGATTCGACAGGTTCGTCACCTTGGGCCGCATCGGCCCCTCCGAGAAGTCGCTGCGGAACCAGCCTATGTCCATGATCGCGTCGCCCTCCATGGCGAACATGGTGTACGAATCGCCGAGCATCCTGGAAAGGTCCGATCCGAAACCCCGGAAAGCGAGGCCGACGTCACGCACGGCGGGCAACGCCTCGAACGTGGCTTGCACGGGCCTCGACGTTCCACGGGAATCCAGGAGGACGCCTGACATCCGAATGTCCGCGCCCGTCGAGTAACGAGCTCGTTCTTCGAAGCTGCGCTCCAGCGTGCCGCCGAAACTGGCGGCGAAGATGCCCAATCCGGCCATCAGAATGAGCAGAAGCGATAGTCGAGCGTAGTGGGTCGGGTAACGCGCCATCTGCCACAACCCGATTACCAGGCCGGCGGGCAGGACGGGTGACAGCAAGCGGCTGGCTATTCTCATCGTCAGCGGGAACAATCTGAGCAGCACGAGCGCCGACGCGACCAGAATTACCGCGGGCACGGCTAGCAGCACTTGGTCGACTGCCACGGCGCCGAATATGCTGACCGCCACCACGGACCCCTGTTGCGAAAGCTGCCTGAACAGCAGAATTCCGGCGGCCAACAGCAGCACGTCCAGATAGTAGCGTTGATAGAACGGTTGCGTGCCGGGTCGGGCCGATTCCTGCCGGTGCGTCGCGACGGTGACGCGCGAGGCCTGAATCGCGGGAACCAACAGAGCCACGAAGCTGAAAACGCCTCCGACGGCGCTCATCAAAAACGCGGAGGAGGACAAGCTCACGACCAAACGGCCGTTGCCGCTTAAGTCGGAGAACGCGGGTGTATAGCCCAGGAAGCTGATCACTATCGCCGCCAACACCGGGGCTACGAACACAGCGAGGACGGCGATAGTTGCGCCTTCGAGCACGAACACGGAAAGGACCTGCGCCGATGTCGATCCCCTGCTTCGAAGGAGGACGATCTCGGATCGTTGTTGCTCCACGAGCAACGACGACATCGTGACGACGTAGTACAAGATCACGACTGCGATCAGCACGAGTATGATGAACATCGGCAGCTTGGAGAAAAACAGCCGCGTGTCGTACTCCTCTATCGTGTCGACAAGTTCGGTGATCTGTCGGTAGCTGAACAACGTGGCTTGCAGGTGACGCCGCATCGCCTCGATGCTAGCCCTCGCGAACGTGGCGTTGCCCGCGTTGAGCCTGTCCGTGTCGACGACTAGCAACCAACCGTACGTGGTGTCCAGTTGCTTGTACGTCGCGCCGAGTACGTCGAAATACGTCTCCTCGGACAGCAGGAACGGTATCGTGGTGAAGCTGCCCGATGTCGAAGCGCGGAGGATTCTTTCTTCGAGGTGCCAGAACTGGTCGTCCGGATCGTTCTTCTCGTACAAGCCAACGACTTTGACTCGAACGATGGGCAGGTGATCGCCCCAGTACGCGACGGTGGAGAGCTGCCCTTCAAGAGATACGCCGAACGCTTCGGCGGCCTCGACCGGTGCGATCACCTCGAGCGTAATCGGTTCACCGGGCGCGCCAATGGGCTGATCCACCGGGACTCGGCCCCCTGGCAAGATCGTGATGTGTTCGTAGAACGTCGGGACGTGGAAGAAAAACGCGCGGCGGTTATCATCTCCCGCGATCGCTTCGTCCCCGACGTCGGTCACGAAATACGTGGCCGATTTCATGCCGAAGATGCGGTCTTCCAGGAGCCAGGCGGCGCGGCGGTCGATCTCCAGATTCACTACTCGCGCCACGTTGGCCGCTTCCGTTCGGGTTGTCGGACCGCGGTCGGATTTGACGAGGATATTGGTCTCATCCTCGGTCAACTGGTTTAACGCGTTTTTCAGCGCGAGCTCTTTGAGCGCGTCGAAGTAGATTACCGTGCCAGCCATGATGGCGCACGCCATCAACACTCCGATGACGACCGTCGAGAGCAGCCGCCAACTGGCGATCGCTCGTCTGACGACAAGCGGCCAAGCTTTCGCGAGCCTGATTGCTACTCGTATCAGGTTCATGCAGTCAGATTCCTACTCATCTTCCATCCTGGAAAGCTCCTGCAAGTTCACGTTGGTTACCATGCGAGAGAGCCAATACAGCGCCGCCGCGAACACCGCCAACATCACCACGAATATCGGCCCAAGCAGCGACCAGTGCGTGGTCAGTATGAATGGGGGCAGTACGGCTTCCCCAGTTTCGGTGACGGCGATGCCGGACACCATGATATCGCTCATAGCGAAACCGGTCACGGTCCCGATGACTAACCCGATGGACACGATGACAAGGTGTTCCGCTCCCAGCAGGAAACCCATTTGGCGTTTTGTGACGCCCAGCGCTTGCAAGAAGCCCATCTCGCTACGGCTCTGGCTGGAGAACGACAACAGGTAGGTGATGTAACCCATGGAGGCGGCGAATAGCACTATCCCTACGGCCAGCAGGACCATCGCCTTCCATCCGGCGGTGATCAACGGGTCCAGTTCAATGGCCTCAAGCAGGGTCGCCTTGTCATGAACCAGTTCGCGTGAACCCGACAGGCGCAACGCGGTTTCGTAGACCGCCTCGTTTGCGCCGGGCACCTCGGCGACGAACAGCTCGTTCGGTCTGATCATCGCGATCGGACTCAGAAGGTTGAGATGGCCCAACATGTTGTCCAGGTCCGCCAGCAAGAATCCGGTTTCCGATGGATCCAACGTTGGGAAGAATTCGACTGTGTCCATGATCCTGATCGGGATCATTCGGCCGAAGATGTTCACGATGAGTTGGTCGCCGATCTGGGCGCCGGAGATTTCGCTGAACGTTGTACTGGTCACGACCGGCACCGGACCGCCGGACGGACTGCGATAGAACCCGCGGATCCCGGCGTCGGTGTCTTTTCCGAACGAGAACACCCCTGATTGTTGACCGTTCAACGGAGCTGTTCGAGAGGTGGTGATCCTGTCAGAAGAGATCAGCGACGTCGCCAGCGTCGTCCACTTGTTTGGGCCCTCGAAGTCGTCGAGCACGGCAGCCTCTTTGCCGTTGCTGAAACCGGCTTGGATGTCGTCCAGGCGGATGGATCCGACCGTGCCCGCGGGCCCGAACACCGGCTCGTAGATCTGCACCGAGACCAAAGACAGCGGAGTCTTCAGGGTGTGGGGGATGTCGACTTCCATCAAGTGCCACTCTGATTGTCCGACCGATCCCAACGACACGGTGTCTAGAACGCCCTCGCGGTCACGAACGACCATCCACAGGAACATGTTGGAGTACGCCTCTTGCGGTTCCGCCCAAACTTGGAGGCTCGTGGCGTCGTCGGGAATCTCGATCGGCTCCGTTTTGGCGCTTCCTTGCAGCGACCGCATCACCCCCGTCAGAGGTTGGCGGGAGAAATCGTCGCGGTACCATGAGATGTACGGAAAGTCTTCGGACTCCAAGGCGAGCATCGCGAATCCGCTGCCCGCGTACGTTGATCCGACGGAGCCTCCCCCTCGGAGCGCGACGGAGATCGCGGTCACCCCTTGGATCTCCAGGTACATCTCCTTGAAGTCAGAGATGGTCCGGGTGTAGTACGAAGGCACGCCCGTCACCCTCAGGTCGGCGCCCACCTCGTAGAGTATTCGCTCCTCGTAGCTGCGGTCGAGCGTTCCGCCCACGGTCGTAGCCAACACCGCGAGCCCGGTCACCATGACCAGCAGGAGCACGAGCCAACTGTATTGCACCGGGTTCCGGGCCATGTGCCAGATCGCCATGGAAGTCCAAACGGGGTAGACGCGGGCGAGGTTGTGCGTAAGCAGATAGATAAGCTGCAGCGGCACGAGGAACGCGAGCGCTATCGTGGGGATCAACAGGATGTCATCGCGTCCCGGAAGTCCGCCGTAGATCAACAGAGCGACGAGTCCGGTCTGCGCGATCAGCGCCGCGGCGCGATTCCAAGGCGACGAGGTTCTGTTGGCGGCGAGATACATCAGGCCGACACCGCCAACGATTGCGAAATCCCCCACCCAGTCGAAGCCCGAGTCGGCTCTGAGACCGCGAACGGCCATCAAGGATGCAAGCGTTGCGAGGACGGCAACCCCGAACATGTGCATCAGCGCCGGCGAGTCGCCGCTCAGGTATCTGACCATGAGCGGGAAGAAGCGCATGAATAAGAGCGCGACCACTGTCAGCAGGAGCACGGGGGCGAACAGCAGCGTCTCGTTGACGGTGGCGTCGGAGAACAAACCCCTGGACACCACCTGTCCTCGGGAGTAGAGCTCCCAAAAGACCAAACCACCGAGAACCAGCAACGCGATGTCCACGTGGAAGCGTTGGAAGAACGGCGTCGATGGCGGACGGGACGAGCGCAGTTTGTGCACCACGAGTCCGGACCGGGCCACCATCACTCCGGGCAAAACGAAGATCGCCAGGCACAACAGGCCGGTCCCCGCGGCCACCGCGAATGGAGCCCAACCGAGCTCGACCGGCAACCGCGCTCCCGCGGTGATCTCTTCAAAGTAGCCCAGCTTTCCGGCGAAGGAGATGGTTCCCATCGCGATGAACGGCGCGACAACCGCGGCCGTCGAGGTCAGAATGAGCCCCTCGAAAGCGTAAAGCTTGACCAGCTGAACAGTGCTGACGCCTCGACTTCGGAGCAGCGCGACGTCGCTGTTCCTGCTGCCGACGAGGTACGAGACCATCATCGTGGTGTAATACAACACCGTGACGACCATCACGACGAGCAACAACAACAGCGGCACGCTGGTGAAGAAGCTACGTCTCTCGAATCGGTCGAGAAGCCGATTTATCCCCGTGAAAACCGCGGACCCGCGGAGCTTCTCCGATACGTCGGCTTCCATTTGGTCTAAATTTGCCCTGGCCTCATTCATGCCCCATAGCTTGAGCCGTTCCTTGTCGATGAAAGTGAACCAGCTCGACGAGACCATGTTGCCCGGATACGCTTTGCCAACGCCTTCGATCATGGCGTCGTACGAGGTGAACAGCGAGAGAGGAACCTCTTCGGGGTCGATATCCACCCCGACGTCCGGAATCTCGGTCAGCGGTTCCGGGGCGAAGAACACGTTCGGATTAAGGTGCCAGTACTCCTCTTCACGATCGTTCACTTCGAGGATCCCGACGATCCTGACGGTCACGTGTCCCGTGTCGGCCATCGACGGCGCCATGACAGCTACATCGCCGATGCCGAGGTCGAATACGGTGCTGGTGATCTCGCCGACCACACCCTCGATGATCGGGCCGTCCGGCCCTTGCTCGATGTTGCCGCCGGCCATTCGGCCTTCGCGGAACGTGACGTGGTCCGACAAGTGGGATAGGAACTGGAAATAGCCGCGTGAGACGAATTGGCTTGGATCGAGGTCGAGGTTTCTGCCTTCTGTCCCGACCAAGTACGTCGAGGTTTTGAGGTAGCGTTCGCGGGTTCTGAAAATTTCCCCGATGTTGCCTAGCGAAGCGCGATCGATGATCTCGTCCGATTCTTCGAGGGCAGGCCGGGACAAGGCGATGTACGGCGCGACGGCATAGACGTTCAAGAATCGCGGCTCGGAGCGATCGATCGCCGTGTCTAGGCCCTGGCGCTCAAGCGTCTTGATATAGATGGGCGCCCCGGCAACGAGGCTCGTCGCGATCAAGATGCCGACGAAGATGCTGAGAAGCAGCTTCCAGTCGTCGATCAGGCGCTTGAAAATGAGCTTGCTAGTCGTTAATGGGTGCATTCAGAACCTTGGTCGTATGCAGACACCGCCCCTTCCCAAACATCCACACATGCTGCACGGGCCAATTCTGCGTCCAACATCAACCCTGTGCGCTATTGGGTTGCCCATGAATATAGCACAGCCTAGCTTGCCGCGCGTGCCACCCAGACCTGCTCGACGCCCGGTTTGTACGGTCCCCGGTCGAAATCCCCGTACAGCGCATCGACCTCCAACCCGCACAGTTCCAGCAGGTGTTGCATTTCGTAGCGATAGGACCACCGCAGCTCCAATGGCGTGTAGGTCTTTTTCCGCACAACACCGTTGTCGTCCAACTCCTCGAAAATCCTGTAAATCGAGACGACTTGTCGCTCTAGATCGAAATTCCGAGTCTCCCACACGACCGTTTTGTTTTGCGTTTCCGGATCTTCGAACTCGGCGAGACGATTCAACGCTTGTCCCGAGTAAGACGAGCCGGCCGCGATTCCTTCGAGATTGGGGTCGAAGATATTGAACACGAGCAGACCGCCGTCTTCCAGGTGGTCGCGGACGCTGATCAAAGCCGCCCGTTGGTGTTCTATCGTCATCAAGTGCATGAAAGCCCCGTAGGGAATCAAGACCATCTTGAATCGCCGTCCCAGCGCGATGTCGCGCATGTCCCCTGCGACGATCTGAATCCGGGCCCTGACGTCCTCGCGCAGCTTCGCGACCTTCGTCCTGGCTATCTCAAGCATCGCCGGGGCACGATCTAGCCCCACCACGTCGTGGGCCGCCTCCGCGACCGGAATCATGACCCTGCCGGTTCCGCAGCCTAATTCAAGTACGGGAGAGCCGGTCTTGCGGATTTCGTCGAGGTAGAAATCCACGTCGCCTGGCGTACCCTTGGCGATGAAGTCGTAGAATGCAGCGTCGGTTCGGTCGAATTGCTGCATGGGCGGTTCCTCGGGCGTTCAAGCGTGGGTGGGCGGCTGGACATCCGGCGGCGTCGGCATTCGTGAACGACTATCGACAAGCTGCAAGCCGGTGTTCGATTTGGTGATGCGACTCAATGATGGGCGTGTGTCCGGATTGAGGTTTGCTGCGCGGGGTCTGCCTGATGGCGATAAACATATCAGATGGTGCCGAACGAAGTGTGTCATTCTTCTCCTTCCGCAGAAGGAGAAGAAGCTGGTCGATGGACGCGCCTTGTTGCCTGATCGATCCCAAACGCTTCTTGGTTTCCCTGCCATCCAGCACGGCGTGAAGCGTTGAGCGTCACGTATTCGAATGATGACCATCACGGCCTGGGCGAGGGTTGCGTGTGGGCGGCCCTTCGACAGGCTCAGGGCGAACGGATGTGCGCGCGGCTTGCCATGGACGGAACTCGGCTTGGCCGTGATCGCAACAAGCAACTTACGCGCCCTCGACCAATTGGCGTCATTTTGATCCTTTAGCAGAACGTTCAGCATCGCGAGAAGCGTCGAGCACCACTCAATGTAGTTGATGACTCTCACGTGCCGAATCCAACCTCGGCTGCTAGAGGCCCATTGCCTGGGCAACGGATTCCAGGTGGACGTCGCTGTCGCCGAACATGAGCTCGGCGGCTTTGGCGCGGCGCGAGTGGAGTTGCATGTTGTGCTCTTTGGTGAAGCCGATGGCCCCATGGCACTGATGCCCGAGGTCGCACACGCGGCGGTAAGAGTCGTTGACCCACGCCTTTGCCATGGCAACTTCTTTCGCGGCGTCGAGCCCGTCGGAGATGCGCGCCGCCGCCTGGAAGGTGATGTGGCGAGACGCCTCGACCTCGGTGGCCATGTTCGAGCAGTGGTGTTGGATCGCCTGGAAGCTGCCGATCGGTCTGCCGAACTGGACTCGCTCTTTGGCGTAGTCGACGGTCATGTCCAGCACCTGCCGGCCGCCGCCGACCATCTCGGCGCACTTGCCGACGGCGCCCCACTGGAGGACGCGTTCGATGGTGTCCCAACCGCCGTTGAGCTCGCCGAGCAGGGTAGAGGCTGGCACGGTCGCGTTCTCGAACACGACTTCCGACTGTCGGTCGGAGGCGATCGTCTTGAGCAAGGTTTGGCTAACGCCCGATGTTGAGCGCGGTACGATGAACAGGCTGACGTCGCCTTCCGCGTCTCCGGTTCTCGCGGCGACCACCAGATAGTCGGAGACGTGGGCGTTGGGCACGTACAGCTTCGTGCCGTTGATGACGTAGCCGTCGCTTGACGGCGTGGCGGTGGTTTCGACTCCCGCGGCATCCCAGCGGCCGGTCGGCTCGGTAAGCGCAAGCGTCACGATGAGCTGGCCCGTTGCGATGCGAGGGAGGAACTCGGATTTCTGCTCGTCGGACCCGGCGAGCTGGATGGCCTGGCTTCCCAAGACGACTGTCGAGAAGAACGGTCCCGGGAGTAGTGCGCGTCCCATCTCCTCCAGCAGGACTGTCAGGTCTGTGAAGGTCAGGTCGACCCCTCCATATTGTTCGGGGATGGTCAACCCAATCCAGCCTTGCTCGGCGAGCTTCGTCCACATCTCGGGCGAGTAGCCGCGCTCGTTTTCTTCCATCGCACGGACGTAGGTGTCGGGGCACTCGGCCTCGAGGAACTCCCGCGCGCTGTTTTGCAGCATCTGCTGTGCTTCATTCAAGCCGAGGTCCATGGCGTCTCCTCCGGGGTTCGATAACCGTTGGTGTCCGCTTCGAGATCGCTACAGGAACCGATCTCCGCGATGGTTCTAGAAGGCAATTGCGAGTGGGTTCGAATCAGGGCTAGAGGTTAGCACGAGGCGAAGTGGGCGACAAGTCTCGTGCAAGGTTCCGTTCACACGTGACGCGATTCCCTTGCGTGTATAATTTGGCGGTGCTCCACGTCCTGTCATGGTTGATAACGGTCGAAGCCCTTGGGTTGGCGGCGTTTCCGCTGGCCTATTACCTGTTTCAACGGATGCCCGATCGGGGCTTCAGTTTCAGCAAACCGCTCGGCATCCTGATCGTCGGCTACTTATCCTGGATACTGGGCGCCTTAGGCATCGTGCCCAGCGTGCGAGTGTCGCTCATCGTGATCTTCGTCGCGATGGCATCTCTCGGAGGTTGGATCGCGTGGCGTGAGCGCGTCGGGCTAAAAGCGTTCATCGTCCTCGAACGACGGGCGTTGATCGCGGCCGAGGCGATCTTCCTCGTCTTCTTCGTCGCCTGGACGGTCTTTCGAGCGTATGACCCCGCCATCGACCACACCGAGCAGCCGATGGACCACGCGTTCCTCAACGCGTCCGTCCTAGCGACCACGGGTCAGCCCGAAGACCCATGGCTGCGCGGCGAGTCGATCAGCTACTACTACTTCGGCTATTGGATGATGGGCGCGGTCACCGAGCTCGCGAATGTGCCGACGAACTACTCGTACAACTTGTCGCTAGCGCTTATCCCGGCGCTGGCCGCGATGGGGCTGTTCGGACTCGTCGCGGCGATGGTGCGATCGGAGTCGCGCAGGTGGGCGCACGCCGTGATCGCCGGGGTCGCGGCCGGCATCGTGCTGGGTGTTGTCGGCAACCTCGAGGGCGTGTTGGAGTTCTGGAAAGCCAACGCGATAGGCGGACAGGGATTCTACGATTGGATCGCGATCGACGGGCTCGACGGACCCGCCGAGACGCCGACCGACAGTTGGACCCCGAACGACTTCTGGTGGTGGTTCCGGGCGACCCGAGTAATCAACACGTTCGATCTGGGGAACGGGATCGATTACACGATCCAGGAGTTCCCGTTCTTCAGCTTCATTCTCGGGGACCTGCATCCCCACGTGTCTGCGATTCCGTTTGCACTACTTTTCGTGGGCTTCACGTGGAACCTATTTCGAACGGGCACTCCGCATCTCGACTGGCGGCAACCCCACACGTACGCGCTTGTTGGCTCGATGGGGTTGTCTCTGGGCGGCCTGGCTTTCACGAACATGTGGGACCTGCCGACGTACGCAATCCTGTTTCTCGGCGCGATCGCACTGAAGGCTTATGCGACTTCCGACGGCGGGATTATGCCGATATTGCGAACGCTGAAGGAACAGGCGCTGCCCGTCTTCGGGTTGGCGGTGCTGCTGTTCGTTCCTTACTACACCACATTCGCCGCTTCCGTCGAAGGGATCGGGGCGGTTGCGACGACCACGCGTTATCCGCATCTGTTTCTGATGTGGGGTCTGCCGCTGGCGATTGTGGGACCGTTTATCGTCGTGTCGTTCTGGAGGACGAGGCTGGCGTCTGATTGGCGCAGGGTCGGCTTGTATTCGCTGGCGATCGGGTTTCTGCCGTATGCGGTGTGGGTACTCGTGAGATCTCAATCCCTCGACACCGATGAAGGGCCGGCCGCTCGGTTGGTGCACATACTCCCGTTCCTGACGCTCATCGTGTTGAGCACGTGGTCGGCGATATCGTTTGCTCGGGCTCGTGGCGTCAACGGCCTTTCGTTCGCCCTGATGGTGGCGACGGTCGGCCTCGGGTTGATCATGGGCGCCGAGCTCCTGTATGCCGACGATTCTTTCGGACCGCCGAGCGAGCGCATGAACACCGTGTTCAAGCTGTACTACCAGGCGTGGATTCTTCTTGCCGCAGCTTCTGGCTTCGCCATATACTACTGGCTGGTCGTTCGGCGGGTCCTGCGGGCGTGGAAACGTGCGAGCGCTACCGTGTGGGCCGCGGGGGTCGTCATCTTACTGGTTGGGTCGCTCTATTACACGGCCGCGGCCGCCGCGAGCAAGTCCGGGTTCCCTGACCGGGACACCACTCTCGACGGCTTGGCGTTCGTCGAACGGACGTCGAAAGCCGAGTATGCCGCGATCTTCTTCGTCATGGACGAAATCGAACGAGACGCCGCGATTCTCGAGGCGGTCGGAGAGTGGTTCGATTCGGGTCTCATCTCGCGCAGCACGGGCGTGCCCACCGTGATCAATTGGCCGGGCCACGAGATTCAGTGGCGCGGATCACACGAGGTTCTCGATGGTCGCGAAGGCGACGTGGCGCGGATCTACGAGACGATGGACCCGGAAGAGGCTGAGAACCTGTTGGCCAAGTACGACGTAGATTACGTGTACATTGGCGGGCGCGAACGAACGAAGTACGGCGAATCCGGGATGGAGAAGTTCCCCGAGTTCATGGATTCGGTGTTCCACCAGGGCGACGTCAGCATATTCAAGATACGAAAGTAGAGCGTACATAGATTTGGAAGGTCCATCGGCAACCGGCGACGCTGTCGTGACGCCGGAGGTTCAGGCATCCGAAAGCCCGCCGTTGGGAATGCTGGATCGCGCAAAGCGCGCACTGTTCCGCAACGGCTCGGACGACGAATTCGCGAGTCCCGAAGCCCGATGGTGGGAGCTCGTCGGGTACGCCGCACTGCTCGTGACCGCGCTGGCCATGAGACTGTGGGACCTCGGCGCAAGAGCGATGCACCACGACGAGAGCCTGCACGCGCTGTACTCGTGGAACCTGTTCGACGGCCGTGGCTACGAACACAGCCCCATGATGCACGGCCCTTTCCAATTCGAGGCTAACGCGGCTATCTTCCTGGCACTGGGCGACAGCGATCTCACCGCGCGGCTGCTGTACGCCTTCGCCGGGACGCTGCTGATCGCAATGCCGTTCCTGTTCAGGCGCCACCTCGGGCGGTTTGGTGCGCTGATGGTCGCAGGGCTCCTCACGGCTTCGCCCGCGATCTTATACTTCAGCAGGTTCGCCCGCAACGACATCCTGATGGCTGTGTGGACTCTCGGCCTGGTGATCTCGATGTGGCGCTATCTTGACGAAGGGCGCCCCCGATACTTGTACTTCTCCGCTGGGCTCCTGGCGCTGGCTCTGACCACCAAAGAGACCGCTTACCTGGTGATGGCCATGCTGGGTTTATACCTCGCGATGCGGGTCGCGCTGCCTGTTATCGAGCGCTCCCTAAAACCGATCGAGATCGAAGGCGCTTCGCCGCCGGTGGCCATCGGGCGCGTGATCCGGGCGTTGTGGGGCGCATACGCGGACGGAGTCGACCTGTCGAAGCTCTCGCGGCCCGCGGCGTTCCTCGCCGTTATGATCACCCTGACTTTGCCGCAATGGTCGGCGTTTGTCAGCCTGTTCCAAGATACTCCGCTCCTGAGCTGGACCGGACTCGTGTTGGCGGCGGGTGAAGGAAACCTGACAATAGGCGCGCCAATCGGGGGCGGGCAGGTGCTCGCCTTCCTGATCGTGGTTTCGCTGCTTGGCGTGTCGATCGCGGTCGGTTACAGGTGGTGCTGGGCTGTCTGGTGGCGTTGCGCCGTGGTGTTCTACGCGATCTGGATCCCTCTGTACACGACGTTTTTCACCAACCTGGGCGGCATCCAGAGCGGCCTCTGGCAATCGTTGGGGTACTGGGTCGTTCAACAGGGCGAAGGGCGGGGCGGACAGCCGTGGTACTACTACATCGTCATTGGGTCCGTGTACGAGTTCCTCCCGTTGCTGATTGGCGCGGCAGCGATGGTGTACTACCTGCGAAAGCGAGACCGGTTCGGCCTGTTTCTGGTCCACTGGTCGGCAATCACGTTCGTCCTCTACACCGTCGCGAGCGAGAAAATGCCGTGGCTGCTGGTTAACATCACGCTTCCGTTCATCATTCTCGTCGGCAAGTTCATGGCCGACGTTTTCGGTGAGCTCGATTGGCGAAGGTTGCGCAACTCCGAAGTTTGGTTGGTGGCCGCTGGTGTGGCTGTATTCATGGTCTTGCTATGGCAGCTCGCCTTATACGAGGCCGGCAGCGTCGATCTGACGGACGTGGCGCTCGTGGCAGCGCTGATCGTGGTGCTCGTCGCGATGGTCGCATCCGGATGGCTGCTCATGCGTCGGATCGAACGGCAGTATTTCCGGGCCGCCGTCCTGGTCGGAGTCGCGGGCGTGCTGCTTGTGCTGACGGTGCGAACGGGCTGGATCGCCAGCTATCGCAACAGCGACATTCCGGTCGAGATGATCGTCTACACGCAGACGTCGCCCGACATTGCGAGGTTGCTCGACACGATCGAGGAAACGGGGATCGGAATTGACAATCCCGCGGACATAGACCAAACTTCCGGCTTCACGTGGCCGTGGGCCTGGTACTTTCGCGACAGCGACAACGCCGACTTCCCGACTTACAACGAAAACTCGTTCGGCACTCCTCCGACATCGCCGTTGGTGGTCGTCCATTCGCAAAACCGCGAGGCGGCCGACGCGGGACTCGGAGACGCGTTCACGGAAGGCGAACGGATAAGGCATCGATGGTGGTTCCCCGAAGGCACGTACCGGAACCTGACGCCGGTCAAGGTTCTGAGAGGCATACTCGATCGCAACGCGTGGCGGAGCACGACGGATTACTGGCTGTACCGAAGCGGCGTCGAAGCTCGCATCGGGAGCGAGGACGCGTACGTGTATTTTGACGCCGACTTCGAGCAGAACTTCACGACGCCGTAGAGTTTTTCGTATCCCAAACCATGTGGGCCATCTCTTCGTTCTGAATCAACACGGAAGCCGCGCTTTCGATGTCGATGTGGAACAGGTGGACCTCGGGTTCCTCCGGTTCCCAACCGATCTTTTCGAGCAACGCTTCGCCGTATCGCCGTCGAGTATCGAGGTCACGGGTTTCGATCGCTCGGCCGTAGAGCTTGAACTCGCCTTCGGTTCCGTCGCGGTTCGAGACCGTGCTGTGAACGGTGCATCGTGAGTCGCGCAGCAGGTCGAGGGCTTTCCGTGATTGCCACATCATCCTAAGCCACAGGTCGCCGAAGGCGATCAACGGCTCGACGGGGGTGATGCGAGGCCAACCCGATTTTCGCAGCGTGTCTAGAAGGATGAGGCCAGTCGGATCGAACCGCTCCTCGCCGAACGCCGCGAGTTCAGGGGCTTCGCGCTTGAAATCCGCCCAGTTCATGAGCTGTCCTCCGGTGACCAACATTCTTGCCGATTCTGACTGCAGGCGCCGCTCGGAACACGACCGCCTGACGCCTGAAGTCTAACACTGACGACACTGTAGTCCGGAGCTCCAGGCAGAGTTCGGCGGGGCCACGAATTGAGCCGGGCGAGCGTTCTCGTCGAACGCATTGGGAGCACGTGTCGAGTGCGATGCCGCTGTGCTAATGTGGTGCAGAGGTTTGATATTGGCGGGATCGCTCAAATTCTATATCGGGATCGGCATCTGCGCGGCGCTGCTGGTGTTGTTCGTGCGCACAGCCGGTGTTCGAGACATGCTGGACGCCCTGGCCGATGCCAACTACTGGTACGTGATCCCCGCCGCTGTTTTGTACCTCGGGTCGACGTGGTTTCGGACAATGCGGTGGAGCGTGTTGATGCGCCATATGAAACCGGTGGGAACCCGCAGGTTGTTCCCGGTGGTTGTCGTTGGGTACATGTCCAACAACCTGCTGCCGATGCGACTCGGCGAGCTGGTTCGCAGCTTCTACGTCAGCGAGCGCGAAGGGATCAGCAAGGCGTCGGCTTTGGTTACGATCGCGATCGAGCGTGTGTTCGATGCGCTGATCTTGCTCGCGTTCATCGCCGTGATCGCGGCGTTCGTCCCGCTCACCGGGCTCACGCGTTCGTTCGCCGATCAATCGGGAATACCGGCGGGCATACTCGTCGCGGCGGGAAGCCTGCCGTTCCTCGGAGCGTTCGGGACACTGGTGCTGTTCGCGACGGCCCCGGCGCGGACGCAGGCGCTGATGAACCGGCTGGTTTCGCCGGCGCCGCCCCGGGTGCGGGAAGGATTCGCCAATGTTGTAGCGCTGTTCCTCGAAGGGCTCGCGCCGCTGCGAAGTCCGCAGATGCTGGCGCTGTTGTTCGTGATGTCGATTCCGATCTGGCTGTTCGAGGCTGGCGTGTTCTTCCTGATGGCGTACCCATTCGACTTGAACCATGTCTTCGGCAGCGTGTGGGACATGGGCGTCACCATGGTGCTCGTCACCGCCGTCACCAACATCGGCAGCTCCGTGCCCGCCGCGCCTGGCGGTCTGGGGTTGTTCGAGATCATCACACGCGAGACGCTCGTGCTCGGACCGCTCGCCGCCGTGGACCGATCGGTCGCCGCGGGCTACGCGATCGTGCTCCACGCCGTGATCCTGTTGCCGATGATCATCCTCGGCCAGATCTTCCTCTGGGCCGGCAACATCTCGTTGGGCCGGCTCTCGAGCCGCGGACAGGAAGACGAACCGGTGTCCACGGGTACGACCGAGGCTGCGGTCGATGCCTAAGCGAATGCGGGCGGCGTCATGAGGGTCGGGATAGTCGGCGCTGGGGCGACCGGACTGGCAGCCGCGTACGAGCTCACCCAGCAGGGTCACGCCGTGCAGGTCTTCGAGCGATCTCCGTTTCTGGGCGGCCACGCCTCGACGTTCGACGTCGGCGGCACACGGCTCGAACGCGGATACCATCACTGGTTCACCCACGACACAGACATCATGGACCTGGTGATCGAGATCGGCCTGGGTGACACAATCCGCTGGATAGACTCGACGGTCGGCACGCTTCACGGCGGGACGATCTACAACTTCGTCACGCCGATAGACCTGCTGAAGTTCAAGCCGCTCAGCTTGCCCGATCGGCTGGGCCTCGGCCTGACGACCCTGTACTTACAACGGCAAAAGAACTGGCGAAAGTACGAGGGTGTGACAGCCGACGAATGGCTGCGCAAGCACGGCGGAAGAAAACCATACGATGTCTTCTGGGGACCGATGCTGCGAGGCAAGTTCGGCGAGGACAACTATGACCAGGTGTCGATGGCCTGGGTGTGGGGCAAGATCAATACCCGCGTGAAGTCGCGCGGCAAGAATATGGTGCGGGAGATGCTGGGCTATCCGATGGGCAGCTTCGGCGAGGTCTTCGACGTGCTCGCAGATCGCATTCGCGCCAAAGACGGCGAGATACACACGTCCGCTTCGGTGGAGAGGATCGTCGCCGAGGACGGTCGCGCAAACGGAATGCAGGTGTCGATAGGCGGCGAAGAGCCGCGGTTCGAGGCGTTCGACGCCGTGATCGCGACGACGCCGTCACCGGTGCTGCCCAGGATTCTGCCCGATCTGTCCGGAGAGTACCTGTCGCGATTGTCCGCCGCGCGATACATGTCCGCAGTGCTTATCGTCCTGGTGCTCAAACGGTCGCTGTCGGACGTGTACTGGCTGAACGTGGCTGACCGCTCGATCCCGTTCGTGGGCGTGATTGAGCACACGAACCTGATCCACCCGGAGCACTACGGCGGAAATCACGTGGTGTACCTGTCCAACTACGTGACGACCGAAGATCCGCTGTACTCCATGGAGCACGACGAGCTGCTGGACACGTACCTGCCCCATTTGCGAAAGGTAAACCCAGCGTTCGACCGATCATGGATCGAGGCGAGTTATCACCACCGAGTGGACTACGCGCAGCCGATCGTCGGCGTCGACTACTCGAATCACATGCCTGGTCACCGGACGCCGGTCAAAGGCGCTTACCTGGCCAACACCACCCAGATCTACCCCGAGGACCGGGGGACCAACTACAGCGTTCGCATGGGCAGGCAGGTCGCGAAGTTGGTCATGGAAGACCTGGCGTAGATCTTGGACACGCTGCCCGACCATCTGCGCGAGGGCCTGAGTCTCGTATTCGTGGGGCTCAATCCGGGGCTTGAATCGGTCAGGGTCGGTCACTACTTCGCCTCGCCCCGCAATCGAATCTGGACGGCGGCGAACCAGGCGGGCATATTCGATCCGCCTCTGGACGCGACGTCCGACGTCCGACGCCCGAGCGCTGGAGCAGGGCATCGGGTTCACCGACGTGGTAAAACGTCCGACTGCCGGGTCGTCCGATCTTCGCGCGGCGGACTACAAGCGCTGGGCGCCGGAATTGAAGCGGCGCCTGTTGCGATGTTCTCCCCGTATTGTGCGCTTCCACGGGAAGATTGCGTACGTCAATTACCTCAAGCGAGCAGAGGGGGTCGATGAGAATCCGGACCTGGGTCTCCAAGATCGACTTATCGGGCAGTCGCGGGTGTTTCTGATTCCGAACCCAAGCCCGGCCAACGCCGCGTATTCGATGGCCGAACTGATTGGCTGGTACACTGAGCTCGCCAAGTTCAGAGATGAGATGGAGCCCGCGCACTGACTGAGAAGCTCAAGACCTTTATCGCGATTCAGATGCCTGATGCGGTCAAACTGGCGCTCAGCGCGGCGGTTCGGCAGATCGGTCAAGCGGACATTCGCGGCGTGCGGACAGTGCGGCCGGACGGCATTCATCTGACGTTGAAGTTTCTCGGAGACATTGAAGCCGGCCGTGTGGCCGAGGTGTCCGAGGCGATAGACCGAGCGACCGCCGGCCTGGATCCGTTCGATCTGGGACTCGGAAAGGCGGGCGTGTTTCCGAATTGGCGGTCGCCGCGCGTACTGTGGATCGGGCTCGATGGCGATCTCGAAGCCTTGGGCCGGCTCCACGAGGCCGTCGAGCGCGAAATCGTGGCTCTGGGGTTGGAGGCGGACAACCGGGCGTACCAACCTCACCTGACGCTGGGTCGGGTCCGCGACAATGCAACTTCCGAGGGCAAGCGCCGCGCCTCAGAGGTGCTCTCGGGATTGAAGATTCCGGCGGGACTGCGAATACATGGCAATCATGCGAGTTTAATGCGCACGACATTCACGCAACGCGGCGCAGTTCACGACGCGTTGTTTTCCGCGTCGTTGCGAGGAAATTGACGCTCTAAAGTTGCCCGGTGACGCTCCGAGACTCATCACGCAAAACGGCATGTAGATGCAGTTAAGCTACGTTAATGATGCATCATGGTTCCCTCACAGCTACGTCGCTTCCGCGCCTGTTATAATGCCCGACACGATGGTATACTTGTTGTGATTGTCGCAAATAGGGCAGGTTTTCAAGAGGAGGACGGCGTGGAAGGTAATGGGTGGTGGCCCGAGTGCACAAAGTGTGAACCAGGCAAATTGCTGCCGTTGTCCGATTTCGGCAGCCAAGGCGCGCCGATTCATTACAAAGCGTGGGTTTGCAGCAATCCGGATTGCGGCTTCAACATCAAGATTCGCAACGGTGACGTCTACCTAAACGAGCCGATTGCGAGCGGCGCAATGCACACTCCCCGCGTGCGTTAACATACACCGAAATACGGAATTTAAAGCCCTCGTAAGAGGGCTTTTTTTTTGGCGCCTCGGCCCGTTTTCGTGGGTCGAGCGAACAGGAATGGTATACTGATCTATCGTCCGACTGTGGTTCGGGCGTTCGCGAAATTCAGATGTTTGGCGGTGGTGGATGCGGTCCGAGGATTCGATGTCGACGATCAAACGCAGACGCTGGCCGGTGTTGGTTGGCGGTGTAGGAACGATCATCGTGGGCGTTGCCGTGCTGGCCGCGGTGGGCTTTTACTACGGCTTCGGCCTCTATTCGTCGTCACGCTTGGACGAATTGAATGCCACGATCGACGGTCCCGTCGCTCTCCCCGCTCTCCCGGCCGATGCTCTTCAGGTGCACGGAGCCCTGCTCCCCGACGGCAGCTTCAAGCCGATCAGAACGGTCACGACCGACACGCGTTCGTTCGTCGAAGCCGGCGGTGTGCTGATCGCGCCGACCGCATCGGTTCCCCCGTCGCCCGTTCCGGTCGTCGCGGTGAAAGCCTCCAAGGCCGAGGCGTCGCCTACCCAGGCGCCTCAAGCTGCCAAGGAAGTCAGCCCGGTCGAGTTTCCTCCGGCCGATGGGGGCGTCCTCGTTTCCAGCTACAACGCCATCTATCCTGGTTTCAACGTACATCCGAAATACTGGGGCGATCCTCAGTGGGCTGGCGCCGACGAATACACGTTTGGTGAGATACGGAGGCCCGACGGTTACACGCAAGCTACGGCCTCGGACGCGCTGCACCGCGGCGAGGGATCTGCCGCGACGCGAATCACCATCCCGACCATCGGCGTCGACTCAAGTGTGTCGGATCTTGCCATCATCGATTTGGGCGACAGCAGCGAGTACGAGACTCCGAACAAGGTCGTGGGCCGCATCCCCGAAAGCGCCAACCCGGGCGAGACGGGGAACTCCTGGTATTTCGGCCACCTTGAGAGCCCGATCAAGGGCGAGGGCAATGTCTTCCACCGTTTGCCAGAAATACCTGAACTGCTAAGAAACGGCGACCCCGTCTACGTGAGCCTGGAATCGAACGGCGAGGAGTTTCTTTACCAGGTGACTGCCACGCGGGTCGTGCATCAGGACGATCTGAGGCTCTACGACTCGGACGACGCGACGATAACGCTTGTGGCGTGCGTTCCCAGGCTCGTCTACGATCACCGCATCGTCGTGACCGGCAAGCTGGTCGGGATAAAACGGGGGTAACTCCGCGGTCGCCGAGATCTCGCCTAGCGCGAGAGTTTGGGCGATGTCGCCGCGGCCAACGTGTCCCTCATCACTGCCGCGAATTTTTCGGCCGCCGGCGAAAGCCGTTTGCCCCGAGGGGTGATGATGCCGCCTTGCTCGAACGGCAGCAGGTGGGACAGGCTGACAACCCCTAATTCGTGCTCATCTTGCGGGTCGATGGCCAGCTTGGGTCCGATTGACACCCCCATCCCGAGGGCAACGTAACGTTTGATCATGTCGAGGCTGTCGAGCTCGACGATGATCTCGTAGTCCACACCGTGTCTGCGCAGTTCGGCTTCGAGCATTTCACGCGTGTGCGTTCCCGGCCCCATCAATATCAACGGCCACTTTGCGACTTGTGTCAGCGACTCCAGGGGTTCTTCCAGCAGCGGGTGATCCTTTGGCGTTACCAGCGCGCGGTCGTAGACGAACAGACCTTCGAAATCGAGTTGGTCGTCCATGTCGTCATGCGCGACGATCCCCATGTCGGCATCGCCGATGACGACTCGACGCACGACCTCCCGCCGAGTGGCCGAGTTGATGCGCAGGTGGATGTGAGGGTGGCGGGCCAGGAACACCCGCACGACTCGAAGAAGGGTGTGGGGAATGATGTCTGGCGTGGAGGCGACCACGACTGGTCCGCGTTCCTCTGCTTCGGAAGCCGTCTGGGCCAGCGCGTCGATGCCTTCGACGAGCGGAGTCGCGACCTCGGCCAGCGTCTTGCCGACCGACGTGAGCTGGATGGGACGCTTGAACCTGTCGAACAACGTGGCACCGAGCTCAGCCTCGAGCTTCTTGATGTGCGTGGTGACCGTCGGCTGCCCCATGCCAAGAATCTCCGAGGCCCTCGAGATGCTGCGCACTCTGGCGGCTGTACAAAAACTGCGTAACTCTCTGAGTTCCATGCCGGCCGCCTTCATTATCACGTAATCGAATGAAGTATATCATGAAGTATCCCTTGCGGTATGACTGACATGTCTGATACTAGAAGAGTAATACATGAATCACTAACGCAGTTGGTGATCCGCAAAAGAAGGAGAAAGATCACAATGTTTAACAAGATCACCCACGTATTCAGGCACGGCACCATCTCCACCGGGTTCGAGGCCTATTTGAACCGGGTTCGCCAGGAGACCGGCCAATTCGGCCCCACGATCGACGAGGCCAGGAGCGACTACAAGCGCATGGCATCTCAGCGCTATGGGAACATGAGCTAAGGAAAAATGAACTCGACCCGTGGGCCGAGTTCACCGACGCCTCTGAGATCGAGAGATCAGGGGTCGGCTACAATACAAGTTTCCCCCCCAAACTGACGCGACGTCTGCCTGCTGCCCCGGCAGGATCCGATAACAGACGTCGCGTCGCATCGTCTACGCCACCGCCGCCGAATCGCGTGACTCGCGTATAATCTCGGGATGCGAAGTCTATTGATCGTCGCCGTGGCTGCATTGGCTGCGATGTCGTGCGGTGGCGGCGGCGACCGAACACCGGCATCACCGCCAACCGCGCCCACGGCGATTACGCAGGCGCCACCATCATCGCCAACCCCGGCCCGCGCCACTCCGATTACTCCTGAGGTTCGACCGACACCCGCCGCTTTGACGGTGACTGTGCTTACGCCAACGGCGACGCCAACTCCCGTTCCGATCCCCGTTCAACGTGTGCTGGCAGGCGCGTTTCGAGTCGAGCATGCTTACCCCAAGATCTCTTACAGCCGCATGATCGCTTTGGCTTTCGCAGACGACGTGTCCGGCACGGCGTTCCTTGTACTCCAACCTGGCCAAATCATGAGCTTCGACGCCAGCGATGAAAACGGCGAAGCCACGGAGTTACTCGATATCAGGGATCGCGTTAAGGACCGAGGCAACGAGGAGGGGTTGTTGGGACTGGCCCTGGGTCCGGACTTTCAGCGAACCGGATATCTTTTCGTGTACTACAACGCGTCCGACCCCAATCGGGGCGTGCTGTCTCGGTTCACTGTTGAACCAGACGGCCTCAGTGCGGACCCCGACAGCGAGCTCGTGGTTTTGGAGGTCGATCAGCCATACCAGAACCACAACGGCGGGCAGGTGCTCTTCGGACCCGACGGGTACCTGTACCTGGGATTGGGCGACGCCGGAAGCCGAGGCGACCCCCGCGGGAACGGCCAGGATCCGGCAACGCATCTGGGCACGATCCTTCGTTTCGATGTCGCAAGCCTGGACTCGACCGGTTCGTACACGATACCGGGCGACAACCCATTCATCGAATTGAGCAACGCCCGAGGCGAGATTTGAGCGTACGGGCTGCGGAACCCATGGCGATTCACGTTCGATCGGCTGACCGGCGACCTTTGGGCGGGCGATGTCGGTCAGAACCGGCTCGAGGAGATCGACGTGATCAAGCCGGGTCTAAACTACGGCTTGAACGCGATGGAGGAGAGCGATTGCTATCCGCGACCCCAAGGACCGTGCGACACGGCCGGCCTAGAACTCCCAGTCGGCGCGTACGGCCGCGACGACGGGTGTTCGATCACAGGCGGATACGTCTATCGAGGGACACGGCTTCCCGAGCTTTACGGAGCGTACGTCTACGGCGACTTTTGTTCCGGGAAGATTTGGGTGCTTACGAGTGGCGAAGATTCGGTTGTGACCCAGACCGAACTCGCCGACACGGTCCTCGAAATTTCGTCGTTCGCGGAGGATCCAGCCGGAGAGCTCTACATTCTCTCTTTCGACAAGACGATATCCAGGCTGGTCACGAAGCCTTGATTTACGGCGATCCCGCCAACAGGGCGCCGGGCCGCGTGTGATACTCTGAATCCGCTTCGCTGTGATCGGCAACAGATCGATGTAACCACGGAGGTGCACCATGTTGACTGCAACAGATGCCTGGCGACAAGCTTATCCCGAGGCGTCGATTGGCGTGCTGGCAATCCACGGGGTGTCGAACCCGAAGAACCACCCCGATCTGGATAGTCGGATGGCCGATGTCGAGACCGATCTACGCCGACGGTATTCGGAAGGAGGCAGGCCTGTGATCCGCACCCTGCCGACCGTCCAAGCATACACAGCATACTACCGGCGATTCAAGAAGACCTATCACGTCCAGGGACAATTGGAGTCGGTCACGGTCAAGGGTCGAAATATGCCCAGACCGTCGGCGTTGGTCAGCGCGATGTTCGCGGCGGAGCTCGACAACCAGCTCCTGACGGCGGGTCACGACCTCGCTTCTATTCGCGAGCCCGTCGTCGTCGGCGTGGCCGCCGGCGACGAGTCCTACACGATGCTGAACGGCAAAGAGCAAACCCTGACGGAAGGCGACATGTTCATCGCCGACACCGATGGGGTCATGTCCAGCATCATCTACGGTCCCGACAAACGAACGCCGATCTCAGGAGACACCACGGACGTGCTGTTTACGATCTACGGCCCCGAAGGCATATCGACCGAGCAGATCACAGCTCACCTGGAGCAAATCAGGGACTACGTGGCGCTAGTTTCGCCCGACGCCTCTATCGAGACCCTGCACGTGTTGGAAGCCTAAACCGGCAGGCTGAACGTAGCGTAGACTCCAGATTCAATTGGCCGACGACACTCCCCTTTTTGGCGCCCCCGCTCGTTTCGAGTTTTTCGTTCCCTGTTTGGTTTGTGGAACAAAACTGTGACGTCGTACGTCATAAGTTATAGAAATCACAAATCAAAGCAGAGGAGAAATTGACATGACACCCAGGATCGTAGCGACACTAGCATTGAGTTTGGTAGCTGGGGCGATGATCGCCTGTTCAAGCGCTCCCGCAAGCCCGGCGCCAGCACAACCGCCCGCGACGGCAATACCCGCGGCGCCCAGCCAACCAGCGGTTCCCGCAGAATCGATTGTGTCCATCAAGCCCATAGCTCCGGCAATCCCGGCAGCGCTCGTCGAGCCCATCGCTCCGGTTATGCCGGCACAACCGTCCAACCCAGTGGCTCCCGTCGGTCCGGCGGCGCCTGTAGAGATAGAAGCGCCAGCGATCGCGACAATCACCGGTACGGTCGCTTATCGGGAACGCATCGCGCTGACACCCGATTCAGTCGTCGAAATCAAGCTGATTGACGTTTCAAGGATGGATGCTCCGGCCATTACTATCGGAGAGCAGATCATCGTGAGCCCCGGTCAGGTTCCGATCGCGTTCGAGATCGAATACAACCCAGCGGAAATCGATGACAGGTTCAGCTACGCGGTCCAGGCCAGGATCACGCAAAGCGGAAAGCTAGCGTTCATCAACGACACCCGGTACAGCGTGATCACTCGCGGCGGGCCGACAAACGTCGACATGGTGCTGACCAAGGTCGCGACCTCGCCAGCGCAACCCCCCGATCCAGTCATACCAGCCATGACCGAGACGCGGGCTCCGATAGAAAGCGTCGAGTTGACGACTTCCGATTCGAACCCGCGCGAATACACGCTGCACATCGTTTCCGGTCTACCGGGCGGATGCGTCAAATTCGGAGACTACTCCGTAGCTTGCGAAGGCGCCCACATCGACGTCGCCGTCACCAACTTTGCCCCGACGGAGCCAGTGCCCTGCACGATGATGTACGGCATCCACGAAGGCGAAGTCGAGCTCGGCAGCGACTTCACGGCTGGCGAGACGTACATGGTGTCGGTAAACGGAAACGTGACGAATGCATTCACGGCCCAAGACGAAGGCCCCAAGACCGCGATGGCGGACTCGCCAATCGAGCGCGTGGATGTTGTAGTCTCCGAGTCGGACCCAACCGCGTACATCCTGCAGGTCGTCTCTCGGCTTCCGAAAGGCAGCAGTTGCTCGTGGTTCAACGGATACGATGTTGCGCGTCCCTACGCGGGAGTCATCGACGTGACGGTCACCCACTTCGAGGTGACTGAGATGATGCCCTGCACCGCGGATCTGCCAGTCGTGTCGACTGAGATTCCGCTCGGGACCGACTTCGCGCCTAATCAAGCGTACCGCGTCACCGTCAACGGCGCCGCGATCACATCCTTCACCGCACGCGACCTCGAAGGACCGGAAGCAGTCATTGCCGACTCGCCGGTTGAGCACATCGAAGTCGTTGCACCCCAAACCGAGTCGGGCGCGTACACGTTGAACGTTGTCTCCCAGCTTCCGAAAGGCAGCAGTTGCTCGTGGTTCAACGGATACAGCGTTTCTCGGCCATACAACGGCGCGGTCGACGTGACGGTCACTCACTACGAGGTTACCGGAATGATGCCTTGCACGGCCGATCTGCCGATCGTCGAGACTGAAATCCCTCTGGGAGACGGATTCGTCGCCGGCGAGACGTACACGGTCACGGTCAACGGCGATCTGTCCGAGACCTTCGCTGCATAGAAGCGCCAACCCAAGTCCAATTCGCCGGAACGGCTCACCTTGACCGTTCCGGCGTTTTTCGTTTTCGACGGCTTCACTGGCGCCGACGCATCCCCATGGCCGTTCTTGACAGGGCATCCGACCACTTCTAGACTACGGGCGTCGGCGATTATGGCCGACGTTCACATGCTGTTTGAGGGAGGAAATCCGATGGTAGACCGCACGATGCGAGGCGTCTATCCGATTCTAGCGATGCCTTTCGACGACGACTCGCGTATCGATGTCGAGGATTTGCAACGAGAGGTCGAATATCTTGTCGACGCCGGCGTCCACGGCGTCGGCGTAGCGATGGCCAGCGAGGTGTACAAGCTCTCGGAGTCGGAGCGCGATCTCGCGACGACCGCGGTGGTGGACCAGGCGAGAGGACGCGTCAAGGTCGTCATCAATACGGGCGGCCCTGGAACGGATCTGGCGATCCAGTATAGCTGGAACGCCCAGGAACTCGGCGCGGACGCGGTCATGGCAGTTCCTCCGGCCGGGGCGGCGCCAGTTTCGATCAGAGAATATTTCCGACAAATCTCCGACGCGATCGAAATTCCGATTTTCATCCAGGACATCAGCTCTGGACCCGTGCCCCCGCCGCTGGCGGTGCAGATCGCACGCGAATCGGAGAACGCCTGTTACGCGAAGGTCGAGGTCTCACCGACCGCGCCCAGAGTTGCTCAGGCGAAGGAGTTGGCCGGCGACGACCTGGTCATCTTCGGCGGGGCAGGCGGCAACTTCTTCGTGGAGGAGTTGCGTCGCGGGTCTGTGGGGACGATGCCCGCGGCCGCGATACCCGAGGTGTTCCGCGCGGTCTGGGATCTGTATCAGGACGGCAGAGACGGTGAAGCCACGCGCGAGTTCGAGCGGTACATCCCGCTGCTTCAGACTTTGGGACAGGGCCAGGGGATCGCAATCTACCTGACGAAAGAGGTGCTGCGGCTACGAGGGGTGTTCAAGGCTGCCAACGTCCGCCATCCTGGCATGAGGCCGGATGACCTCACGTATCGAGAACTGGCCCGCCAAGTCGACCAGCTTGAACTATCGACGGTGAAGGCGTTATAGATTCGGCGCCTGTGGCTGCGGGCCGTCCGACTAGCCGCCCACCGATAGGCACGTGATGGTGCGCGCGATGCCGGGGATCATGTGGATTTCTTTGGTGATGGTTTCACCGACTGCGATCAGGTCCTCCGCGGCGACGACCGCGATGATGTCGTAGGGTCCGGTGACCGCATCGACGATTTCGGTGCTGGACAAATCTTTGAGGGCCTGGGTCACCTCAGCGGATTTGCCAACCGCCGTTTCAATCAGAACGTAGGCCTTTGTAGACATAGGCGCCCTCCGTTTCGACAGCTTTGATCGCTAGCCAAGTGCGGTCGCATGCGGCACGGTTGAGTGCCTGCATTCTAGGCGCGGGTCGTTTGGATGTCAATCAAGGCAGCGCGGTGGTTTGCAACTCGCGCGGACCCTCGTATAACTTGAACGATGCAGTGTGACGAAGATGCATAACCCGATATGTTTGATGAAAATCGATTGGGGGTCGACATGGCAGCAGAATTAATGGCCGATTATCGGTGCCACACGGGCGAAGGGCCGCTATGGAATCCGATGGAAGGGCGGTTGTACTGGGGCGACATACCGCAGGGACGGCTGTTTCGGCTCAATCCCCAGACACGCATCCACGAACAGTTCTACGACGGCAGGCAAGTCGGCGGGTTCACGATCCAGCGAGACGGCTCGCTGCTGCTATTCATGGATCGATGCTCGATTGCCGTCTTGCGCGACGGCGCCGTCGAGTTTCTGGCGGACGAGCTCCCCGATCAACTCGACAACCGATTCAACGACGTCATCGCCGACCCCGCGGGCCGGGTTTTCTGCGGAACAATGCCCACCGACACTCAATCGGCTACGCTGTATCGACTCGACACGGACGGCACGCTGACCACGGTGTTCGAGGGTGTCGGCCTGTGCAACGGTCTCGGTTTCACGCCTGACCTGAAGCAGATGTACTTCACAGACACCTTCGAGAGGAAGATCTACATCTTCGACTACGAGATGGACACCGGCGAGATCACGAATCAACGTGTATTCGTCGAGACGCCCGAAGGCGAGGGCGGGCCCGACGGGATGACCGTAGACGCCGAGGGTTGCGTCTGGTCGGCTCGGTGGGACGGGTCAGCGCTCTATCGCTATTCGCCCAGCGGCGAACAGATCGCGCGTGTGCCGATTCCGGCGAAAAAGGTCTCGGCGGTTGCCTTCGGCGGACCCGATCTGACGGACATGTACGTGACGACAGCAGGCGGCGACATTCGCGAAGAAGACGGTCCGGGCGCAGGCGGGTTGTACCGGTTGAACCTTGGCATCCGGGGCAAACCGGAGTTCCTATCGAGGGTTGGCCTGAGCTAGGCGTGAGCGCCGAACGTCAGTGTCCGCGCCGCCAAAGAGTGATCGTTTCCGGGACGATTCGTACGAAGGTGTGCAGTTCCGGCCAGTAGGATTCGACGTAGCCGTCCACCTCGTCTTCGCTCAGGTAGCGGCGGCTAATGTCCTTGGCGGCCTCCAAACCGGAATCGTCCAGTCGATCGGTCGCGGTCGCCGTTCCCCGCATCACCAGCGCGGCGAATGGCGGCGAGTCGTCTTGGACCGAGAACGCAACCCGGCCATCGCGATTGACGTTATTGACCCACGCCCTGTGCTTCTCGGTCCAGACGAGGATCGATTCCCCGTCGAACCGATGCCAAACGGGGTACTGCGTGCGGGCTGCCGTCCCGCCTGAGCGTGGCAATGACGCCCACTTTGCTCTGTCCGAGGTAGGTGATGACGTCTTCGGTAATCAAGACAAAGACCATACCACTGGATCTGGATGAGGTCCAAGGATCGCGGGCACGACCGAGCCCGGACCGAGGTTATTGTCCCTCGGACACCTCGGTGATCTCGTCGGCGATGAGTCCGTGCGCTTCGCGGTGCACCGCTTCAGCGGCCTCTTTGCTGGGTGCGTCGACGAGGCAAAACACGGTGCCCTCGTTCTGGTTGAACCAGTAACGAAGATAGTTGACGTCGTATTTTCCCTGGACTTCAACGTCGCGGGCGTGAGCTCCGGCGACCGCTTCGGCGGTGAGGCCGTCGACGTTTTTGTGCGTGTCCATGTATATCGGCATGTTCTGACTCCCCAACCTCAGTCATGTCTTTGCGTTGAGCCAATGTTGTCGGCCGCCCAGGGCCAGTCTCGGGTGGCGCGGATTGCCGACAATGCGCGAACGTTATCACTGCCGTCGAAAGCAGTCAATCTGCGCTCAGTTAGATGAGTCCCATTCCGGGCTGGCGCGTGCCTGTATTCTTGACAATGAAGCTTGGGCGTTGCTACGATGCTTTTGCCAAAATCCCTGCCTGTCCAGAGTCCGTGGCTGTGTACCCTCGGCATTCATCCGCGCGATCGCTGAGGGTTTTTGTTTATTCGTCACTGACCCTAATCGAACGACAACGGTTCGCTCCGTCTGGGAAACCGTGGTCTTGGAGGCTCAAGAGTTGTCCCACGTCAAGTGTCTGCGCTGCCGAGGGTGCGAAAGAGAGTACCCAGTCGAGCCCTTGAACGCTTGCGACTTCTGCTTCGGACCGCTCGAAGTCGAGTACGACTACGAAGCTATCCACGAGGCCGTAAGCCGTGAGAGCATAACTCAAGGTCCGAACACAATGTGGCGGTACCACGACTTCTTGCCCGTCGACTCCGAGCTTGCGCTGGACATGGGCACCGGATTCACCCCATTGATCAAGGCTGAAAACCTTGGTCGAAGGCTTGGCCTCGAGAACCTGTACATCAAGAACGACAGCGTCAACCCGACGTTTTCGTTTAAGGATCGAGTCGTGTCAGTCGCATCGGCCAAGGCGCTCGAGTTCGAATTCGAGACGCTGGCGTGCGCATCGACCGGCAACCTGATGGGCGCGGTCGCCGCTCACGGCGCGAAGGCGGGCATGAACACGATGGTGTTCTTTCCCGCGGACCTTGAGCAAGGCAAGATCGTCGGCGCCGGGATCTACGGCGCCACGCTGATCGCGGTAGACGGGACCTACGACCAGGTCAACCGATTGTGCTCCGAGCTGGCCGACAACCATCGCTGGGCGTTCGTCAATGTCAACATGCGGCCGTTCTACGCCGAAGGCAGCAAGACTCTGGGTTACGAAGTGGCCGAGCAACTTGGCTGGACCGCCCCGCAACATTGCGTCGTGCCCGGCGCATCGGGCGCCCTGTTCACGAAGATATACAAGGGCCTGAACGAGATGGTCGCGGCTGATCTCATCGACCCGATTTCGACCAAGATGCACATTGCACAGGCCGAGGGTTGCTCACCCATCGTCGAGGCGTACAATCTCGGCGAGACCGAGGTGCGGCCCGTACGGCCCAATACGTTGGCCAAGTCTCTGGCCATCGGGAACCCAGCGGATGGCCCGTACGCGCTGCGGACGATCGCCAATTCGGGCGGTTCCGCCGTCAGGACTATGGAGGACGAGATCGTTAGCGGCATCCAGTTGCTCGCAGAGACCGAGGGAATATTCACCGAAACCGCCGGCGGCGTTGTGATATCCGGGTTGAAACGACTGGTCAAAAACGGCCTCATCAAACCCGACGAGCTTACCGTAGCGTACATAACCGGCAACGGTCTGAAAACACAGGAAGTGGTGGCGAGCGCAATCAAGCCCGTTCACATCTCTCCGAGCTACGACGCGTTCGAAGAGGCTATGGCGGAGCGGTAGCTCCGCGTCAATACGGCAAAGGACGGCGTGCCATGGTCAAGAGACGAGTCAAATTTACGTTCCCAACCAACCAAATCACCGACCCCGTGATCTACGAGCTCGGTCACCGGTTCAAGCTGGTGACCAACATTCGCCGAGCGGACGTGCGCGAAGACATGGGCTGGGTGGTGCTGGAGCTGGAAGGGTCGGAGGACGAAATCGCCAACGGCCTCGAGTGGGTCGCCGAGACGGGTGTCAGGATCGACCCCGTGAGCGGCGACGTTATCGAGGGCTGAATCCGGCGGTCGATCGCGACATCAAATAAGCGGCAGGGGAGATCCCTGCTGGAATTCATGTGCTGTGGAGGGTTTGGATATGAGTACTACGGTGAGGATTCCGACGCCTCTCCGTCGCGTGACCAACGGCCAGGACAAGGTAACGGTCGAAGGCGCGACGATCAACGAGATCATCAACTCGCTCGAAAGTCAGCACCCTGGGATTAGGGAGCGACTCTGCGACGAGCAAGGGCAGCTTCGCAACTTCGTGAACATCTACGTCAACGGCGAAGACGTTCGTTTCTTGGACGGCATCAACTCGCCGGCCAAAGAAGGCGACGAGATCAGTATCGTCCCAGCTGTCGCCGGGGGCTAGACGCCCGGCCTTCCCTGGGATTGCAACCACTTCGTCTTCTGTTCGTGCCGCGCTCGTTGATCGGGCGGTACGAATCGGTCGTGGAACGCTGTCCGGTACTCCTCGAACGTGCCCGTCGCGATAGCCACGCGCATCTCGTCCATCAACCTGAGAATGAACCTCAGGTTATGGATCGACGCCAACCTGTACGCTAGCAGTTCACCGGATTTGAACATGTGGTGCACGTATGCCGCCGAGAAGGTTTGGCAGGTGTAGCAGTCGCACCCCGCTTCCAACGGCTCGTCGCGCCTTCGATGCGGCGCGCTTACGATGTTGATGCGTCCGTCTCGTGAGAACAACGCGCCGTTGCGGGCTATACGCGTCGGCAGCACGCAGTCGAACATGTCGATGCCCCTGGCGACGCACTCGACCAGATCTTCGGGAGAGCCAACGCCCATCAGGTATCGAGGCGCATCGACAGGCAGAAGCGAGACCGCGGCGCCGGTTCCTTCGTACATAGCCTCTTTCGACTCACCGACGCTGAGGCCGCCGATCGAATAGCCAGGGAATCCCAACGACGTCAAGAACTCGGCCGAACGTTGCCTGAGGCCAGGGAACAGCCCACCCTGGACGATGCCGAACAGGAGTTGGTCCTTCCGCGTGTGAGCTTCTTTGCAACGCTCGGCCCACCGATTGGTCTGTTCGACCGCCGCTTCCACCGCTTCCTTGTCGGCGTCCGCCGCGACGCAAACGTCGAGCGGCATGATGACGTCCGCTCCGAGCCTCTGCTGGTGCTCGATGGCGCTCTCAGGCGTCAGCTTGTGCATGCTGCCGTCGACGTGGGATTTGAACAGAATTCCGTCTTCGTCGATCTTCCGGAGGTGTTCGAGGCTGAAGCCTTGGAAGCCCCCGCTGTCGGTCAGAATCGGGCCGTCCCAGGCCATGAACCGGTGCAATCCGCCATGGAGCTCGACGATATCGACACCCGGACGCAGGTAAAGATGGTACGTGTTCCCGAGGACGATTCGCGCATCGACGGCTCGCAAATCGGCGGGATCCAGCGACTTGACCGATCCCTGGGTCGCCACCGGCATGAACGCCGGCGTCGCTACATCCCCATGCGCCGTCGCCAACACTCCCGTGCGAGCATCGCCGTCGGTGTGCTGGACCGTGAATACTGACATGCCCGGTTCGGCCCCTCCAAGGATGTGTATCGAGCATTCTACTTCGCGGGCCCAGGTTTTGTGAAACGAGTCAGCGTTCCGCGGCGTGCAGCGTCGTGTCTGGATGGTATGCGGACCAGCCGTACCACTCGGAGATGAACGACGGCACGAACTCCAACGTGCGTCCGTTGAGTTCGCCAGCCGTTGCTCTGCCTTGAGCGTCCCATGTGGAGCCGGTTTGGCGGTCGGTTACAGAGAAACCGTCGTGATTCGATTCGTCGAATTCAAGAGCAGAGCCGTCGACCAAACTGGAGTATGCCATGCCTGTTTGTGAAGCTTCGTCGTAGATGATGAGAACCGGTTGGCCCGCGAGGACATCGTTGACCGCGCCTCCGCTCCGAGCGAATTCCGCTATCGGATAGCCTTTGAATTCGCCGTCCACCTCGACGCCGACAACCAGGGCGTTGGCATCGAGCCTGTCGTCGCCGTAGATTGCCTCGCCGGGATTGAACGTGCCGATTCGGACGGCTCCGTAGCGGTCGCTAAATGGCGTGTTGGGCGAGAGCACAAGCGTGTCAGGGTGTGCACTCTTCCATTCGCCCCATGTCATTTGAGGCATTGGAATCATCTCGAGCCTCTCGCCCTTCAAAGCCCCGTCGGTCGCTTTGCCGTCGAGCTGAGTCCAGACAGAGCCGGTCTCGTGGTCTCGCATGGACAGGACCGCCTGGTTCAATCCGAAAACATCGAAGGTGAGGGCGCTGCCTCGGACCACGGGGTCGTACCCGACCCCCGAGCTGCACTTGATTCAATACGTGATGAGTATCGGTCGACCCGCAACCGTGTCGTTGACCACGTGGTGGTAGTAGACCATGCCAACGGGGTAGGCGCGGGCTTTGCCGTCCACGTCCAATCCCAGCACCAAGTTCTCGTCGCCTAAGTAGGTTGCTTCTTGAACGCTCAGAAATTCGGGATCGTCCAGAGGCACGAACGGAGATCTGCGCTGCTGCTGCGAGACTGGCGCTGCCGATGATCGCCGTGCCGAAGAAAGTTCAGATGGCACAGGAGCCGCGGCCGGAATCGCAGTGGATTGAGGCGTCGGTGTCGGGCGCTGAATCGCATCTGCGCCGGTCGTCTGGCGATCCTCGATGGCGACTGTTCCGCAGGCTGCTACGAAGGCGACCACCACGACCAGCAAGAATCCGATGCACCGGCCACGACTGAAATTGAGCGAGGGCGAGTTCATGTGAGTTTCACGGCTTGCGCCTCCGGCTTCCATGTTGTTAAGGCTTCGACTATTGCAACGTCCGGAGCAGACATCGGTTATTCACGAATTGCTACCGCACATGAGACGGACACGCGACACCGAAGCTACGGTGTGACATTATCGGCCAGCCGTGCGCCCATTGCCAGCACGAGCCGTCAGTTAATGATCGCCCGTGCCGCGATTCTTGACACGGATTGTGCGCAGCCGTAAACTTGCCCCAGATTCAGATTGGCGTTGCGGCGATCATCGTTGCGTATGCCCGAATAGGAGAGCACCCATGACCCAAGAATCGGCGATTTCAGACGAGATGCGGGCTGCGATCAACGTTGAGTCGGAGCCTCGCACCAATGCTGTCGAGCTAGGAGCGATCCAAAAATTCGCTCGCGCGATCGGCGATACGAACCCTCTGTTCAACGACGACGAAGCTGCGAGGAAGTCGCGACACGGCGGCGTCATCGCTCCGCCCACGTTCTTTCGATCGTTGAATGCGGGGCCGTCGAAGGTGGACGTGCAGAGCCCGTACCCGGCGAACCTCGACGGCGGCAGCGAGTGGGAGTACTTCGGACCCGTTCGCCCCGGCGACAGAATTACCGTGACCACGTACCTGGCCGACGCATTCGAGAGGGCGGGCCGGCTCGGGAACATGCTGTTCATGGTGCGTGAAACAAAGTACGTCAACCAGTTCGACAAAGCGGTCGCGTTGCAGCGCAGCACCGGCATCAGCTATCAGCCGCCCGAGGGCGAATGACGCTGACGGCAACCCACGCATCACGCATCAGGGAACTACGATGGAGGAACCGATAATGGCAGACCAAGTATATTTCGACGATGTATCCGAAGGGATGGAACTCCCCGAAGTCCGCAAGGATCCGACGACCCAGCAACTCGTGATGTACGCTGGCGCTTCCGGCGACTACTATCAGATCCACTATGATCAGACCTTCGCTCGCAACAACGGCCTGCCGGACGTGATCCTGCACGGCGCGCTAAAGAACGCGTTCCTGGGCCAGATCATGACCAACTGGATCGGCGAAGGCGGGACGCTGAAGAAGCTTAGCGTCCAATACCGCGGCATGGACGTGCCCGGCACGCCTGCGTTCGTCAAGGGCATTGTCAAGAAGACGTACGAGAAAGACGGCGAGAACTTGGTCGAGTGCGACATCTGGCTGGAGAATCACGAAGGCCAGAGGACGACCCCAGGCTCCGCGGTGGTGTCGCTGCCGAAGCGAGGCTAACTTCCGACAGCTGACAGCATTCAGCTATCAGCTTGGTTTACGTGACGGTCACCGTCGGGGCATGTTTCGATGCGGTCGTCACGTTGCGTTTGTGCGTTGTGGATGCGCTGTCGTTTCATTCGCGTTGAGCAACTCTTGCTTTGCGGGTGTTGGAATCGGTCTCCGCATCCATTTCGTTTGCCGGCCCGATAGCGCTCTTGGCTTCGGTCTCCCGGCGATCACACCGGTCTTGTCCCGCCCGCCCGCCCATGAAGGCGTTCTGCGGACGCACAGCACCACGGCATACCGGTTTTATTCTCATCCACGGAATTTCGGGCGCCCGTTCGTCAGGTTTCGCGATCATTCGCGGTGGGCCGTATATGAACCTGGTCAGACGGCAAACGGGGCAGGTCTACTCGACCTGCCCCGGTTTGGATTCTGTTGATCGGCTTGGATTGGAACGCCCGGCTAGCCGGCCTCTTGCTCGACGTTGTCGAGGCCCGAGCGAACGCCGGCGGCGATGTGGAGGAACTCCTCCAGCACGGTGTTGCTGTTCAGCACCGTGGGCTTGGAGGTGTCGAGGTAGTCGGTCTTCATTCGAAGCCTGCCCAGGAAGTTGAGGTCCATGTCTTCGGCCAACGCCTCGCCTGAGCCTTCGCCGAAGATCTCGCCGCAGAAGTTCTCCACGATTCCGAGCACGTTGACATTGAGCTTGCGGATCATGTTGATGGAGCGTTTCGCGTCAATCTGCGCCAGCTCCTGAGGCGTTGTGACGACGACGAATCCGTCGAGGTCGAGCGCTTGCATGATCGTCAGCGGGGCGTCCGAGGTTCCGGGCGGGAGGTCGATGACCAGGTAATCCAGTTCACCCCACTCGGTGGATTGGAGGAACTGGTTGATCGCGTTGTGGACCATCGGTCCGCGCCAGATGATCGCCTCTTCTTCGTTTTGCTGGAAGAAGCCCATGGACATGACCTTGACGCCGAATCGCTCCGGCGGCACCATCTGCCTGTCTTCGCTAACCACTGGCTGTTCGGCGATCTTGAGGGCGCGCACGACGTTGGGACAGTCGATGTCGACATCCAGGATGCCGACGCTGGCGCCGTCCATCGCCAGAGACACGGCCAAGTTGACGGCGATGGTGGTTTTGCCGACGCCGCCCTTGCCCGAATACACACCGATTTTGTGTTTGATATCCGAAAGGGCGTCGGTGATGGCGCGTTTCTGCTCGAACTGCTGCTTCATCGATTCGATGCGAGCTCGGGCTTGCGCCTGCTGCTGAGGGTTCATTTGCGGGTTCATTTCGGGCACTCCTTAGGCCGCAGTCGACTCAACACCGGCAGATGGCCGACATGGGTCCATTCTGGCAGCCTGGGAGTGGGGTCGCGGACCCCTTCCCGGAACGGTAGGGATGAAGGTCGAGCGGGCGGGTCAGTCCAGACCGAGGAGCTTCTTGCCGTCCTCGGTTATCAGATCGGGCGTCCAGGGCGGATCGAACGTCAACTCTACGTTGACCTCGACGACTCCCTCGATCTCCGCGATTCGCCATTCGGCCTGCTGGGCGATGTAGGGGCCCAGGCCGCAGCCGGCGAAGGTGAGGGTCATCTTCACGTCCACGTTGCCATTGTCCACTTCCACACCGTAGATCAACCCCAAGTCGACGATGTTGACCGGAATCTCGGGATCGTAGACATCTAGTAAGGCGTCAAAGACGGTTTCTTTTGTTACAGCCACCGTGGTCATCGAAGCTTCCTCCAGTATCGGAGATGGTTTTATCAAAAGCTAGCTAATTGTACCCGCGCGAACGCCAAGTGTCAAAAAACGCGTCACAACATAACAAGCATGTAAAGCTTATTCAGACAGCACGCCCAGGATCATCCGCTCGGCGTCAGGCTGGCTTCCGGCCACCGCCACGTACAGGAGGTTGCCTTTGTTCTTGAGCACTACGTGGAGGTTGTCGAGCTCACGGTAACGGGCGTTGGTGTCGCCGATCTCGATGGTCTCGAGTCCGATGCGATTGGACACGGATCGGAGCAAGAACGACACGAGGAATCCGGGATAGCCGGATTTGCTGACGAATACCACGCCGACTCCGGATTCGAGGAAGAACTCGTCGTCGATAGAGGCCGGCACGGTAAGGTTGGCGTCAGCGTAGGCCGCGAATGCAACGTTGTCGACTCTGATCAAACCGAACACGGTGTTGAGACCGAACAATCGAATGCCACCCTGGCTGGCAAGCTCCTGGATGAGTTCGTCCTCGAGCGTCATTACTCCCACGGCGAGAGGCCTGGCGTCCGATTTCGGAAGGTTGGTGATCAGGTTCCACGCGATCGGGTCGTACTCGTCGAACGGGACGAGCGGCCCGAATTCGAGCTGCGTTTTGACCGTCGTCGACCAAGCCGTCTCGCCGCGTACGACGTGAACTTTGTTCTGATCAAGGAGCCCCCAGAACTCGTCTTGGGTGCCGGTGGCTTGGTACAGGTCACAAGCCGTCTCGGCGTCCGAGTCGCTGGCGAACTCAAGCGTGCCGCCGAACTCCTCCGGAGACGAGGCCACCGCGATCGTTGCGCGTGACAGTCGTAGCGATTTCGGCACGCCGATCGGCAGAACGTCGGTCAGGTCGGACTTGAGGAAGCGCTCGGCGGCGACGTCGATCGAGCTGTTGGTGTTGAAGTACACGTACCCGCCCAGATCGGCGTCGGGCAACATGGCCGTTTCGATGCCCTCGGGCAACGTCGCTTTCCCTTCGTCGACATCCGTGGCGCACGCGATCCCGGCCAGCATCAATATGGCGAACAGGGTTGCGATTCCGTACCGGTTGGACAAATGAACTCCCGAACGTCGGGCAAGCGAATTGACAGCTACGCCTAGTCGGCTATGACTTTTCTCAGGTCCGATATCTGATCGCGCAGCAGAGCGGCTTTTTCGAACTCAAGGTTCCTGGCCGCCGACTTCATCTGCGTCTCAAGATCTTTCACCAGCCGCAATACGTCGTCCTTGGGCATGTCTCCCTCGTCGATGGCGTAGCTGGTGCGCGTCTCGGCGATCGCCTTCACGCGCTCGTTGATGTCATGGATGGTCTTCTGGATGCTCTGAGGCGTAATGCCGTGCTCGCGATTGTACGAGACCTGGATGTCGCGGCGTCGCTCCGTTTCGTCGATGGCGCGCTTCATCGAGTCCGTAACCTTGTCGGCGTACATGATCACCGAGCCGGACACATGCCTCGATGCGCGACCGATGGTCTGGATGAGCGAGGTCGTAGAGCGCAGATAGCCTTCTTTGTCGGCGTCCAGGATGGCGACCAAAGTGACTTCGGGCAAATCCAAGCCCTCGCGCAGAAGGTTGATGCCGACGATCACGTCGTACACGCCCAAGCGCAAGTCGCGCAGGATCTCGCTCCGTTCCAGGGTGTCGATTTCGGAGTGGAGGTAAGTGGTTCGCGTTCCGGTCTCGCGGAGATAGTCGGCGAGCTCCTCGGCCATACGTTTGGTCAGCGTCGTCACCAAGCAACGTTCGCCGCGGTCTACGCGCATCTTGATCTGGTACAGGAGGTCGTCGATCTGGCCGGCGGTGGGCTTGACCTCGATAACGGGATCGATAAGCCCTGTCGGTCGAATGACCTGCTCGACCATCTGCTGTGAGTGCTCGTATTCGTACGGGCCAGGTGTCGCCGAGACGTATACCGCCTGGTTGACGCGCTCTTCGAACTCGCCGAAGTTCAGCGGCCGGTTGTCCAGCGCCGACGGGAGCCTGAAGCCGTACTCGACGAGCACCTCTTTGCGGGAGCGGTCGCCGAAGTACATGCCTCGGATCTGCGGCAGCGTCATGTGAGACTCGTCGATGAACAACAAGAAATCTTCGGGGAAGTAGTCGAGGAGCGTGTACGGTGCGCTTCCCTCGGATCGCTCGGACAGGTGTCGCGAGTAGTTCTCGACGCCGGAGCAATACCCGGTCTCGCGCATCATCTCCATGTCGTAGTTGGTGCGGGATTCCAAGCGCTGCGCCTCGAGCAGCTTGCCTTGGCCGTTCAGCATGGCAACCTGCTGCTCTTTCTCGGCCTCGATCCGCTCAATCGCGATGCGGAGCTTTTCTTCCGACGTTACGAAGTGCTTGGCCGGGTAGATCTCGACATCCTCGCTCTCGGCGAGCACCTCGCCGGTCAACGTATCGAGCTGAACGATGCGCTCCACCTCGTCGCCCCAGAACTCAATTCGCACACCGACGTCTTCGTAAGCGGGCAGAATCTCCATCGTGTCGCCTCGGATTCGGAACCGCCCTCGGGATAGGTCGAAGTCGTTGCGCTCGTATTGCATGTCGATGAGCTGTCGGGCGAGCCTCGACGGGCTGCGAATCTCGCCTCGCCGAACGTGGGCAACAAAGCCCTGGTACTCTTCCGGCGATCCAAGGCCGAAGATGCACGACACCGAAGCGACGACCAATGTGTCTCGGCGGGTGAGAATGGCGCGGGTGGCCGCATGGCGGAGCTTGTCGAGTTGCTCGTTGATGTCGGCGTCTTTTTCGATGTAGAGGTCGCTCCGGGGCACGTACGCCTCGGGCTGGTAGTAGTCGTAGTAGCTGACGAAGTACTCGACGGCGTTCTTGGGGAAGAACTCCTTGAACTCGGTCGCCAACTGAGCCGCGAGTGTCTTGTTGTGTGCGATGACGAGCGTAGGCCGCTGGACCTTTTCGACGACGCAGGCCATCGTGAACGTCTTGCCGCTGCCGGTGACGCCCAGCAGGCTCTGGTGGACGTCGCCGCGCTCCAAACCATCTGCAAGTTGGTCCACCGCTTGCGGCTGGTCGCCCGTGGGCTGGAAATCGGAGACTACTTCAAACTCTGGCACCACTCACCTCTCCATCAACCATTGTACATCGGGCCAGGTTTGGATTGGAGGTTGGGGGTGGGCAGGCGGGCGAAAAGGGTTGGCTTGGGCGTGGAAAGCGGGTGAGGTGGAGCTGGCCTGGCCGTGAACGGTGAGTGAGGGGAGCTGGCCTAGCCGTGACATCGCATAATCTGTGTCATTCAGAGGCCGCAGCCGAAGAATCTGGTCGAGGAACACACGTTATCGCCTGCGAGGATCCAGATGCTTCGCTTCCTGCGGAAAGCTCAGCATGGCGAAATGACTCACGAGGTGCGTCTGCTGCCGCCGAGTAGTGTGCGAGGTGAAGTTGGCTTGGCCGTGAACGGCCAGAGCACCGGTGAGGCCGAGACGCGAATCAAACCCTCTGAGCCATCCAGATCATCTCGTTGCTGTACTCGTCGAAGGGCGAGCGGTCGAAGTCGCCGTATAGGTCGACGATTTCGAAGCCGTTGGACGTGAGCAGGTGGTGGAGCTCCCAGCGATGGGCGATGCGGAGTTGGAAGTCGAGGTACCCCCTTCGGGCGACTGACATGTCGTCGGCGAGCTCGTCGATGGTCAGCCGAGTCGAGATGATCTGGCTGTGGCCGTCGTAGCTGCTCTGTTGCCACAACACATAGGCCGTGTCTGTATCTGGGTCGGTTACGTCCATGAGGTGGTAGGACGTGTCGCCTTGCTGCATCAGCATGTCTTGGGCGGGTACGAAGACGTTGAATACGAGCCTTCCGCCCGGCGTGAGGTGTTCGCGGATACGGGCCAGGGCGCGAACCTCATCCTCGACGGACAGCAGCGCGAGGAATCCGCGAAACGGAATGATCGCCAGGTCGAACTTTTGGTTCAGTTCGAAGTCGCGCATGTCACCGTGGACCAGGTTCATCGCGGCCGGATCGACGCCGATCTGTCGAGCCTTGCGATTCGCGACGGCCAGCATCGCTTCGGAGTAGTCGACGCCGACCACCTCGACGCCCGCCTGCGTTATTGGGATAGCGACGCGTCCGGTGCCGCAGCCGAGCTCGAGCACCGGGCCTCCCGTGGCTAGGGCTTCTTCGACGTAGAACGGGATGTCATCGCGGACGTAGGAGTAGACGGCGTCGTACACGTCCGCCCAAGGGTCGTATGGAGTGTTCGATGCGCTGGTCATGGCGCCACGTAGGATAGGCTTCCTGCGCCTGTTCAACAAGGTTCGCAGCACCCGGATCCCGTGCTGTCTTCGCCTGTACGCCTGCGCAATTCTGGTCCCGAACGACCGCGGGCATGGAGTATGATGGGTCGAACGAACGGCCCCGGTCCCTTATTCGCGGAGATTCCCGATGAACTGGCAAGACGAGTACAGGCAGAAACTGACGTCGTCGGCTGAGGCGGTCGACATCATCGAGAATGGCGATCGGGTCATCGTGCCGTTGACCGAACAGCCGATGGGCTTGGTCGCCTCGTTGGCGGAGAGATCGGACCTCGACGGTGTGATGGTCACGATCTCGACGTCCGGATTCGACCCGGGCGGTCTGTTGGACGCCGGACACGCGGTCGAGTTCGAAAACTTCATCGGTCCGTTCGCGCGACCGTACGAGAACGACGGGAGGGCGCCGTATCTGCCTCTCGCGTTCTCTCTCAGCTTCAAAGCGTTCGACGAACGGCCGTCGGAAGCCAAACCCATCGATGTCGCGATGGTGACCGTGGCGCCGCCAAACGAGGACGGGATGGTCTCGTTCGGTCCGCAGCCGTGGTTCAAGCGGGCCTACGCTCGGCGCGCCCGCAAGGTAATTGCCGAGGTCAACCCGAACCTCATGCGCACTTATGGCGACTGCTTTCTGCCGGTGTCGGCGTTCGACCGGTTGGTCGAGATCGATCCGCCCACTACTACGAAAGCGGAGCTGAAGAAAGCCGCTGAACAGTTCGAGGGAGATTACAGGCGTGAACTCGAAGAGATGATCGACCTTGCCGACCCGAACCGATTCGCGCCGTTGATGTCACGATTGGGCTCGCTGGACCTCAAGCGGCTGAAGACAGGCTGGGGCATCGACGATCCGACGCCCGAGGCCAGGGCGATTGCCGAGCACGTCGAGAAATTGATCCCGCACGGAGCGTCGATTCAGATCGGAGTAGGCACGCCGTCGTTCTACCTTCCCCGCGCGGGCACGTTCGACAACAAGATCGATCTCGGGTTGCACTCGGAGCTCATGGTCCCGGGCGTGGCGAAGCTGGTCGAGGCCGGGGTGATCAACGGCCGCAGGAAGATGCTTCACAAAGGCAAGGCGGTTGCCGTCGCTTGGTCAGGTTCAGACGACCGCGACTACGCCGTCATCGACGACAACCCGGCCTTCGAATTGTACGAGCCCAGCTACGTTCTGAATCCAACTGTGATGGCTCGAAACAGCCGACAGGTGGGAATGAACAACGCCCTGAGCGTCGATTTGCTCGGACAGATCAACTCGGAGAGCATCTTCGGCGGTCAGATGATGAACGGCATCGGGGGCCAACCGGACGCTCACCTGGGCGCCCTGTATTCGCACGGCGGGCGAGCGATCACGCTGCTCTACTCGACGGCGGTGGGCGGCGCCGTGTCACGCATCGTGCCTCGACTGGCGGAGGGCGAGATCGTGACGATTCCACGATTCTGGGCGGACACGATTGTGACCGAGTACGGAGTCGCGAAGCTGGTCCGCAAGAACCACGCTGAGCGAGCTGAGGCGCTGATCGCGATCGCGCATCCGGATTTCCGACGCGAGCTGAGGCGGGACGCGGCGAAGTGGCTTGGGGAGTGATTGGTTGCTGTGCGAGTCTGTTCGACCAACGCCGCGTTGAGGGCGAGATTGAGTGTAAGAGGTCCTTCGACAAGCTCAGGACGAACGGATGGTGACAAGCCCTGGGCGAGCGGATGGGGTGACAATCTCGGGACGAGCGTATTGGGGCGGCGGATTGGGGGCAGTGGTCGGCTTAACGCCGCAATCCCTGGTGTCCCTTCGGGTCCCTTCGGTCCCTTCCGCGAGCCCCACGGCGTTTGACCGCTCGTCTGGCCGCACGTATTATTCGGTGTATATCGGTCGATTCGCTCGGAAGTTAGCCCGTTCAGGAGTCTCGATTGTCCGGAACCATGCGTGTTGGACGACTGTTCGGCATTGACCTGAAAGTCCATTTCTCGTGGATCTTCGTCTTCATACTTGTCGCCTGGACGCTTGCCGTGCCGTTTTTGCCGGACGGCTATCCGGGATGGTCCGAGAGGCAGTATTGGGCGATCGGCATCGTCGGCAGCTTGCTTCTGTTCGTATGCGTGTTCGCGCACGAGCTCAGCCACTCTTTGGAGGCGCTGCGGCGAGGACGGCGGGTGGAGAGCATCACGCTCTTCTTCCTCGGCGGCATCTCGCAGATGGAAGAAGACAACGAAAGCGCCTCGGATGAGTTTTGGGTGTCGGTCGTGGGTCCGTTGACCAGCCTCGGGTTGGCGGTGGTGTTCTGGCTCGTGTATCTGGTGTCGCGAGGCGGGCCGTCCCAGGCGACCGCGCTGGTGTGGTATCTGGCGTACGTCAACGTGGCGATTGGTCTGTTCAACCTGATGCCCGCGTTGCCTCTTGACGGCGGGAGGGTGCTGAAGGCCCTTCTGTGGAAGGTCACGGGCGACGAGGGCAGAGCGACCAGGGCCGCCAGCCGTTCGGGCACCGGGCTCGGATTTGGTCTCATGGCGCTGGGCATCATGTTGGTTATGTTCACGCAGGGAATCGCCGGCATCTGGCTCGTGCTGATCGGCTGGTTTATCCAGTCCGCGGCATCGTCCATCCGTGAACAGCAGACGACAGACACACTTTTGTCGAGTCGGACCGTGAGTGAAGCGATGCGGACCGACTTTGCGACTGTCGGTCCGGGGACCACGGTCCAAACATTGCTGGACGAGCGCATCGTGCAGGATTTCGAGCGGGCGTACGTCGTCGTTCTCGGCGACACCTTTCGCGGCTTGATCACGACGGCTGACGTGCGGAACGTGGGGCCGCCGGATCGTGAGAAGACCTGGGTGTCCGAGGCGATGATCAGAAGCGAAGACGTCGTGACCCTGTCGCCCGACGCTCCCTTGGAGGAAGCGCTCGATCTGATCGTGAAGCGAGGTTTCCATCAGCTTGTCGTCGTGGAAGACCACCGCGCGGTCGGGCTCGTCACGAGAGGCGACGTTCTGCGGGTGATCGAGGTCTCGCGACTGCTTACAAGCCGGCCTGTCGGAGACGCGGACGAGTCACCTGGCAATTCGCAGTAATCGCATCTCGTCCCTGGGCAATCCGAATCGACTCGTCAGATCCTCCAACGCTCGACTGGTTACGTACGAGAACAGCTCACGGTCCATGTACTGCATCAATGGCGCGATCAGCACGAATCGCACATCGCCCGCGTCGACCAGTTCTTTCAGCGTGTCGAACTCGGTGACGCGCACGTCCTGGTACTCGGAGTAGAGCGGCAACACCGGCTCGCCGGTCAGCAGCGCAACCCTGGCCGCCGTGTT
The DNA here is from genome assembly GCA_030752795.1 of SAR202 cluster bacterium. Taxonomy (GTDB): domain Bacteria; phylum Chloroflexota; class Dehalococcoidia; order Lucifugimonadales; family UBA1123; genus UBA2160. The sequence continues at coordinate 138,624 of JASMDM010000067.1, read as the reverse complement.
GTACGAATCGGCGGCGAGCAGGTACCGGCTGCCACGCCTGTTTTGCTGGACGTACTCGAGCGCGGCGTCGAGACTTTCGACCTCGACCCTGACTATCGACGTGATGACCGAGCCCCGCATCCTGGGGCGCGAAAGTAAGATGCTGCCCGTTGGCTGCGAGGATGGGACCGTTACCATGTCGAATCCGATTCTGCCAAGGGTGTCTGTTCGGGGCGATTGGATGTTGTGGATCGTTACTTGAGCATTCATCGCGATGACGACGAACGCTATCGCCGCCGGTACGATCAGCGACGGCTTCCCTCGCACCCCGATCAGTCCGGGAAATGCCGATTGGACAATAACGGCGACGGCGAAAACAGTTAACGCCAGCGCCAATATCACCGAGACGAACTCGATAGTTGCGAACGGTCCCGGCGCGGCCCGCACCAGCCCGAACGCGTAGGCGTAATAGCCGAATCCCGCGGCGACGATAAGCAACAAGATCGGCCAGAGCCTACCCAGCCTGGCTCGTTCCTCGATCAGGAACGCGAGGCCGATGCCTGACATGGCCGCGACCGCGGGTGTCACGGACGCCCAGTAGCTCGCGAGTTTGACCGATGTCCAGCCGAACCCAACCACGCCTGCCGCGAACCACACGAGCCAAAGCACTCCAGGTGTGACGGCGCGACGCCGCACGAGCGCAACGACGCCGATGACCGCTCCAGGTATCAGCGAGATGCCGAAGAACACGGCGAGCGGTCCGGTCACGAACCACAGCACGTCTTGCCGGTAGCTGGTTCCTCCGTATTCGAGATCGCCGAAGCGCTGCAACAGGTTCCATCCGAAGATCATGTTCCACACGCTGGAGGCGTGCATGACCGCCGCGTACGACCCGGAGGTCAACCACACCAGCGTCGGCCACCACAGCGCTGACACCAGGGCGATTGCGGAACAGATTGCCGCGGTGCGAACGAATCTGGGCCAGGGCGTCCACCGGTACAGTAGGGCCAACAATGCGAACGCAGGGACCGGCAACAAGCCTTGCCACAGTTTGACCATGAAAGCTAGACCGACCACTGCCGAGGCGACATAGAAAAAGCCCTCGTGCCGCTCCTGAACCGCCCGGACCATGAAGTATGCCGCCAGAAGCATCGTGACGGTCGTGACCGGTTCGAGGAAGACGCCACGCGAGAAGTTGACGTCCATCGGCATGGTCGCCATGACGAGCGCTGAGGCGAGTCCTGCGCGCCTGCCGTGGAGCCGCCTGACGATGACGTACAGCAAGATGACCGAGGCGATGCCGGTCAGGGCCGCTGGGAGCCGGAAGGCGATGTTCGTGGGGCCGAGAATCGCGATGAACGCGCCCTGGATCCAGAAGAACACCGGCGGCTTGTCAGCCAGGAACGAGCCGTCAACGAAGATGCTCGGATACAGCCAGTTGTCGAACGACGTGTAAGCGTTCTTGGAGATGGCCGAGTAGATCGCGAGTCCGGGGTGTCCGTGACCGAGATCGCGCAACCGCATCGCCGATGCGAGGGCGATGATCGCCGCCAAAGCGATATGCGCTCTGTGTGTGCCCGCTAACCGTGCCATGAGCGCAGGCGTTCTATCAGCCACCGTATTTGCTGGAGGCGCCATCAACAAACCGTCAAGGGAATTGATCGCCGTAGAAGCGGTTGAGACCGCATGATAGACTTGAATCGAATGGGTATTTTCGCGAGTATAATTGATCGCCAGCCGAGGCGCATAGGGATCGTCGCTGTCGTTATTGCGGTGTCTTTGGTCGCAGTGTCCTGCGGTCAGGAACCAGCGGACACGGACAGGCCAGATCAAGTATCGCCTCCGGCGTCTGCCGCGAGCACACCCGTCGCCCAGCCCGAAACCCAGCCGACCGTGCCTCCCGCGGCGGCGTTCAGCAGGCCGCTGCCGGTGCGTACAGTTGTCCCATCCGCACAACCGCAGCCGGCGCCAACACCGACGCCGTTGACGCCCACGGTCGCCATACCGGTCCCGACCGCGGCCCCGAGCGCAACGCCGCCGCCCGTGCCGATCGAGGCCCAGGTCGACCCGTCGCAGGCGCCGGTTAGGGACTTGTTCGATCTGGCGTTGAGGTTCAGGTCGCCCAGCGAGTCCGATCCGTCCCGATTCGTAGCCTCTTCGGCTGCGCCGCTCGAGGTGGGTCACAAAGACGAGTTCTTTGTGACCAAACTAGCCGACGGCACCGTTCACACCATTACGGCGACGGTTCAACTGGTCAGCGAGCACGCTTATTGGTTTGTCGACGACGCGACGAGTGTAGCGACTCAGTCCCTGCAAGACTCGGCGGACGCCTACGAGGAGATTATTCACCCGGCCGTCGTCGGCGCGTTCGGCGACATCTGGGATCCAGGAGTGGACGGCGATCCGCGCCTTGCCGTGTTGCACACCGTCCTGTCAGGCGCCGTCGGCTACTACGGCTCCAAGGACGAGTTCCCCCAGTTCGTGCATCCGCATAGCAATGAGCGCGAGATCATCTACATGGACACCCGGAGCCTGAGGGCCGGGAGCGACGGCTACCTTGGCGTGCTCGCGCATGAACTCCAGCACGCGATCCACTGGAACCAGGACACCGGCGAAGATTCGTGGGTCAACGAAGGGCTGTCCGAGGCCGCGACATCGCTGGCGGGCTACACCCCGGCGTCGGCTGACGCGTTCCTTCGCAAACCGGAAACCCAGTTGAATTGGTGGCCCGATCAATTGCAGAACAGCTACCCACACTACGGCGCATCGAACCTGTTCTTCAACTACCTGGCTCAGCGGCTGGGCAGCTACGACGTTCTGGGCGATTTGGTCGCCGAACAGAGGGACGGAGCCGCGGGCGTGGACGCGTTCCTGAGGGGATTCGGCCTGACGTTCACCGGCGTGTTTCAGGATTGGGTCGTGGCGAATCACGTGGACGCGGCAGAAGGGCCGTACGCCTATCCTGGCGAAGATGTGAGCGTCAAAAAGGTGTTCCCGATGATTGAGGGTTCGACGCTGTCCGGCACGCTCCCGCAATTCTCAGCGCGATACTACGGTTTGCCCGCAAGCTCCGGTCGCCTCAATGTGAGCTTCGTGGGCGATGCCGGGGCTCGATTGATGGCGGCCGAGTGTCCGAGCGGAACGACCTGCTGGTGGAGTGGCGCCGGTGATGCGATCGACGTCACGCTGACGAGGGCGTTCGACCTGAGCGAATTGACGTCGGCGACGCTGGAGTTCAACGCGTGGCACAAGATCGAAAAGGGTTGGGACTACGGGTACGTCGAAGTGTCGGCAGACGGCGGACTGACCTGGGAGATCTTGCCGGGATCGACGACGACCGCAGATAATCCGAGTGGCAACAGCTACGGACATGGCTACACGGGGGCGACCAGCGGGTGGTCTGAAGAGACCGTCGATTTGACGCCGTACGTTGGCGGCGAGGTCTTGGTTCGTTTCGAGTACGTTACCGACGACGCAGTGTACCTCGATGGGTTGTTCTTAGACGATTTCACCGTCCCCGAACTCGGGTTTGTCGATGACGGGGAAGCCGACGCCGGATGGGATGCTCGAGGATTCACTCGCGTGAACGGCGATCTGACGCAACGGTTTGCGGTGCAACTCGTCGAGCGGTACGCTGACGGCGACGTCAGAGTGTCGCGGATGACCCTCGACGGCGAAAATGCCGGCGCGATCGCGGTAGAAGGGACCAACGCCGGGTTCGAGAGTGCGGTTGTCATCGTGGCGCCCATTACGATGGGCGCTCGTCAACCTGCGTCGTTCAAGATTTCCGTTTCGTCCGCGACCGACGGCTAACCGGTCGACCGGTCCCGAAAGCGCCTCACGAGAACGCCTATGATCTGGATATTTGGATACGTTGGCGTCATATGGGCGGTGGAGGTCGTCAACGCGATCTTGGGGCACCGCCTGGACGAGTTCGGGATCGTGCCACGCGCGACAGTGGGACTGCGGGGCCTCGTTTTGGCGCCGTTTCTGCACTCGGGCTTCGGCCACGTCATGTCGAACAGCGCGCCGATCGTCATTCTCGGCGGACTCGTTGCGACTCGGGGACGGAACGTGTTGCTGGGCGTCTCGACCTCCGCCGCGATCTTCGGTGGGATAGGGGTGTGGCTCTTCGCCCGACCGGGGGTGCACATCGGCGCCAGCGGGGTCGTGTTCGGCTACTTTGGGTTCCTGCTGGCCCGGGGATGGTTCGAGCGCAGTTTCGTCTCGATATTGATTTCCGTGCTGGTGCTGCTGTTCTACGGCGGACTAGTGCTCACCGCCGTGCCGTTCGCGACGAGCGTTTCGTGGGAAGGGCACCTGACCGGCCTGGCTTCAGGCGTAGCTTGCGCTCGATACTTCCGGCGTCGCAAGCGGCGGCCGATGGTTGAGAGCCCGCAGGGGTAGAGCGATGTCGGCGCCGATTGGAAACAAGGGCGCGAACCTATTAAGATAGGTGGTCGCGGTTTTCGATTCAGATGGTATAATACACGCGATATTCGGATCGACCGCCGCTCGAACTTGCCGAACGTCGATTTGATCTTTGCACCGCGCCGGCGACTGTCCGGACACATCGGAGAAGGTACTCCGCAGCCTAGGAGGGCGCCTTGACTACTGACGATTTCTCGTTTTCCACGTTCTCCAAAAACGAATTTTACGACGCCTTGAACGCGCGGTTGGTTGACATGACCGATCTGGGTTCCGGCCAGCGCATTGTCGATCTGGCGTGCGGCACCGGTGGAGTCACGCGGTTGATTCTGGAGCGAATCAAAGGCGCGCGGGATTCGGCCATCATCGCGATGGACCACTCCGCGATCGCGTTGAAACAGGCGATGGAAGACCTGAAAGACATTCGCGACAACGCGGTTCAGTTTGTGCAGAGCCAGGTCGAGCAGGTCTCCGAATCGCTCAAAGAAAGAGCCGACACCATCATCTTCTGCAATGCGATTCACTACGTGCCGGACAAAGACGCTCTGGTCGGCGAAATCTCGAAAGCGTTGAAGCCGGGCGGAAAATTCGCGTTCAACACGTCGTTCTTCGACGGCGGTCAACCGGAAAATTCGTTGCAGTTCTACCGCAAGTGGATGTTCAAGGCGGCCCGTGACCTTCGCAAGGAATACGGCCTGAAGCCCGAAAGGTCCAAAAAGGTTGAATCGAGGAAGCACCTGACGCCGGACGACTACAAAGACCTGGTCGAACGTCACGGTTTTACCATCCTCAAGCAGAAGATCGAAACGATCGACGTCCCGATCGGCGGATGGCTCGACATAAGCACCTTCGAAGATTTCATCTCCGGCACAATGCCCGGCGTCCCTCTGGAGCAGGCGAGCGCCAGTCTCCAGCGTGGCATCGAACAGGCCTTCGAAGAGTTGAACCTGACGTACGTCCAACGCAACTGGCTGGGCGTTGTTGCGGTGCGGACCTAACTCCACCCGCTCACGGATCATCGGCATCCCTTCCCTGTACATCTCCGAACGGGAGGTCGAGCGTCTGCTGTCCATCGACGACGCCATCGTCGCCGTGGAAGAGTCGCTCATGCATCGGGCGAACGCTCGCGCCACCAACCAACATCGGGAACGGGCTGTCGGCGGTCGTGACGTATACGTCAACACGATGCTGGGCGCGGACTACGCACTCGGCGCACACGGATTCAAGACCTACACCGTCGCTTCGGGCGTCTACCGATTCTTCGTCTACCTCTACGATTCCGAGACATCCGCTCTTCTGGCGATCGTCGAAGCCAACAAGCTCGGTCAGCTCCGCACGGGGGCCGCGACCGGCGTCGCCACTCGGCTGATGGCGAACGCTGCCGCCCGCGATGTGGCGATCATCGGCACCGGTTTCCAGGCTCGGAGCCAGTTGGCGGCTGTCGCGAAGGTGCGCTCGATCAAGCGTGTACGCGTCTTCAGTCCCACTCCGGAGAAGCGCGAAGCCTACGCTCGGGAGATATCTGGGGTCTTGGGCATCGAAGTCGATCCCGTCGACTCCGCGAGAGCCGCTGTCGAGGGCGCGGACATCGTCGTTACGATCACGAGCTCACGCGAGCCGGTATTGTGCGGCGAGTGGCTCGAGCCTGGCGCGCACGTTGTCGCAGCTGGCGGGGCCGACCCGTACATCCGCGAGATCGACGACCTGACCGTGCAGCGGGCCGACCTGATCGTGGTCGATGACCGAGCTCAGGCACAGATCGAGGCCGGCGAGCTGACGATGCCCGCGGAGCGCGGTTTGGTCCTTTGGGAGCAGATGCACGAACTGTGGCAGCTTGTTGGCGGAGAGGTCGCGGCGAGAGCTTCCGCCAACGACATCACGCTGTTTAAGTCGCTTGGTATGGCGCTGTGGGACATCGCGGCGGCCAAGCTCGTCTATGATAGGGCCGTCGGGTCCGGAGCAGGGCGACCGCTTCCCGGGTAGCGACTCGGTCACGAGAACCAGAACGAATTGCCTCGGTTGTACCTGGCCGCGTATTCACTGGCGGTGCCGGGCACTCGCTGTGTCAACGCGTCTTGCATGCTTGGGTTGGCGACCCAGCATGAGAACGTGCCCAGCATCCCGCCGACGAAATACCCCTCGACCAGCTGTTCGTAGCCGAGAGGCAGGCCGTGCACGGCTTGAGATCCGTCGAGGAACGATCCGTCCAGGTGCGTTCACGAATTCCGTGTGCTACGATGGCGCTCGCTGCTCAGACTGCCTAAAAGACGCGCAGATGTGGCGCGGCATTGGGCCTAATGGATGAGAATCGGCGGAGAGGTGTCACGCAAGTGCGGACTCGACGATATGTTGTTGCCTCGGCAATCCTGTTGGTGTTAGTGGCGCTGGCGCTGATTCCAAGCAACCCAACGCCGGTATCCGCCCTTGAGGAGACGCTGGTCCCTCCTGATGGACGCGAACAGCTCCCGCTGATCTACGTGCACGGATTCAATGACGACGGCGCGTCATAGGGGAAAACGACCGGGCCGTATTGGAACGCCCTTCGTGACATAACCGAGGGCGCCGGCAACCCGCAAGAGACGCCGGTGGGAAACTACGCGGTCCAGTTCACTGCGCCGAACGGAAACCCTTTCGCCACCGCTGCCCAAGGCCGAGCACTGCTCCAGACGCCGGAACGGATGGCGTTGCCCTCTTCGGAGGAAGTTGTTCCAGGCCAGGACTTCAACCCATACAATTCGCCCGATCCGATCGATTTCTTCCGAAATAACTACTACAAATTGACCCAGTGGCTGCCGGTGTGCCGGGTTCTTTTGCCGTTGCCTGAAGATTGCTTCATTCCAGCCGTCGAGTTCCTCGAAGAGCTTTCCGAGCGGAGAGTGAAGAGCAATTACAACCGGAACGGTCGAGCCGAGTATCACACCGAAGACCTGAAAGACCTGCTCAGAAGCGAGTTTGGCGGCGTTGCATTCGAAGACGATCACCAGCTCAACATAATCACGCACAGCGCGGGTGGAATCGACGTCCGAGCGCTGCTGGCGTTGCTCAACCGGAGCGAATCAAGGGTGGAACAGGAACGTGTCGCCAACGTGATGTTTACCGCCCCGCCGTTTGGCGGCAGCACCATCGCCGAAGTTGCGAACATCTGTTACGACGACTTTGACACCGACATTTTCTTCGACCCCTGGTTGGCCTCAGTTATATCCAACAAGGCCGAACCACCGTTCGAGCTGTTCTTGCGGAACCTGATCCGGCTGAGCATTAGCACCAATCTGACGAATGAACAAATCGATGAGTTCATCAACATTTTCGCCGACGCTGCCGAAATGGTGGGCTACGATCTCCTGGCGTATGGGGCTGACACTGGCTTCGCGGAGACGCAGAGAGAGTCGATTATCGGCGCGATAGAGTTCGTGCGGCCGGTGATCACCGATCTCTTCGGGTTTCCCGGTACTCCAAAAGTCAACGTCGACCTTCGTCCCTCTGGTGCCATCGACAACCTCAGGGAATGGGAGCGCAACCCTCACTCGAAGCAGTTCGTGACCTGGGGCGAAGGGGGCATCGGCTACAATCTGTCTCCCGACACCGACAGGATCGCGGACGACAACTTCGGCCTGATCGACGATATAACGGTTTACGACCTCCTCAAGTCGCAGCCCGGCGATTTGGCCTTGACCAACGTGAGCGCCAAGGCGTTGACTACCGAGGCGGGCGGGTGGATGGTCCCTCTGCAAGGCTACCCCAGCCTGACGCACGGAGATCTCATCATAGACACGGCTACGACGGGCGCCAAATGGGTTGAAGCATTGATGGCGCCGGTGACGACTCTCCGTATGACACGGAGGGAAGTCTTCGAGGGCACCGGGCCCACGTCGGGCACATACATGAGGTGCAAGGTCGGCGCCGACAGCAGCGGTCAGATCACCGCCACACAGCTCTATATGGCCTATGAGGCGGGCGCCTACCCCGGCTCTCCGGTCGGTGGAGGCGCGTTCCCCGCGTTCGGCGCACAAGATCGAGAACCTTTTGGTCGACGGCTACGATGGCCTCTGTAACAAGCCCAAGACCCAATCCTATCGCGCGCCTGGGCAACCTCAGTCGGCGCGTGCGGTCGAGACCGTGATGGACGAGCTCGCCGAGAAGCTTGGCATGGACCCCATGGAGGTTCGTCTCAAGAACGCGGTCTCCGAAGGCGACCGGGCGCCGACCGGTTTGCGTCACTCGCGCTTCGGGTGTGTAGAAGTCGAGGAGGCGATGAAGGCACACCCTCATTACAGCGCGCCGCTGGAGGGCGCGAACCGCGGGCGTGGCGTCGCGATCGGCTATCGGATGCACGTTGGCGGCGCCGGTTTATCGGCGACTATCGCGGTCAATGACGACGGCACGATCAAGCTCGTGACGGGTTCGGCAGATCTCTCTGGCAGCCGCATAGCCCTGGCAATGCGGGCCGCCGAGGCATTGGGAATCGCTGCCGAAGACGTGACGCCGTCGGTGGCGGACACTGACTCGGTTGGGTTCACCGCGGGTTCGTTTGGCAGCCGGATCACGTTCGACACCGGCAGGGCAATCCTGACCGCGACCGACGAGGTCATCCGGCAAATGAAGGAGCGCGCGGCGATGCTGTGGGAAGCGGAACCGGACGACGTCGATTTCGTCGACGGCGCATTCGTCCGATCTCAGGACAGATCGGAGCGGATGACGTTCAAGGAGATGGCCGGACGTCTGATGGAGACCGGCGGGCTCGTGACGTGCTCCGCCTCGGATCGCCAGGGCGACGTCGGACCTCAGGTTGCCGGGAACATCATCGATGTCGAGGTTGATCCCGAGGCCGGCAAAGTGGGAATCTTGCGCTATACGACTTTCATGGACGTGGGCCAGGTGGTCCATCGCCAGAACGTCGAGGGGCAGATGCAGGGCGGGGTTCTCCAAGGCGCAGGCTGGGCGCTCAACGAGGAGTACTTCTACACCGAGGGCGGCGTAATCGCCAATACGTCGCTGCTGGACTACCGGATGCCGACGACGCTGGATCTGCCGATGATCGACACGGTCATCGTCGAGGTGCCGAATCCTCGTCACCCGTACGGGATCAGGGGCGTCGGCGAGACCCCGATCGTGCCGCCGCTGGCGGCCGTCGCCAACGCGATCCACGATGCCATCGGCGTCAGGATGACTTCGCTGCCGATGTCGCCGGCTTCGATTCGGAAGGCAATCAACGAAAAGGACGGCGGCGCGTAGAGTGGGGCTGGATCTGCCATTTCGGCCGGCGCGTCAGCTTCTAGTGCCTCGCTGACCGGAACTCACGCCCACAGTTGCGGGCGTGCGGTCATGAGGTAGACGAGGAAGACCACGATCACGACCAGGACGCCCGCGATGGCGTTCGCCCAGCGGTCGATTTTTCGGTAGTCGCCCGAGTCGCCGTTTCCCGACTCTGCCAACTGGATCAAACGCCGCATCAGTGGAGCGTACACGGTGATGCCCAGCGCCATCAGAAACAAGTACGTCACCATCGACAGTGCGACCCACGGGGTCGAAAACTCCCACGGGCTCTCCTGAATCAGCAACACCCCGGTGATCCCGGCCAACGCGTAGGACGGGTTCACGTAGGCTCGTTCCATTATCTTGATCGTGCGCAACGTGTAGGTCCGCGCTTCGGGGTTGTTCACGGCGCGCCGGAACCAGACGAAATACGAGATGTTGGCGCCGAACGCGGCGATGGCGGCGAGGACGTGCACGGTTTTCAGGATTTCGAAGAGCATGGTTATCCGTATGAAGACGTCTGAATTGGGTTGGCCCGATGGTCATCGTAGATAATTCGTTCAACGATTTTGTCGTTCCGGCCCCGCTCATTGCCGAGATCGGTTACGGACCGAGTTCGATTGGCAGGCATGGTCCGTCCGGTGCTGATTCGGCGAGCTAAATGTTTAACTTCGGGAGTTCCCGGACGATACGCCGTCTCCTCCGCTGGCGATGTCTTAAAGTGTCGCCACGCGCTTCTTTTCGAACTGTTTCCAGTCCCATTCGGCGCCCCAGCCGGGAGCGTCCGGGAAGCTGACCCAACCTTCGACTGGCACGGCGGGATTCGTCAGTCTAATCTCTTCGGCCATTTTGGCGCCTCCAAACGGCGGAGAGGTTTCGAACCATCGAATGTTGCCTATCCCGCAATTTAGGTGGGCGTGAACAAGGCCAAACAGCGGACCGTACGCGTTCGGTTCGACGTTCGCGTTGTGCATCTCGGCGAAATTGGCCAGCTTGAGAATGGGCGTGGTCCCATGGCGGCCGTTGACTCTCAGAACGTCGACCGCGCCCGATCTGAGCCACAGAGCGCCCAATTCAGGATCGTGCATCAAGGTCTCGGCGCCGGAAACCGGAATATCCAGCGCATCGGCGAGGCGGACGTAATTCTCCAACTGATGATCGGGCAACGGCTCTTCCAGCCAGATAAATTCTTCCTCCTCCAGCGCCCGGCCTACTTTCGACACCTCTTCGTAGGAGTGGCGAGTCAGCGCTGCATCATGCATGAGTCCAACTTCATCGCCGAAAGACTTCCGAAGCTCGCGGAACAGTCTTATGTTCTCCTTGGCGTCATAAGGCAGATGATCTTTGAGAACCGTATAGCCATTCTCCCGGGCGGCTTCACCGCTTTCCAACAACGCTTCCAGGGAACTCCCGGTGATGTTGCAGTAGGTTTGCACTCGATCTTTCGCGCCGCCCAGCAGTTGCGCCACCGGCAGGCCCGACACCTTTCCGGTTATGTCCCACAGGCAGTTGTCGAACCCGCCAAACCAGGCGGGTTCGTAGAACCGGGCCACCGAACGCAGTTTTGAGTAAATTCGATCTCTGTTGAGCGGATCCTCCCCTGTGGTCAACTGCCGTAGGTGACCCAGTTGCTGTGAAGAAATCTCGGTGTAGCGCCAGTCGCCGACCGTGCAAACTCCGTCGACGCCATCATTTGTTCTGACACGGATTACCTGCACCGGGACCAGGTCGCTTGATGCGTTAGAGTTCTGCCACCGAGGCGCGACACTTGCTCCGGTGTTCATTGCTCGGATCGTCGACCGATACATCGGCAGCTCGAACACGGATATTTCAATCGACTCGATTTTCATGCTATCCACCTTCCGTGGGATTCGCATCGGCTAGCGCCGAGCAGTGATCGGCCGTATCGATTGTCCACATTCCGTCGCTTGTCGCCTGAGGCCGTTCGGATTGGGGCACGGAGCCACATCGGGACGGCATCGCGTCGATCAACGGCATCGTGTGACCCATCCGCGAGGACTCCATCTTTGGATTGATGTTGAAAGGTCGAGCTCAGGAACTTGACCTCGTTCGTGCGCCGTTCAGACGAACACCGACCAGGCTTGGCTATCGTCTTCGACGTTACTCCGGCCCAGAACTCTGCCCGACGATGGCCGGGAAATGAGAAGGGCGCACAATCGTGCGCCCGGTTGGTCGATTAGGGTGTGGCGGCTACCGCGAGGCTACATGCCGCCGGCGCAACCGCAGCCGTTGGGGCCGCAGCCCGCGCAACCGCCTCCGCCGCCGACTCGAGCGTATTCGCCGTCGCCTGAGCTTGTGAACGCGGCGAACACCGAGAGCTGGCGCTTCGATTCGGCGTCGCACTCGGGGCAAGGCGCTTCATCGTCCATGCGACTGATGGGCCTGAGGCGGTCGAAACTGTGTTTACAAACCGTGCATGCATATTCGTAGATCGGCATTGGCCCTCCCTCAATCCGAAGACTCGGCGGGTCTGTTCGCTTCGACCATTCTAGAGGCGACGTTACTCTCGGTCAACCGGCGGGTATAATATCTGTCGGATGCGGCCAATCCGCAATAGCCTTCACACAACACGCCACCGGCCCGAATCGGGCATTGGCGACAGGGATGCGTGCGACATATGACGATTCCGACACTGCCGGACGAGATGGGACGATTCGGGCCTTTTGGCGGACGCTTCGTTCCCGAGACACTGATGACCGCGGTCCATGAATTGGAGCGCGAATACAGGGCAGCCCAGGCCGACGAGGCGTTCCAGGCGGAGCTGGCCGACTTGTCGCACCACTTCTCGGGACGACCGACGGCGCTTTACTATGCCGAGAACCTCACGCGTGAGCTCGGCGGCGCCCACATCTATCTCAAGCGCGAGGACCTAGCCCATACGGGCGCGCACAAGATCAACAACGCGCTCGGGCAGGGGCTGCTGGCCAAGCGCATGGGCAAGAACCGGATCATCGCCGAGACCGGCGCAGGCCAGCATGGGGTCGCGACGGCCACGGTCTGCGCGATGCTGAAGCAAGAGTGCATTGTGTACATGGGCGAGGAAGACATCCGCAGGCAGGCTCTCAATGTCTTCCGCATGCGCTTGCTTGGGGCCGAGGTTCGTCCGGTGACTTCAGGCAGCCGAACGCTGAAGGACGCCATCAACGAGGCGATCCGCGACTGGGTCACCAACGTCGAGACGACGCACTACCTCATCGGCAGCGTTGTGGGCCCGCACCCGTATCCGGAGGTGGTCAGGGACTTCCAGTCGATAATCGGCAGAGAGGCGCGCGAGCAGATCCGCGCCGCCGCGGGCCGGCTGCCCGACTACGCCGTCGCGTGCGTGGGAGGCGGCAGCAACGCGATCGGTCTGTTCTACGAGTTCATCCGCGACCGCGAGGTCAAGCTGGTGGGCGTCGAAGCTGCGGGGCTCGGAGTCGAAACCGGCAAACACGCGGCAACGTTGACCGCTGGGCAGATCGGCGTGCTCCACGGCAGCATGTCGTACCTGCTTCAGGACGCAGACGGCCAAATCCACGAAGCGCACTCGATCTCGGCTGGCTTGGACTACCCGGGAGTAGGACCCGAGCATAGCTGGCTTAGGGACGAGGGCCGCGCCCAGTACGTCAGTGCCACCGACGCGGAGGCGCTCGAGGGCTTCGAGCTCCTGTGTCGGTCCGAGGGCATCATCCCCGCGTTGGAACCCGCCCACGCGGTTCACTATGTGTCGAAGCTTGCGCCGACTCTGCCGAAAGACCAGATCATCCTGATGGGACTCAGCGGCAGAGGCGACAAAGACATCGACACGGTCGCCGAGGCGCTTGGCGTCAGCATCGGCGAGTGATCGCGGACGCTACGTTCCGGCTAAGCGCCTTTGCTATAATGCCCACGAGATGAAGTCGAAATTCGCACTATTGTGGCCGCTTCTTCTGGCGGTCGCGGTCATATTTCCGGCGTTCGGTCCGGTGATCGATCACCACTTCGCGGAGCGCGACCCGGCCCATCGCCACGTCGGCGCGGCGCCATCTCACGACCACGATTTCGCCAGGCAGCACGGCCACAACGCCGACTCGACCGGAAACCCGACCGCCGTACTCAGTCTCGACGGCGGCGCTGCTTCACCGGCCGCTGTTGTCCTCGACGACACCCATCTCGCCCATTCGCTCAAATTCGAACCGTCTTCGGTCTGGTCGCTGATGACCTGGGACCGAATCTCGTTTCAAGACCACTACTCCTCCCCTCCCAAGAGGCCGCCGCAGCCCCTGGCGTAGGCCTTTGCCCGCAGAACAATCTCTCGTCGTTTAGAATGTCGCCGTGCGCGGAACACATCCCCTGCGGCAGATCGACGCGAGGGAGTACGTCTGCCGTTTATTCCTTGAGGTGTTCACATTGGTCGTAAAATCCATACTCTCCGGTTTGATCAGTGTCGCGATAATTGTCGCGATGGCGACTGCATTGCCGGCAACCGTGTATTCGCATGGGGAAGGCATGGATTTCAAAAACCGCGAGTTTGCCGGGCCGTACGAGGTGGCTATCGGAACGGCGCCAGACCCACTCACCGTGGGCAAGGTTCTCGTTTCGTTCGTTGTGATCGAGATGACGACCCGCACGGTGGTGCTCGGCGCCGACATCACCGTAACCGCCAGCGGACCTGACGCGCGGATACCGGACATCGGTCCGGCGCTGGCGATCGAGGATCCGACCGACCCGAGTTTCTACGACCTCAATGCGACCATCGACAGGAAAGGCGAGTGGACGTTCGATGTAGCGGTAAGCGCGGGACCGGGAGAAGGCACGGCAACGTTCGTGCTGGATGTGACCCAATCGAGTCCCGTGACCGCCATTATCACGCTGGTCGCCGTGCTGGTGATAGTCGCCGCGATCGGAATAGCGCTGCGGATGTTCCTCAAGGAACGGGGCAAAGGCCAAGGAGTGAAACGTCGAAGAAGATCTGCGTGATGCGGACCAACCATTCACTCTGGAGGGCCAATCGAATGAAGACACTGAAGGCAGTTAATGACGCCGTCGTCGGAATATTGCCCGGTCACGGCCAAGACATCGAAGATTCAACGGACAACCGCGATCCGGCCACAGGCTGGCGGCGGTTCGGCAAATTGGCGGCGATTTCACTGGCGGCGTTCGCGATGTTGGCGGTGATCGGTTGCAGCGGCGACTCGGAGCCGGAAGATCGGCAATTCAGCCTGACGATCGAGGACGGGAAACTGACCAGCGAGTCGATGTCGTTCGAGGTGAAACAGGGCGACTCGGTGACCTTGTCTTTTGATTCCGATGAAGAAGGATCGGTGCACCTGCATGGCTACGACATCAAAGTCGCGGTGATGCCGGATATGGGGACGAAACTGGAGTTCGTCGCGGACGCCACCGGGAAATTCAACTTCGAATTCCATCACGGCGAGATGGACATGGACATGGAACACGCCCACGATGACGATGACGATGAGCTCTGCAAAGCGGAAATCCCCGCTGGTGCACCGACTCCGAGCTTCACCATCTCTGCTTCACCCGGCGACATGGACGGCGAGATTCGAGTAGCCGTGGACTTGGTGAACTATGTGCTCGAGCCCGCGCCAGCAGGCACGACGATGGCGACGGGCCACTGGCACCTTGACGTCGACGGCGTAGAGATCGCCATGTACGAAGAGCCCGAAATCACCGAGATGTTAGAAACCGTCGGTGAGCACGAACTCATGGCAACGCTGTATGACGTCGAGCATTGCTCGTACGGCATCACGGCAATGACCAACGTTACCTTGGCGGAAGGCGCGGCACACGAAGAAGACGAGCATGAAGAGGGCGAAGAAGAGCACGACGAGGAAGAAGAGGGCGTCGTCTTGGGCGCTGTCGAAGTGTACCCGAGATAGGAGCGTCTAGTGAACCGCATCCGAAGGTCGCTGGCTTTCGGTCTGTTGGCAATGGTTTTGGCCGTGGGCGTGCAACCCGTTTACGCTCACGGCTTCGGCCAACGCTACGACCTGCCAGTTCCATTGAACCTGTTCCTGCTGGGCGCGGCGGCAACGGTCGCGTTCTCATTTGTCATCATCGGCATATTCGTTCGTGTTCGGCCCGGAGACACAAGCTATCCGCGACTGAACCTGCTGAAAGTTCCGGTGCTTGGCGCAACGATTTCACACCTCGCGTTCGCGATCCCGATACGCCTCCTGGCTCTCGCGCTTTTCGTCCTCGTCGTTTCAACGAGCCTGTTCGGCACGAGCCAGCCCATCGCGAACCTGTCCCCCACGTTCGTGTGGATCATCTGGTGGGTCGGCATGGGGTACGTTGCGGCGCTTGTCGGAAACATTTGGCGCTACCTGAACCCATGGAAGATCTCGTACGAGTGGGTCCGGGCGGCTGTCTCGCGCGGGGAAGAACGCGAACCGCCTCTCGTCTATCCGGAAGAGTGGGGGTCTTGGCCAGCCGTCGCGTTGTTCGTGTCGTTCGCCTGGGTCGAAAATGTCTATGCCGGCGCCGCTCAGCCGTTCAGACTTGGGATTCTGATCCTGATGTATTCAGCAGTGACGTGGGCCGGTATGGCCGCGTTCGGCAAGCATGCATGGCTCAAGCACGGCGAGACGTTCACCGTGCTGTTCGGATTCTTTGCTCGTTTCTCGCCGACCGAGGTCCGCGTTGCGAACGACGATCGCTGCCACCGGTGCAGCCTCGAGTGCGGGCTGGGTCCGGAAGGCTGCGTGGACTGCTATGAGTGCTTCGAATACGCGGCCCCGGGCGAGCGAGAGCTGAACCTGCGACCGTACGCGGTCGGGCTTGCGCTGCCGCAACGCGTCTCGACATCGGTCGCCGCATTCGTGGTGCTTGCCCTTGCCACTGTGACATTCGACGGTTTCCAGGACACGTCGACCTGGGCCGCGGTCCAAAGCAACCTGGGCGACTGGATCTCGGAATTCGGCGGTGACCCCGAAGGGCTGATCGACACCTTTGGGCTCGTCGTCGTGCCGTTGCTGTTCATGGCAGTCTACCTCGGTTTCTCTTGGGCGATCGCTCGGCTGTCAGGTGGCAAATCAAACGACGACGAGACATTCGGGAACATTGCGTCTACGCTTGAGCCTGTCGCCAGGTCGGCTGGCCGATTGTTGGGCGGCGGGTCAACTGTTGGCGAGACTTTCCGGCTCATCCGGTTTATGCGGGCGAGTGCCCGATTGTTAGGCGGTAGCTCAAGGGTCGGGGAGACCGCTCGCATCTTCGTGTTCTCGCTGGTGCCGATCGCGCTGGCGTACAATCTTGCTCACTTCATTTCGCTGCTGGCAATCCAAGGGCAGTTGATAATCCCGTTAGTCTCAGATCCGTTCGGGTTCGGCTGGGATTTATTCGGCACCGTGGATTACACGACGAACCTGAACGCCGTGAATGCCAAATTCGTTTGGTATATCTCGGTCGTCGCGATCGTGCTCGGACATATAGTGTCGGTCTACGTCGCCCATGTGATCGCGCTGCGCACGACGCCGGACCACGCGAAGGCTTTGAAGGGGCAGTATCCGATGCTGGCGCTGATGGTCATCTACACGGTGTCCAGCCTGTGGATTATCGGGCAGCCGATAGTGGAGTGATCGGGTTCGCAACGTTTGTCGGCGTCCGCGTCCGGCCCGCTCGGGCGTGGTCGCGACGACACTGTATGAGAACCCAAACGAGGGCGGTCGAAGATGATGCGAGAGTGCTTGAATTCTGTGCCGCTAGCGTTGACCGTGGCGGAGCGCCGCCCGTATAATGCGTCTGTGCCGTCTTCGGGGACGGCACGGTGGATGTGCTAGCGAACCACCAATGCTTCGGACGTTGAGCGAGATGGCGCTCACCCGGAAGCAAGCAGGCTGAGGCCACGGGGCTAAACTCTCGGTACCCGCTGAGAGGGAGGAAACCGATCAGTCAAAACAGCTCGCACCGAGACAGTGGGGCGGAAGCCATGATTGCCGCAGACAGCCCGCGCGAGGCTTGCGGTGTTGTCGGTGTCTACTCTCGCGGAGAAGACGTCGCCCGAATCGCGTTCTTCGGACTTTATGCCCTCCAACATCGCGGGCAAGAGAGTTCCGGAATCTCGGCGGCGGACGGGCGACAAATCCGCACCCGGACCGCCATGGGTCTGATCAATCAGGCCTTCCAGGAAGACCACCTCAACGATTTGCCCGGCCATATCGCCATCGGTCATACCCGCTACTCGACCACCGGCTCCAACCGCATCGACAACGCTCAGCCCGTTTTGGCGCATGGGCCATCTGTTGACCTCGCACTGGCTCACAATGGCAACGTGATCAACGCGGTACAGCTTCGCGAAGAGCTCGAAGCCATGGGTTGCCAGATTTCTGGCACGTCGGATTCCGAGATCGTTGCGTACGTTCTGGCGACCGCGCCATCCAATAGCTGGACGGGTCGGGCCGCTCATGCCATGCGAAAACTCCAAGGCGCCTATTCGCTCACCGTGCTGACCAAAGACGCCCTTATTGGGATCAGAGATCCCTTGGGCGTGCGGCCTCTGTGCATCGGCAAGCTCAACGGAGGTTGGGTTATCGCATCCGAGTCGTGCGCACTGGACCACGTAGGCGCGACTTACGTCCGAGAAGTCGAACCGGGCGAGGCGGTCATCGTAGACGCGGACGGCCTACGGACCATATACCGCAGCAGCCGAAACGGTCGCAGGGCGAACTGCATATTCGAAAACATATACTTTGCGCGACCCGACAGCGTCATTAACGGTCGACTGCTGTACAAAGACCGGATGCGGATGGGCGCCGAGTTGGCGAGAGAGTACCCGGTTGATGCCGACATGGTGATTGGCGTGCCGGACTCGGCAACGGCGTCTGCGGTGGGCTACTCGCAAGAATCGGGGATTCCGTTCGGCGAAGGGCTCGTCAAGAATCGCTACGTCGGCCGAACGTTCATCCAACCGGACCAGCGATTCAGGGATCTGGGAGTGCGCCGAAAGCTCAACCCGTTGCCGGAGCTGATCAAAGGCAAACGGCTTATCGTCGTGGACGACAGCATCGTGCGCGGAACTACCACGCCCCACGTCGTCAACCTGCTGCGGCGCGGCGGCGCGGCCGAGATACACCTCAGAATTTGCGCTCCGCCGATCGTTTCCACGTGTCACTTCGGCGTTGACATGGCATCGAAAAAGGAGCTGATCGCGTCGGACAAATCCGTCGAAGACATCCGCCAATACGTCGGCTCGGACTCGTTGGGCTACCTGAGCATCAAAGGCTTGACCAACGCGGTGAGCATCCCGCGCGAGAATTTCTGCATGGGCTGCTTCACGGGCGAGTACCCCATCCCAGTCCAGCTTGAGATGGATAAGCTCGTCATGGAGGCGCGGGTCACCGCTGACTGAGGGCCTGAGGCGTCCGAATCCAGTTCAACCCTGCACGTTCGGCAGCGGGCGCATGACGGTTGAGCGCCTCTTTGCGTCGATGTCTTGAGTGCGCCGGACCGGTGGTTTGAGAATGACATCGAATAAGCTTCCCATCGGCGTCCTGACTTCTCACGGGGGCACTAACCTCCAAGCCATCATCGATGCGATCAATACCGGACAACTCGACGCCCAGATTCGTGTTGTCATCTGCAACAACTCCCGCGCGGCGGCAATCGAACGTGCGAGGCGCGGCGGCATCCCGGTCCGTCACCTGAGCGGCAAGACGCATCCGAACGAGACTGAGCTCGACGGGGCGATCGCATCGACGCTCGCGGATTGCGGCGCCGAGGTTGTAGTGCTCGCCGGGTACATGAAGAAGCTGGGGTCGTCGACTCTCGGGCGATTTTCGGGGCACATTCTCAACGTGCATCCGGCGTTGCTCCCGAAGTTTGGCGGACGAGGCATGTACGGCATCCGGGTACATCAGGCGGTGCTTGACGCGGGTGAGACCGTCTCAGGCGTCAGCATCCACGTCGTTGACGAGGAATACGACCACGGTCCTATCGTCGCCCAGCGCCAAGTAAACGTCCTCGCCGATGACAGCGCGGAAGACCTAGCCGCACGGGTTCTCGAACAGGAGCATGGGCTGTACGCTGAAACACTGCAACAAATCGCCGCAGGCGAAATCGACTTGTCAAAACTTGTCAACGATTGGAAGAGTTGATCGACGGATCGACTCCGTTCGTCGTTGCCATCGCGAGGATTACCGATTCATGACTGATCGAACGTACAAAGAAGCCGGCGTCGACCTTGAGGCGTCGCGAGACATCAAGCGGCGGATCGGCAGCATCGTCACGCCGACGCACGGACCGGAAGTGCTGGCAGGAGTCGGCGCGTTCGGCGCGATATATCGCTTCGGCGGCTATCGCGACCCGGTGCTGGTTTCGAGCACCGATCCGGTGGGCACCAAGCTGAAGATCGCCGTGATGATGGACAGCTTCGACGGCATCGGCGAGGACCTTGTGAACGCCTGCATCAACGACGTCATCGTGTGCGGCGCGGCTCCGATCTTCTTCCTCGACTACATCAACATGAGCAAGCTGCGACCGGATGTCGTCGAGATGCTGGTAGCCGGAATGGCCAAGGCGTGCAGCAACGTGAACTGCGCCTTGATCGGAGGCGAGACGGCCGAGATGCCAGGTGTGTTTGCCGGCGATAACTTCGACGTATCGGGTTTCGTCGTGGGCGCGGTGGAACGGTCGGAGATGATCGATCCGTCGACAATCCGGGAGGGCGACGTTCTGATTGGGCTTCCATCGAACGGCCTGCACACCAACGGGTACTCCCTGGTCAGGCGCGTATACGACCTTGAACATGACGCCGCCCCGCTGTCCGAGCACCGGGCTGAACTTGGCGAGACGCTAGGGGAGGCGCTGCTCCGGTCCCATCCGCCGTATCACGCAGCGCTGAAACCCGTGTATTCGTTCGCGAAAGGGATCGCGCACATCACCGGCGGCGGACTGATCGAGAACGTGCCGCGAATGCTTCCGGACGGAATTGCCGCTCGGTTCGACACTTCCTCCTGGCCGGCGCTCCCGATATTCAGCCTGATCCAGGAAGACGGCGGCATCCATCACGACGAGATGTTCCGCGTGTTCAACATGGGCCTCGGAATGGTGCTCGTCTGTGACCCGTCCGAGGCGGACCGCGTACTCGAGCTCACGCCGGACGCGATGGTCGTAGGCGAGGTGGTTGAGGCTGGGGCTGGCGGTGAGGCGGTGGTGCTTCGTGATTAGGCATAGGCGTATCGCTCATGAGAGTTTCGAGAGACGATGAATAGACAGGATCTACGCAAACTCGCCGAGTTACGCGTACGCGATGCCGAAGTGCTCCTGGCAGGCCGGAGGTACGCTGGGGCATACTATCTCTGCGGGTACGCTGTCGAGTGTGCGCTTAAGGCATGTATCGCGAAGCGGACCAAGCAAGCTGAGTTTCCCGATCGCAAGCGCGTAATGGACAGTTATACGCACGATTTCAGGGAACTTGTTAGGCTGGCAAATATCCAAAAAGAGTTGAACACTCAGCTCACGGGCCAGAGGTTTGCGCAGAACTGGACCTTGTTGCGAGATTGGTCGGAGTAGAAGCGTTATGACCATCGTATTACACGAGGACAAGCACAAGACCTGTACGATGCAATCACAGACGAATCAGACGGAGTGTTGCGATGGCTAAAGAACTGCTGGTGACCCGAGAACTGAACCGAGAGATGATCGACGCTGGTGAGTCGTTGGTTGCAGCGATAGAGGCGCACGAATTCGACGCGACCGCGATTCTCTGGTTGTACTTTGAAGAGCTCGACACATGGCGAATTGTCGTCGGATCTCCTTTGGTCGACAGATTCGGCCCGAGAAAAGTCTACCAGCAGATTCAAGCAATTCTTGGCGGGATGGAAAACAATGCTAATGGGTTGAGTCTTCCCGACATCTCGGAGGTCGGCGAAAAGTCGTCACCGATACGAGCCCTTCGCCGCCAAGCGACGCAAACGGGTGGGATCGGAGAGGGTCGAGTCCGTGGCTCGGTGGACAGCGACTATATCGTGGATTCGTACATCTACAAAGTTACGCCTCTCAGTCACCGCAAGAAGATCGCCTGATATGAAGGCGCTCCTAAGCACGTACGACAAAACCGGATTGGCTGACCTCGGCCATACCCTGAGCGACGCTGGTTACGAGCTCGTCAGCACCGGGGGCACGGCGCGGGACCTGCGAAGCGTCGGTTTGCAGGTGCAAGAAGTCTCGGAGATTACCGGTTCGCCCGAGATTCTCGGGGGCCGCGTGAAGACGCTGCATCCGGTGGTTCACGGCGGCATACTCGCTCTTCGAGGCGAGCCTAGCCACGACGCTGAGCTGGCCGAGCATGAGATCGACACCATCGATGTGGTGGTCGGCAATCTGTATCCGTTCGTGGAGACGGTGAGCCGGCCAGACGTGACGCTCGCGGACGCGCTCGAAAACATCGATATTGGCGGACCGACGATGATCAGGGCCGCGGCGAAGAATCATCCCCACGTGCTGGTGGTCGTCGATCGGGGCGACTACGATTGGATCGGAGAACGGGTCGCCGCCAGAGGGGCGGCCTCGGACGCGTTCACAGCGTCGGAGCGCAAGGAACTGGCTCGCAAGGCGTTCCAGCACGTGGCGCTCTACGATACAGCGATATCGAGATATCTGGACGACGATGTTTCCGGTACGTCCTGGCCCGAATTCACGATTGGCCTCAACAGCGTGGCCGACCTGCGCTACGGCGAGAACCCGCACCAGGCCGCGACGTTGTACTCTTCGGCGCTTTCGTCCGGCGGAATCGTCGCAGCCGAACGATTGCACGGGCTGGAGATGTCGTTCACGAATATTCTGGACGCCGACGCTGCCTGGCGAGTCGTGTCAGACTTCGATGAGAGCGCCGTGGCAGTCATCAAGCATACCAACCCTTGCGGCCTGGCGGTGCATCGCGATCAATCCACCGCCTACAAACGAGCTTTCGACGGCGATTCCATGTCGGCCTACGGCGGCATCGTCGGGTTCAATCGAGCTGTCACGGTCGAGACCGCCGAGGCGATGCGCGGCGTGCTTTACGACATCATCGTCGCGCCGGGATACGAGCCGGAGGCGCTGGCTATCCTCAAGAAGCGGCAGCGGACACGCATACTCCGGATCGATCCCGCGCAAGGCCCGATGGAGCGTCTCGACGTTCGTAGCGTTTCGGGCGGTGTGCTGGTCCAGACCGAAGACTCGATCAGTGAGGAGGCGTCTGCCTGGAAGGTCGTGACGGACAGGTCGCCGAGCGAGGCTGAGCTCAGAGACCTGGCGTTCGCGTGGAAGGCGTGCAAGCACATCAAGTCCAACACCATCGTTTTAGCGAGCGACAACACGCTTGTCGGCATGGGCGCGGGACAACCCAACCGCGTCACGAGCGTCCATCTGGCGCTGAGAATCGCGCAGGACAAGGCGAAAGGCAGCGTCTTGGCGTCCGATGCGTTCTTCCCGTTTCCGGACAGCGTCGAGATGGCGGCTGAAGGCGGCGTCACGGCCATCGTGCAGCCCGGCGGCTCCATTCGCGACGAGGATTCGGTCGAAGCTGCAAATCGGTTGGGCTTGGCGATGGTGCTGACCGGCGCCCGCCACTTCCGCCACTAAGGCCCACAGGGGCAGTTGTTTGGGCTAGTCGCAGCCATGATGATCGAGATGGAAGTCGCTTGTATGCCTAATTCCACGTAGCTGGAGCCGGAAATCTGATGGCAGTGAAAGTTTCTCTCGACGTCGTGTTGCCTGTTCTGAATGAAGAGCGCGGTCTCGCGGATAGCGTGGGCACGCTGGAAGCATTCCTTTCTCGAAACATGGAAGCGTACGCCTGGCGAATCGTGATTGCCGACAACGGGTCGACGGACGCGACTCCCGACGTCTGCCGAGACTTGTCGGCTGAAAACGACCGGGTCGACTTCGTCCGGTTGGAGCAGCGAGGCCGTGGGCGCGCGCTGCAACTGGCATGGACCCAGAGTCAGGCCGACGTCGTTGCGTACATGGACCTCGACCTTTCGACCGACCTCGTCGCGTTGCCGTTGTTGGTCGACGCGATCGCATCCGAAGGTTACGAGATTGCCATCGGGTCCCGATTGAAGCGCGGCGCTCAGGTCATCGGGCGATCTCCCAAGCGCGAAGTGATATCGCGTTGCTATAGCCTGATCTTTCGCACAATGTTCTTGACGGGGTTCCAAGACGCCCAGTGCGGCTTCAAGGCGGTGAGCCGGCGAGCGGTGGCTGACGTGGTTCCGCTGGTTGAAGACACAGGTTGGTTCTTCGACACCGAGCTGCTGGTTCTGGCGGAAAAGAACGGCTATCGCGTAAAAGAAGTGCCCGTGAAGTGGAACGACGACCCCGACAGCCGAGTCAAGATCGTTAGCACGGCGGTCGAAGACCTCAAGGGATTGTTCCGTCTACGATTCGGTGGACTGCGAAAGGCGAGGCGCGCTCTTGCGGCTCGAAATTCATCCCGATCAGCGGATTGAGCCGGCCGAATCGATCTCTGGCAACCAGTTCGTTTCAGGCATGGTCGACCTGCCAGCACGCTTGCGGTTTGACGGGCCCCACGGTACCATATCGATGCTGAAGCGTGCTCGGATCGGACCGAATTACACGGCATTGACGAGGCGAATGTGGCCAACCTTGTCCTGGTAGTGGACGTGGTCGTCGGCTTTATGGAACCGGGTCGCAACCTGTACACCGGCGACAAAGCGCGGCAGATCATCCCGAATATCCGACGGCTGATCGAGACGGAACAGGCGAACGGATCCGAGGTCATATTCGTGTGCGACACCCACGACCCGGACGACGTTGAGTTCGAAATGTTCCCCGTGCATTGCGTAAGAGGAACGGACGAGTGCGAGGTGATTCCCGAACTCACCGCGTATCGGGGCGACACCCTTCGCAAACGCAGGTACAGTGCATTTTTTGAAACCGATCTGGAGCATCAACTGCGCGATTTGGAGCCGGACAAGATCGTCATTTGTGGGGTGTGCACCGATATCTGCGTGATGCATACGGCCGCCGATGCACGCAATCGTGACTACGCGGTGGAAGTGCCGGTCAATTGTGTGGCATCATTCGATGACGAAGCGCACAAGTACGCGCTCCAGCACATGGAGCGGATTCTGGGCGTCAACGTAGTTGATCTTTCACCGACGGAAGGGACGTAGATCGTCTTCGATCTCTTCCACCACCCAGGCGAACACTGGGCAAAAGTTCGATTCGCCGGAAAATGCTCATCAGGTAACTGTAAATGGTAAATACACCGTTTGACATCCGACCCTCGATCCTCGTTGGCGATACGGCCGACGTGTATCTGCAGCGCACCCTCACGATCCTGAGGAACGAAAGCATTAACCCGACGGTCACGATGGAGTTCTTTCCGCAGCGCTCCGGCGTTTACTGCGGAATCCGTGAAGTGCGGTCACTGCTGACCAAGGTCCTTCCCGAGTCGGGGAGCGAGGTTTGGTCGCTTCAAGAAGGCGAGACGATACAGGCCGGCGAGGTGGTGCTGAGGATCAAGGCGCCGTACAGCTCGTTCGGCCTTTACGAAACGACGATCTGCGGCGTGTTGGCGTCGAGCACCGGCTGGGCGACGGCTGCCAGCGAGTGCGTCGAAGCCGCCGAAGGCATACCCGTGGTGGCGTCGGCGGCAAGGCACGTCCACCCGAACGTCGCGGCCAACATCGACTACGCTTCGGTCGTCGGCGGGTGCGTTTCGTGCTCGACCGTGATGGGCGCACGCTTGGCAGGCATCACGCCAAGCGGCAATATGCCCCACGCTCTGCCTCTGATCATGGGCGACGCGGTGAAGGCGATCCAGTCTTTCGATCGCCACATGCCACAGGAAGTGCCGCGCATCGCGTTGGTCGACACGTTCAACGACGAGGCACAGGAATCGCTGGAGGTCGCCCAAGCGCTTCGAGAACGGCTTCGAGGCGTTCGGTTGGACACGCCGCCCGAGCGGGGAGGCGTCACGTCCGACCTGGCCAAAGAGGTTCGGGCGCGGTTGGACCTGGCTGGATTCCGGCACGTCGAGATCTTCGTCAGCGGCGGGTTCACGCGCGAAAGGATTCGCGAGTTCGTAGAGGCAGGCGCCCCGGTCAACGGGTTCGCGGTCGGCAGCTACATCTCGTCAACGCCGCCCAACGACTTCACGGCCGACATCCATGAGATCGACGGCAGGCCCATCGCCAAGCGAGGCCGTACGCCCGGCGTGACTCAGAGTCCGAGGTTGGACCGCGTCATGTAGCCTCGCCGGTCGTTTCGATCGGACGAACCGAGTCTTCGGTCGGCCTGATTTCGATTCGCAGCAGCTGTCGTGTGTCCTCGCGTACACGCGCCCATTCCGCGATTCGCACGCCCGCTACCCATGCGATTCCCTGATCCGAGACGACCAGCGGGATGCCGTCCCGACGGTCACGCGGAATCCGTAAATCGACCATGAAGTCTTGAAGCTTCTTCGTGCCTTTCATCCCTAGCGCCTGGAAGGTGTCGCCCGGCCTCCGGTTTCTCACCGTAACTGGCCCGGACAGCGATTCTGCGTCGAAATGCTCGACCAGCTCACCACCCGGAATCGGATCGCGAGCGTACTGTGCGCCCGATGTTGAACCCGTCTCCTCGACGGTGGCGGTCACTCGCCACGAACCGGCTACCGTCTCGCCGGGTATCCGGAGGGGTGTCTCGACGCCCATATCGACGGCGATGTACCCATCCGGTTGTTCGAGCCGGACATACGCTTCGTCGTACGAGACGGCGAAGTGCACACCACCGGGCAGGTCGACGGATTTGCCAGCCGGTCCCGGCATCAGCTTCAACATTGCGTTAACGTGGCGCTCGGTCAAATCCCCGGTCCCTGACTGCACGGCGCCGACGGTTCGACGAAGCAAATGACGCTGGATCGACAGATCGAGACGCGAAAACGCGGCTCGTTCGATTGTCGCGCCATCGGCATTGTGATGGACGACGGAACCCGCCGCTTCAGACACCTCGCGTTCGATCAGAGCAAGGTCGATCGCGACCGATCGCGACAACCTGACGAGCGCGTCTTTGACGCTGGGATTGATGCGCTCCATTATCGGCAGGAGTTCGAGGCGGACTCGATTGCGCGTCATCTCATGTGACTGGTTGGACTCGTCGACGCGAGGCTCGACACCGATGGCGCGACAGAACTCCTCGGTTTCGGCGCGAGTGATGTCCAGCATCGGGCGAACCAGCGTGACTGACGTGTCGGCGATCTGCAACGTCGCGGTCGGCTGCATTCCACGAAGACCGGTCAAACCCGAGCCGCGGATTAGATGTTGCAGCACCGTCTCGGCCTGGTCGTCGTGCGTGTGTCCGACGGCGACCGCGCCTGCTGCTTGTTTAGCCATGACGCGCGCCAGGAAATCGAGCCGCACTCGACGCGCGGCCTCCTCAAGCGAAAGGCGATGTTCTTGGCGGTACGAGGCGACGTCGATCTTTTCGGAGGTCAACGGGATGCTCAGGCTCCGGAACGTGTCAGCGACGAAGCCGGCATCGACGTCGGACGCGTCGCCGCGCAGTGAGTGGTTCAGGTGAGCGCCGTGAAGGCTCATGCCCATGTTGGGCGCGGCCCGGTGGAGCGCGTAGAGCAACGCGAGAGAATCCGGTCCGCCCGAGACTGCCACGACCAGGCGACAATTTGGCTTCAGGCCGGAGGCTTCGAGCGCCTGGCGAACCTTCTGGCAAAACCTTGATACGAGCTGGTCGTCATCCATGCTGGCCTCAGATCGGGGCACACGCCGAGAGATGGCCGATTCGATCTCAGCGAATTGGGCACCTAATTGGCAGGGTCCGGAGCCGGCAAGTGCCACTTCTCGTTGAGCGATGTTATCGTGAATCCTGTTGCGGCGGTTTCCAGGCGGGTGATCGAGCCAAGGTCGATCTTCACACGTCGGAACTCCTTCAAATCCATGCCGAGCACCGAGCAGAGGATGGTTTGGATCGGAAAGTTGTGCGATACGACGATCGCGGTCCCGTCCGGGTTTGTTTCGACGATCTCATCGATCGCCGACCTCGCCCGTACCTGGACTTCGCCCAACGTCTCGCCCCCGGGCATGCGGGCAGTTCCCGGGTCCGACCGCCATCGCACCATGAGGTCCGGAAACAGCTCGCCGAGTTTTCGGCCTTCGACGCCTTCCATCTCGCCGGCGTCGATCTCGGCAAGCCCGGGCTTTGACGTGACGGGCATGCCGATCTGCTCGGAGATCGTCGCGGCGGTCTGCATCGTGCGGTTGATCGGGCTCGAGTACAGTGCCTCAGCTTCCACTTGCGCCAGCGCTTTGGCGACGGCATCGGCTTGGGAATGTCCGGTGTCGTTCAACGGCTCCGGACCGTGCCCGAGGACGCGTCCTTGCTTGTTCAGATTGGTCTGCCCGTGCCTAACGATGATCAGTTTCAATGGTCTACTCGACTTCTGTCTGCTCGGATTTGGTTACCCTGATTTGTTCGACCTTCAGGTACTCCATTCTAACGATTTCGAACTTGAGATTGTCTCGCTCGAACGCCTCGCCTTCCGACGGGATGTGCCCGAGCACATCGAGGACGAATCCGGCGACGGTCTCGTACTCACCCTCCGGCAGTTCGATAGCCAACTCTTCGCTCGCTTCCTGGATGCTCATGCCGCCGTCGACGATGAAGGTGTTCTTGTCGATGGCGCGATACTCTTCCTCGAGGGCTTCGCCCTCTTCGCCGACCGGGCCGACCACGACTTCGAGCAGGCGTTTCAACGTGACGAGGCCGGCCATGCCGCCGAATTCGTCGACGATCATCGCCATCTGGTTGCCCGACTGACGGAGCTCGTCGAACAGCTCGGAGATGTGCTTCGTCTCGGGCACGAACGTGGCGACTCGCAACTCGTCGGTGGCCGAATGATCGATCTCGATGTCTCCGGCGGCCAGCCGTTTCAGGATGTCTTTGGCGCTGATGATGCCCACGATGTTATCGGGCGAGTCGTCATAGATCGGGAATCGGGTATGCGCGTTTTCGGCGTAGACTTCGAGGAATTCCTGGAACGTGCTCCCGCGTTGAAGCGACTGGATCTCGTTACGGGGCGTCATGACCTCGCGGACCTGCTGATCGCCGAATTGGAACACGTTCTCGAGCATCTCAGCCTCGGCCGCTTCGAATGTGCCCTCCGCCTCTCCGATGTCAATCAACGTGCGCAACTCGCCCTCGGTTATGGATCCGCGGTCCGTCGCATCGCCCAGCATTGCGTTCAACCGTCTCGTGATCCATTGAAGGACCAAGATGAACGGCAACAGGAGGTACTCGGTCCACTTCAGGGGCGACGCGTAGATGAACGCGACGCGCTCGGATTTCTTCACGGCAACAGTCTTGGGAATGATCTCGCCCACCAGCAGAAGCACCGCCGTGGCGACGAAGGTGGCGATGGCGACGCCCCGCCCCTCGTTGCCCTCGCCGACATATGTGACGACAGACACGGTGACCACTGACGTGAACGCGACGTTCACCAGGTTGTTGCCCAGCAGAATTGTCGAGAGCAATCGCTCCGGTTGGCTGATCATGTTGGCGATCCGCTGCGCTCCGGGGATGCCGATGCTGACCAGGTGGGTTATTCGGGTCCTCTGGAGCGACAGGAATGCCGCTTCAGAGCTCGAGAAGAACGCTGAGAATACCAGGAACACGGCGACCAGAGCCAGGTTTACCGATTGTCCCTCTAACATGGGGTTCCCTCCTGGGGAATTGGGGTGGTGAGCGGGCGAGTGCCGTCGTGGAGTGGTCGGAGACTCCGACGCGCGGAGCTTGAGATCGACGTCGGGCTAGAATGCCGAAGGCAAGCTGTGTCAATTCCAGGTCGTTCCGTGTTGGTTGATTTTGACGGGTGTGGGCGGATCGAAGGGGTGTGGCCCTGATGGTCATCAACTAAATAAGTTGTGGTTAACGCTCCTTGCGATGCTGGGCATCCGTCCATGGTGAGCCGCGCACACATCCGTTCGCCCCATCGGCAAGCTCGGGACAGGCTCTGAGCCTGTCGAAGGGCCGCCCACACGCAAGCGTCGCTCAAGCCGCTATGGTCATTAACCCAATAAATTGTGTTCAACGTTTCTTGTCTTGACGGGTGCCCGGAGAAAAGAAGCGTTTGGGGTTGTTCAGGCAAAATGGCGTGTTCAGCGACCAGAGTCTGCGGCTGCGGCCTCAGAATGACATATTTTCCGGCGCCAAATAATTTGTTTATCGTCACAATTGCCAAGACGCCGGTGACTCTCGGAGACTTGAGCTCAGCATGGCCTTGCGATAGGGCCCTGTGGCAACGATCGCGGACGCTGGCGGTCGCGACGGCGATTCGCGCGGCGACGTGCGGCGGTTCGGCGATGTGGTGTGTATGGTGGACGGTTCGCATAATCTGAGCAACCTGTTCCGGGCGTCGTGATCGCACGTTCGCCCGAGGGGTCTCTCAGTCGATGTCCACCGATTCCGACGAATCGTCGTCGGAGTGCAACTCGTCCCAGAGGGCGGAAACGGTTTGGCGCGTCTGGGCGTAGCCGTAACCGCGTCGTTGAAGGTGACCGGCCAGCTTCCGGTTGAACGAATCGAAGTCGGCGTCGGTCAGGCGGCGCGCAAACTTGGCGCCGGCTCGGTGGGCGCTCTCTTCGTCGTCAACGTCATCGACGGCGCTGTCGGCCAGAGACTGCGATATTCCTTTCGAAAGCAATTCGCGTCGGAGAGCCGTGGCGCTGCGGGGGCGTTGGCGGTTGCGGCTTTCGGTCCAGAGTCGGGCGAACTCCGCATCGTTTACGAGGGATTGGTCGCGGAGCGTGGCCAGGACGCCATCGACGGTTTCGGGGGAAAAGTCGCGGTTGAGTCGCGTTCGGAGTTCCGATTCGCTGCGGGGCCTGTGCGCAAGAAGACACAGGGCCCGGTCTCGGGCCTTCTGACGGGATGGGTCGTTGCTGTTGGCCAACGCTGTAGGCTACCTGTGTTCTCGTGCCGAATTCGGACGCAATTTCGTCGTCGAGTACGCTTGTGGGCACAGTCTATATTACGAGAACGGTGTAAGCAAAGCGAGCATGGGGTCGCGTTTGGCTGTAACTCTGATCGGAGCAGCAGGCCTGCATGAGGTTCAAACGCTCATGCAGGCCTGCGAGATATGCGTTACTCGGTCTCGGCGAGCTCAGCCGGGGATTGGTGTCCGTTCTCCGCCGGTGGACCCTCGGCAACCGAATCGTCGTGCCCAATGACCATGCTTTCGATACGTTGGGCGATGTCTGGGTTCTCTTTGAGGAACTCTTTGACGTTCTCTCTGCCCTGGCCCAGTTTGACCTCACCGAAAGAGTAGAAAGCTCCGCTCTTTTTGACGACTCCCATCTCGGTGCCCATTTCAACGAGCTCGCCCTCTTTGCTGATGCCCTGATTGAACATGATGTCGAACTCAGCGACCTTGAACGGTGGAGCGACCTTATTCTTGACCACCCTGGCGCGTACGCGACTGCCGACGATCTCGCCCGCCTGCTTGAGTGACTCCAACCTGCGGAGGTCGATTCGGACGGAGCTGTAGAACTTGAGCGCCCGCCCGCCGGGGGTGACCTCAGGGCTGCCCCAGATGACGCCGACTTTTTCGCGAATCTGGTTGATGAAGACAACCGAAGTGTTGGATCGGCTGATGGCGGCGGTCAGCTTCCGCAGAGCCTGGGACATGAGTCGCGCTTGAAGACCGATGTGGGAGTCGCCCATGTCGCCGTCAATCTCGGCCTTGGGCACCAATGCGGCGACGCTGTCAACGACGACAACGTCGACGGCACTGCTCCTGACCAGGTATTCGCAGATCTCCAAGGCTTGTTCAGCGCTGTCCGGTTGGGACACCAGCAGGTCGTCGAGATCGATGCCGCACTTGGCGGAGTAGCCCGGGTCAAGGGCGTGTTCAGCGTCGATGTAGGCGGCGCTGCCTCCGTTTCGTTGGGCCTCGGCCATGATGTGATAGGCGAGGGTGGACTTTCCTGAGGACTCGGTGCCGAACACTTCGATGACCCGTCCCTTCGGGATGCCCCCGACGCCCAGTGCGATGTCCAGGGCCAACGAACCGGTGGATATGGACCCAATGGACGTGTGCCCGCTGCTCTCCCCCAACCTCATGATCGTGCCAGCGCCGAATTGGCGGTCTATCTGGCCGATTGCGACCTCTAGGGCTTCTTTTTTCTTGTCGGTAGTCTTTTTGTCAGCCATCGTCTACTCCAGCAAAGGCCCGTCGGCAACTCTATCGAATCGGCAATCCGTTCTTTTTAAGCGAGATCGAGCGCCACAACCGTGGCGAAGGGGTTTCACGACCCTCGTTGGTCGAAGCTTCCACGAACCCGCGCGGGTTGCTCCGTGTTGAGAGATCACAGATGGATTTGTGGTCAAGCGAATCGATTGTAGCACGGCTCTAAGCAAAAGTAAATACATATGTTCTAAATTATATCCAGTCTTTCAAAACCCTGAGAGAAGCTCGATATCTGCCCGATTGGCGCGCTTTCAATCGATGAAACGTGGGCGTCGATTTGAGTCGAATTACGCAGGCGTTGTGGTATCATCCTGTCGGCTTTACCGACGTTGTCGTCGCCTCCGGGCTCAAGAGATGCAAGGCGTCGATGCAGGCACGACCGCGTATAGAAATGATGGCATTCCGTTCACACGGCAGTGGTCAAGTGACGACCACGCGGCTAAGGATCGCCCCAGACAGCTTCAGGAGGACAGGAGGAAACATGAAGATCAGCAACATCGAGACGTTCATAGTTGACGCGGGCTGGAGGCCATGGACGTTCACCAAAATCGAAACCGACGAAGGAATTACGGGCTGGGGCGAATGCAGCGACGGCCGGTCGCCGCATGGAGTTGTCGGCACAATTGAAGACCTGAAACCTGTGCTGATCGGCAAAGACCCACGCGCGTTCGAGATGCTTTGGTGGGACATGTTCAGGGCGACGCGACAAAGCCCCGGCGGCATTGCGGCCAAGGCCATCGCTGGGATCGACACCGCCTTGGTCGACATCAAGGCGAAGGCGCTTGGCATATCGGTCACCGAGTTGTTCGGCGGTCCGACCCGCGAGAAGGTGCGGGTGTACTGGTCCCATTGCGGCACGTCCAGAGCGCGCAACCATGAGCTTATCGGCGTTCCTCCCATCAGATCCTGGGACGACATCATGAACCTAGGCAAAGAAGTGGTGGAGCGCGGTTTCACGGCGTTCAAGACCAATATCGTTCAGCCGGGAGACCCTGCCAGCGTGTATGGCGGCGGGTTTGCTCGTGGCCTCGGCACGACCGACCAAGTGGCGACCACGGAGATGCTGAGCCACGTCGAGAAGCTAATCGGCACGTTCAGGGACGCGGTTGGGCCGAACGTCGACATCAACCTGGATCTCAATTTCAACTTCAAGACGGAGGGCGCGATTCGCATCGCCAAAGTGCTCGAGCAGTTCAACATGCTGTGGCTCGAAGTTGACATGTACTCGCCAACGGCCTTGCGCCAGGTTAAAGAATCGACAGACACGAAGATCTGTACCGGCGAGAATCTGTACTACATGCGCGAGTACCTTCCGTATTTCCAGCTCCACGCGGCGGATGTGTTCATGGTCGACGTTCCCTGGAACGGCTTTATTCAGTCCAAGAAGGTCGCGGACCTGGCCGAGGTGTTCCAGCTCAACGTCGCTCCGCACAACTACTACAGCCACATGTCGTCTTACATCAGTGCCGCGCTGTGTGCCGTTCTGCCGAACGTTCGGATCATGGAGATCGACATCGACGACGTGCCGTGGAAAGATGATCTCGTCACCGTGGCGCCGGAGATCGTCGATGGTTACATGACTGTCCCCACCGCGCCGGGTTGGGGAGCTGACGTTAACGAGGAAGTCGCGAGGGCGCATCCTTGGGGAGGCGCGTGAGCGCGAACGGGTTTGGGCGCCGCCCTTCGACAAGCTCAGGGCGAACGGATCTAGGCAAGGCTGTCGCGGCCTGCGACGTGGGGAATCGACGCGCCGGCGTATAACGTCGGGGTAGGAAGGTTCAAAATCGACGGAACGGAATTCAAAACACGAGGAGACAGCGATGTCTGACTACAAATCGATTCTTATACGAAGAGAAGGGTCCGGTTCGGCTGATCACGCTGAATCGCCCCGAGGCGCTGAACTCGATCGGCGAGGGCATGGAGGAGGAGTTGCATCATGCTCTGGATGTGGCCGAGGCAGACGAAACGGCGCGAGTCATAATCCTCACCGGCGCCGGAAGGGCGTTTTCGGCTGGGTACGACATGGCGTCCGTGCGCGAGGCCGCGGACACTGACCCAGATTCGATGATTGCTAAGGGCAGCAGCGCCGCGCAGCACATCAATCGCTGGTTCTACAACGACCGCAAAATGCTCAAGAACCAGACTCACATCTTCGAGTTCAGCAAGCCGGTGATCGCGTGCGTCCACGGCTGGTGCATGGGCGGCGGGACGTGGCTTTCGCTGACATGCGACATGACGTTCTGCTCCGAGGACGCGGTGTTCGGTCAGCCCGAGGTTCGGCACATCTCCAACTCCAGCTTCCTATGGGTGTTGATGGCCGGATACAAAAACGCGCTGCGCTACTCGCTGACAGGCGACCATATCGACGCCCAGGAAGCGTTCCGCATCGGCTTGGTCAACGAAGTCTTCCCGGATCGCGACGCCATGATGGCCGAGGCGTTCAGACTGGCCGAGCGAATCTCGATGATTACTCCTGAGACCGTTGCCGCGAACAAGTACATCGCGACTCTTGGGCTGGAGATGATGGGCCTGAGGAACGCCATCACGACGAACTGGTTGCTCTCGTCGATCGCTCACTCGTCGCAGCGGCCGGATTTCAACCGTCGTGAGATGATGGAAGCCGCGATGGAAAACGGAATGCGCGGATTCCTGGGCGTGCGCGACGGACCGTTCCAGCCGGAGCCGTTCGGTCCCCGATCGGAGCCTCGAGAGTGATTCGTCGACCTGCACCCGGGTGGATTCTTGCGGCTGGACGCGTAGCGTTGGAGACTTTTGCGTCGCACGGCATGTCCGTGGCTACGAGCGACGCATGCAGCGGTGACATTCGGTGTGCGAGTGTGAAACGAACCCGCTGCGGTTTTAATAGACAACGTGACCCCTACATTGACCAGAATAGAATTTCCGGAGGGATGAGATGAAGGCGAAGGCAACAGTGTTGGCGGTGCTGACGATCGGGTGGTTTGCGTACGCGGGATTCGCCTCTCCGGGCGCCACGGAGGCGTTCTCGGGCGCGCCGGATCTGATCTCGCCGGACGGCCCGACGATTTGGGCGATGGCCGTGGGCAGCCTAATCTGGCCGATTTTGCTGATCCCCGTGATCGTGGCGCTGGCAACGACTACGGTCTGGCTGGCCCGCAGAGACGATCAGCCGGCTCCGATCGCAACCACGCCCCAGGAAGCGCCCGGCGACGCCCCGACGACCGAGATCGATGCCGCGCCAACTCCGCGCGTCGCGCTGCAGCCTGCAGACTCCGGACCCGCGCCGGTGAACGTGATCGAGGTGCCGAAGACGATACCCGCGAATCCCGTGGAGCCTCTCGACGCCCCGACGATCCAGACCTATTCGGTCGGCAAAAATCCAACGGATCTGTTCTTCGATGGAGAGGCGATCTGGGTTGCGACCCAGGACGACGACGCGATCTCTCGGGTCAGTTTGGACGGCGAAGTCCTGGCGACATTGCCGTCTCCGCAGTATCCGAACAGCATCGCGTACGACGGTGAATCGCTGTGGGTCGGCTCGTACTTCGCCGTCCGAAAGTTCACCACTGACGGTGAGTTCATGGCAGCCGCGCCGATGGAGTTTCGCCGGCAGTCGGCAACGCTGTATGCCGGCGGATACGTGTGGGTTGCAAACAGTGGTCGTGACACCATCGTACGCATAACGGTGGATTCCGAGCAGGCGGACGTGATCCCTGTTGGCCGAAGGCCTCTCGCCATGGCCTTCGACGGTGAGCACATCTGGACCACGAACAACGAAGACGACACCGTGTCCAAGGTCTCGCTGGACGGAGAGCCGATGGGCACGTTCCCGGTGGGGGACGGCCCGCGAGGAGTCGCTATGGCGGGCAACCACGTTTGGGTGACCAACAGCATTGACGGCACGGTTTCCAAGCTGAACTTCGAAGGTGAAACGGTGGGTGTCTTCGACGTCGGCAACCTGCCCGGCGACATCATTTCCGACGGCGAATCACTGTGGTCCGGCAATCGCACGGATATGACCGTGTCCAGACTCGGCTTCAACGGCGAGCACCTCGGCACGTTCCACCTGGGCAAGACGCCAGGCGCCATGGCGTTCGACGGATCGGCGGTATGGGTGGCGCATCCCGCCGCCGGGGAGATGTCGAAGCTGGTTATCGAGGACATCCAGATCGCGACGTTCCCGGTGGGCAACGCGCCCGAGCCGATCATCTTCGACGGCGAGCACCTGTGGGTTGGCAACGCGCTGAGCCACACGGTTTCCAAGATCAACATCGACGGCGCCACTGTTGGCACGTTCGACGCCGGGGGCAGAGAGCCGAACGCGCTGGTCTTCGACGGCGAATCGATCTGGACCGCAAATCAGTTCGATCACACCTCATCCCGAATCAGTCTCGACGGCGAGGTCATCGACACGTACCCGATCGCAACGCTGCCTCGGACGGTGGTATTCGACGGCGAAAACGTGTGGTCATCC
Source organism: SAR202 cluster bacterium (assembly GCA_030752795.1). Classification (GTDB taxonomy): domain Bacteria; phylum Chloroflexota; class Dehalococcoidia; order Lucifugimonadales; family UBA1123; genus UBA2160. Next base: position 102,319 of record JASMDM010000067.1, on the reverse strand, counting down.
GGGTGCTGGGAACAGCTCCTGTACAGGGTCGACGGAAATGGCAATTCGGTTCCGCCGGTGCCCACCGAAGGGCTCGGTCCCATCAACTTGTTTTTCGACGGCGACTTCGTCTGGGCCGCCAACGCGCACAGCGACTCGGTAACGAAATTCACACTGGAGGGCGATATCGTCGGGTCCTTCGAGGTCGGGGACGTGCCGATCGCATTCGCGTACGACGGCGAGAACATTTGGGTCGCAAACTGGCGGGAGAACACGGTCAGCAAGATGAGCCGCGACGGCGAAGATTTGGGCAAATTCCTGGTGGGTGGATTGCCGTATGGGCTCGTATACGACGGCGAAAATATCTGGGTCGCAAACAGCCAGGACGGCACTGTCTCGAAACTCAGCGAATCGGGCGATGTTCTCGCGACTTATCCGGTCGGCGCATCGCCTGCGAAAATGGTGGTCGTCGGGGACTCCATCTGGGTGACGAACACTAGTGATGACACGATCACAGAACTCTCCAAATGAATTTTTCGCATCTTGCGAGATTGGCTTTGGATCGAGGGTTGGCCGATGATTCGTGCGCGTTATGAATGCGAAGGCCGAACGTCTTTACGCGGACATATACGGTTCAGCGAACTCGGCTTTTCGCGCCGATATTCCGTTCTACGTCGAAGAGGCTCAGCGCGCTGGCGGATCGGTTCTTGAGCTCGGGTGCCGAACCGGAGTGGTGTCGGCGGCTGTCGCGCGGTCGGGCGTCGATGCCGTTGGCGTCGATCCGTCCGGGCCGATGCTCGAGCTGGCCCGCGGCAAGGCAGACGAGCTCGATGATGCCAGCGGGTCACTCTCGTTCATCGAGGCGGATCTGACAGATTTCTCAAGGGCGCTGGACGGCAACTTCAGTCTGGTGATCTGCCCTCAAAGCGCGTTTTTGACGATGTTGACTGTTGAAGATCAGAGGCTGCTTTTGCGCAATGTGGTTCGGCATCTGCTGCCAGGCGGACGGTTCATTTTCGACATCGTGGCGCCCGACCTCGATCTACTGGCCCAGGACGCCGACGTCGCCTACCAGGTCCGTGATGTAGTCGATCCGAGCTCGGGCCGCAGGTTCATGTTCTGGGAGCAGAGCGACTACGACCACCATGACCAGATCGCTGACGTACGGACGATCGTGGAAGAGCTGAACGGCGATGGAGTGGTAGCGCGGCGCGTCTATCGCGATTCGCAGGTGCGGTACGCCAATCGATGGGAGGTGCATCACCTCCTTCGGCTTTTCGGATTCGAGGTTCTGAGCCTGTTCGGAAGCTTCGACCGTGAACCGTTCGAGAGCGACAGCGCCGTGATGACCTGGGTCGCGGGCGCACGGTCTTGACGCGATGTTCCGAAGACGATCACAGCAACATATGGGAGACAAGACATGACCGACGCACGACCCGAGTATGTGAGCGCCGTCGTTGGCGCAGTCGATGCACTGAACGACGAGCTCAGGGAAGTCAGTCTGGACATCCTTTCACACCCGGAGCTGAGCTACCAGGAGCACCACGCCGCCAAGCTTCTCGCCGACAATCTTGAGGGCCACGGCTTTGAGGTCGAGCGTGCGATCGGAGGCGTCGAAACGGCGTTTCGCGCGACGCTCGAAGGAGGCGCCGGCGACGGACCGACCGTTGGCCTGCTCGTCGAGTACGACGTGCTTCCCGAAATCGGGCACGGGTGCGGACACAACCTGAACGCGATCTCCAATCTCGGCGCCGGGCTCGCCGTCAATTCCGTCCTCGACTCCCTGCCGGGCCGAATCGTGGTGCTGGGCACTCCGGCCGAGGAAGGCGGCGGCGGCAAGATCCGGATGCTCGAGGCGGGCGTGTTCGATGACGTGGATGTGTCGCTTTCGTCTCATCCGGCGTCGAACCTAACGAATTTCGACACCGACGCCCCGCCCGGCACTACGTGGAGCCTCGCGATGGCGGCACGTAGGTTCGAATATCACGGCAAGGCTGCTCACGCGGCTGCGAGACCCGAGGCGGGCGTCAACGCATTGAACGCGGTGATTCACCTGTTCACGGGCATCGACGCGATGCGCCAACATCTTCGCGACGACACGCGCATACACGGCGTCATCACTCACGGGGGCACGGCGGCGAACGTCGTGCCCGAGTACGCGGCCGCGGACATCATGATGCGCTCCCGAGACCGTGTTTATCTTGCTGAAGTGCTGGAGAAGGTTACGGGCATCGCCGAGGGAGCGGCATCCATGACTGGCGCCCGCCTCGAAATGCCGGATCCGGCCCCAGTGTACGAGGACGTGTGGCCCAACACGACGCTCGCGGGCAGCGCCGAAGCCGTCGCAAGAGAGATCGGCATGGATGTCGCTCCGGCGCCGACCGGAGGGCGCGGCAGTGGCGCGTCGACCGATTTCGGCAACGTCAGCCAGGTCATGCCGTCGTTCGCGATGAGGTTCGCCGTCAGTCGCGATCAGGTTGCCGGGCACTCTCGGCTGTTGACCGAAGCAGCTCGAACAGACCTGGCCATGGCTATGCACTGGACACGGCGAAGGTGCTGGGGATCTTGACGTGCGAACTTCTGACGAACCCCGCGCTTGTCGAAGCCGCGCGTCGTGAATTCGAAGAGCGAGGGTAGCAGCGCATTCAAACTAGGGCTGACGCGAGCGCTCGAATCACCTGTTTCAGCTGATCGGTGAATCTTTCAGCGATGTCGAGTCAATGGATTTCGAGCGAGGTCATAAGCGCCCACACGCCTTAATTCGAACTCCTGGAATCAAGAATTCATTGCAATAGGGCGGTCACGAATTGGACGCCGCGCGACTAAACCAACGTGTTTTCGTACGCGATCGGTTCGATCGTTCGGGTGTTGGCCAATCGGTCTGGCTTCGTTGCAGAATCGGTGATTGCATCGACGTGAGCCCGTGTTAAGTCCGGATGATCGTAAGTCCAGTAGCCCGAAGGCCGTCGTTCGCACTGCTTAATTGGTCTCGTTTGCAACCATCGAATGCCTTGTTGTTGGGCATTAGCCTGTAATTGTGAATTGCTGCATTTGATTGGTCTGGCGAATCGCTTCATCCATTGATGTAATCAATGCACGCACGATTGCGTGATATTCTGCGATGTCTCAAATGAACAATGACGTGTTGTTTGCTTCGTAGCATAATGACTTAATGCGAAGAACAGCTTTTTCACATTCGATGATCAAGTGCCGATAAGTGCAGCCGTTCGGTTGTCGAAAGGCTCGCGTTTTTGCAGCATTTGCTGATATGATAGCGAAAGTTCATGCTGAGACGCTGCAAATTTTTCCGATCCAGTAGTTATCGGAGGTGATAATGCCGACTTTTGAACTGATCCCTTTGCAGGAAGCGATGCGTCAATCATCGTTGACCGGCAAGCGTGGCACGATAATGCGAGAGTACTTGGAATACGTCGACCGACTCGAATCAGGGTCGGCGGGAAAACTGACAATCGGGGACGGGGAGACCTCTGCAGCCATCAAACGGCGTTTAGGCGCAGCAGCGAAGCTGAGTCGAAAAGAGCTAGTGGTGAAACGCGTCAGAGACGACATCTACTTCTGGGAAGCCGAGCCCAAACGACGACGAGGCAGGCCCAGGAAGAACCCAGCTTAGACGGAAACCGACGCGACAAATCCGACTAACCGGCACTGAACTCACCGGTTGATCGACCAATGTGAGCCTGTGTCCGCCGCGATTAGCTTTCTGACAGCCGGACCACGGAAATTGAGCAAATGAATTGTCGAGGGACCCGAATTTCGGGTCCCTTGTTTTTATGTGGGTCAAATTGGTTGTGGCGATCGCGACATTGCGGGCGGTTGGAGCCAGATTCGTGACACAATCGAACGGGATGTCAACCGCATCGAGGTTCGTATTCGTGGACGACAAGCAACTCATGAGTGTTCGTCTAGATGCCGTGCAAGGGGCGACCTTTCTGAAACCGACGTTCGATTCAATACACCATATGCAAGGTCCGTTGCCGCAAATCTCGCAATTAGCAATTTGCTGTTTGAGCCGGCAAAGTTTGGATCGAGATTGTGAACATTCCTACGAAAGACCATGGCGTTGCTAACGGGAGGCTTATCGTGGATTGTTTCGAGCTACTCCGGACAGGTTTGTTCAGCGCAATTTATCGCTGCTCGAGTTCGACGAGATCATCGAGAGATGGTCATCAACCAATTACTTGTCCAAGGCATTAGCCGTTCTAATCCATCCGCGGAAGGAACAGGATGGCTCTGGAGCATCGTAGACAATCGCGCGCGTTAACAGGCAATTCTTCGCCTGCGGCCTCAAAATGGCGAGATCATTTGGGCTCTGGTGAATTCGTTTATCGACATCTCTCGGTTCGCTCAAACGCAGGCTATTTCGGTGCACGAAAGCCGATGTCCAAAGAGCCGCCAGGTTGCGTGCTAGGATAGGCCAAGTCATCGCGGACCCTGGTCGGGAGATCGCGTGAGACAGCCGTTGCAGCCCTCGGCAGGCGTTCGAAGTCCGGTCCTACGGTCGCAAGATAATCCGACCCAACATCGCGGGCGCCGCCACGGCCGCTAGCAAGCAGACCCCAGCGCCGGTATATTCGCCGTTCTGCGCCGCTGTTATCGCGAGGATGATGCTGGTAAAGCTAATGATCGTCAAATTCCAGACGACGATCCGCCTCACCATCGATAATGCTGACGGACTGACGCTTTGCGGTTCCATCTGGTTCTCATTTGCCTGCTTTCGAACCAGGTCTGTGGCGCGCCTGGTCTGTCGATCGATCGCCACGCCTGTTCATCGAACACCTCGAGCACACGGACGAATCGGCACTTGGTTGTCGCAGAAAATCGATCGATGACCGTGATCGCCATCACTCGTGTTGCGGGGACGAACGCGCAGACCTGTTGTCGTCGCCTTGCCAGACTTGAGCGACCGAAAGGGTGTCGAACATCGGTCTCGGGCGGGCGGCGGAGACGTAAAAAGCTTCGAACGCTTCGAAAACGCTGGACTGCAGGATCTCGGTGATCGATTCGTCGGCGCTAATGGCTTTCGAAGTGTTGGACGAGGCGGCGTTCTAATTGCTGCATGACCAGATTCGCTACGTTTTTCAGCACGCGGTAACCAGTCTCCGTGTCCGACGCGAAAAGAATATCGAGAAGTCGAGTGTCGATGGCGATTATCTGCACCGACCCGAGAGCTCGGGCGCCGACGCAGCAATCCTCATAGTCGACCAAACCGCCGACGTTGTACACGTCCCCGACGTCACCGAGCTCGATCACGTGCTCAACCGAGCCGGAGCGGAACGTCGTGGCTGCGCGTCCGCTCGAAAGCACGAACGCCTCGTGGGGTACGTCGGGGCACTCGCAACGAATCTCTTCGTCGTTGAAGCTCTTGACGCGCCACGCCGGAAACAGACTGGCGATCTGTTTCGAAGTCAGCCCGTCCATCAGGCCGCTCTCGAGTCCGGCGGCCGCCAGTAGGTGCTACTTTACATCGGCTTCGGTCATGTATGAATCCGTTGTTTGGGCGCTCATTATCGGTCTCCACTTGAATCGCTCTCGCAATCTGCGGGCTTGACGGAGAGTCAGATTTTCGCTCCGTGTATGGTTAGATGCTTTTGCGCACCGGCCGATCTTGCCTGGTCTCAGACTAACGATAACGCGCTCTGGACGATGCCGCATGGACTCTGGTACGTTTGCCATTGTCTACGATGCCAATCGGCCGAGAAGGAGACCCGCGATGACTTACGGAACATACACGGCGCTGCTGGTGGATCAACAAGACGCCGTGCTGAAGGTAACGGTCGACCGTCCGCACGTCCTGAACGCGCAGAGCCGCGTCATGCGCGAGGAGTTGGACGAGGTGTTTGCCATCGCGGCCGAAGATGACGACGTACGAGTCGTGATCATCGCAGGTTCCGGCGACCACTTCTCGGCCGGGCACGACCTGGGAAGCGCGGAAGAGATGGCGGACCGCGAAATACGCCCGCTGTCTCCAGGATATGCCGGCGCGTATACACGTGCCTGGGACCTCAACGTCGCGAACACGCTTCGTTGGCGCAACTTCCCGAAACCCACGATCGCGCAGGTTCAGGGCTACTGCATCATGGGCGGGCTCATTCTCGCGACCGCGTGCGATCTCATCATCGCCGCTGACGACGCGCGATTCGCCGACCGCACGGTTCGCTGGGGCGGGCCGCACGTTCAGTACAACAGCCTTCCCTGGGAAATCGGGTTCCGGAAGGCCAAAGAGTACCTGTTCACCGGCGACTGGATCACCGCCGAAGAGGCCGAGCGCATCGGCCTGGCCAACAAGGTGGTGCCGCGGGAGAAGCTGGACGAGGAGACGATGGCGCTGGCCCAGCGAATCTCAATGCAGGATCCTCTGGCGGTCAGGCTGGCGAAGACGTCGATCAACATGGCGCAGGATGAGGCCGGCTTCCACAACGGAATCATGAACTCGTTCCACGTCTATAGCTCCGCCACCGGCGCTCGTCGGGAGCAGCAAAAGGACGAGGACGGGCCCGCCGGCATCGAGCGAGCTCGCAACCGAGACGCCAAATTCGGTGACCACCACTGATGGCAGGTCTCGCGCTGTTTGGCATCCGCGTCGTCGACCTGTCGACCGGTGTGGCCGGGCCGTTTTGCACCAAGCTGTTCGCCGATTTCGGCGCAGACGTGGTCAAGATCGAACCGCCCGAAGGCGATCCGGCCAGAGGCATCGGTCCGCTTGCGCCCGGAACGTCGCTTCGTGACGGCGGCGCGTTCCAATACCTCAACACGAACAAACGCGGTGTGACGCTCGATTTCGATTCGGCGGTAGGCCGCGACCGCGTTCGACGCCTCGTCTCCTGTGCGGACGTTGTCGTGGAAAGCGGAGCGCCCGGCGAGCTGGCTCGGATGGCGCTCGCATACGAAGACCTGATTGCGGTTCGGCCGGACCTCGTGATGGCTTCGGTCACACCCTTCGGACAGACAGGGCCATGGCGCGACTACCAATCCACTGACATCGTGCAGTACGCTGCTTCGGGTCTCGGCTACATCAACGGCACGCCCGATCGAGAGCCGCTGAAGGAGCCTGGAATTCAGAGCGAGTTCCACGGCGGGATGTCGGCGTTCCTCGGCGCCATGGCCGCATTGTCGTATCGAGACTTTCGCGGGGTTGGTCAGCACATCGACGTTTCGACACTCGAGGCGCTGACGACCGTGTTCGCACCGCAGCTCCTGGGCGCGATGTACACGGGTCGATCGCCCGGTCGAAGGACGCCCGGACTGCCCGCCGGTCTGTTGGCTTGCAAGGACGGCTACGTGGCGCTGAACGTGCGTCACCAGATCACGTGGGAACACCTGTGGATATTCTTCGGCGAACCGGAAATCGCGGACGATCCCAGGTACGCTACGGCCCGCGACCGCCGCGACCGCAACCTCGAAGTCGACCGACTCATAGGTCCGCGCCTGATGCGATACACGATGCAAGAGTTGCTCCACGGCCTGAGCCCGCTTCGTATCAACGTCGGCATGACGCTCGACATGGCGGGTTTGGTCGACGACGAACATATCCGTGCACGTGGGTCGCTCATTGACGTCGAACTCGGCAGCGGGCACACAGTGAATATGCCGGGGGCGCCGTTCAAGATGTCGGCGACGCCGTGGCAGGTACGGCGACCGGCGCCCGCACTGGGCGAGCACGATGACGACGTGTTCGCGGAGCTCGATGAGTCGGATGCCAGTCCGGCGGTGGCTCCATCGGCCAACGTTCACGAAGGCGCGTTGCCGTTGGAGCACGTTCGGGCTGTGGTTCTGACCCAAGCGTGGGCCGGGGCGCTGACTACACAACTTCTCGCCGATCTGGGCGCCGAAGTCATCCAAGTCGAGGCGCTGACCAGGGCCGACGTGTGGCGCGGCGGGTTTCCGCCTCATCATCGGGGCACGTACCCGGACGACGAGCCAGGCGAGCGTCCGTACGACCGCAACGCGCTGTTCAACGCGGTCAACCACAGCAAGCTCGGGATCACGTTCGACCTCAACACCGAGGCAGGCAAATCCCGCTTCCTCGAACTTGTTTCGATTTCCGACATCATGGTCGAGAACTACGCGGCTCGGGTCATCCCGAACTTCGGGTTGGAGTATCCGGCGCTGCGGGAGGTCAATCCCAGCATCGTGATGATGCGCATGCCTTCGTTTGGCGCGTCGGGACCATATTCGATGTATCCAGGCAATGGCGGCACGACCGAGCCGATGAGCGGCATCGCGTCGGTGATGGGCTATCCCGACGGGCAGCCGATCAACTCCGGCTGCATGCACACGGACTCGATCGCCGGCGTCGTGGGTCTCGGGGCGTTGCTGATCGCGATGCGCCATCGATATCGCACCGGCGAGGGCCAGGAGATCGATTTCTCGCAGCAAGAGGCAGCCATGTCCTTCATCGCCGACCAGATCGTGGAGTACACGACAACCGGAAAGCCGCCGCCCAGGCTCGGGAACGGCGACCGAACCATGGCGCCGCACAGCATCTATCGTTGCCGAGAGGATGATACATGGGTGGCGATCGCCGTGCGCAGCGACGCCGAATGGGTGACGTTCTGCGGCCTGATGGGCCGAGACGATCTGGTGTTGGACGTGCGATTCACGAAGGCAGAGGATCGCGTTCGATCGGCTGACGAGCTCGACGCCGCCGTTGCCGCGTGGACAGGCGACCGGGATCCCGTTGAGATTGCCGAGTTTTTGCAAGGGCACGGGATTCCCGCCGCTGCAGCTATCAAGGGCGTTGACGTGCCGAACCATCCTCAGCACAAGGCTCGCGGCTATTTCGAGACCGTCGACCACCCAGCCACCGGCCCATATCCGATCGCCGGTGTCCCGTTCAGGCTGTCGCGAACGCCGGGATGCATCCGCTGGCCGGCCCCAACGCTCGGACAGCACAGCGAGCTCGTGCTCAAGCAACACCTCGCCGTGTCCGACGCCGACTACGACGACATGGTGCGCGACGGCATCACCGGGACCGACCCGCCGCTGGACTGACCTGGCTCGCCTGGTGCTATTCAGTAATGGCGTCGCGTGACGAGCGATCAATACGAATGCCGGTTGATCGCAGGTTACGAAGGCATGGTGTCGAGGGCGTCAGCCGTCGCGGCGTCGGTAACCAGGCAGGTTGGCACAACTCCGTCGTAGTCAACCGGACTGCCTCCGGATGCTGCTTCGGCCGAGGCTCGAGCAACCGCTCGGATTGCGTTGACCATTTCTGGTCCGCCTGCAACAAGCACTTTTTCCCGGGCCTGGTTCAACAGGTTCAGAGGCACTGACACGGTTTTCTTGTTGAACGCGTCCATCAAAGCGCTGGCCCGCTCACGCAGTTCGCTTGGCGATGACCGATCGCCGACCCAGAAGAGCTTGTAGCAGATCTTGGCGATTGAGTCAGGGGCTTGCGGCAAGATCTCTCGCATCAGCGTGTCAAGTTCCCCTCTGACCGGTTCGGTTTCAGGACCTCGCTGGTTAACCATGTAATGGCGGTGGTTGACGGTTCCCATGCTGAAAACGGCAATGTCAGGTGGCGATTGCCAGTTCAGTAAGTGACCGCCAAGCACTTTCATTACTTCGCTTGCCACATCTTCGTTTAAGGAATCCGGCAGACTCAGCGGCAGGTGAACGAACCGAACTTTTTCGAAGTCCACCCCAAGAATCGCGGCCAGATCGAAAGCCACCGTGTCCGCGGTTAGGTTGCCGTCGCCCAGCTTGCGCAAGTCCTGCCTTCTAATGATGTTGTTGCCCACCAGCGAAAGGATGCTCAGGTCTTTGAAGGACTGCCTTGTGTCCTTCTGGAGTTCCTTCAGAGCGTCAACGGTGAAACCCAAGGCCCGTCCGCCGCCAACCGCGATAGTGTCGCGGTCGCGAATTCGGCTCATCAGGAATCCCGCGGCTGCCCACCCCAGGCCAAGGTGGATTTGGTCCCCGTACGCCAATGGATCTTGGTCCTTGAGTCCCGCCAGCGCCCGGTCTGTTACCACGTAAACGTTTCGCATTCCGAACCTCTCCGCCAGCCGCCTTCCCAGCCGCGTATCCAGGTCGAGCGTGCCAGTGGAGAGCGTTCTCGTGACCTCGATTTTGACCAGGCCGGTAGTGAGTGCGCGACGAATCAGCATGCGGATGTCGTCATCTTTGCGTACAGACTCTCCGGCAGCTTGAAGCTCAGCCGTGACCTCTCTGACGGACTTTCGATCCGAATGGTGCAGATAGGCCGCTCGAATCGCGAGTCGGTCAAGAAGTTCGGGTGATCTCCGTTCCATGCTCCCCTCCAGTGTTAGGGTCCGGTCCACCGCGCCGCTAAATATCACATACGTGGATATCTACCTAATAAATATAAAGAGAAATAACTATAAACATTATAAATATACTTAGAATTAACGGGAGTAAGAATCCACGATAACGTCTCAGTAAGTCACGTTATGAAGTTGAATCAATCCTAAATTACGTTACACGGCGCCGTCAACGTGGAGGCACGACTCAACTACGTGGATTCTGGGTGCTGATGTAACGGAACTGGGAGAGGCGCTAACGATGCGAGGAGGGACGACAGGATGCCGGTCTATAGCGAAATAGCACAGGGAGCGGATTTGAGTATTGTAGCCACAGTGACCGAGAGAAGAGGCAAGAACACCAACCAAAGCACGATGACCGTCCTGGCTCGAGAGGGAATTTCGGCTACAGAAGGAGAACTGGTTCGTGCGGTGCGCGAAACGCAACCGAACAGCAACGGGCTAGCGGCGACGCCCGAGGCTTTCTCTTACGAGCTCGCCGCTCTCGAACGGGCGCCCTCGGGCGTCTCGGAGTTGATCGGTGAGCCGACCACTGCCCGAGCATTGCCAGATGCAACGAACGCGGTGCAGTTCCCGGTTCCGAGGAGTCGGCAGCGAACGCCGGAGACCTGGCTGAAGGCTATCCTGTGCCGCCTGGGCATCCACAGTGGACCGTGGATATACGCGGTTGAACACGTCTGCGTCCAGAGCCGTGATTGCGGACGATGCGGATCTGTGCATGTGCGTACCAAGCACCAGTACGAGTGGCACTACATTCATGATGGCGCGTGCAAGCAGGTGAAGGACTGTGGGCGGTGCGATGCCGCCAAGGGCGAAAGGACCGAGCACGAGTGGGGCGCCGACTACGATGTCGACCGCAGTGCCGACAGGGAGGGGCACCGCGGCGAGCGATGTGGGAAGGTGGAGGAGTGGACGGTCAGCGACGGCGACTAATGGGGCGAACCAATGTCGGTGTGGCGGCGATCCGATGAAGAGCGAAGCGATGTCGGTCTGGAGTGAATTTGCACCCGGGAGCGGATTTGACTATCGCAGCCATCGCGACTGAGAGGAGAGACATGAACTCCAACCAAAGCGCACTGGACGACCTGGTTCGTGTGGGGAATCCCACAACCGAGTCGGAGTTGCTTCCAGAGACGCGGAAGACGCAATCCGGCCGAAGCGGGGCGGCGACAGCGGTAGAGGCGACCCGTCGTCCAGCCTGGATAAGTGTTATCGACGAAATCTGCTTTGTCTCGCTCCTGCTTGCTGCCTTCTTCGGCGTCATAGGCGGGCTCGGCAGCAACTTCATGGGAATCGGCTGGGAGATCGGCGGCTTTGGCAGCTTCTTCCTAATCGCCGTGCTCGCTACTTTGCACAGGCCGGCAGCTCAACCGGCGCCTGCCGGAAGAAGTCGTCTCGTCAAGTGGTCCCGTCGAATACTGAGTTTGCCGCTGAATATCTTGCTCTTCCCCTTTGAGGCGCCTGGACGGCTCTATTGGATGCTTGACCCAGATGCCAAGTGCAGACGCATAGGTCAGTTAACGGTGGGCCACATCACGGATAAGCACCAGGTGGAAGGTGAAGCATCCGTCTGGTACTACGTGAGTTACACGTATCAGGTTGACGGCCGGCCTCATGATGCCCGGAAAGGCGTCCGAAGTTACGACAAGCTACGCAAGGGCGACGCGATCAGGGTCTACTACTTGCCTAATGCGGACCCGCTCAAGACCGCCATAGACAGGTCGCCCCGACCGCTGGCGCAGTGAGGCGTATGAGAGGAGGTTTCCGATGTTGGGCCAGGCTTACACCGCTTCGGGGATTGCTTACCAGGTAGCCGTCGCGATCGACGTGGCAGCGCTGGTCGGCGGCGGGTTGGGCCTGTCCAACCTCCTGCGCGACCGGGGCGTACCGCGGTCCGTCGCCCGCTATGCGGCGCCCTGGTGCGCGGGCGCGGCCTTCCTGATCGCGGCGCTGTGGCTCGAAGCTGGCGTAGCGATCGCGCTGGCGGTGTTGCTGACCGGGATGCTGGTGGCGCTCAAAGCGTTTCGACGCACCACGTTGCGCGGGGTTGAGGGCGAGCTTGCTTCACAGTCGCAGTCCGAAATCACGTTCGGACTCGCTGAGGTCGCGAGCCTCGCCATTGGCTGGGGTTGGCTCGGCGACCCCTGGCTGGGCTTTTGCCCCTCGCGTTTATGGCCTGGGGAGACAGCACCGCGGGGGGCTGGCGAGGGCGACCTTGTGGCGGTCGAACGTGACCAGCATGTGGCCGTCGCTGGGCATGGCGGTGGTCTGTCTGGGCGCCGCGTTCCTGTATCAGCCCTACTGGATTGGCGCCGTGGGCGCCGTGGCGGCGTCCATCGCCGAGCGGAAGCGCCCGAGACTCGGCGTCTGGTGGGACGACAACGCCAACGTCGTGGCCGTCTCGCTCATCGCGATGGCTGCCCTCACTTTTTTTTTGTGAGCAAGATTCAGACTCACATATGGCAAGCAAGACGACGGCCGAGCGATTTGGTCCGCCCTCTACATGGCGGACCTTGCCCGTGCCGCTGTTCCGTCATCCCGTGACAACGTCCCGGGTGTTGCCTCGAAGTTTGTTGCCGTCCAGCCGCACGTCTTTCGTGGCCGTGTAAAAGATCGCAGCGTCGCGAGAGCCGGTGATCGTGTTGTTTCGGACCGCGTAGTTCTCGGACGGGTCGTCGCCGATATCCGACTTAGCCCACCAAAGCCGGATGCCGACGAGATTGTCGGCGAGCTCGTTGTTCTCGATGACGTTGCGGCTGCCGTGTTCGATGGCGACGCCGTCGGACCGGTTCGAGCGGATGCGGTTGCCTCGGACGGTCGTGTTTCGAGAGTAACCGAGCCAGAATCCGTAATTCGAGAAATCGGCGATGTTCTCCTCGAAGACGTTGCCCTCGGAGAAAACGGCCTCGAACGCGTTGTTCGGCGAGAAACAGGCGTCGTTGTGGGCGACCAGGTTGTCGTTGGAGGCGTGGCGGTTGTTTGCGCGGATGAAGAACCCGTCGCCGCCATATCGCAGGCTGTTGCCGACGATCCGGTTCCGGTGCGAGTGCTCTTCGAGCAAGATGCCCGCCGAGTCGGCGGTGTCGTTCCAGAATCGATCAGTGAAGCGAATGCAGTGATCGGCTCGACTGTTCTCGATGACGTTGTCCGTGGACAGCTGCAGGTGAATGCCTACGTTGCTGTTGAACGAGGCGTCGTTGCTTCTCAGCGTGACCCTCCGGCAACGCACGAGGTCGATGCCGTTTAGGTTGTCGTGGGCGATGTTGCCGTCGAGCACGGAGTCGATCGCCCCGATGAGCCGGATGCCGCCGCCGAAGCCGCCTTCGACCGGTATGACATCGTCGCCGAGCCAGCCCGAGCCAATTGGGTTGTGGTTGCCGGAGACGACGCAGTTCTCGATGCGGAACTGTCGGATGTTCTCCGCGAGTATGCCTTGATAGAAGCCCCGAATCACGCCGTTTCGGATGGTCACGCCCTCGCAATCGTGGACGCGGATGCCAACGCCGGAGCGGTCCACGCCGTCGAGCACCGAGCCGCCGAGATCGAGCTCGACGCCGTTCGTCGCAATCTCGATCAGCGGCGCGTCCGGCCCCTCGCGGGGATCGCGGGTGTATCGGTCTGGCGTCAGCGTTTTGGAGCGGGATATCTTCATAGCGAGAATAGCCTCAGAGCCGCAGTCTATCGAGCGTTTGTGCAACAGTCAACGAACGAGTTCGGGAACACCGGTTGCGCCTGACGATGCGCACGGGTATAATCCTGCGGTAGATGAACGGCACGCCCGTTTTGGGCGACCCCAAGGCTGAGAGAGGAGGCGAGTCTAATGGAACATACTGCGCGAGCAGCACATGCTGCAACATATCGACTTGCCCGCCTCGCAATCAGCCGGCGGAGGTTTTAGCCCGGAGCCGCGAAATCTACTTTGAGTTCGTCCGGGAGCGACACTCCGTATACACCAGCCATGAGCAGCGAGGCGTGCAGCTCGTGGCTTTTTGTTTTTGGATCCGATCGATCTCTATCCGACCGACGTACCGGTCCTGAGGAAGCCATGAATTCGCAGAAGTGTGGATTTGGCCGCCTGCTTCTTCGAGTATCTCCGAGCTCGACACTTCGGAGGTTGCGGGAGGCAGGGCCTCATGTGAACCCCCGGTACGGAGGATTGCTCATTGAATTTGGAAGGAAAGATTACCCCGGAGCAGGCTAAGAGAATCGCCGAGCACCAAAGGAACGTCGAAAGAAGCTCCCGGAGAAAACAGATCAGCGACGTAAACAAGCGGTTCAGGAGAACCGGCAAGAACAACCGCGGCCACGTTCGCCGCAAGGACTGGACCGACGAGGCGTATCGCCCCGAAGACGAGCACGACTTCGACCCGCTGGAGCGCGTCATGCCCAGGGACGAGCAGGACCGACGTCGGATGGTCGAGGAAGCTGCGTTCCAAACCCCGGCACGCGATGACGCCACCGATGAAACGGCTGCAACCCCGCTGGGACGCCAGGGATTGGTCATCTCGGCGGCGGGACTTTCCGCGCAAGTCGAGATGGATGGCGAGCAGGTGGACTGCACTGTTCGCGGTCTGATGACCGAGCTCGACACCGGCTTCCTGAATCCCGTTGCCGTCGGCGACCGCGTGCTCGTCGCCGAAGACGGCTCCGGCGGCTGGGTAGTGGAGACCGTGCTGCCGCGTACGACGTTGCTGAGCCGGCCGGACCCGATCCTCGCCCCGCGGCAACTGGTCATCGCGGCAAACGTCGACCAGCTCCTAATCGTGTCGTCGTGGCGCGAGCCTGACATCTGGCTCGAACTGATCGACCGGTACCTCATCGCCGCTGAGCGCAACGGCATTTTGCCGGTCATCTGCATCAACAAAGTCGATCTGATCGATGACGAATCGGAGTACCACGCAGCCCTACAGCCATACGTCGATCTAGGTTGCCACATCCTGCGCACCAGCGCCGTCACCGGTGTTGGCGTAGACGAGTTGCGTGAAGGTTTGGAGGGGTCGTCCACTGTCGTCGTCGGCCTATCAGGTACGGGCAAGAGCTCGTTGCTGTCCGCGGTGCAACCGGACCTACAGCTACGCACGTCCGAGATCAGCGACTTCAGCGGACAGGGCCGGCACACGACGACGCGCGCACAGCTTCTCAAGCTCGACGGTGGCGGATACGTCGCCGACACGCCAGGCATCCGCGAGTTCGGTATGGCCGGGCTGACGCTGGGCGAGTTGCCCGCGTACTTCCCAGAGATCGACGCCGTGGCGGCCGCCTGTCGTTTCAGCAACTGCATGCACGTGACCGAGCCCGGCTGCGCCGTCGACGCGGCCGCCGAAGAGGGCCTGATCCCCGAGTCGCGCCTGCACAGCTACCGCCTCATCTGGGACGAGCTGCCGGTGTAGCGAGGTGCGGCAATGTCGCACCTCAACGTGACCAATCGCGACGCAATCCGTAGGGGAGGGTCTCAAACCCTCCCGAAACGTCGGCCTGGCATCAAGATAGATATGCGGCATCAACCGCGACGTATAACCATCATGCCAAACATGTATCGAGGCGAAACACGCGGGCGGGTTTGAAGAGCCCGTCTCAGAAGTCGTGAACAGGGCCTATTCGTCGGTAATGCGGCGGGGTTGTCGTGCCTGGCGGACGTATCGGAATCGCGATTTTGGACGTTTTGAGAGGCTCGCGGCGACTTATGAGACAGGCTCTGAAACCCGACCCTACGATTGGACGGCAGGCATTCTGTCCCGTTCAATATTGTGAGTGTCTGTGTGGATCGTACTCGCGAGCGGTTGCCGTCGATCTTGATCGCAATGGCTCTCCGGTCTGAGACGCGTGCGTGACCAATCGCGGCTGATGCGACGCAATCCGTAGGGGAGGGTTGCAAACCCTCCCGGGACGTTGGCGAAGTGATAACATAGAGATACGGCATCAAATGCGACGTATTACCATCATGTCAAACATGTGTCGAGGCGAAACACGCGGGCGAGTTTGGAACCCGCCCCTACGGCTGGACGGCGGACGTTTGGGCGCCTGCCCATTGTTCCGAATGATTGCGCAGAACTAGCCCAGTTCTACTCTTCGCGAATTGCGACTCTTCTACAGCCGCGTTAGGTTCGAATCGAATCTCGCCGCATCAAACCAGAGCACCGAAACTTTCTAGACCGGGACGGCAAATTGGCTACACGGTCGGCTGACAACACAGAAGGCACGCCCGCCCAGTGGCGAGCGCTGGGGTTTCTGGCGCTCACAGAGCTGTTTGGGATGACGCTGTGGTTCAGCGCGTCGGCGGTTGTGCCGACGCTGGAGCAGGAGTGGGAGCTGTCGTCGGGCGGAGTTGGGTGGCTCACCAGCTCGGTGCAAATCGGGTTTGTCGTAGGGACGTTCGTCGCCGCTTTCTTGAACCTGCCTGATGTCCTCAGCAGTCGACGCCTGCTGGCCTCGTCGGCTTTGCTCGGGGCCGTGTCCAACGCGGCATTCGCCATCTTCGCCGTCGGCCTTTGGGCCGGGATTCCGTTGAGGTTCATGACCGGCGTGTTCCTGGCCGGAGTCTATCCGCCCGGGATGAAGCTGGCGGCGACGTGGTCGATGCGTTATCGATGCGTTATCGATGCGTCGCTGTTGGACTGCTCGTCGGAGCGCTTACCATCGGGTCGGCATCGCCGCATCTCGTTCGGTCGTTGACAGACTTCCCGTGGCGTCAGGTGGTCCTGCTGTCGTCGGCGCTCTCGGTTGCCGGCGGAGCGATCGTTCTGGCGTTCGTGAGGGACGGGCCGTTTTCGTCGGCTCCGGCGCCGTTCGATCCTCGGATGGTGTTCAGGCTTCTGGCCGAGCGGGGGACGCGGTTGGCAAATCTCGGCTATCTCGGCCACATGTGGGAGTTGTACGCGATGTGGACCTGGGTTCCGGTATTCCTTGTCGGCGCACTGGAGGGCCAGGGAAGCACGGCGTCGCTCGCGGGCACGATCGCGTTCAGCGTGATCGCCGTCGGCGGACTCGGCAGCGTCGTCGGCGGGGTACTGGCCGATCGGTGGGGCCGTACCGCGATCACGTCGGCGGCGATGGTCGTGAGCGGCGCCTCCGCGCTTTCGGCAGCGATGCTGTTCGACGCATCGCTGTGGCTGCTGGTTTCAGTTCTGTTTGTTTGGGGGTTCACCGTGGTCGCGGACTCGGCGCAGTTCTCGGCGGCGATCACCGAGCTCAGCCCGCCGCAGTACGTCGGCACATCGCTGACGATGCAAACTGCGATGGGCTTCCTGCTGACGCTATTCTCGATTCAACTCGTGCCTATGGTTGTCGACTCGGTGGGCTGGTCGCTCGCGTTTGCGATGCTGGCGCTGGGTCCTGTGGTCGGCGTCGCGGCGATGCTTCGACTTCGAGCGCTGCCGGAATCGACCAGGCTTGCAGGCGGCCGGCGGTGACGGCTACGGGGTTGAGCGCGGAGCGGGTTGGCCCTTGCGGGATTGGTGGACCTGGAATGCCGCCACCAAGAAGATGACGAGGACGAACATCGAAGCGCCAAGCAACACGGGTGTGGCGGCGCTGTCGGTGATGTCCCGTCCCTTGCCAGCCACGGCCGGGCCGACGGCCATAGCGGCGTAGTACCAGGTGAAAAACAAGCCGATTCCCGGTCCTCGATTTTCGGGGCTGAGTGCCTGGACCGACATCGCCATGACCGCTCCGGCGCCGCCGATGCCCACGCCGAACGCGACCACGAATGCTATCGGTGCGTCGAAGACGGGCATGAGCGCGAGCGTCGTTCCAGAGGCAATCGCGCTGACTGCCGCGATCGTGTTGGGCCGACCGGTCCGCTCCGCCAAAAGCCCGCCGAGCGGCACGGAGAACACGGTCACCCACATTCCGAGGCTGACCAGGGATGAAGCTCCGGCCGTGGACATGCCGCGGTCCGCCAGCAACGCGGGGCTGAAGCTGAAGAACAGGGCGAACCCCACGTTGAAGACGCCCCAGGCGATTCCGGCTATCGACACGCCGACCAGCTCACGTCTGGGGATTGCGAGGAGACCCGGCCCGCCTTGCTGGACGGCGGCTGACCCGGGTGGAGGCTTGTAGACCGACATCAGCGCCGCCATCGCGAGGAAGCTGACGCCGGAAGTCACGAGCATCACCCAGTGCCAGGATAGGGACTCGGCCAAAGCGTTCTGGGTCAGCAGCGCGAGGGCGATTCCGGACGGCCATGTGGTGAGCATGATGCCCAGGCCGATCCGGATTTCCTTGCCGGCGAACCAGTCGGTCACCATTTTCGTGATTACGACCATGAACATCACGCCGCCAACGCCGCTGGTCAACCGGCCGACGAACACGATGCTGTATTCGTCGGCGATCACCATGATCGCGCCGCCTACGCCCATGAGACCGAGGCCGTAGCCCGCCATGCGTCGGTCTCCGAACCGGGACGTCAACACGCCGCTGGGGAGCGCGATGACCGCGCCGGGCAGCATGTACAGACCGATCAGAGTGCCGATTTGAGCGTAGCTGACCCCGAGATCGTCGACGAGGAACGGCGACACCGAGGCGACCGACTGGAACTGGAACCCCATGACGACGCGGGTCAGGCAGAGGACGCCGAGGATGGTCCAACGGTTTCCGATGGCAATCTCCCTGGGTCGGTCGAGGATGGATCAGACGGCGGTTGGTTCGATCTTCACCGAGCGCCCGGTGGATGCGGATTCGATGATGGCGCTGGTCACGCGAACGACGCTCAAACCGTCTTCGCCGGAAGCATGGAACTCGCCGTCGCCGGCAACCGCGCGGTTGAAGGCTTCGATCTGGAGCCGGTAGAGTTCGAGCGGCTCACGCGCGTAGTCCTCGGTGAGCTCGACCGTCTCGCTCGTAACGTCGAGGCTGCCGGTCTGCGATTCCCAGACGGTGCCGCTCAGAACGATGCGGCCGTCGCTGCCGTAGATCATCGCGTCGTTTTCGGTGTCGGGCATACGGCGGCCAACGGTGATGCTCCCGAGCGTGCCGTCGTCGAATCGCAGGACGATCGCCGCGGCTTGTTCGAGGGGTCGCTCCGGAGTCTGGCCGTCGGTGAGCGCTGAGACCTCGGCGATTGCTCTGCCAGTCAGATACTGGAGCAAGTCGATCACGTGAACGCCGGTGCCCATGAGCGTCGACGCCCCGCCGATCATGGCCGGGTCTCCCCACCACGCGCTGAGACCGGTCCTGGTCGGCGGTTGCACGGCGCCGCGTTGGCCAAGGCACCACTGGCCCTGGACCATCGACGGGACGCCGACCACCTCTTGCTCCATGAGCTCACGCACCTTGATGTGACCGGGATGGAAGCGCAGGTGAAAGCCGACGCCGAGCTTGACGCCGTTGTCGCGCACCGCACCGACCATTTCGGACGCCTGGTCGACGCTCACCGCCATCGGTTTTTCGACGAGCACGTGCTTGCCAGCGTTGGCGGCCGCGATGGTCTGTTCAGCGTGCAACGAGTTCGGGGACGAGATGAACACTGCGTCGACGCCGGGGTCGCTCAGCAGCGCGTCCAGCGAGTCGTATGCATTGCCGACACCGTGTCGATCGGCGAAGGCGGATGCCCGGCCGAGATCGCGGCTGTAGACGGCGACCACGTTCGTGTCGGCGGCGAGCTTCATCGCCGGTACGACTTTGACATCCGGGTGACGCCCGGTGCTGATGATCCCCCATCCGATTGTCAAATGCGGTCCTCCGTGGTTGGTTTCAACTCACGACTGGGCGCGATATCGTGCCGCGGATTTCTGAGTCGCAACGATGCCGTTATGATTGGTTGACTTGTACCGCCCCGACCGCCCCGACAGGTAGTTGGTTTTGGGGCACGTCCACCAAAGGCCCCCTGCCAGAGGACGAATTCCTCTGGATTCCTACATGTCGGATGTGGCGCCATCCGATAGTACTTCAGTCAAAGTACTGCATCCGGGGGCCATCACGCCTCTGAGCCGTTTCTGTGTTGAGCGTCGTGTTCGTCTAGCTTGACGACTCCCATGGGCGCTTTTTGGCGAGTCGCTCGAAGTTTTCGGCGTTGTAGTACTTGCCGGGCGAGACGTTTTCCTTTTCGATCAGCGCCTTGATGTACTCCTCGGCGCGTTCGTGCTCCTCGACCCAGTCGATGACCGTTTCGGCGATCTCAGCCGCCACAACGACCACGCCGTCGTCATCGCCCACGATGAGGTCGCCGGGGCGAACGGCTGCGCCGCCGCACTGGATCGTCGCGTTGGGCTCCAGCGGCCAGGCGTCGGGGATTCCGACCGCGCCTGTTCTTCCGCCCGCGAACAATCCGTAGCCGTACTCTTTGACCGCGTCGAGGTCTCGGATCGCGCCGTCAGTGACCAGGCCTGCAGCGCCGGTCAACTTGAGCTGCAGCAACTTGACGTCGCCGCCGATAGACGCCCAGGATTTGCCCATCGCGTCCATCACCATGACGTCGCCCGGTCCGCATGACCCCATGGCAACGTATTCGGGCGAATCTGCGCCCAGAGCCTGCGTCTCGCGCTGGATGTCTCGCCTGGGCGGAACAAACCGCAGCGTCTTGGCTCGCCCGACCAGGTGTCGACCCGGCGTGTACGGCTTCACGCCTCGCATGAAGCACGGCTCGTAGCCTTGATACATAACGCCGCCGTAGACTGTGGCGACCACGACGTTCCGGTAACGGGCGATGGTTTCGTCGGATATTCGGTCCGCTGGCATCGTGAGGCTCCTAATCGATCTCAATTCGCGCCTGGATTCTATCATGGCGCACAGTGATGGGCTGTGGTCGTCTTCGTTGTCCATGCGATAGACTTGGCACGAAGGACACAAGGGACGGAAGTGACGCAAGGCCGTAGCGGTTGCGACGGAAGCGGCCACGAGATTTCCGACCGAATTCACGGGGAGAGCCACGATGAAGATTACCGACGTCACTCCGATTCCGACTCAGCCCACCGAGTACTCACGGCGTTCGGGTCGAACGTGGACCTTCGTTCGCGTCGACACGGACGAGGAGATATCGGGGTTCGGCGAGGCCACCAACTACCTGGGCGGCGGCAGCTTGGTGGTAGCCAGCACGATCAACCAGGTTCGCGAGGCGCTGATCGGCGAAGACCCGTTCGACATCGACCGGCTGTGGCACAAGATATTCCGTCGCTACACCTACCTGGGCAGTCGGGGTCTGGTGACGGCCGTGATCGCGGCATCGACATCGCGCTGTGGGACATCAAGGGCAAGGCGTTGGGCAAGCCGATTTGCGATGTTCTCGGCGGGCGGTTCAGGGACTCGATCACGTTGTACGCGAACGGTTGGTTCACGGGTTGCGAGACGCCGGAGGATTACGGCAGAGCCGCGGCCGAAACGGTTGCCGCGGGATATTCGGCGATCAAATTCGACCCGTTCACACATGAGATGGAGCCGTTCCACACTGGATACGTGTCCGGCCAGATCTCAGCCGAGGGCGAGGAGCTGGGCATGACGAGGGTTGCCGCGGTCCGCGACGCGGTCGGCATGAACGTCGACGTGCTGATCGACGCCCACGGCCACTACAACGTGCCAACGGCGATCCGCATCGGCAACCGGCTCACCGAGTACGAAGTCGGCTGGTACGAGGAGCCCGTGCCGCCCGAGAGCTACGGGGCGCTGGCCCAAGTGCGCCAAAACGTCGCCGCGCCGATCTGTGTCGGAGAGCGACTGTTTACGCGGTACGACTTCGTGCCGATCTTCGAGAAACGGCTCGCCGACTACATCATGCCCGACATGGTGTGGACGGGCGGGATCAGCGAGCTGCGCAAGATCGCGACGATGTCGGAGCGGCACGGCGGTCCGTGGGCGGCAAGGGCTTTTTTCAGGCGTTGGCAGAGAGATCGCGAGTCGGGGACACTCAGACGCTAAGCTCTACGATTTCCCCGATCTTCGAGGCCTGCCACGTCGGCTGGGTTTGCCCTTGTTATTTTCCTGCCAGAAGTACACCGCTCCGCCGACCCTTTTGACCACGAGCTTTTGCCCGGCCAGTTCGGCGGCCGAACCGAGTCGCCGCCTGATGGCAGCCGTCGTCTCGCCTTCATCGGCGTGAAGCACTCCGGCGCTTCCATCACGGAGTTGTTCGATATAGCCGAGATACTCCCGAACAATTTCTCCACGTTTTCCGGTCAGATTGGTTTGTGTAACTGCTTCGTTCAGTGCCACAATCTGAAAGTCCGGCATCGTCCCCTCCTCCCGATGTTCTTATTACATCATATGCCGAAGGTGACGCGGGATACAAGAATATCCATGCGAGGCGACGTTTTGTAGATGGCGTTTGTCACGTTCTTGCGAACATTTTCGACTCAACCGATTCAGCGGCTTTTCGGCATTTCGCGCCCCTCGTCAATTCCTCACAACAAATACGAAACGAAGTAGGTCGCGGTTTGCGCTTTGTGCGAAAAGGTCTCGGGTTTCACCGAAACTGTGGAGAAGTCTGCTCGACAAAATGCGCAGCGTTCTGTATTGAGAAATTCGTCGACCCTGACGAATTGACCGAGACGATTAGAATCGCTTCATTGAACGACCAATTCGGACGTTGGTCCGGTCAACACTCAGGCCATCCGTATGACGCCAATGTTCAGACACGAGCGCGGTTTTCGATGTATCCGGACCCGCGTCGGCGACTAAGGCGCCAGCCGAACGAATCGACTCGATAATTAAGAACAAATGATCCAAAACCCATGCACCAAAGACTGACAGACGGCCGTCTCAAATGGTAGAATCTACTCTGGCAGAGCCCAGCTTTATCCCCTCCGCATCGGCTTTTGTTTGGCGTTCGGAGGGTTGCCGCCGGCTCGACTGCTGAACCCGCTCGAGTTGCCCTGTAGCTGGCTTGTAGACGCGACATCGGAGGCTCACTGAGAATATGCCGCTAGAGAATATCGTTGTACAGGGCGCGCGCGAGCACAACCTCAAAAACGTCGACGTGACCATCCCGCGTAACAAGTTGATTGTTATCACCGGGGTGTCCGGCTCCGGCAAGAGTTCGCTGGCGTTCGACACCATTTACGCCGAGGGCCAGCGGCGTTACGTCGAATCTTTGTCGGCATACGCCCGGCAGTTCCTGGGCCGGATGGACAAGCCGGACGTCGACTACATCGGCGGTCTGTCGCCCGCGATCTCCATCGACCAAAAAGGCGTCTCCCACAACCCCCGATCCACGGTCGGGACCGTCACAGAAATCTACGACTACCTTCGTCTTCTGTACGCGAGGGTGGGCAGGCCTCACTGCTACAAGTGCGGGCGTCCGGTCGAACGCCAAACCGTCCAGCAGATTGTGGACGCCGTGATGTCGTTGCCCGACGGCAACCGAATGCAGATCATGGCGCCGATGATTCGGCGTCGCAAGGGCGAGCACAAAGAGATCTTCGAGCAGGCTCGCTCCTCGGGATTCGTCAGGGTTCGCGTCGACGGCGAAACCCGCGACCTCTCCGAAGAATTTGACCTGGATAAGAAAAAATGGCACACGATCGAAGTCGTCGTGGATCGTCTGGTCGCCGGCGAGGGCGCAGAGACGACCAGAATCGCCGACTCGGTCGAGGCAGCGCTCAAGATGGCGGACGGCACAGTGCTCATCGACGTGATCGACGGCGAGGAGCTGCTGTTCTCGGAGCAGTTTGCGTGCGTTCACTGCGGCATCGGCCTGGGTGAGCTCGAACCGCGAACGTTCAGCTTCAACAACCCTCACGGCGCTTGCCAGACCTGTACCGGATTGGGCTACAAGCTTGAGATCGACCCAGACCTCGTCGTTCCCGACAAGACGATGAGCATCGCCCAAGGCGGCGTCCAGGCGTGGGCTCGAACAGGCTCGATATCGCCGTGGTACCTTAGCCAGCTTTCTTCCTTGGCCGAGGCGTTCGAATTCTCGGTTGACAGCCCTCTAAGAGACCTGACTCAGGAGCAACTCGACGTCGTTTTCTATGGCACCAAAGGCAAGAAGATCAAGGTCACACACCACACGAAACGGGGTCGAACCTATCGGTGGAGCACCAGCTTCGAAGGTGTTATCAACAACCTGGAGCGCCGGTATCGCGACACCGAATCCGAAGGAATGCGCAAAGAGATCGATCGCTACATGGCGGCGAGGCCGTGCGCGAAGTGCAGCGGCGCCAAGCTGCGACCCGAGGCGCTGGCCGTGACCATCGGCGGCATCAACGTCATGGACATGACCGACAAGTCGATCTCGGCCGCACTCGAGTGGATTCACGTTATCGGCGGCGAAATTCCATCGACAAACGGGGTATCGCCGGACGATATTTTGACCGAACGCGAACGAACGATCGCGACACAGATTCTGAAAGAGATCGACGCGCGTTTAAGGTTCCTGCTGAACATCGGCCTCGACTACCTGACGCTGTCCCGCACCGCGTCGACCCTCAGCGGCGGCGAAGCGCAGCGCATCCGGTTGGCGACGCAGATCGGTTCAGGGCTCATGGGCGTGCTGTACGTCTGCGACGAGCCGTCGATCGGGCTGCACCCGGCGGACGACCACCGGCTGATAACGACGCTGAAAGGGCTCAGAGACCTCGGCAACACGGTGATCATCGTCGAGCACGACGAAGCGATCATGCGAGCCGCCGACCACATCGTCGACCTTGGACCTGGCGCCGGCGAGCACGGCGGCAGAATCGTGGCCACCGGACCGCTCGACGACATTATCAAGGCTCCAGAGTCGATCACGGGGCAATACCTGGGCGGCACAAGAACGATCGAGGTTCCCGATGCGCGACGACCAGGCAACGGCAAAGGGATTGTCGTGAGGGGCGCTCGGCAGAACAACCTCAAGAACGTCGATCTGCGCATTCCGCTCGGAAAGCTCGTGTGCATCACCGGCGTTTCCGGATCGGGCAAGAGCACGCTCATCTACGAAATCCTGTACAAGAAGCTGGCCCAGATTTTCTATCGCTCCCGAGACCGTCCGGGCGAGTCGGACGGCATCGACGGGATCGAACACATCGACAAGGTTGTCAACATCGATCAGTCGCCGATCGGGCGCACGCCGCGGAGCAACCCGGCCACCTACACAGGAACGTTCACGCCCATACGGGAGCTGTTCGCGACGGTTCCGGACGCGAGGACGCGCGGCTACAAGCCGGGCCGGTTCTCGTTCAACGTCAAGGGCGGCCGATGTGAGGCGTGCTCTGGCGACGGGCACATCAACATCGAGATGCAGTTTCTGCCGGACGTCGTCGTGCCGTGCGAAATTTGCGACGGCAAGCGTTACAACCGCGAAGCTTTGGAGATCAAGTTCAAGGACAAGAACATCGCCGAAGTGCTGAGTATGACGGTAACCGAGGCGCTGGAGTTCTTCGAGAACATTCCGCGCGTCCGCAACAAGCTCCAAACCATGCAGGACGTCGGCCTCGGCTACATCCGGCTCGGCCAGCCTGCGACTCACCTGAGCGGCGGCGAAGCCCAGCGCGTGAAGCTCTCGACCGAGCTCTCGAAGCGCGCCACGGGCCAGACGTTGTACATCCTCGACGAACCGACCACGGGTCTGTCGTTCGAGGACTGCGCGCACCTGATGCGGGTGCTGCATCGCCTCGTCGACGCCGGCAACAGCGTCGTCTTGATCGAGCACCACCTAGACCTGATCAAGAGCGCCGACTGGATCGTCGACCTCGGTCCAGGCGCCGGCGACAAGGGCGGCGAGGTCATCGCCGAGGGCACCCCGGAGCACATTACGGACATCGAGGCGTCACTCACCGGTGACTACCTCCGCGATATCCTCCCGGCGCTTGCCGAGGCGACGGAAGCCGAGAGCGTGCCCGCGGCGGATTAGGGGACTTCTGATGCCGCCAATCCGGGTATATCCAGATACGTCGGTCTACGGAGGAGTGTTCGACTCCGAATTTCAGTCTGCGAGTCGTGCGTTCTTTAACGAAGTTCGGGACGGCAGGTTCCTACTCGTTACCTCTGCGGTGGCTCAATATGAGGTGTCTCGTGCGCCCGATCAGGTTCAACGACTTTTCGACAGCCTAATGGACATCACGGAAGTGGCTGACGTGTCCGATGAGACGGTATCGCTTCAAAACGCGTATATAAGAGCTGGTATCTTGACCTCCGGGCAATCAGAAGATGCTCTGCACGTGGCAATCGCCTCAACAGCGAGATGCGCCCTGGTGGTAAGCTGGAATTTCAGACACATTATCCACTTCCAAAAGATTCCGTTGTTCAATGCGGTCAACATTCTGGAGGGGTACGACTAGATAGGGATCTACTCTCCACTCGAGGTTCTGGATTATGAAGAAGGAATTTGATTGCGTTGAGATGATGCATCGCGGAGCGGGAGAGCTGCGAAAAGAGATCGGGGATTTGAGCCGCGACGAACAGTTGAAGTTCTGGGCGGCTCGAACCCAAGCGTTGAGAGTGTCTCAACAACAAGTTCGAGAGACTAAGTCCACCGACGCCGATTCGACATGAGTCTCGCCTCGCCGGTTTGTTTACTCACGCCGGACAAGTTCACGCTCGTCGGTCCGGCCCTCTGGATCTTTTGATCTTCAATTTTTTACTCGTTACCCGCCGAATGGACGAATGGGCACAGCATCCTTGACCGGATTTTGCGCCCGACACGAAGTCACGAGGAAGCTCCACATTGTGCCAAGCCCGGATTGCAGCCCACGCACAAAGAAACCCCAAGCCGGACCGCTGAAGCGCATCATCGTACTGGGCACGTCCGGCGCGGGCAAGACGTCGATGGCGATGGAGTTGGCGCTGACGATGGGTGTGCCGCACGTCGAGTTCGATGCGCTGCGACATGGGCCGAACTGGGCGGAGACGCCCGACGACGAGTTCCGTGAGTCGATCGCCGAGGCGCTGAGCGGCGACCGGTGGGTGGCGGACGGCAACTACAGTGTCGCACGAGAGGTCGCGTGGCCGAGGGCGACGACGCTGGTGTGGCTGGACTATCCGTTTCCGGTGGTTCTGTGGCGACTGACGATCAGGACGTTTCGTCGAGGGATCTTCCGCATCGAGCTCTGGAACGGCAACAAAGAGAATCTGCTGGACCACTTCTTCACCAGAGAGTCTTTGTTCTTGTGGGTGTTGAAGACCCACTGGCGGATACGACGGCAGTTCCGCGAGTTGTTCTGGGAGCCGCGATTCGCGCATCTGAAAGTGGTGCGCCACCGGTCCCCACGCGCTGCCAAGGCTTGGCTACGGGGCGTGGCAGCCGCAACAGGAGCAGATACCAAAGCTGGGAGCGTCAGAGCTCACTGAATTGTCCCAGAATCCGTTGCTCGCTGCGGCGTCTTGACTCCCGTCGCCCAGGTGTTAACCTAGCCTCATCCTCCCAGGAGTGTGAACCTATGCGCGCCGCCGTGTACAAAGGTAACCAGCAATTCGCGATCGAAGAGATGGCCGACCCGACGCCCGGACCCGGGCAGGTGGTCGTCGATGTCGAGTTCTGCGCCATCTGCGGAACCGATGTCCACACATTTTTGTACGACATCGCCCCGCCGGGCTCCGTGCTGGGCCACGAGTACTCCGGCGTGGTGTCCAAAGTAGGCCAGGGCGTCGAGCGTTGGAAGGTCGGAGATCGGATCGTTGGCGGCGGCGGAGAACCGCCCCCCACGCTCGCAACCGCCAGAGGACCCCGCTTCAACTATCGCAACGAAGGGTTTCCGCTCAACAAGGTCAGAGCGTACGCCGAACAGGTTGTGATGGAGGAATGGGAGCCGATCGGGATCCCGGAAGGCGTCTCCAGCCAAGCTGCAGCGATGTGCGAGCCGTGCGCGGTGACCGTGCACGCGGTACGGCTGTCGAAGATGTGTCTTGGAGACACGGTGACGGTCCTGGGCGCGGGGCCGATCGGTCTGCTCTGCATGCAGGTCGCGAGGGCTGCCGGCGCCGCGCGGGTATTCGTAGCAGAGCCCGCTCCCGCTAGGGCGGAGGCGGCCCGCCGGTTGGGCGCGGACGCGGTCATCGATCCGACGGAAACAGACGTGATTGAGCGGATGGTCGAGCTGTCGGACGGCCTCGGTCCCAACATCGTATTCGAGTGCGCGGCGGCCAAGAGCACCCTCGACGACGCTCTCCAGATGGTCCGTCGCAACGGCCAGGTCATGCTTGTGGCAATCACATGGGAGCCAACCGAGCTCCTGCCGCCGGACTGGATGGCTCGTGAGGTAGGCGTTCAGGCGTCGTTCGGGTCTCAGCCTGAAGACTGGCGAATCGCATTGGACCTGATTCGCACGGGCAAGGTCTCGATGGAGCCACTGATCGACGATGCGAGCCTGCTGCCACTGGATGGCATCCAGGCGGCGTTCGAGGCGCTGTGTCAGCCATCGACGCAGCTTCAGATGGTCGTGAAGCACAGGTGATCGGATTTGGGGCCGTGTCGCGGGTTGTCAGAACGCGGCATGCCGTTTGCCGTCGAATGACGGCGTGTTGATCCCCGCGGCCCGCCCTGCTGATGATTCCGCAAGGAGAGAGTGGCATCTGGGGTCGTGTAGGCAAAGGGGCGTGTTCTGCGACCAGATTCTTCGGCTGCGGCCTCTGAATGACATGTAATTATCGGCTCTACCTTTTGTGCTTATCGCGAAGAAAGCCAGAGCACGACTCGACGCGTTGAGGCGCCGAGCCCTAGGCCAACCCTGATCAACCATGTCACGCAAGTGTCGAGGGTCACGCGGCTCCACGATGTCGTTGATCACGGTCACGCCGACCTTACTCGATCCGCTTTCACGATAGTGGATCTGATCAACCGACGCCGCGTCAGGCGTCTGCTGTCGTATTGACAGCGCGACGTGCGGGCATCACCGCGCCGAGGTGTTGTCATCTAGTTATTGTCAGCGGCGGCCTGAGCCGACACGACGACGCTTGTTGACGGAACCGATGCGCGTTGCTACCCTCTCACTTGCAGCCGGCTCCGCGCACACCGGCGCTTTGAAGAGACGCGGGTCGGGCCGATGATGAGCTCGTTTACCGGCTCGCCGTCGGCATCTCAGCAAAGGAGAACCCCACACCGATACCATGGAAATTCTGTCATTCAACACCAACCAATTCGGCGGAGTACTCGTCGATCCGCTGGCCCTTCCCGACGAGCCTCGCAGCTTTAGGACGCAGCTCGCCTTTTCGATGGATGAATGGGCCGCGGAAGGCTACAAGGTCGCATGGCTCGAGTTGCCGCTTGAGAAAGCTCCCCTTGTGCCCGTTGCCGCCGAGGCTGGGTTTGAGTTTCATCACACCAACGAAGCGTATCTGATGATGACTCAGCAGATCGAGCCGGGGGCGTTCGTTCCGCCGTTCGCGACGCACTACATCGGCGCCGGAGCGGTGGTGTTGTACGACAACTCGGAAATCCTGGTCGTGTCGGAGCGATACCGCATGGGAAGCGGCCGCGGTCCGGGGTACAAGCTTCCCGGCGGGGCGTTGCATCCAGGCGAGCACATGGCCGACGGTGTCGTGCGCGAGGTTCTCGAGGAGACCGGCGTTCAAGCCAAGTTTGAGTCGCTGGCCTGTTTCAGACACTGGCACGGCTACCGCTACGGCAAGTCGGACATCTACTTCGTCTGCCGGCTCTCAGCAGAGAGCTACGAGATCACTCGACAGGAAGAAGAGATCGCCGAGTGCCTCTGGATGCCTCTCGATGACTTCTTGGCGGACCCGCAGATCGGCGAATTCAACAAAGTCATTGTGCGATCCGCCGTGGAGTATCCGGGGCTCGTGCCGGGCCAGATTCAAGGGTACGGAGACCCGAAACGGTTCGAGTTCTTCTTGCCTGGAGCTAACCCGTAGCGAGTCGTTCGCCTCATCAACATTGCAACTGGGCCATCGCACGTCGGAGAACGGTCGTGGCCGGTTGCAGACCACGTTGACCATAGCGCAGGGTACGCGGCGGGAGAGTTCACATGGCAGATCCAGCTACGCTCAAAGAACGAATCATTCGAGGCGATCGCGTAATCGGCGTATCAGCGCCGCTGACAGCCACCAAGAGCGAGATCGAAGACATCCTTGGTCGGGACACCTACGACTTCCTGAGTTCCTACGCGCAGCACTCGCCCTACAACGAAGAGCGGCTGGTCGAGTTCTGCGGTATCGCCGACGAGCTTGGGATGCCGGTCCAGTTCCGCATCAAGCACACGCGGCACACGTACCTCACCGGCAACATCGCCGACTTGGGCCCGCTCGGGCTCGAGGTGCCGCTCGTCGAAGAGGAAGCGGAGGCCGACGAGGCGATCAAGTGGTTCTACTACCCGCAGTTCGGTCACCGCAGCATGGGCGGGAGCTTCCGCTACGGCGTCGGGGACATGGACAGGCTCGAGTACGCTCGGTGGTGGAACGATCACGGCATTCTTTGCCTGCAGCTTGAGTCGTTGAAGGCCGTGACCAACGCGAAACAGCTCGCCAAACGGGGCGTCACCTGTTTCACATGGGGCCCCTCGGACCTGACGTTCGATATCGAAGCGCACCCGCGTCATCCTCTCAAGTCGGTGGACGATTGCGTGCGTCACGTCATCGAGCAGCTAAAAGGAACCGACGTCAAGGTAAACTTCCGTAATTACGACCCGGCGCTGCGCGATCATTACGCCGAGATGGGTGTAACCGTGTTCATGGAGCGTCCTCGGTAGCCACGTTCAAAACTCATCTATCGTAAATCAGGGCCGGGCGTGACCGGATGCGCGCCAGGCCCTGTCTTCGATTTTCGACCAATTTGGCATAAAGGTGAATTTCGTAACCGGCCAATACTTGCGACAACAGCAAACCCTCGGACGATCTCGGACGAAAAATCGTCGCGTAAAACGATGGATTCGCCTATATTATCCATAACGGCGGCTTGGTGTTTCGTGCCTAGACCAGGGCCGACACGTTAACGGGACGTTCACAATTCGTTAATAGGCGCTTGACACGCGTGGTATAAAGTTATGAGGCTTTGAATAAGTTTTCACAATCTGCGAAGGAGTATAGTCCAATGTCCGAGGTAGTCGCCGCCCAGAATGTCGTCGAGGAGCATAACGTGCTGTTCAAGTCTTGCACCCGGTGCAGTGGGGACCGCCAGGTCCGTCGCGATTTCGATGGCTATTACATCGCCTGCATGGCATGTGGCCACGTGACCTACCCCGAGGTTACTACTTCAGAAGTCGTCCGCTTGCTGGAATGGAAATTCGCTTCCTAAGTCCAATAAGCTCTTCTTAACTCCAACCCCCCAACAATAATCGACCCGCCGAAGCCGGCGTTCGGGCCTCAAACCCGCAACGCCGAGGCTTTGCGTCCGAAATAATCGCCGTCCGCAATGTTTTCGACCCAACTGACCATCCGCTTCACGACGGCGGATCCGATGTGAGGCCGAAGCCTCGCCCGTGCTGCGGTCGCGCCGGGCTCCCGGCCAACGCACCGACTCAGGCGTGTGTTGCTGCACAGGCGTCTCTTGAATGCGGGCACCGGCTGAGTACTAGCGTAAAATGACCATTTAGATAGGTACTTCCGTCCCTATAAATTCACTGAAGGGCGGGTTAAGCTGGCCATAGAGTGGGGCTTGACGGTCTGTGGACGAAAGCAGGGGCCGATTCCCGACTCTGCCCAGGCCAGGGAAGAGTGTGTATCCCCGGTGTACAAGCCTATCGACCAGTACGGCCTGATCGGCGATATGAATTCCGCGGCACTTGTTGGGACCGACGGTTCCAACAAGTGGTGCTGTTTCCCCCGCTTTGACTCACCGAGCGTCCTTGCCGCCATCCTCGACGATCTCAAAGGCGGACGGTTTCAGATCGCGCCCGTCACGCCATTCCACCCGAGCCAGGCCTACTTACCCAACACCAACATCCTGGTCACCAGCTTCACGACCGCCACCTGCGAGTTGACGCTGACAGATTTCATGCCGGTTCGGTCTACCGAGTCGGCGGGAAGCGCACCGCACGAGATACACCGCATTGTCCGATGCACAAAAGGTTCGGTTAACGTGCGCTGTGTTTTCAAACCAAGCCATGACTATGGGCGAGCGCGAGTTGATGTGACCCGCGTCGCGGACGGCGTGACTGCACATGGCGGCAATCAAACCTTGACTCTATGCTCCGAAGTTCGGCTGGATGCCAAATCCGACCAGGCGACCGCGGAATTTTCCATGGAGCAAGATGAACAGGCGGTGTTCGTACTCGCGTACGGATCCCGGCGTCCTCAGCGGGTTTCGTCTTACGCGACGCGTTCGAAATTCGAGCACACCAGAATGTATTGGGAAGTGCTGGCATCCGAAATCGGCTATGACGGACGGTGGAGCGACGAAGTCGTAAGGTCGTTCCTGTTGCTGCAACTGATGATCTTCGCCCCCACCGGCGCTGTGACCGCAGCGCCCACGACCTCGCTGCCGGGGGCGGTCGGAGGTTCTCGCAACTGGGATTACCGTTACTCATGGCTTTGCGATTCCAGCTTCACCATGGACGTCCTGTTTCGCATGGGGCAGGCCGAGCGGGCGGAGCGGTACCAACCTGGTTGCTTGACCAATGCAGGCTAATAACCGACAAGCCCAAGATCCTCTACGGCATCAAATCGAATTCATCGTTGAAGCCCGTCAGCCTCGACCATCTGGACGGATACAAAGGGTCGTCGCTGGTACGAGTCGGCAACCGCGCAGTTGGGCAAGTCCAACTCGACGTCTTCGGCGAGGTCATCCTCTGTTTCGACACCCTCCGGACCAACGGAGGCGTTGTGTCGGATGAGGCATGGTCTCTTGTCAAACGCTTCGCCGACTTAATCTGCGATCACTGGTGCGACAAAGATCGAGGCGTCTGGGAGGTCAGGGGGCCGAAGCAGCACTTTGTCTACTCGAAAGTCATGTGCTGGACCGAGCGATCGCGATTGCTCGGTCGCTCGGGATCGACGACGACGTCGAGCGATGGCAACAAGCCGCCGACGCAGTTCGAGCCGAGGTTCTCGTGCGCGGCTGGAGCACCGAAAAGCAGGCATTCGTTCAGCGCTACGCCACGGACTCGCTGGACGCTAGCAACCTAGTCATCCCGTTCGTCGGTTTCCTGCCGGCGGATGATC
Source organism: SAR202 cluster bacterium (assembly GCA_030752795.1). Lineage (GTDB taxonomy): Bacteria > Chloroflexota > Dehalococcoidia > Lucifugimonadales > UBA1123 > UBA2160. The sequence goes on along the minus strand of JASMDM010000067.1, from coordinate 69,077 downwards.
CGCGAGTAGCATCGACGATGGAAGCCATATCCGACGAGCTGGCGGCGGGCCCGCTCGTCCGTCGATACAATCCGGTGATGGTCGACGACGGACTGGGAGGACAGACTGAGGGCGCCTTTACGACCCTGAGCTTCTGGTACATCGGCAACCTAATCGCCATTGGCCGCCTGCAGCAGGCCAAGGCAGCGTTCGAGGAGTTGCTGTCCCACACAAATCACGTGGGGTTGCTCTCGGAGATGATCAACCCTTGGACCAAAGAGGCTCTGGGCAACTTCCCGCAGGCCTACAGCCACATTGGCCTGATCCACACCGCCCGCAACCTCAGCCGCGCCCTGGGTGGAGTCGCCGCCCGATCGAATCTCGCCTCGGCGGCGGATTAGCGGTCGCCGAGCACAATCGGCCGATTCACATCGTGGCGCGTTAATCCGACGCGTCGAGCAGTCGCTCTAAAGCGGATCGCAATTTAGGCAAGTCCTCGATTACCGCTTGCCAAACCCGGTCCAGATTGATCGTTGCGTAGCCGTGGATCAAGATGTTTCGAAAACCTATGATCTCGCGCAGATCCGGTATTTGACTCGCCAAATCGCTGTCGATTTTCGATGACTGATTCAATGCCTCGCCGACAATCTCGAACTGCCGCTCGACAGCAGAGCGGAACATGAGATCGCGATCCAAATCCTGTCTACTCTTTCCCCAGTGAATTCTGCGATCGCGGCAGTGGCTTCGCGTGCATCCCAAAGATACGCTTTCGGTTCACGCTGCATAAAGAGGTTCACGACTTTCGTCGATGCTTTTTCGGACATAAGGATTCTTGACCGCCGTCGATTCCACGAGATCGACCGGTCGTCCAAGCACACCTTCCAAGGCGTCCTTCAAGCCGAAGTACTGCTGTAACGCCCTCAAAGTATCGCTGTAGCCGAACTCGACCAGCAAATCGACGTCACTTCGAGCCGGGTTGAAGTCGTCGCGGGTCGCTGATCCGAATATTTCCAGCCTTCGGACAGCAAATTGCTCACACAACGACACTATCTCGGCTCTTTTGTTTTCGATGATCGGGTTCATCGGCCGCCCGTTTCTGACTCAGCTTGTTTGCTCACTAGGCGATCGTCCAGCTACGTGTATGTTAGGTCAGCGACCGTTGCATGGCAACAGCAGTCCTTGCAGGGGATGCGGCAGTCCGCAACGCTGGAGCAAACGCAACTAACCTTGTGCCTACAACCTCACCCGCGCCATGGTGTACGCGTCGACGTAACGGCCGTCGCGAAAGGAGTAGGCTCGGTGCGTGCCCTCGCGTTCGAAACCGAGGCTGGCGTACAGCGCGATTGCCGGTTCGTTGTCGGTGTAGACGTTGAGCTCGATGCGGCGGATGTTGATCCACTGTTCGGCCAAGTCCAGCATCGCCTCCATGAGCTGGCGGCCGATCCCCTGGCTTTGGAAATCGTCGTGGACGCCCATTCCAAAGCCGGCCGTGTGCGCCATTCGGTTTCGACCGCAGTGGAGGTTGATCGAACCGACGATCCTGCCGTCGGTCACCGCCACCAGCATGTGCTCGCCGGGACCGGTCGATGACAGCCGGTCCCGCCAATAGTCAAGCGACACGAACGGCAGTCCGGCGGTGTTCCTCATGACGCCAGGGCAGGTGTAAACGGCGTAGAGGTCCTCGTAGTCCTCGGCTTAGGATGCTCGTATGACAATTTCCATCTGTGTCACCCCGGTGGAATCTGATCGGCCGACGGTCAGACCGTCACCCGCGCCATGCTGTAGACGTCGACGAACTGTCCTTCGCGGAATCCGAACGACAGGTGCGTTCCTTCGATCTCGAATTCGAACTTTTCGTACAGCGCGATCGCCGGCTCATTGACGGCGAAGACGCGCAACTCGATTCTTCGTATATGGAGCTGAGACTCCGCGTGATCGACCGCCGCGGACATCAGTTCGTGGCCGACACCTCTGCCTTGACAGTCGTCGTGCACTTCGATGCCAAGCCTAGCGGAATGCGAACGGAGATCGACGCCGCAGGTCAAAACAATCACGCCCACGGTCTGGCGATCGACTTCAGCGACCCAGACGCCTGATCCCAGATTGGCAGCGGCGAGCAACCGTTTCCAACGATCCCACAGGTCCGGCGCGCCGAACGGCAGTCTCAACGTGTTTCTCACGACACCGGGGCACGTCCACACGTCGACGAGACCAGCATGGTCCTCGGCGCGGACCGGCCGTACGGTTACTTTAAGCCCTTCGCCCGCGATCATACGAGCGTGACCTGGTCGCCGTCAAAGACGAACGATCGGTCGCCGAAATTGACCGTGGCGCCGGAGAAATGTCGCAGTTCCGCGTGAAGTTCGCGCAATCGTCGAGTGACCACAGGCTCGTCATCGACAGCGGCGCTTCGCCCGACGGGCCCCCATAAACCGAGTTGCGGTCCGGTCCGGAGGAATCGGTCCAAGTGCTCGATGAACCGAACGAAGACCGACTGTGACAGTTCCGGCAACGGGGTTGAATCGCCGAGATCGGCGAAGGCCACGCTCAATATCAATCGGTCTTCTTCGACGTTCGCTGACAGTAGAAGCCGAGGTTGGTGCTGCTGTTCGAGGCGAGGTTGTGTGTCGTCGTCGTCGCTGGCGACCTCACGTACAGCGGTTTGGAGGACCCTGAGCAATCTCGACAGTTGGGAGATTGGCAACCCATGTGCGCTCAATGTGATCCAGAGTTGTGGCGAGTCGGATTGGTGGGCGGCGTCCGAGGTCATGGCGACACTTCCTCGCAAGTTCTATCTAAGCACGCGCGCGTCGCCGACCCGACGGGTGATGCGTTGGTGGTCCATGTGATCCATCAGCGCGAGCGCGTACTTGCGGCTGGTGCCGAACAGGTCGCGAACGTCAGCAACCGTGACCTCGCCGTGTTCGTTGATGTGCGCCGATATCTTATCGACCATCTCTTTGTAGGCGGACGACGCGAACACGACGTTGTCGCTGACCTTGACGACCTTGCCTTCGTCATCCAGCAGGCTGACGATCTCGGCGTGCAACGGGGAATCCGTGGGTGGCGAGTACGGGTCGGATTCCAGCAGCTTGATGTAGTCGTCAACGGCTTTGGCGTCCGCGTCAGAAAGCGTGGGTCTGTGGTCGGGCAATCCCACCAACGCCCCGCGCTCGGTCGTTACGCCGCCCTTGTTCAAGAGCACGAGCGCGTCGTTGAACACCTGCGGAGTGAGGATTAGCCTTGAGCGCAACTCCTCTTTTGGCGCGCCTAGTCTCAAGGGGAATTGCCGATGATAGGCGCCGAGGGCGTCTCGAGTCTTGCCGCCCAACGCGGACCAGCCTCCGGCGGAGTAGAACCGCGTAGTGGACACAACGTTTCCTTTGCCGAGAACGATAACCTCGCCATCGGCAGCCATGGCCTCGAGTTCGGATTTCGCTGCGTCGGGGTTCAGATTGGCTCGATTGACGATCGCGACGAATTCGCTGGGCTCCGACATCTCGATGGTCTTCAGCAGCACTTCACGATCGGTCCCTCGCTCCATCACCTGCAACCGTTCGATCGTCGGCGGGTGGTTGCGCCTCGGTCGTCGAGCGTGGCTGTCCACGATGTTGCCGCCGCCGAGGGTCGTCAGGTTCGAGCGGACCACGAAGTAGTCGCCCTTGGCCACGGCCAGCTGAGACTCCAACTTGAGTTGCGCCCATGTCGTTTCCCCCGGGTACAGGCGGTCGCCCTCGAACAGTCGTAGACGAGCGATAACCTCGCTGGATCCGGTGTGGACAGTGATGAACATGTTGTGGCGCAACGGGAGCGGCGCCTCGGGTATTGCCCTGAGATGAACGTCGAAAGCGGCGGTGGGTCGAAGCCAACCTGGAGTCGTGAGCACCTCGCCTCGGCGAATGTCGTCCTGCCCGACGCCGATGAGGTTGGCGGCCACGCGAGTGCCAGGCTCGGCCCGTTCTTCTTTCTGCCGGTGAGTCTGGAGTCCTCGGATGCGCGTGCGTTGGCCCGAGACGACGAGTTCGACCTCTTGGCCAACCTCCAGCGAACCGTCGATCAACGTGCCGGTGACGACGGTCCCAAAGCCCGTTATCGTGAACGCGCGGTCGATCGGCAACCGGGGGCGACTGACGTCCTTTTTGGGCGTCGTTTCGGCCAGCAGTCCGTCCATCGCCTCGACGAGCTCGGGGAGGCCGTCGTTGGTCGTTCCCGACACCGGAAGGATGGCCGACCCCTCAAGCGCCGTGCCTTCAAGCGCTTCTTCGATGTCCGCTACGACCAGATCGAGCCAGTCCTCTTCGACCAGGTCCTTTTTCGTCAGCGCGACCAGCCCGCGCTCGATACGGAGCAAGTCGAGGATGGCCAGATGCTCGCGGGTTTGTGGCATGACGGATTCGTCCGCCGCCACGACAAGCAGCGCGAGGTCGATGCCGCCGACTCCTGCGAGCATGTTGTTCACGAAGCGCTCGTGTCCGGGCACGTCGACGATGCTAACCTCGTTGCCGCTGGGCAACTTGAGCCACGCGAAGCCCAGGTCGATGGTCATCCCGCGCTCTTTTTCCTCGCGCAGGCGGTCCGGGTCGATGCCGGTCAAAGCCTCCACAAGCGTGGATTTGCCGTGGTCAACGTGTCCTGCCGTGCCGATTACGAACATTGCGACTCCGCGCCCGGCGTCGAGCCGGTTGGGTGTGCAACCTAGAATATCACAGGGCCGTCGTTGCGAGCAGCGGACGCCCAGACCGGGCTTGGGCTACGAGGCGCCAGTGATCTCCTGCGCATGACCTTGCGTGCCGATTTATGGCCCGGGATCGGTCTGATGGTCATGGACTGTCAAGTGGCGCCAGCGCTTCTCGTGGTGCGAAACCTGTGGTGGAACGAGAAGCATCTGGTGTTTTGTAAGCGACAGGGCGTGTTCGGCGACCAGATTCTTCGGCTACGGCCTCAGAATGACACAGATATTTCAGCACCACTCGTTTTTCTATCGCCAATGGCCAAGCATGGCGTGGCTGGCGCCGGGTCCGGCTTGAAGGCCGAGACCAGAGGCGCTCTGGCCGTTCATGGCCAAGCCAGCCCATCACCCCGTTTGTTGACTGGTTTCAGTGCCTAAACTACACTGGTTGCCGACGCAGCAAATACGATTTTAAGGAGACTTCGGCATGTTTAACAGGATCGCGGTGTTCGGTGTCGGGGCTATTGGCGGCACGATCGGGGGGTACCTCACGCGGGCCGGTCACGACGTTACGTTGATCGACCAGTGGGCGGAGCACGTCGAGACGATGAAGCGCGACGGCCTCAAGGTGACCGCTTCGGACGAGGAGTTTACCGTCCCGGTCAACGCGATGCACCTCGGCGAAGCGTGCAACATCACCGAGCCGTTCGACCTGATCTTTCTCAGCATGAAGTCGTACGACACCGTTTGGGCGACGCATTTCATCCTGCGCCTCCTATCTCCGACCGGGGTCATCGTTTCCGCGCAAAATGGAATCAACGACGAGACGATCGCTCCCATCGCCGGTTACACGCGGACGCTCGGGTGCGTCATCACGCTCGGGGCCGGAATGTACGACCCAGGCAATCCGCAGCGGACCAGCGTCTCCAGCCGAATGGCATTCAAACTCGGCGAGCTCAACGGCATGGAAACCGAGCGGATCAAGGCGCTGGCAGAGATGCTGAGCGTGGTCGGTCCGACGCACGTCACGACGAACCTTTGGGGTGAGCGATGGGCCAAGCTGGCCGTCAACTCGATGGCCAACCCGATATGCGCTTTGACGAGTCTGGGATCGGCGGCATCGAGAGAGGCGCCGGGGGTCGTAGACGTCACGGTAAAGATCGGGGCAGAGGTCGTCCAAGTCGGCGCTGCGCTCGGCGTCCATATCGAGCCGATCAACGGCGTTCCGGCACAGATGTACGTAGATGCAGCGAAGGACACACTAGTGCTTGAAGAGCTCAAGTCCCGCCTCGCCGAGACCGCGAAGGAGTTGGGCGCGGGACGGCCTTCGATGCTTCAGGACGTGATGAAAGGGCGCAGAACGGAGATCGAATTCCTCGACGGCTACGTCGCGCGGCGCGGCGTCGAGGTCGGAGTGCCGACTCCCGCGTGCGACGCTATCACGAGCCTGATCAAGCAAGTCGAGCGCGGCGAGATCGAGTCCGAGCCCTCCAACATCAAGTACATGGAAGCGTTCATGTGATGTTGGCGCTGCGGGCAGGTTTCAAGACCGGCGCCCTCGGTGATGTCCGCCACATAGGTCGGTTGATCGCGTTGCGTCTGTGTTGCTGGACCTTGCCTGATCGATCGCAGTGGTGCGTCGATGGCGATTGAGGTCGTCCCGTTCGAATCGGCCCACTTGGAAGACGCGGCCGATCTGCTCGCGGCTCGTTACCGTGCCTGGCGCGAGCGCACCCCATGGCTCCCCGCGGACCACGAAGACCCGAGCTCGACCTTGCCCGTGCTGCGCAACTGCATGGCGTCGGGGCCCGGTGTTGCGGCGTACTGAGGCGGCGAAATGGCCGGATTCTTGCTCGGCAGCGTCAGTTTCTTCAACGTCGCCAGGACGGCCTTCAGTCATGATCTGGCGCACGCGGTCGATCAGGACGGCGCACGAGACACTTACCGGCTGATGTACGCCCGTTTGTCGGAGCGATGGGTGGCAAATGGCTGCTTCAAGCACGCGGTATCGTTGCCGGCCGGCGATGCCCAGGTTGCCGAAGCATGGCATTCGCTGGGTTTTGGCTTAAACGTCTTCGATGCGGTGCGAGACAGGTCGCCAGTGTAGGCGCCTCGGAGGACGTGGATGTGAGGTGGGCGGGTCCCGCGGACATCGACGCGGTCATGGATCTCGTGATGGGATTGCGTCGACATCTGGCGTCGGCGCCGGCATTCCTGCCGCTCGTGGTCGAGTCCGACCCGACGAAAATTCACGAGGCGCGGCTTGCTGACCCCGCCAACGCGCTGTGGCTTACATATGTCGATCGCGAAGCGATCGGTTTGGCGACCTGCACCCCGCCCACCCCGCCGAACGACAGGCTGTTCCCTGTGGCGCTGCGAGGGGACGGGAGCGCCTGCGGAATCGGGGGCGGTTACGGAGGAGCCTTCGTACGAAACGATGTTCGCGGATCGGGCATCGGCAAGGCGCTGCTGAATCACGTCATGTCGTGGGCGAGGGACGCCGGATACGACAGGTGCGCGCCGGACTACGAGCCAGCCAACATCGAGGCTGAGCGGTCCTGGTCCGGCCAGGGATTCGAGCTCATCGTGAACTCGTTGACCCGCACGATCGATCCGAGGATCGCATGGGCGAATAGCGGCCGCACTGACGCGGATCTGTGGCGTCGGTGGTGAGTGTATGCGGCGCGTCAGATTCGTAATGTCATGCTGACGCGCGGGTGGCTTGGAGTGCGAAGGCCAACGAAGGTTGTCATCTGTGATGGTACTTCGGTTATTCCAGACTGAGCGGCGGCTCGACTTCTCCGACGCGCCACGCCGCATATGCGAGCGCTTCAAGGATGTCAGGCTCGTTCAAGTACGGGTACTCGTCGAGGATACGCTGAATTGAGTGGCCGGATGCCATGAGACCCACCAACGTGCCAACTGTGACGCGCATGCCTCGGATGCACGGTTTGCCGCCCATGACCGCAAGGTCGCGGGTAATCCGAGTCAACTTCTCCATCGTTGGTCATCTCCCTGGGGGCACACGTCTCAATACGCAGAGATGTTCTCAAGCGGTCCCGGGCAGAATGTAGCTAACCTACCGCCCCAGGAACACCGGCGTGCGCTTTTCGGCGAAGGCTACGCGGCCTTCGTTGGCGTCGTGGCTGTCTCGGGCGACGCGTTGCGCTTCGTGCATTGACCCGATGTCTTTGGCGGTCAGGGCCGAACCCTGGAAATTGCGACGGACAAGCGTGTTCACGATGCGCTTGTGCTCCCGAAGCGACAACGGGGCGTTGTGCGCGAACTCATCGGCGAGCGTGTAGACTTCGGACTCCAAATCCTCCGGTTTGACGACCTGGTTGACGAGTCCCATGTCGAGGGCCCGTTGCGGGTTGATTCGCAAGCCTGAGCAGAACAGCTCTTTGGTGAACGCCGGGCCTACCAGGTCGATGAACACCTGGATGCGTTCGTAATCGTAGATGATTCCCAGCCGGGACGGCGGAATGCCGAGTTGAGCGCGGTCGGTGCATATCCGCATGTCGCACTCGGTTGCCAGCGCCAGGCCGCCGCCGACGCAGTAGCCGTCAATCATCGCGACCACGGAGAACGGCGCGTCGAAGATCGCCTCGACGGTCTTCCGGTGCGGCCACTGCAGCTTAGGGTCTTTGTCCGGATCCGGCTGTGGGCCAGGATCGCCGGGCGCGCGCTTCAGGTCGTCGCCCGCGGAGAAGGCCAGATCGCCCTGGCCTTTGATGACCAGGCACCTAGTCTGGCCTTCCTCGGAAAGCCGGTCGATGTGTTTGACCATCCCTGCGTGGATCTCCGGGTTGAGCGAGTTTCGCTTTTCCGGCTGGTTGATGGTGAACGTGGCTACGTAGCCGTTTTGCTCTACTAGCAGTACGTCATCGGTCATGAGTCTCCTTCTCGATTGGAACGTTGCAAAGGGGCGCGCCCCTCTGCACTCCCCACGTTTTCATTTTTTCGCGATTCCAGCACTAGCTGAACGGAGCTCGGTGGGAAAAGTCGCTTTCTTCGCTGGTGATGAATTCGAGCAGGCTGGCCTGTCCGTTTTCGGTGGCGGATCGGGCTCGCCTGATGGCCGCGGCGACGTCGGACGGGTTCTCGACTTTTTCGGACCAACCGCCCATCGCTTGGGCCATGTCGGCGTAGTTGCCGCCGATGTCACGAGTGCTGTAGAGCTCGTGCGAGGTTGCCATGGCCCCCGCGGTGATCGCCATCGTGGAGTTGTTGAACACCACGGTCAGGATGGGGATGTTGTTGCGTGCGGCGGTCTCAAAATCCAGACCAACCATTCCGAAGGCGGCGTCGCCCATGAAGTTCACGGTGAACTTGTCCGGAGCTGCAAGCTTCGCCCCAATGTTGAGGCCGAGACCGGTTCCGAGTCCGTGGGACTTGCCCCAGCCGAGATAGGTGCGCGGTCCGCCGGAACGGTAGAACGGCATGAGCTGGTCGCGAGGGCTGCCGGAGTCGTGCGTCACGATGGCGTCGTTGGGATCGACGAGGTTCATGAACTCGTTGATGACACGATATGGGGTGATCGGAGTCTCGGCAGACGTCAGCTTCGCGTTCCACTCCGCCAGCCACTGCTGGCGCAAAGCAGCGATCTTCTCGGCGGTCGAGCCGTCGCGACCCGAGACACCGATGTCGTTGCATGCTTCGATGAACTGACGGACGATCAGTCGGGCGTCGCCGATCAGCGGGTAATCGATGTCGTAGTTCTTGCCGATGTCGATCGAGTCGTCGGCGGCCTGGATGAAGACCTTATCTTCGGGGATCGGCGTCGTCATCGAGTGCTTCGTCAGACTGGAGCCCAACGCGAAGACCAGATCGGCATCGCGCAGGAAGTGGTACGCGGCGCGGTTCATGACGCCAGTGGCGCTGCCGAGCGCCAACGGATGCGTCTCCGGAAAAGCGCTTTTGCCGGCCATCGACGTGACGACCGGGATTTGAAGCAGTTCGGCGAGTTGAACGAGCTCGTCCGTCGCCTCGCCGTAGAGCGCGCCTTGTCCCGCGTAGATGACCGGAGCCTTGGCTTTCATCAGCGCTTCAGCAGCCTCCGCAACCGCTTGCGGATTCGCGCCCGCGACGGTCGTCTTCACTGGGCGGTAGGCCTCGACGACGCTGTCGCTGACTTCCTGGCCCGCAACATCGGTGGGGATCTCGACCATCACCGGTCCGGGGCGGCCCATCTTAAGGCGAGCAAACGCGCGCCGCATGGTGTCGACGGCGCTTTCGGCGGTCTGAATCTGCTCGACCGATTTGGTAATCGCGCCAAAGCTGCGAACCGAATTGAAGTGCGGGAAAACGCCGGCTCGCTCTCGCGGGTGCCCCATAGGCAACAGGAGCATCGGCACGGCGTCGGAGAAGGCCGTCGCCACCCCTGCGAACGCGTTCTCGGCGCCCGGACCGTATTGCATCGCGAACGCGCCGGGCGGACGGCCGTTCGTCACTCTCGTGTAGCCGTCCGCGATGCCGACACCGACACGTTCCTGACGGCAAATGATGGGTCGGATGCCCAGGGCGGCGGCTGACTCGATGAGTGAGGTAGAGGGATAAGCGTTGAGATGTTCCACGCCTTCGGCGGCGAGAACTCGAGCGATTGCATCCAGGGTTTTCATAGCTGTAGATCCTCCCTTTTGAGACTCGTGCGAGTATATCACGGCGGAGTTTCGCGCCGTGATTCCATGGTGTAAATTGTAAATGTCCAATTCCTGAAAATTTGGAGCCGCCATGCTGGATTTCGATCGATATGAAGCAGTGACCTTCGATTGCTATGGCACGCTCATCGATTGGGAAACGGGCATCGTCGGCGCAGTCAAACCCGTTCTGGCCAACCATGGATTCGCCAGGAACGATGCCGAGGTGCTGAGGCTGTACTCCGAGGCTGAACCTGCGGCCCAACAAGGTGAATACGCTGAGTATCGAGAGATACTACGAAGGGTGATGCGCGGCATCGCCGACAGTGTTGGGTTCACGGCCACTGAAACCGACTTGAGCCGCCTCGCCGACTCGCTTGGCGACTGGCCCGTATTCGATGACACCGTCGGGGCGCTCACCGCGTTGAAAACCAGGTACAAGCTAGCCGTCGTATCTAACATTGATGACGACCTTTTTGAACTCACCGCCCAACGACTTGGAGTCGAATTCGACGAGGTTGTCACCGCACAGCAGGCGCGTGGCTACAAGCCTTCGACCCGCAACTTTAAGCTCTTGCTTGAACGCCTCGGGGTCGACAGGAGCAAGATTCTGCACGTGGCAGAGAGCTTATATCATGACGTAGTCCCGGCCAATGAGCTCGGATTGAGCGTCGTGTGGGTGAACCGACACGGCGAATCAGGCGGAGGCGCCACGCGGCCGGCGGACGGCAAGCCGGACCTTGAAGTCTCTGATTTGGCCGCTCTCGTATCCCAAATGGGCTGTCGTGATCAGTCGTAAAGAACGAAGTTGGGACGACTGACCCAGACGCTTAAAGCATGCATCCGGAGGGGAATGTGCACCGAAAAATAGCATTGTTGATCGTGGCGATTGCGGTGCTGGCACTCGTGGCCTGCGCCAATACGGCCGAAGATGAACTGCTGCCGTCGATATCGGCGTCGAACTCGCCCGCCGCCGCAACGGCCGACCGGCCGCCGCCTCAAGTTGGCGGTTTTGTGGGGAACTCGATCCCTGAATTCGACATGACTATGCTGGACGGCAGCACCGTGAGCTCGGAGAGCTTGGCGACTGCGGCGCGACCAACGTATTTGTTCTTCTTCGCCACTTGGTGAGCGACCTGTCGCGCCGAGTTACGGCGCCTGAAAGACATCTGGCCGGACTACGCCGACAAAGTGGCGTTCTACGCCGTCGGCACGGACCCCGTCGAGAGCTACGAAAAGCTTGCTGCGTACCGAGACAAACAGGGCTACCCTTGGCCGATCGCGCAGGCGGGAGACGGGATGCTGTCGAAGTTCCGGGTGCTACAGCAATCAACCAAGATCGCGTTCAACGGTCGAGGCACGGTCGTCTACCGGGACCTGTTCGGTATGGGCTCCGACGAGAGGTGGCGAGAGCTGTTCGACGAACTCTGGTCGAGCGGATGAGCCTCAGCCCGTCCTGAAATCCGATCACAAACCGGCCAACTCAACGTCGTCATCCTGCGGGTCGATCCATCGACGCGCAGGATGACGGCGACGCCGTTGCCACCGCGGGTCGCGTCTCTCCACAACGGACGAACCTCGCGAGATCAGATGAGCTTGTGCTGTGACGCGTAGACGACCGCCTGGATTCGACTGCTGACTCCGAGTTTGCCGAGGAGTCGGGCGATGTGATTTCGGGCCGTGACAGGCTGGACCTGTAGCGAGTCCGCGATCTGCTGCGTGGTCAGCCCGGCGGCGAGAAGCCCCAGCACCTCGGTTTCGCGTCGTGACAGCTTCGGCAGTGGGGTTGGGAACGTCTCGACAGCTTGCGGAAGTCGCTCCTGGGCCTCGTCGTACAGTCCGCGAATTGTTTTGCTGACTTTGTGCGCAAACTCTTCCGTGCTTCGGCGGCTTGTGACGTCCCTGATCAGATGGACAACTTGGAACGGCTTTCTGTCAGGTTTCGGAAGGACAACGCTTACGTTCAGCCATTTCCATTCGGCGTCCGCGGTTGCACAGAGCATGTCGTAATCCGGGGTCGGCTTACCCGACTTCGCGTTCGAGAATATCGGGCAGTCGCGCCGGCAAAACCGGTAGTGCTCTGAATCCTGGCCGCCGACGATCTCATAGCAAGGTTTGCCCAACACGTCCTCGGCCTTGTATCCGAGCATCGCTTCCGCAGTGTCACTCCAATAGACGATTATCTGCTTGGCGTCTATCGCGAACACTCCGTCGGCGGTGATGAGTTCTTCGGCCAGCCCCGGCTGAACGTTAGTCATCTACTTGGCCTCCTGCCGCCAACTCCTTGTTATGCGTGATCGCACGACGTTCCCCAATCAGCGCGACCGACATGTGAATCTAGCAAAATCAAACGAATTAATCATAATACCTCAAGAATGATGTACATGCATCTATCTTCAATCGATTGCATCGTTTATGATATCACGCATTCCGAAAAAGGTGGAGGTTGGACATGTTGGATTTTGAGGAGAAAGTGGAAACCGTTATCGACGCCCCCAGCAAGTGGTCTTCGACATACTCAACGACGTGGCCGGCCACAACGAACTGGCCGGAAGCGGCGAGGTGTTGACGATACGACAGAAGACCGACGGCCCCATCGGTCTCGGCAGCATTTGGGAGGCGGACGAGCGGCTCGTGATCGGCGGCGAGGCGATGGAGTTCACGGCCACGTCGGTAGTCGTATCCCACGACGCCCCGAACACGATATCGTGGATACCTTCACCCCCGTTCCCGACCAAACGGATCCAGTGGCGGTATCACCTTAGCCCAGAGGGCGCGGGCACGAAGGTGGTTCAAGAGGTGGAAGTTGATCTGGGCGAGCCCGAAGACTCGATGCTGCAGGCGCTCAAGGCGAACTACGTGTCGATGCGAGGCAATGACGTCGCGGCTGGCTTGGAGAAGACCTTGACGAACCTGAAGCAAGCGGCCGAACGCCGAGTTCAGTAGATTCAAGGATCCGGTTGGGGAGTGAAGCCACTCTTGGCGATCCCAGGGGTGGCTTTGTGTTGTCACTCGGACGCGAATTCGAGCACGGTGCACAATTCGGGCCATCAACCGTTTGCAGAGGAGACCTTCGGGCGGAAGGTGACCGCCCACATGGTTTCGTTTGCGTCGTGTGCTGGGCTCTCAGTCCCTCCGTTGGGGCAATACTCCTTCCCACCGCTCACGTTCGCGGTTGCAACAAAGCTGGTACTGATGCCCAGGGTGATCCGAATAGTGGCTCTGCAGATTGGGTTGTTGTTTCCGGCGCTCACTCAGTGCTCTTGGAACGAGCCGGAGGACGCTACCGTCGTGCGTCGAGGTATGCCTGAAGCATGACCGCGGCCGCGGATGCGTCGACGAGGCCTCGGTCGCGTGAGGGCTGACGTCCCGACTCGCGCAGCATCCGCTCCGCCTGCACCGTCGTGTAGCGCTCATCCACCATCGTCACTGGCAGATCGACACGCGCCGAGAGCTCGGTCACGAAAGTCTTGACGAGCTTTGCTTGACTGCCAAGTTGGCCGGACAGCGACCTCGGCAAGCCCACAATGATCGCCTCAACCTCGTTCTCACGAGCAATGCGATCAATCTCGTCGATGTCAGATGGCTCGGCGTGTTTCCGGTCCACGGCCCCGAACGGCGTCGCGAGAAGGCCTGTTGGGTCGCTCAGCGCGACGCCTATGCGCCGGTCGCCGACATCCAGCGCCATGATTCTCAAGCGCCGGCGGTCTCCTTGACCAACCCGGCCACGAGCGCCAAGGCGTCATCCAGCTTGGCCGCGTCGCGTCCTCCGGCCTGGGCAACGTCGGCCCTGCCGCCGCCGCCGCCGCCGATGGCCTTGGCCGCGCCGCGAGCGATGTCCGCCGCGTTGAAGCCCTTTTCGACGAGGTCGGGCGTAACCATGGCGACGAGCATGGGACGGTCGTTGATTACCGATCCCAGCACCACGACGCCGCTTCCCAGCTTGTCGCGCAGCCAATCGCCCACTTCGCGCAATGAGTCCGAATCCTCGGCGGTGGCTCTGCCGGCGAGCACCGTGATTCCGTCGACGTCCTGCGCGGCGTCCAGCATACCTTCCGCCGACTGGAGTGACAGCTGCCGGTTCATGGCCTCTCGTTCGTGTTGAAGGCCGCTTAGCTCGCCCATCAAGCTGTCGACTCGGGTGGCGAGCCCTTCGGCGGTGGTCTGGAGCAAGCGAGCGACCTGGTCCTCGCGGTGGAACCGCTCCCAAACGAGGCGTTCGGCCGATCGTCCGCTGATCGCTTCGATGCGCCGCATCCCCGCGCCGATCGAGGACTCGCCGAGCACGTAGACGGAACCGAGTTCGCCGGTGAGCTCGACGTGCGTGCCGCCGCAAACCTCGAAGCTGAAAGTGTCGCCGTTGGCTATCTCGACAATGCGAACCGTGTCGCCGTACTTATCGCCGAAAAACGCTAGCGCCCCACGTCGGATGGCCGACTGGTACGTGTCCTCGCCTTTGACGATGCGCGCATTTTGGCGGATCTTCTCGTTGACCAGAAGCTGCACCTGCCACATCTCTTCGTCGGAGACCGCCCGAACGTGCGTGAAGTCGAAGCGAAGCCGATCAGACGTTACGAGCGAGCCAGCCTGTCGGACGTGCGCTCCAAGCACCTGCCTGAGAGCGGCGTGCAACATGTGCGTCGCGGTGTGGTTCCGCGCAATATCCTCTCGGCGAATTGGGTCGACGTAGGCGTCCACGGCCTCGCCCATGCTCACGGCGCCCTGGCTCACCTCGCCGAAATGGACGATCATGCCTGGCATGACTTCCTGCGTGTCGTGGATCACGATTCTGCCGTTGCTGCCAACGATCTCTCCGGAATCGCCCACCTGGCCTCCACCCTCGGCATAGAAGGGCGTCTGGACCATGACGACCTCGACGTCGCTGCCTTCCTTGGCTTCGTCAATGGCTTCGTCGCCGGAGATCAATCCAACGATGACCGACGACGCGGTGAGCTGCTCGTATCCGAGGAACGCCGTGCTGCCGACTCCAAGGCCTTCGTAGACGCGAATCTTGGATCGATCGCCGCCGAAGTGGGCCGTCGAGCGCGCTCGTTTTCGCTGGGCTTCCATTTCGCGATCGAAGCCGTCCATGTCGATCGAGACATCGTGTTCTCGGGCGATCTCCTGCGTCATTTCGACCGGGAAACCATGCGTGTCCCAGAGTCTGAACACCACATCGCCCGCGAGTTCGGAAGCCTCCTCCATCGCGGTCGTGAGAATCGAATAGCCGTTTTGGAACGCCTGTTGGAATCGATCCTCTTCTAGCGTCAGTACGGTCTTGACGAACTCGCGATGCTGTACTAGCTCAGGGTAGACGTCGCCCATCTTCTCGATGGCGGAGTCGGCGATCTCGCCCAGGAAGTTGCCCTCCAACCCGATCCGCCGGCCATACCTGATCGCTCTGCGGATAACACGGCGGAGGACGTATCCCCGGCCTTCGTTGCCCGGCACGACACCGTCAGCGATCAGGAACGTTACGCTGCGCCCATGCTCAGCGATGGTGCGCAGCGCGTAATCCGTGTTCCGATCGACGCCGTATCGAGTTTCGCTGATCTCCTCTGCCTTCCGGATCATTGGCTCAAACAGGTCGGTCTCGTACATCGTGTCAGTATGTTGCATCACCCGGACGAGCCGTTCGAAGCCCATCCCGGTGTCCACACCGGTGCTTGGAAGCCGAGGCCGTGAACCGTCCAGGTGGTGGTAGAACTGCATGAACACCAGGTTCCAAAGCTCCACGAAACGGTTGCACGTTTCACCGTGCTCGTTCATGGGGTTCTCGCAGTTGGGGCCGCAGTCGTCTTTGAGGCAACCGCGGTCAGCGCCGAAGTCGTAGTTGACCTCGGAGCTCGGACCGCATGGTCCTTCGAGTCCGGCCGGACCCCACCAGTTGTCCTCGTCGCCGAAGCGTGAGATGCGTTCGCCGGGGATGCCCGCCTTGAGCCATAACCCCCGCGCCTCTTCATCGTCGAGGTAGATCGTCGCGTAGAGGCGGTCTTTGGGAAGTCCCATGTTCTGAGTGAGGAACTCCAGTGCGAACTCGATGGCGCCCTGCTTGAAATAGTCGCCGATGCTGAAGTTCCCCAGCATTTCGAACAGCGTGCAATGGGTGGCATCGCCGACGATGTCGATGTCGACGGTGCGGAACGCCTTCTGCGACGAGGTGAGCCGTACGTTCGGGGGCTCCGTCTCGCCGGCGAAGTATGGTTTGAACTGGTTCATGCCAGCGTTGGCCAACAGCAACGTCGGATCCCCGACGGGTATCAAGGACGAGCTCGCAACCCGAAGGTGACTTTTGCTTTCGAAAAAGCTTAGGAATTCCTCTCTGATCTGTTCGCTGGTCCATTGTCTCGTGGTCATAAATCGCCCCTGAGGTCGTTGGCATACGGAGTTGACGGAGAAGCCCGGCTCGCTGGCGCGGCAGCCTGCCTGAGCCTATATGGAATCTGATTTTAGGGGAGGCGTTCGGAGAGTGTCAATTTGGATCGGGGTCAGTCATTTGATTGGGTTGCCTCTCGGGATATAATAGGCAAAGCGATCAGGCTTCCGTTGTTGATGACGGAAGTCAGTGTGCCAATCGCGGTGGCGACGAAAACCCACCACTTATAGTCGCCGCGTTGCGAGAGGTTCAGCGGCATCTAGGTTTGCGAAGTGTCTGCATGTAAGAATGATCGCTTGGTTCGCACACGCCACGGCAGTTGGACCGGACAGGCCTAGAGCGAACCGAATCAAATCGCCCGGATACGTTTCTGATCGTCGAAGGAATTCAAGAGGTGTGAGAACGGCTTGTCGAGGTTCGAGTGGCCGTCTATGGGACCACTTCGGCAATGGCAGCTTCGAGCTCGGCCTGGGTCACGAAGCCCTCGAACTTGGCTCGCACGGCGCCCTCGCCGTCCATGACGAACGTCCACGGTTCGGTGACGAGGCCCCACTCATCCATTGTCGGCGAGATCACGGCGCGGGTCAGGTCGCCCTGGATTTCCGTCGGGTTGTCGAACACTTCGACGTGGATGAAGTCCATCCTGTCGCCATGTTGGTTCTTCAGATCTTTGACAACGTCCACCTGCGGACCGCAAGTCGCGGTCTGGCAATACGCTGGCGAGGCGAATGTGACCAACAGCGGGTTCGGATTGGCGAGCGCGTCCTTGATCGTTATCGCGTAGAGGTCGGGATCAGCGCGAACGTCAGTCGTTACTTCCGGCAATCCATCGGTATTGTTGGCGACCTTGCTCACGCTCGCTGGGGCGGGCGAGCCGATTGCCGGCGAAAGGCTCTCAGGTTGCACCGCAATCGTGGCCGAGACCAGGGCTTCTTCGCCGCCTTCTTCTCGCATCATGATGCCCAACCCCCATTGGCCGGGCGCATCGAAATTGAGATTCACTACGTAGACGCCTCGGATGCCGCTGGGCCACAAGTTGAAAATCGCTTGGGCGGTGTGTTTCGGTCCGTCGACCGATTGATCGGTTATGTGGAACGTTTGCACCGTGACTTCGGCGTCTCTGATCCCACCGGTTCCGGGCTCGATCAGTCCGAACACTATGCGGTTTTCGCCGACGGCGATGTCCGACGTCGCAAGCACGGCGACGACTTCCGAATCCGTCGCCGCCGCGGCGGGTTCAACGGGCGCAGGCACTGGCGTCGGTGTCGTTTCGGGTTCGGAGCTGCCGCAAGCGCCCAAGCCGGCAACAACCGCGCCAGCCGCTAGGATCGCCGTCCATCGGCGAATGCTTGTCAGAGAGTATCTGGAATTCATGTCCACCTGTGTCGGAAAAGATGCTCGCATCGGGAGCTTCGTGGAATTGTCTCATGTCCAGAGGAGTTGGCGCCAGCGATCATGAGCCGCTGGACGTGGCTAACGAACGCGGCGGCAAGCGTATACTGGCTTCAACATATACAGATCGAAACTGGCGCCGAATTATGCCGAGGTGAAACGTAGCGATGCTAGACACCGTGAGCACGGCCGGGATCAAGGGCTGGTTCAATGACGCCATCGATTCCGTGCGGTTGATCGCACTTGTTTCGCCTACTTGACCGCCCTGCCAGTACGGACACAGGGTTGTCCGCGACATCTTCGAGCGATTCGATTCGGTGAAGTTGGCTGGTTTTGTTGGATTTCTTCCCATGCTCGCCGAAGACGACCATGAAGCGGCAGGCCGGCAACGCGCAGAGCTGAAAGACGATCGCGTTGTTCAGCGGTGGAGTCCTGACAGGTCCATCGGGGACCATTTCTCGCGAACGTTGGCACTGACGACAACCGCGTGGGACGTGTACCTGGCCTATCCGCCCGGCGTTGCGTGGGATTCGGACGCGCCGCCGGAACCGACATTCTGGATGCATCAGCTATCGGCATCGGATGGGGCCGATCAGGGCATGCGCTTGGATCCGGAGTCGTTGACCCAGGCGATCGGGAAGCTTGTCGAACCGGATCCGTGAGTTCGTGAGCGGCGCATTGTTTTTCGGCAGACGGGAAAAAGGCGCGAAGGCGAGTGAGATGACAACGGACAGCAATCGCGACCAAATATCTTGGGCGGTCCCGTTTGCGGCAGCGACTAAGGCAAAACTGCCTTGATAATCAATAGCACCCTGCCTATCGGCGGCACGTGCCTCAACGCCGTTTACATGCCGAGCGAGACCCTCCTGACGATCGGAGATGAGCGCGGCCACGGCCCCGAGATCGACCTTGCTGCTGCGTTGGGTAGAGCCCAAACGGGCGTGGATGTGCCGTAGGCCCGGGTGGGGTGAACGGAGGATTGCAGTTGGAGATGCTGCTTGGTTGGTTGGGCGTTGGGGCGTGCTGCGCCGTTCCGTTGGTTGTGCTATTGGGGATCCGTTCGTTTGGGAAGCGCGAAGATACCGATGCGGAAAACACAGATTCCGATGGCTGGTTCCGACGTCGAGTGCGGCGAAGGCGCGGCTACAGTATGCTATCGGTGAATGCCGTATGCCTGGACACGGCAGAATTGGATGGAGGCGAGCGCACACGATGTTGAAATATCTGCGGATTGAGACGCCGTTCGTGGCCCTGCTGAGCGGGCTTTTGCCGTTGCCGTGGTGATGAGTGGTCCCTGGCTTGCTTGGACTCCTGGGCGCAACGGGGTCCGGGCTAGCCGCAACGCCCGCGTTGCGGGTGCTCACATGGCCGTTTCTGGTTGTCACGATCATCATGCTCGGTCGAGGTTGGTACGTCGAACTATCAAATCGGGGCGACTTTCGCTCGACGTGGGCCAAGCGGGCAACGGTAACGTTATCGATCTCGACGGTCGCCGCTGTCGCGCTTTGGTCACTCCGATTTGGCGGGTACCTTGGAGGCCGTCCGTTCGGATTCCCCTGAAAGACGCAAACCTGAACAGAGGAACAGCTGTATGTCTGGCGAGTGCCGAGCCACCCTCGGCGGAACGGCTCCCACCCGTGACGGACCAGGCGCCTGGCCGGTGTCGATGCCATAGGCGATGGCAGTCAACGCAGTCGAGATCGCTCTACTCGAAATCGACCGTCATGCCAATGGCAATCCCGGTCTCGTCGGCGCGTCCTCCGTTGAGCTCGATGGCCAGCGAAACCGGGACGGGCGGTTCGTATATCGTCAGATCGCGATTGGGGACACCGAGCTCCGGCTCCATCGTTTGGACGCTCACGACCGTGCCGCCGGCATCGATGTAGACCAGGTCTAACGGAATAATCGTCGACTTCATCCAAAATCGGTGGATGCCTTCGTTCGGGAACACGAACACCATCCCGACGTCGACTCCGAGCGATGCCCGACCGCCTAGGCCTTTCGACCTCTCGGCCGCGTCACGGGCCACCTCGATATCGAAATCATGACCGTTGACGGTCGCCTTGCCAGGAACGAACTCGCCGGAAACGATGCGTTGGACATCTTCGGCGCCCTGTTGATCGGCTGGGCCGTCGGCGACGGTTTGCGGGGCGATCGGCGGGATTGGGTTCGCGGGTGGCGGTGGCAACGGATCAGGCACGACCGGCGAATCGTCCGTGCCAAAATACGAAGCAACGGCAAGAATACCCGCCAAGCCGATCAAGATCATGGCGGCGCCGATCACGCTTGGGTTCGAACGGGTTCGATGAAGCCAATGCCGCTCCGCAGTCGTTCGCCTATCGATCTCGTTCATCGCGCAAATACCTCTCGGTGGCCATCGACGGTCAGCAAAGAGGCATCTTGCGATGGCGCAGATCGCCAACCCAGCATACGCCATGTCGCAATCGAAGTCGTGCAACCTGGATTCGACCTGAGGTTGATTGCGTACCGCTCCGAGTCTGGCGATCGTCCTCGAAACGACGGCTCAAACTTGCTACTCCATCGCCGAGCGACTAGAATTTACCGAACAATCATGGCAGAAGCAAAGAACGAATTTACCAACGTATCCAGCTTGCGATCCGAGTCCATCGGAGAGCCAGGCAATCGCACTTTCCGAGTCGTCGTCAACAGCGAAAGCAGTTCGGCGTCGATTTGGCTCGAAAAAGAGCAGCTCTTCCAACTGGCGCTGGCGATCCAGCAGATCGTCGCGAACCTGCCGGAAGATCGGGAAACAGACACAGACGCGCCCACCGATCAAGAGGCCGATCCTCTTACAAGCCTGGATTTCAAAGCGACAAAATTGGTTTTGGGTCACGACGGCGCCAGGAACTTGTTTATCCTTGACGCGCACGATCCCGACGATGACGATGTCGCCATAATCCGAATGTGGGCCAACGAGGAACAGGTTCATGCGTTCTCCGAAGAAGCGATGCTCGTGTGCGCCGCGGGTAGGCCTCACTGTCCGCTTTGCGGCTGGCCGATGGATCCGTCTGGGCATCGATGCGCTCGAACCAATGGGGCCGCTGACCTTTCACAGCTCGATCCGAATGACCCATAGACGCGGTCGGGCCTAATCTCTTCACGTTGACGGAATCCTGCCGTCATCTGTTGCTCAACCCAGTCTCCAGCCCCATCGAGAGGACGTATTGCCTCCTCGCATTCCACGCGACAGCCGCTCGACGTTCCCGACCCCAGATGGGGCCGTACCGATTGACCTGTCCGAGGATGAAGCGACGCCGATCCTGCGGTCTGGCGAGATTATCGGCGGACATCGCATGCCTTGGGGGTCGAACTACACGTTCCTGATTTGGATTGATGCGGGGCCGGGCAAGTACTTGCGGGCGATCTACAAACCGAGAGACGGAGAACGGCCTCTTCGAGATTTCCCTGGCGGCACGCTCTACAAGCGCGAACACGCAACGTTCCTTTTGAGCCGGATGCTGGGCTGGCCCGGCGTGCCGTACACCATCGTTCGCGACGGACCCTATGGAGTGGGCTCGGTTCAGCTTTATGTCGAATCGGATCCGGAAGTTACATACTTCGACATGGTTAACGACAGAGAAGACGAACTGATGCAGTTCGCCGTGTTTGATCTGCTCGTCAACAATGCGGATCGAAAGGCCGGCCATTGCCTGCTTGGCTCGGATGGACGGGTCTGGAGCATCGATCACGGTCTGACGTTTCACACGCTGTTCAAAGTGCGCACGGTCATGCTGGAATTTTGGGGTCAGACGATCCCCGCGGGCGCGCTGGCAGATCTCGAGGCGCTCCTTGCGCGGCTGGAAGCGCCTCATGCAGAAGCGCTTGAGTTCGCCGACTTGATCCACCGGCAGGAAGAACGGGCGCTGACTGCCAGGATTCGGGCGATGCTAGACGACCCTGAACTGCCTGGACTCGACTCGTACGTGAACGTTCCGTGGCCGTTCGTGTAGACGCCTCCGTCGCGATTAAAGTTCGACGCTCCACTCTCAATGGCCGTGCCGCGAGAGAACTGTCGCGATTGAGCCGCCGAGAGATCGTAAGTAGAGACCTTGGGCGCTTTACAGCCATTGGGAGTTGTCTTACACTCTGTTAGAAGGCCAATAATGCCAACACGGATGTGTTCGGAGGTTTACCATGCCAAGGGGCCATGCCGCCAAACGAGAGGCCAAGAAACCCAAGAAAAACGCCAAAAAGCAGGTGCTGTCTTCAACCGTATTCGCTAACGAAGACGTACACGTAATTCCGAAGAAGCGCAAGCCTAGAGAAGAAGACGTCTAGAAAGCAGGGGATCAAGCCACTGCCGCGCGATTGAAATTGAAGCGGTCGTTTATGTCGCTTAACGCGACCGTCACAGGGTGCGGTGTATTCGGCGCTCACGAAGCTCGCAAGCTGCAACGGTTGAGGTTCTGACGCTCGTCGCTTGATGAGCCTACATCGGAAACAGAAAAGTCCCCGCTCGGAGCCCGAGCCGGGACTTTGTTGTTAGCGAGAATCGAATGACAGCTACTCTTTGTCTTCCGGAGCATCTTCGTCGTCGTCCTACGTTGGTTCTTCCGGAATTGGCTCTGACTCCAGTTCGGCGGCAGGCTCGGGTTCAATCGCCGGTTCAATTTCGGGTTCGGGCACCTTGGCGATGCAATAGCTCAGGCTGTTGTCCAGCAGTCTCTGCACGATGTCGGCAGTGGTTACCCGGGGAAATGGTGTCATGGACCAGGCGTCGGTCAATATCTGGCTGATCTCGTCGGCGTCCATGGGTTCGTTTCTGTGTGACAAGATGACGCGGAATATCGCGTCTTTGAGGGGAGTGTCTGGCAACATATAGTCTTGCTCTTGGGAGCAATGGTCTGCGATGCGCTCGATAAATTCTTCGGGATCTCCGTGTTCGGGTCGCTCATCGTCAGCTTGCTGACACAGGTAGCAGCGCCGGCTGGCGATCAACATCGGCAAAGAACGTCGAACCGAGTCGGCCAAGCCGGGATCTATCAGGTATTTGGGCAGGGCCTGCGCCTCGACTTCGCCGTTGCCGTTCTTCGATTGTTCGACCGCTAGCGGGTTTTCCACCATTAAAACACTTCCTCTGGCCAGTCTAGCATTTGGACATCCACGACCTCTCCCGCTTCTTTGCGCGACAAATCTTCCGGGCAGATGGCGAGGCCGTTCGCGCGCGCCATTGAGGTTAACAGATTCGAGCCCTGTTCGCCGGTCAAACGAGCTCGGTACTCTCCGTCCCGTTTAGTGACCACCGCTCTCGCAAAGACGCGTCGTCCGTCCGTGTTGTGAATCGGTTCGTCCAGTATCGCCCTAACCTGGGGTTTTTCGATTCCGGTCTTGCCAAGCATTTTGTAGATTGCGGCGCGCCCAAACTGCTCGAAAGCGACCATGGCACTGACAGGATTGCCTGGCAGACCGAGGTGCGGCACTTTTCGGCCGTCGGGAGCAGTGAGGACGCCAAACGCGAGTGGCTTGGCCGGTTTCATGCGTACGGACCAGAAGTCGATCTCGCCGTGTTGGGTCAGGACATCCTTGACCATGTCGTAGTCGCCCTTCGACACCCCCGCCGAGGTTATGAGTATATCAGACTCAAGCCCCTCTCGCAGTTTCGCATTGACCGAATCCAGGTTATCCCGTGCGATTCCCAACATATGGGGAATTCCGCCATATCGACGCACGAGAGCTGCCACACTGTAGCTATTGCTGTCATAAATGCCGCCTGTGCCAAAGTTCGCACCAGGTTCGAGCAACTCGTCGCCAGTCGAGAGAATCCCGACAACAGGCTTGCGAATCACTCGGACAGTGTTGCGCCCCAATGACGCAATCACGCCGACCTCGGACGGGCGGAGCACGGCGCCGCGTTTGAGGACTACCTCTCCGCGACGAACATCCTGACCGGCGACGCGGACATCGCGCCCCGTTTTGGCGGCCACTTTGATCGCGATCTCGGACAACCCTTGCCCGGAAGCGCGGCGTTCCAACTCGTCAGTCTCTTCGAATGGCACGACCGTGTCAGCGCCTTCAGGCACCGGGGCGCCGGTCATTATCCGTACAGCCTCGCCCGGGCCAACGCTGATTTCCGGAAGTTGTCCCGCGGCGATCACGCCGGTCACCCTAAGCACGACCGGCGATCCTTCGGACGCCGTTTCGACGCTCGTCGCTTGCAGCGCGTAGCCGTCCATCGCGGAGTTGTCCAACGGCGGGATATCCAAGTCGGAGACAACGTCGTCGGCCAGAACTTGCCCCATGGCGTCCAGAATCGGCTTCTCTTCAGCGTCGAGCTCCGGCATATAACTGAGGATGCGCTCAAGGGCTTCCTCGACGCTGAGCATTGAGGCGTCGTAGTGATGTTTGGGCGGGTGTCCGTGCTCGGCCACGTGTCGAACTCCCTGCTGCTTAAAGCGCGTGCGGAAATGAATCCAAGGGACGCCCGATTGCGAACCCTCGACAGTGATTCTACACGGTTAGGGGTGGGCTACGCGACGAAGGGGGGAGAGGCACGGAGTAGGGATTGTTGTGTGTTGAAGGAGCATCGTCGATCAGAGGTCACTCAACCAGATTCCCACCGCACAAAGGGCAGAATTTCGGAGTTGTTGGCATTCCCGGTAACTCTTTGCCACAGTGCTGGCAAAAACCGAACTCCTGCTCATCGCCCGGCCTAGGGACGCTTCCGCCTTTCTGATAAATTACACCCTCGTCCTGTTTGGCGGCGCCGGATTCCAGCAAATCGCCGGAGACGATGGGCCCCTGATACAGGTTGTCGATGTGGATTGGAGGCGGCGATTGCCCCGATCATTTGCTGTCGATCACCACTACGTACTCGACGCCGTGTTGTTGGCGACGATCACCTTTGGAATCTTCGAAACTCAGCCGCCACGTGAGAGGAACTGAACCGGCATGCGCCGGCTTGATCCCAGCGTCACACTCGACCGTGGATTTCGGATCGAGTCTGTTCGGAAGTCGCATCGATCGCACTTCCGTGCCTGCGGGACCGGATAACGCTAGAACCAGGTTACTGACCGGCTCGTCGCCAGGGTTCGTTATCGTGCCGTCTAATTTGATGAACTCACCCAGCCGTCCGGTGGGAGTTCGCAGATCGACCTCTAAATCCGTGCCTGATGCGGGTTGCGCATCTTCCGGCTTGGCATGGTCTTCGATCTCGGCCGGTCGGTTCGCGCTTGGTGGATCGGGTTGCAGTCGTCGAATTGCCTCCGAGGCTGCGGTGCGTATTTCGGCTTGTTTGGCAGTCGTCTGCAGCAGCGCGAGCTTGGGAATCGAAGAGGATGCACCTGCGTCGGCGAGTGAGCGGATCGCGCTTACGCGGATATTGACGTTCGGGTCATCCAGCATCGATTCCAGGTGCGACGCCACCGATGGATCGGCCAGCAGGCCAAGCGCGACAACCGCTTGGTGACGCACCGAGCGCTCTTGGTCCGTAAGCGCCGCGGTCAACGGACGGACGGCGGACTGGTCACGTTGCTTACCGAGGAATCTCGCCGCCGAAGTTCTGGCGGTTGGACCGCCGTTTGAAAGTTGTGCGATCAACCGGATAATTTCAGCTCGGTTTGCCAACAGCCGATCTCCGCTAGCTAAACTGGGGTGTCGTGACGCATCTGCCGATTGCTGGGAGAATTGCTATTATACCGCCGCATTACGGTCATGTCTCCTCGTTGTTTCGACAGAGCGACGCCGAATTGGCACGGCTTGAACTCTCTTCCGGCACACCAATTGCCGATTGAGATAGGTGTCGCTTACCGCGGGATGATCGGCAGCACGATGTGCGACGCGTACTCGCCGCCGTGGTGAATCGTCTGGTCGGCGGTATTCATGGCGGCGTCGGCTCCGAACGGGGCGCCCGTGTTTTGGTTGCGATCGAACCGCGGGAAGTTGCTCGAGCTGATCTCCACGCGGATGCGATGCCCTGCCTGAAACACGTTGCTTGTCGCCCAGAGATCGATCACATATTCGTAAACGCGGCCCGGTTCGATCGGTGTTGGATCGCTGGCGGAATCACGGTATCGAGCGCGGATGATGCCGTCCAGGAGGTTGCGTGCGTAGCCGTCGGGGTGCACGTCGACGAGTTTTGCCGTGAAGTCGGTGTCCGGGGCCGAAGACGCGGCCCACAAGTGGACCGAGATGGGTCCGGTTACGTCGAGCGATTGTTCCAGGACATCGGAGGTGAAGACCAGTACGTCTGACCGTGATTCGACCGGGCGTTGATCTTGAACTCCGAGCTTGATGGTGAGGTTGTTCCCGCCCAGGGACGGCACAGGGTCGTTGGGATCGTACGTGTATTCGTCCGGCGGTTCGTCGCCTGGCGGGACCGTGGACAGCGAACCATCCACGTCAGATGTGCCAGCCGACCCGCTGCCGTGCAGGTAGTAACGCACGTAATGGGCGTTCGGCGGCGGCCAGTCGTCGATCGAGCGCCACTGGTTCTCGCCCATGGTGAACACATCCACGGGCGGCCAGTCCATAATGCCGGTTTCGATGTCTTTGAGCCAGTAATCGAACCAATGGAGTTGCATTTTGTGGAGTTCGATCCGTGCCTCGGCGCCGAAATCGATGTCCCCGCTGCCCTGAGAGGTCGGCTTGACGAACGGGAACAGGTGCCCCCAAGGTCCGATAACCATCTTCTGGCCGTTGCGGGCGCTAGTCGATAGGCTGGAGCTTCGGATGCCCATGAACGCGTCGAGGGCGCCTTCGAGGAACACGTCGTACCACGAGCTCACGTGCAGCATCGGAACGTCGATGCTCGGGAGGTGGGCCAGAACGTTGATCGGTTGCCAGTAGTCGCCGTCGTCGGCATTGGCGATGTAGTCGGCGAAGTACGGGGCGGCCTCTTTCAAAAGATCGGTCCAGTCGGAGATCGGCAGGTGACGGTACCATTCGTCGGTCAGCGGCACGCCGAAGTTCGATCCGGGCACGCCATAACCGTCCATGACTGAAAGCAGATCATCGCGGCCGGTGCGACTGAGCGTGTTTCGGCCTTTGAGGATCGCGTACGGGACTGCCCAGCCCCAGAGCATCGCGCCGCCGGTGCGGTAGACCCAGCCCTGGTGATAATCGGCGGCTGCCGAGACCGGGGCCATGGCCTGCAGATGAGGCGGCATCGGGTCGTTGCAGGCGATCATGTATTGCGTTGCGCCCATGTACGACTGGCCCATCGTCCCGACGCGGCCGTTGCTCCAGGGCAGCCTGGCCGCCCACTCGACGGCGTCGTATCCGTCGGCGACGTCGTTGACCATCGGGTAGTACTCGCCCTCGGATTCGAACCGCCCTCGGCAGTCCTGAAGAACCGTGACGTAACCTCGTCGGGCGAAGTAGAAGGCGGAGCCCTCGCCGTTCAACATGGCGCCGTCCTTGCCGTATGGCGTCCGGCTCAGCAGCACCGGATAGCGTCCGGGCGCGTCAGGGCGGACCACGTCAGCCATCAGCGTAACGCCGTCGCGGGTCGTCATCGGGACGTTCTTCTCGTGGACGATCGTGTTCGTGGCGCGGGTGTTGTAAGGCAACGTGCTCCTCCCGATTGACATCGTTTGGGTCGAGGAAAGTTAGGCGTTACTTGGTCGGGTGATCGGATTGCCGACCCGCCGGCATTGTATCAGCGGAGCCGTTGATCTGAGCTACCTTCGAGTCAATGACACGCGAAGTGTCCGGCTCGCATTCCAGCCTGGCGTATGAGATTGACCCGAACCAGCCTCACTGCTAGACTCGCGCTATCCCAGCCAACCCTCGAATTCCACCCGACGGAGGCACAACGTGCTCGACAAACTTACCAACTTCTCCATCGCCGTAAACAGCATCGACGAGGCTGCGGACCACTACGCCAAGATGTTCGGACTCGAGATGATGATTCCCAAAGGCGAACCGTCGGCGTTCGGGTTCCGCGCCGCCTGGATCGGCAACGGCAAGGAAGCGTTCGTCGAGCTCCTGGAGCCGTCGGATGACACCGGCGCCATGGCGAGGTTCCTTAAGTCGAAGGGACAGGGCGTCTATTTGGTGGCCTTCGACGTTCCTGATCTGGCCGAGGCCGTTCGTCATGTTCGCGCCAACGGCGGGCGCGTTATGGGCGTCGCCGAGGGCGAAGATGTGGGCCCGGACACGAACGTCGTCTGGATCCATCCTGCCACGACGATGGGCGTGTACGTCCAGCTCCAGCGCCCGGGGCGACACTGAGCCGCGTCGATTACTTCGGTCGTGGCGGGCGGAAACGCGGGTCAAGCGAGCCGCCGGTTTCGGCCCATTCGGTGATGATGCGGTAAACGTTGTCCATCTCGGCGTCTTCGGCGTAGGGCATGTGGTATGTCTTCACCCACACGCCGCCGAGGGCGGCCGCGAACTCGAGGTCGTCGTCGACGACAAGATCAGGCATCACGGGCAGTCCCATCGTCTTCACGGACTCCGCGGGGTTCGTCGCCGGTTTCTCGAAACAGTCGGTGACCAGGGTTTCGAGGCCGTGTTTGCGGAGTTCGAGCCAGCGGACACCGTTCCCTGACCAGACGTAGAGGTCGTGGCCATCGTCGCGTAGGCGTCGCATGACCTGCTCGGCCTTTGGTCTCAACGAGCCGTCGACGGCGATGAGGGTGTAGTCCATGTCGAAGAAGATGTTCATGTTGCTCGGTTGACAAGGCGAATATGCGTGCATCGAACGTCGATGCGTATGTGCAGGCGGCCCTTCAACAGGTCCCGAAAATGCCGGGATCCCGATGCGTCGGGATTCAGGCCGAACGTTCTGGGGCGGCTTGTACGTCTTTGACAGACTGCCAGGCATCAGCTTTCGTTCGCCATTCCGATCCGCAGCGAAGGATCTGGCTCAGCGCGATACTTGCCTCCCTGCGGGGCCCTAGATTCTTCGTCCTTCCGCGCGCGGAAGGACGAAGAAAGACAGAATTTTGGAGCGCGGTTACGGTCCCATGCGTTGCCTCCCGTGCGGGCATAATCCCGTTACGATCGGGGCTCAGGGCGAGCGGGTGAGGAGCGGCGCCAGTTCGATCGGCCCTAAGGATATTCGACAGAACAAAATAACAATCGGACTGACCTGTCACTGTCGCGAGGGGCCGCCTGGGTTGAGGATTTCGCGGGCGATGACCATCTTCTGGACTTCGGTCGGTCCCTCGCCAATCCGACGGATTCGCGCCTCGCGGTACCAGCGCTCCAGCGGCAGCCACTTGGTGACGCCGTAGCCGCCGTGGATCTGGATCGAGCGGTCGACGACCTTGCCCAGGATGTCGGCCGAGTAGACTTTGGCGATGGACGCCGCTTGGCGGAAGTCCTCGCCTGCGTCGTATTGCCAGGCGGCTTCCCAGATCAGCCAGCGGCACGCGCGTATCTCGACCTCCGATTCGACGAGCATCCACTGGACGGCTTGCCGTGTCGCGAGCGGAGCGCCAAAGGTCTCACGTGTTTTCGAGTACTCGACCGCCAGGTTGTGCGCGGCAACCGCGACACCGAGGTTTGCCGCCGAGTACGGAATCCGAGCTCGAGCCAGCAACTTGTTGGCGAGCATGTCCCAGCCGTTGTCGACCTCGCCCAGCACGTTGCGGCTCGGCACGCGGAGGTTGTCGAAGAAGAGTTGCGCTGGATAGTAGGCGCGCAACACGGGAATCGGCTCCCAACTGAAGCCGGGCCAGTCTTTCTCGACGACGAAAGCGGTGATGCCTCGTCGGCTGTTGGGGTCGGTTCGCGCGAACACGATGCCCCAATCCGCCCATGGCGCGCTGCTGATGAATATCTTACTCCCGTTGATGATCCAGTCGTCGCCGTCGCGAACGGCGCGGGTTTGAATCGCTCGAGCTGGGTCAGAGCCGCCGCTGGGTTCGGTGATGGCGAAGAACGCTTTTCGGTCGCCTTGGACTGTCGGCACGCCGTAGGTGTCAGCCAGGTAGTCAGAGCCTTCGAAGATGATCTCAGGAGGAGGAGAGCCCATCGTTCCGTACGCTGGCAGGTACAGCCCGGCACGATGCTGCACCATCTCCTCGTGCAGCACCGCCTGGGCGAAGATCGACAGGCCCGCTCCGCCGTGTTCCGGCGCCACGCCCATGCACCATAGACCCATCTCTTTGGCCATCGGCGCGAGGCGGTCGAAGTCTTCGTCAGGCAGATGGATCGCGTCCTGTTCGAGATCCTGTTCGAGAGGAACGATCTGTTCGCGAATGAAGTCGCGGACGACGTTTCTGGTCATCCGCAGCTCTTCGGGGAGTTGGTATCGCTCTTGGTTTTCGGTCACTTTATGTCTCCTGGGGGTGAATCGGCATTGCGAAGGTCCGACGCGACGGATCGCGTGTCAGATGAGTGTTGATTGGGGGCGTGTGGTTCGACAAGCTCACCACGAACGGACGAGAGACGGGCTTACCATGAACGAACAACAACGGGCTCACAATGAACGAACCATCGTGCGCGGTAAATGTGAACAGGCTCCGACCCCGATCCGTTCGGCCTGAGCCTGTCGAAGGCCCGCACCCCGAATACATATGCCTCCAGTCAGCCTGCTCACCCGTTCACTCATCTCCCGGTGAAATTTGGTTTGCGCTTTTCGGCGAAGGCTTTGGGGCCCTCGCGGGCGTCGTCGGTGTTGCGCAGGACTTGGCCGATGGCTTGCTCCAGGCGCAGGCCGTACTCGACGGGCATGTACTGGCCTCGCACGGCGAGTTCCTTGATCGCCCTGACTGCCAGCGGTCCGTTTTCGCATATTACATGGGCCATGCGTTCGGCCTCGGTTACGAGCTCTCCGAGTGGGACGACTTTGTTGACGAGACCGTACTGCTGCGCTTCGGACGCGTCCAACCACTCGCCGCTCAGTAAGAGCCACATCGCGATCGGGTACGGAAGCTGCTGGATCGCGCGCTGAGTGCCGCCGTTGCCGGGCAGTATGCCTCGTTTGACCTCGGACAGACCGAACTTCGCGTGGTTCGCGGCGACTCGAATGTCTGTCGCCATTAGCAGCGTCATGCCGCCCGCGAGGCAGTAGCCGTTAACCGCGGCGATGATCGGCTTCCACACTTCGAGGCCGCGGTTGAGTATCTGCTCTTGTTGTGTCTGCCAGAACGTCCACTTCTCGGTCTCTCGCGGTATCGTCTTGCGCAGGTCGGCCCCGGCGGAGAATGCTCGGTCGCCAGCGCCGGTGATGATGGCGCACCAAACGTCCGGATCGTCGCGAACGTCGATCCACGCCTGGGACAACTCGCTGTAGGTCTCGGGGTCCATCGCGTTCATCACGTCAGGCCTGTTGATGGTGATGTAGGCGGTCTTCCCTTTCTTCTCGTAAATCAGTGCCATGTAATTTCTCTCTTTCCGAAGAATCAGACGGGCGCGAATCGTGGCAGTGTGACTTCGTCGGTTACATCGTCCCAGACGACTTCGACGGGCATCGACGCCTGGATGTCCTGGTCGCCGGAGACGGTGACGCTAGCCGTCACTCGCGGCCCTTCTTCGAGCTCGATGATGGCGACGTTGTAGGGTAGATCTTCCTCGAAAGCGCGGTTGTAGCGCTGGTGGACCTCGATCCACGAGTAGACGACGCCCTTGCCGCTGGCCGGCGTCCACTTCGAATCGGCCGACCAACATTCTGTGCACGCGGGACCAGTGTGACGGTAGTGACCGCAGTCGGCGCCCTGTTGAAACAGCAGTTCGTGACGCTGGCAACCTGCCCAGAACTCGCGGTTCTCGTCGGTTATCTCAGGCAGTGGTTTCGTGTATTCGACAGCCAATTCCATTCTCCTTGGCGATGCGGGAATCGGAGAGTTTAGTTTCGAAGAATCATAGTGGCGTGGGAGTGCATGATGCCGCCCTGGCCGCTAACCAGCGCGATGTGCGGATCGTCGACAGGGCGATCTTCGCCCTCGCCTCGAAGCTGGCGGACAGCCTCGACGATGGGCTGCATCCCGGCCATCCCGCTTTCGGACAGCAGGCCGCCGCTGGTGTTCATCGGGATAGCGCCTCCGGGGCCGGTGGTTCCGTTCTCGACGAACGCTCCGCCTTCGCCCTTTTCACAGAATCCGTAGTCCTCGAGGGTGATGATCGGGACGATCGTGAAGCAGTCCTAGAGCTCGCAGACATCCACGTCGGCCGGCGTGATCTCCTCCATATTGAAGGCCATTTCGCCCGATACTTTTGCCCCGCTGGTCGTCAGGGTCGGCCTCTGTGGGAGGTCCCAGGCGATGTGGTGCTGGCCGACGCCCATGATATTGACAGGCTTTTTCTTCAGGTCTTTGGCACGCTCGGCGGAGGTCACCACGACAGCGGCTCCGCCATCGGAGACCAGGCAGCAGTCCAGCAGGTGCAGCGGCTTGGCCATGTATCGGGACGCCTGGTGGTCGGCGATGGTCAACGGATCGCGTTTGTGGGCGTTGGGATTCTTGGACACCCAGCTTCGGGTCGAGACGGCGACGTGGCCGAATTGATCGCTGGTCGTGCCGAACTCGATCATGTGCCGTTGAGCGATCATCGCATAGCCGGAAGGCGCGTCGAACGTGCCGTATGCGACGTCGCTGCCTCGCGCCCTACTGTATGTGCCGGGCGGACCGGACAGCGGGTTGTCGCCGTACGCGCACACCGCGGTCTCGATCAAGCCTGCCTCGATTGCCGTCATCGCGTACTGGACCAGGCCGATGTCGGTGGCGCCCGCCTGGTCGATGGTCGCGGCGATCTTGGGCTGGACACCCAGCGCTTCGGAAACTTTGTGCGCCCACAGGCTCTGGAACCCGGACGGCGGATACTCGCACAGCACCGCGTCGACATCCTGTTTCTTCAGGCCCGCGTCGTCCATCGCCAGTTGGGCGGCCTCGACGGTGATCGCCAGCGCCGAAACGCCAGGCACTTTCCCGAACTTCGTGGTGGCAGCGCCGACGATGCTGTACTTGTCTTTCAGGCTCATCGAATCACCTCCGGTTGCGTGTTGCGTATTTTCGGCGACGACGGCCTCGCTGTCCAGTGGGGTTGTATTCTTGCCCAGTTCGGCATCCAACCGTCGAATGTTTGTGGGACAGGGCTTTTCTTGTCGCCGAAGGTTAGCAGGTACACGCCCGCCCACGTAGGTTATTGGCAGCGGGGCACATCCCCCGGTACCCCTTGCCAGAGGGGCGTCCCCTCTGGACTCCTCTGACCGGTCTGCGCTTTAACGCGCCATACTGATCCTTCCGCGGAAGGATCAGTATCTGGGGCCTTGCCGGGACACACATTCGACGATCAGCGAGTTCCGTCGCCTGTGGACGCAGGATTGCAACAGCGTGTCGATTCTTTCAATTCCGCGGATCATCACGATGGCCTGGTGAGCGCTTGTGGTCATCGTTCGATTTGTGCGCTTGCCGCCACCGGTGCTCTGGCCGTTTACGGCCAAGCCGACACACATCGCCACCGCGTCAGTACCGCCGGTCGACTGGCGCTAGCGGGGTTGTGTTGTTTTGCCTGAGCTCGGCGATGTCGCCTTCGGCGCGGCACAAGAGGTCTTCCAGGACCCAGTCGCTGTGCTCGGCGTACATTGGGGCTCGTCTGCCCATGCTGACTTCGGCCTTGGAGAGCTTGAACGGCAGGCCGGGATGGGTATGGGCGCCGGCGTCCGGGTGCTCGGTCTTGTCGAGGTACCGCCTCGCCTTGAATTGTGGGTCGTCGAGTATGTCGGGCGCCTTGAGCACCGCGCCCGCTTTGACGCCATGGCTCTGGAGCTCGTTCATTACCTC
Organism: SAR202 cluster bacterium; assembly: GCA_030752795.1. Classification (GTDB taxonomy): domain Bacteria; phylum Chloroflexota; class Dehalococcoidia; order Lucifugimonadales; family UBA1123; genus UBA2160. Next base: position 35,333 of record JASMDM010000067.1, on the reverse strand, counting down.
GTAATGGGTGCGCTGGATGGTCCAAAGCTGGATCGCGGCGTCGAGTTCGTCTTGGTTGGCGAGGCGACCGGCGTTGGTGGCGAACCGCTCGTCGCGAGACCAGCCGGGATTGCCGATTGCCGAGCAGAATCGATGCCACTCGTCGTCGGTAGCAATTGCTATCACCGCCCAGGAGTCGTCGCCTTTGCAACGGAAGACGTTGTGCGGCGCCATCGAGGGGTGGCGGCTGCCCATGCGCTTGGGTGGCTCGCCGGTGAGCTGATAGCCGATGAAGTACTCGCCGATTACGGCCATCGTCGCTTCTCGAAGCACGATCTCCATGCGCTGGCCGAGCCCGGTGCGCAGCTGGCGACGCAGCGCGGCCATGATTCCGGTGGCGACGTGGAAGGCCGAGTTGTGGTCGGCGTAGAAGTTGCCGGGCTTGTGAGGCGGTCCGCCCTCGTAGCCGGTGACGTCTGCGAGTCCGCCGAGGGCGTCGGTGCCGGGGCCGAACGAGATGTAGCTGGACCAGGGTCCTCGATTGCCGAGCGCCGGCATCGACACCATGATCAGGTCGGGGCGATGTTCGACCAGAGAGTCGTAGGACAGGCCCAGATTGCGCATGACTCTGGGACTGTAGTTCTCGATCACGACATCGCTGACGCTGACGAGATCGCGGAACAACTGCTTGCCGCTTTCGTGGGTCAAGTCGATGGCGATGCTGCGCTTGGCGCGGTTGACCTCGTTGAACGAAGCGACGGTGTTGTACGGTCGTTCCTGGCCCGGCTGCGCGGTGTGCATCGCGACGTTGCCGATGGCGCGACCCCAAGGCAGCTCGACCTTGACGACCTCGGCGCCGAGTTGGGCCAGCACTCGCGTCGACACCGGACCCGCGATTACATTGGTCAGGTCGACGACTCTGACGTGCTGCAGCGGCAGGGCGTGTCCGTGCCCTTTGCGGCGGTACTTGAGCCCATACATGGTGGCGTCTCGGTCCATCATTTCGCCTCAACGACTCCCGAGTCAACCAGTCCGCGCAACTCATCGTCGTTGGACCCGAGCTCGTTGACGAGAACTTCGCGCGTGTGCTCGCCAAGCAGCGGCGCGCGTCCGGGACTCCACGGAATCTCTGGCTGGCGAAACGGCGAGGTCGGGTATTGCAGCGTTCCCGCCTCGGGATGCTCAGTGTCGATGAAGAAGCCCCTGGCCGTGTTCTGGGGGTCTTCGAGGACCTCGGGCACCGACTGGACCATCGTGAACGGGACCCGGATCTCCTGGGCCAGCGTCTGCACCTCTTCGCGGTCGTGGTCCTTCAGCCAGTCGACGAGCAGGGCGTCGATCTCGTCGGCGTGGCCGCGCATCGCACCCATCACCTCGGGGTCCTCCAATCGAGGGTTGGCCGTGAGCCACGCCAGTCCCTCGGGATTGCTGGGCGAGTAGTGGACGTGCACCCAGCCGTCCTGGGCCGGCAGCAGCGCCGACGGGTATGGCGCGTGAGGCTCGCGAGTAATGAGACGCGTGCCCGCGCGCGTTGGCGTCTCGCCCTTGTGCTCGACCATGCTGTAGACCGTAACGCCGTCGAGCGTGCTGGACGCTGCCTCGACGGTCGAAAGGTCGATGTGCTGGCCCTCGCCGGTGAAGTCGCGGTACGTCAACGCGGCCACGATCGCCATCGCCGCGGCAAGCCCCGCCTGGTACTCCGCCTGAGTGCCGCCAGCCTTCATCGGCTCGCGATCCTCGTCGCCGGTGAGATACATGTAGCCGCTGACAGCGTACGCGACGAGCTCGGAGCCCTCGTAGTCGCTGTACGGCCCGCTCTGCCCGAAGTACGCGATCGACGCCATGATCAGCGCCCGGTTGACCTGCTCCAGCCGGTTGTAGCTCAGCCCGAGATCCGCCATCCGTCCGGGCTTGCTGCTCTCGACGACCACGTCAGCGGTTCGAGCCAGCTTGAGCACGACATCCCGCCCCTCGGTCGACGCGATATCGACCGCGACGCTCTCCTTGCCGGCGGTGAGGTACAGAAACGGCGCGCTGGTCTCGATGCTGGGCACACCGTCGAGGAACGGCCCCGACCTTCGAGTCGAATCGCCGACGCCCGGAGCCTCGATCTTGACGACGCGAGCCCCAAGATCGCGCAGCACCTTGGTGCAATACCCGCCGGGCACCCCGTCGCTCAGATCCAGCACGGTTACGCCCTCAAGCGCGGCTTCGGTCATACGGAATCACGCCCCAAAAACGCAGAATCGCCGCACACCGAACTCACCCCCGCGCGGCCACCCGAACGATATGCGATGAGGGGGGTGGCGTCAAGGTGGGGTGCTTCGGACGGGCAAACGCCGGTTACTGCTCGACGACCAATGGGGCTTCGATTGCTTCGATGAGGTCACCGGCAAAATACAACCGTGGCCAAGATTCGGGGTCAAACTTGAGTATCCCCGCATCTACCAACCTGTCCAGCACGCGTCGGGCCTCTGCGGTGGTCACGCCCAACAACCGCGTTGCTAGTGCGACCGTCATTATCGGACTATCGAATAATCCATCAAGCAATCGGAAACCGTTACCGGTGTCGCACCGATCTTGTAGTAACTGCCGATTCTGGCCATCTAAAGTGCGTACGGTCCTTGCTCGGTTTAGCGCATCTTTAGCTTGCTCCGAAACACCTTCCCAAAAATACATGAGCCATGCCTCCCAATTTCCAGTGAGACTGACTCTGAACAACTCATCGTAATAACGCTGACGATCCCGCTCAAAGTACGCGCTAAGATACAAGAGCGGCGTCGGGAGGATTCCCTTCTCACGCAGAAACAAACTTATCAGCAAGCGGCCCATGCGGCCGTTTCCATCCAGATATGGATGGATCGCTTCGATCTGATAATGCATCATCGCACATTGAATCAGTGTCGGCAGGTCGGATTGTTCGTTCGCGAAGCATTCCCAGTCGAGCAGCAAGTCCCGCAGCATGTTCGACGGAGGCGGGATGTAACGTGCCTCTTCAATTGGCGTACCCGCCGGACCAATCCAGACTTGCGTGGTTCTGAGTTCGCCTGGACGCCTGTCACTGCCGCGAACGTCTCGAAGCAAGATTGTATGAACTTCATTCAACAGCCTGACCGAGATTGGAAGTTGCGTGACTCGATCGAACCCATATTCAAGAGCGCGGACGTAGTTGATAACTTCTTCGACATCCCCGTGGCGAACATGACCTTGGCCGCGTAGGTCCGTTGCTTCGTAGCGGAACACATCGGACAGAGAAGCTTGCGTTCCTTCAATTCGTGACGCCAAGACCGCCTCGCGTCTGAGAAATGGGGCGATCAACAGCCGCGGGTTTTGGATCGTCTCACCCACACCGGCTAGCCGACCGACTGCACCCGTGGCATCCACGAGTTGGCGTACGATCTCAAGGTTGAGGTCAATTTGGCGAGGCAAGGGGTCGGGGACGAACGCCTGCTGACCACCGATCGTAGGTACCAAGCTGCCGCATGAGCTGGCAGCGAGTTCCGCATGATGCAAATGAAACTCCAATTACAAATTCGCTGAGTTTTGATACTAATTGGCAAAATAGTATCAATTTACAATTACAATTGGCGTATCAATATGCAGCATGTTGAGAACAATTGAGCCAGAGATACACTATGGGGTAGTTTAGGCGAAATATCACAGTCACGAGACTCCCACAGAGCGGCGCTATCGTTTTCCGAACGCATCGCATATGGCGACTTTCAGGAGCACCACCGTCATCGACAACACTGGCCGTCGCAACTATCGGGAGAAATCGAAGGGCACCTATCATGTTAGATCGTGGGGAGCGGCGCAATTAGGAGTTTTATGCAAAGGCCAGAAATTACCTACACTCGCATCGGCTGGCAGCAAACTCCAGGTACTGTGATTACAATTCACGACGAAATTGATACTAATTGGCAAAATAGTATCAATCAGAATTGGAATTGTAATTGGCGTATCAATATGCAGCATGTTGAGAACAATTAAGCCGGAAACCCAATACGGAGTGGTTTAAGCGAAATATCACAGTCATGAAACCCCCACAGAGTGACGCAATCGTTTTCCGAAGGCATCGCGTATGGCGATTTCACGGAACACCGTCGTTACGGACGACATTGGTCGTCGCATTCATTGGGAGGAATTGAGGAGTGCCCATTAAGCAAAACCGCCTGGATCGGCTTGATGGGAATCTCCAACTCTGGCCAGGAACTGCCTGCTTGTGATCCTAGCCAGATTGTTCGTCAGGCTACCTTACGGCGCTCTGGCAGTGGGCGGTCGGGTTATCTACCTCACCTCACTCGTCTTTGCTGCGAAATTCATCGTAGTTTAATTGCGGCGGCGAGCGCGGATGATGCTGTTAACTTGAGCATGAATCATGGTCAACATCCAGGCGCCGCGATTGACACCACTGCTGCGATTCATCAAGTACATGAACCTTTCAGCCGATAAGTATCAACCAGAATTCTTTTTGCAAGTTGTGTATCAATTGGCGAAGTCTTGGGGTCGGCAAGATTATGTGCCCCAGCGCGTGGCGGTTGGAGCCGTACCGACGCGACGACGCCTGGGTCACCCGATTGCTAGGTGTTTCGAGCAGCTCCACCCTCACCCACCCTCGCCGCGGATGTAGCGGCGGAGTTCGTCGGCGTTGCGGCGGCGGCGGTAGGTGCGAATGGCGAGGCGGACGGGGATGCTGGCGATGCGGAGAGCGATCTTCGTGACGAGCCAAGCGAAGCGCACGAGGTCGACGGCGATAGAGTCGCCGGAGGCGCGGCGTCGTATCGCGTCTTGAGCGGCTTGGACGCGCAACTCGTTGACGGTCAGGCCTCGTGGGGGTTTGTCCAGCATCGCGACACCTCTGGCTCATATTAGCACGCGACCTGCTCGGAGCAAACCATTCGGCGTGGCGGTTGCCTCGAGCACCGCGCGAATCCGTGGCGACCGGCGGGGCAGACTGCCGATCCAGCGAGACATGCCGTTCGGGAGATCGTGTCGGGGACGATTTCTGGCGTTCGTTTGCTCCGAATCCAGGCTTTGGCATTCTCTGATTTACCCGTAGCGTGGCCGTAGCAAGGCCGTGCGAAATCGATGGGCAGCCTCGCATCCCGGCAGAGGCTGAGTTCGGTGATTGCGGGTCGCGTCGGCATCGGGTAGTGTGTTGGCACGACGGTTCGGACGCGTGGGGCGACACTACGGAGGACGCACGTAAGCGCGCAACCCGAGCCGATACTCGATAGACGATGATCGGAGGCTACCATGACGATCTCTCCCGAAGACTCGCAACCCAGGAAGCGTGTCGCGACGCTGGACTCGGCGATGGCTTACCTCGACACCGGCGGCGGCGATCCGGTCGTGTTTCTGCACGGCAACCCGACGAGTTCGTACTTGTGGCGGAACGTGATCCGCGAGGTCGAGGGCGTCGCGCGGTGCCTGGCACCGGACCTGATCGGGATGGGCGAGTCGGGCAAGAGCTCGGACGGCTCGTATCGGTTCGTCGATCACGTCCGCTATCTGGACGCATGGTTCGACGCCATGGAGCTCGATGACGGCGTCACGCTGGTCTGTCACGACTGGGGATCGGCGCTGGCGTTCCACTGGGCACACCGACATCCGGACCGGATCAAGGGCATCGCCTACATGGAGGCGATCGTGCGACCGGTGACCTGGGACGCTTGGCCGGAAGCGGCGAGGCGCGTATTCCAGGGCATGCGGTCCGACGCCGGCGAGGGCATGGTCCTCGAGAACAATGTGTTCGTCGAGCGGATTCTGCCGGGGAGCATCATTCGCGATCTCACCGAACAAGAGATGGAGGTCTACCGCAGGCCGTACGTCGAGGCTGGGGAGTCGCGCAGGCCGACGCTGACGTGGCCCCGCGAGATTCCGATCGAGGGCGAACCGAAGGACGTGTACGACATCGTGGTCGCGTACTCGGATTGGCTGCTTTCGAGCGATCTTCCGAAGCTGTTCGTCAACGCGGAACCGGGCGCGATCCTGACGGGGCCGCAACGCGAGTTCTGCCGCATGTGGCCGAACCAGCTCGAGGTTACGGTGAAGGGGAGTCACTTCATCCAGGAGGACTCGCCGGCAGAGATCGGCGCCGCGATCGCGACCTGGCACGCGGGGTTATAGCTGCGTCGAGGGTCAGCGCTACAGTGCGTGTCGCTGACGTATTCGCGCGGGTTGGCTTGCGGCAATCAAACCATCCCCCTTGGTCCCCCTTCCTTCTCTGGAAGGGGGACCAAGGAATCTGGTGGACACCCCCAGTTTCCCCGCCAAAGCAAACCCGCGCGGCGGGTATGCTTTGGGCTGGTCGGGGCAGCGATCGCGACGTGGCACGCGGGGTTGTAGCCGCGCCGAACGTCAGCGCTACGGTGCGTGCGTCACTGACGTATTGCGCAGGTTGGTTTGCGGCAGTCAAACCATCCCCCTTGGTCCCCCTTCTTTCTCTGGAAGGGGGGAAATAGGAATCTGGGGGACACCCCCAGGCCCCCGCCAAAGCATACCCGCCGAGCGGGTTTGCTTTGGCCTCAATGGACCGGGGAGATGGATTGCGCGTGCTTGAGGATCTGTTGAGATGTGTCCACCATGTCTCCGTACATGCGTCCACTTTGTCTCCGGTTTATACACCCTCCGCTATAGCGAACCTACGCGGTGGGTTTGCTTTGGCCTCAATGGACCGCGGGGACGGTGCGCGGGTGCTTGAGGATCTGTTGAGGTGTGTCCGCCATGTGTCCGAACGCCAGATTCTCCGCCTTGAAGCCTCTGGGTGGAGAGCTTTTCGTCTGGCCTGCTTGAACGGAGCACCGCTGCATGGCGCGAACTCGTGGATCAGATTGGGGCCAGCAGCGGTACGCTTGTCACTGATGCGATGAGGAGGGCGTTCCTGACCAGCTCACGGTAAGAATATCTCTTCTGGCCAATGGCTACGAATTCCGGGACTGGCCGGTGTGGTCGGACACGGTTCTTACAGTTCCACACCACTAGTGCCCAGCAGTCCTGCCTGGCTATGAAAGGGCTCTTCGAATTAGCGGCCGATTTACTCTAAAGACCGCTAGTCTGCGATGAGGTCGCGGTCGATCTCGACGCCAAGCCCCGGCCCCTGCGGCAAATTGATGAAGCCATCGCCTCCCACGGCAGGGTAGTTTTCCATGATGGAAAAGCCGTGCTTGTAGTCGCCAACCGGCGGATCATGGAGGATTTCCAGGAATGGCGAGTGATGCCATGAGGCGACCAGATGAAGGTGCGCTATCACGCCAAGGTTACCCCCGCCGTTGTGCGGTACGATCTGCTTGCCATAGAGCTCGGCCAACGTTCCGACCTTACGCATGGCTGTAGCGCCGTGCAGCACCAGGACTTCTGGCTGCAGGATGTCATAAACGTTTTGTTGACACGCCCTGAAGAAGTCATGCAGGCCGGGCAGTCCCTCACCACCGGCGATTGGCATCCGCACGGATCCCCTGAGCCCGGCCAACCTGTCGAAGTCGAAACCAGGTAAAGGTTCCTCCAGCCAGTAGCAGCCCAGGTCTTGCAGTGCCAGGCTTGTGTCTGCTGCCCGGCGGAAGTCCCACTGAATTCCAGGCTGCCAGGTACCGTTGGATTCGGCCTGGTTAGCATCCACCATGATGGTCATCCTGTCGCCCACCGCATCGCGAACCGCCTCTACTGTGCGTATGTCCTCGGCGAACGTTGGGTGATGGAGTCTTAACTTGATGGCCTTCCAGCCCTCTTCCAAGAGACGGACGGCCATCTCGGCCCGTTCCTCTGGCGTGGAGAGAAGTATCATACTGGCGTACGGCGCCACCCTGTCTTTATCGCCGCCCCAGAGCTTGTACAGGGGTTGGTCGGTGGCCTTGCCAATCAGGTCCCACAGCGCGATATCCACCCCGGCTGTTCCCTGGTAAGCCGCGCCCCAGGCGTAGTAGCGCAGAACGTTGGCATGCCTTTCGATATCGAAGGGGTCCTCACCCAGCAGTTGTTCCTTGATATCGGGTATCAGTCTGGCTGGGACGGCTGGTCCGATTCCCGTAAGCCCCTGGTCGGTGTGGACTTCGACGAAAGAAGCTGCCCCGAAGTGCGATGGCCGGCTTCTGCCGGGGTCCCAGGCGGGTTCCATCTCGCCGATGGTTCTAAATTCTTTGAACGCTACCGACTTTACGTCGGTGATTTTCAGTCGCGGATTTTCAGACACGGGCAATCCTTCTCGTTAGTGGCAGCATGTACTCGACGCGATAAGAGCTATCGCAGAGTCGGCTTGGGCGCTGCCAAACTGGAATTCCCCAGAGGGATCTCAGCCTTTATCAACGCTCTGCCCTTACGATAGCACGCAACATATGCCTGCATTTTGAAGTTGTCAACTGCCGACAGTCGCATCAGTTTCACTTTATCTGAAGAAGCACCGTCGCCAATCCACTTGGAAAGGCTGATATGACTCATCCAAACCGACCTCGACCTAATGGCGATAGACAAAATAAGTGGCATCGTCCAAAATATGTCATTCTGAGGCTGCAGCCGAAGAATCTGGTCGCTGAACACAGCTTGTTGCCTGAACAACTCCAAACGCTTTTCTCTCCGGGCCACCCAGCATGGTGAGAAACGTTGAGAACAACCTATTGGCTCAATTACCGTGACGGCTCAAGCGACTATTGCGTGTGGGCGACCCTTCGACAGGCTCAGGGCGAACGGATGGGTGCGTGGCTCGCTATGGACGGATGCCCAGGATCGTGAGGGGCGTTGGGCACAACTTATTTAGTTGAGGACCTTCAGGTCGAACATTTGGCCCAAGGCGATCTCCATTCGTTCATGATTGATCACGTCCCGTCAAGTGGTGTCATCGTATCCTGCGAGGCTGCTGAAGATTGTTTGTCGAAGCAAGGGAGTTGGCTTATGGAGGATGTTTTGCCGGTTCGACTCTCTGTGTCGGCGGCGGAATCGGTTAGTCCCACGGCGTCATCCAGTTCTCTGCACGCCATTAGCCTTGCATCGGAAGTGATGGTGGCGGCCTGAAATTCCAAACGAACAATGGCGGGACCGTGTCGTGGCAAAGCTGGTCGCGATATCCCGAGGGCTCCGGCCGCGCGAACGCGTCGGGCGGCGGTGTAATGCGTCTACTATCTCCCCGAACGGCGGGTTTGGTTTTTCTCGGATATCGATGGCTATGAGCGTGGCTCGTGCGTCCATCGAGCACAGATCCGCAGCGTGGCAGCTAGCCGCAGAGTTGCCTCACCAGGTCTGGAAAGTCGGTTGCGTTGATGTCGAACTCGGGCAGCGGGGACAGGTTCCGGTCGTGGCCTTCGCCTTGTTCGCCTGGTCTGGGGACGTACGCAGTGTTCATCCCCTCGGCTGTTGCGGCTCGAAGATCGCCGTGGTGGGCGGCGACCATCATCGTTTGTGCCGGTTCGAGTCTCAGTAGCCGAGCGGCGTGCTGGTAGGCTTCGGGTTCGGGCTTGTATCGAGCCAAGAAATCGCACGACAGGACGCCGTCCCATACGATTCCGGCTGCCTTCGAGCTATCGACCACGATCGCCCAGCTCAACACGGTCAGGACGACGACGGTGTAGCGCTCCCGCAGTCCGGCGATGGCTTCGGTTGCGTCGGGCCACACGTTCAGCCGATGCCACACTTCGTTGAGCTCGTCTCGCTCTGAATCACTCAGCGCCAGGGTCGTGTGCTTGTCGAGGACGTCGTCCAACGAGTTCCGGTGCAACCCGTCGGCGTTCATTCGTGGGTAATCTCCGGCCCGCATTTTGCCCAACAGCTCGAACATACGCCTGCGCCAGTCGCGAGCGAATTGTGCGGCGTCCACCTCGACGCCACGGTCCGACGCCAATCGAGCCACTTCAGGGCGGATCGAGCTGTGCTAGTCGAATATCGTGCCGCCAACGTCGAACGTGAGCGCTTTGATCGTTGTCAGGTCTAACATGGTTCTCCTCCGTAGTCGCATTCTGATGACGGCCCGTCATGGAATGGTATCGATTTGCTCGGACGATCTCAAACTGTTCGTAAGATCACCCATCGCTCACGCGAGGAGTCGGGTCCCTTCCAGGTAGTCGACGTTGGCTAGCCTAACACCAGGCGCGACGCGCGAGAGTTCTTCGCGAACCGGCGCCAGCGCTTCTTCGGTCGTCATGTCTCGAGTCCGAGGCGGCATCCACGCGTCGTGGTGGCCCAGGAAAAGCATCTGAGGTTTGAGCAGCTCGGTCACACGACCGCCGAATTGCGTCAGCGAGCCTTGGGTCGGCTCGCCGTCGACGTTGGGCCGGCCCGCCATCGCAATGATCGCGACGTCCGGGTGCAAATCGCCGATGACCCTGGTCCAGCACCCCGAAGTGTCGTGATAGAAGATCGACCCTTCAGGCGTCTCGATGAGGTATGCGAGTGCGCCTCCGGTTTCGTGACTGCCCGTGCACGATTCCACGTGCTCCATCGCGACACGAGCACCCTCGGAGTCCGCGCCGTCGGGCATCATCAGTCGCCTGCCCGGTGGCCAGCGCTCGTCCTCGGTTAGGCCGTAATCTCCCGCGGCGATCTCGCCTGGATTCTCGGCCGCAGTCGACCAGATGCAGGAGTGCAGGTTCGGGTAGACGCGGACGGTTACCGTGTCGGACAGCCGGAAGTGCTCGCCGCCCTGAGCTCGGAGCAGCTGCTCCTGCGGGACGCCCTCGTCGAGCATGACGTGTGCCGTTTCGTTCGAGCCGATGTTTCGCGCGCCGGTGTTCTTCGCGATGTGCTCCGCGCCGGCAAGATGGTCGAAGTGGCTGTGGCCGACCAGCACGAAATCGGTGTGATCGACATCTAGCGCGGAGAGCCCAGCTGGAGGCGCTGACGGGACACGGTCCATATAGGCGTCGAGGTAGACGACGAGATCGTCGACGGTCAACCTGAATATCGCGCAGCCAAGCCAATCGAGTGTTACAGTTATCGTGCGGCCTCCCGGTTTGTGCCGATGGCTTTCGCTGATTTGTTGGGTGGATGGGCGAGCGGCCCGGTGTTCAATTCATCGCGAACGGTCGCTCTTGACCTCGTAAAGCACAATGGTGAGCCTGCTCGATGCAGACTCACCATTGAACGAAGGCTATAGGCGCCGAACGCCGGGTGCGCTCGTTGCTTCTCGACTAGCCGGACAGATTCATCAATCGGGCCATACGAGCCTTGTGGTAGGCGGAGTCGCCCAGGTAGTGCTGGAGCGTTCGGGCGCGCTTGGTATACTGCGTCAGGCCGTACTCGAGGTCCGCGCCGATGCCGGCGTGGACGTGGTGAGCGGCGTCGCAAGCTCGCGGGAAGCCCAGGCTTGCCACGGACTTCGCGGTGGACACGCCGATGGATGCGCCTTCCGCTCCGGAGTCGAGCAGCCACAGCGCCTCGAAGGCGGTCCATTTGGCCGAATCGGCGTCGTTGAGCGCATCGATGACATGGTCCTGTACTCGCTGGAAGGTGCCGATCGGCACGCCGAAAGCGATGCGGGACTGGCTGTACTCTCGGGTCATGTCGTATACACGCTGCGTTCCACCAGCCATAAAGGCGCACAGGACTGCCGTCGCGTGATCCAGAGCGCTCTCGACAGCGCCCCACGCGGAGCCCGCTTCGCCGAGCACGCTGGCGCCGTCGACTTGCACGTTGTCGAAGTTGATCTCGCAAACCTTGGGTCCGATCCAACCGGACATGACACGGATCGAAACGCCCGATGCCTTGGGATCGACGATGAACACCGAAATGCCATCCTCGCCGGCACCGCCGGAAGTGCGCGCCACGACGAAGAGCTGATCCGCGACGTTGGCGTCCGGGACGAACAGCTTTGTGCCGCTGAGGCTATACCCGCTGCCATTGGATGTCGCCTGCATCTTGACGCCGCTGGGTCCCCATGAATAGTCGGGCTCGGTCTGCGCGAACGCGAAGATTTGTTGGCCGGACGCGATTGAAGGCAAGAGGGCTTTCTTCTGGTCTTCGGAGCCTCCCGCCAAGATCGCTTGCGCTGACAGTACCGCGGATGACAGGTGGGGGCTGGGGCAGGCGTAATTGCCCATGACTTCGTAGACTACCCCTAGGTCGACCCAGCCTTGGCCGAGTCCGCCGTATTCGTCAGGGACGATGATGCCGGGCCAACCGAGGTCTGACATCTGTTCCCATAGACCGGAGTCGAATCCCGAATCGCTGTCGTCTATCTCCAGCACTCGAGTCTTGGGAAGTTGGTCTTCCATGAAGTCGCGTGCCGAGGTTTGTAGCATTGTCTGGATTTCGTTGAGAGTAAGGTCCATTCGATATACCTCTGTAGCTATGATTACGCGGTTTTCGGACGTTGCTTCGGGTCAGGGTCTTCTGACTCGACTCGATTTCGGAATTCGTGGCGTGTGCCTGACGCCGCCCCGATTATACATTGACCGTACGCTCATTGCCAACCGTGAAATTCAGGCCGCCCTTGGGAGGTCAAACATCGTCGCTACTAGCGTGGCTCCGTCAATTTGACCTGGGTTCATCGTCCGATTCTTCGTCGGAATTGGTTGGGCGTTGGTCCGGCTCTTCCATGCCGAGCCCGGCTGCCATGTCTCCCGCGCTGGGGTTGCCGGATTTTTCAGACAGTTCTCGAAGTTGCAAGCGCTGGAATCGGCCGCCGCCGGCGGCGGCGGGGTCGTCAGCATCGAGCAGCGCGTAGATGCCGATGGATTCTTGCGCGGCCTCGGAGAGGCGCTCCATCGCCCGTTCCTCCCACAGTTTCGCCTCGGCTTCTTCGAAACCCTCGCCCTGGCCTGACTCGCGAAGCCAAGCGCCTCGCATTCGCAGGAGTCGCATCACGCGACTCGCGATGTACGCTTCGACGAGGAGCTGCTGCCGCACTGGCTCCGAGCTCAACGGGGCGCCGTCGACGCTGGTTTCGCGGGTGTATTGCAACAGCGCATCGGTCTCGGATTCGAGGAGGGTCGGCAGGTCCGCCAAGTTCGTGTGGGCCGTTTGGACGCCCATGATGGGTGGCCCGTCGTCTTCTTCCCCCAGCATGTCAGAGCGCGGCACCCACACTTGGTCGAAGAACACCCGGCGCACCGAATCGGCGACGAGAGACCGCGGAGTGGTGATTCGAACGCCGTCCAGGTCCGTCGAAACGAGGAAGCAAGCCATCGGCTCTCTGTTTCCGTCTTCGGACTTTACGCGGGCCAGCGTCCACAAACGAGACGGCTGAGCGCCGGGACCTGAGAACATCGCACGGCCGTCGAGGATGTAGCCGTCGGCGTCCGGGAACGCTCTGATGCCGACGCTAGCCGATTCGAGTCTGGACGGAGGCGGCAGCACGTGCTTCCAGACCGTGAGTTGTCCGAGTGCGATCGGACGTATGAACTGCGAGTGCTGCTCTTCGTCGCCCCACTTGCGCACCGCGGATCGAAGCGATGACGATGCGTCCTCCAGCAGGTGTATCAACCCTGCACGGTTCAGTTCCTCGAGGATGATGACGTTGTCGTCCGCGGTCAGGCCGGCGCCGCCGTCCTCGGTGGAATCGGTCGGAGCGAGCCATCCTTTGGCGCCCAACTCAAGTCGGAATCGTTCGACGACGGTTGCAGTCGCGCCGTCCAGAGGTCCGCCGTCGAGCAGGTTCGTCAGATCAGGGGCATGGCCGTCTAGCCAGGCGGCCACCCCACGACGAAACGCCTCTTGCTCGTCGGTGTAGTGATAGGCGAAGTCCACTAGCCGTCTTGCTCAGATCGTTGGTTCCGCAGGTACGAATAGATGCTCTCGATCGTCCCGTCTTCGCTGATGCGAAATGCCGAGCCGCCACGCTCCGCCTCGATAATCGACTGGGCGATCTCCCAGCCTTGGTACGGAGGGCCGAGAAGACATTCATCCGATACGAATACATCGTCGAAATATACGCGGCGCTCACTGCCCATGAGCATCCGCATCGTCTTGATTTCGATGCCGGGCAGGTTGGCGTCAACCATGAACACACCCAGGTTCATTCTGCGCGGACGGTCGGGATCGGTGACCGCGAGGGTAACCATAGTGTCCGGGTCGAATCGGCCCGTAATGAACGCTTTGGAGCCATTGATTCGCCACCCGCCCTCTTCCGGAACGGCCCGAGTGTGGACGGTCGCGAAGTCGGAGCCGGAGTCCGGCTCGTTGAACGCCTGCCAGGTGATGGTCAAGCCACGCAGGCAAGGCACAACGAAGCGCTCTTTTTGCGCTTCCGAACCCCAGACCATCATGGCCGGGATCCAGCGAGTGTTGTCTCCCATGCTGGGGAGCTCAAGCTCGCGCATCTCCTGCATGATGATGAGGTCGAACGCGCGACTCAGGCCGCCGCCGCCGACTTCTTTGGGCCATGATGGAGCCAGCCACCCCTTTTCGCCAAGGAGCCGCCTGAACGCTTTGACTATCTCTTGGGTTTCGGCGTTCAGCGGACCGCCATCGGGCGGAACTTTCAGGCCTGTCGGGGCGTGCTCGGCGAGCCAGGTTCTTGTTGCGATGCGAAACGCTTCCTGGTCGGGAGAGTAGCCCATGCTGAAGTCCATAGCGTCTCCTCATATCGAACTTTGGTGTTCGAAACTCTAAGTCGAAGAAAACAGAAGGGCCTTCCGAAAGAAGGCCCTTCACGAGTACCGGTATTACGGCTTTCCTGCTGGACCTAGCCGGTGCTGGCGCCTGCCGTCGACGGCGTGGCCGCTGCGCGCTCTCTGGTCCGGCTGATACCGATGCGTCGGGCGATAATGACCTTCTGGATTTCGATCGTCCCAGCGGGGTGGGCGCCTACAAGGCTGCTGCGTTGGTAGACTTCGGGTTGGCCGCCGAACGGAGCCCTTGGCTCGTCCGTGCCGCACACCGAGTACATGCCCATGATGTCCCGAGATCGATCGGCGTTTTCGATGCGATATTCCTTGCCGAACATTGAGGTCTGAGAGCCGTGGTAGGTCATCTCTTGGCGAGACTGGTACATGCCGTAGTTACGCGTGTTGAGCAGACTGTGGACGTGAGAGTCGATGTATGCCGACACGGCCGTCTGCGCGATCAGCGGATCGGCTCCAATAGGGGCTCCGTCTGACTTGGTGTTCTGCACGTAGTCGATCAGGTTCTCCAGAGCTTCGTCGCGAGGAATCGCCTGTCCACGTCCGCCGTGCTCGATCTCCAAAGTTGTCTGGGTGACCTGCCAGCCCTGATGGTCGCCGCCGATCAGATGGTCGCCTTGGACTCGGACGTTGTCGAAGAAGAACACGCTCTGGTCGTCGCCCGAAAGCAGGTTCATTCTTTCTTGCGCCAATCCTCCGGCCGGGCACGGCACCATGAAGTAGCCGAGGTTCCGGTGTCGAGGGGCGTCGGTGTCCGTCACCATCGGGCCGAAGAGCAGATCGGGTTCACGAACGCCGCTGATATAGATCTTCTGGCCAGTGATCAACCAGTCGTCGCCGTCTCGAACAGCTCTCGCCTGGAGGGATGCCAAGTCGGAGCCAGCGTTGGGCTCGGTGAAGTTCTGGAAAGCGACCTTTTCGGCGCTCAGCAGCGGCTTCAGGAACATCTCTTTTTGATCGTCGTCGGCCCACACAAGCAGCGTCGGGAAGACCAAGCTGTTGGTAAAACCGCCGACGACTCGGGCGTCGCGGAACTCTTCTTGGAGTATGGTCTCTTGCTCGCCGCCGAGGCCTCCTCCGCCATACTCTTTCGGGTATGTCGGGTACAGCCACCCTTTTGCGGCAAGGGTCTTGTGCATTCCGCGCCAGAAGTCGTATTGCTCGTCCGTGAGTTCCATCCGGTCGACGGGCGCTCGCATGTCCGTGGGGATATTCCCCGCGAGCCAAGTTCGGACTTCATTACGGAAGTCTTGCTGCTCGTCTGTGTACTGATACGTGAAATCCATCTACGCCTCCTGAGCGGCAACGACGCGACATTCGATATCGCGCCTGTTGTCTTCGTACGATACTCTGCGCAACTGTAGTTCGCAGGGCTGGGAGTGTCAATCGCGAGGAGCACGGATTCTACTCTCTTCGTGTGGAATCATTCACGCGCCGATCGCCCCACCGCGTCGCGCCGCACAATGTCTGCCCACGTCTTGAAAGGCGGATCGAGTCCGGCGACCGAGCCCGGAGTTTCGCCGTCCAGAGCTTCATGCGGTCTCAAGAAGTTGTAGTGGACTCGCCATCCGCCCAAGACGAGTTCGGCGGCGGCCATGTTGGACATGCCCCGCATCACCTTCGCCCGACCCTGTGCTCGATCGACGTAGTCATTCTCCGCCTCCGTCGAGTCAACCACCTCGACTACGCCGTTCTCAGCCTTCGTAGACTCTGGATAGAGCGTAGGTTCGATGCCGCAGAGACTGCTCGCCAACTGTTCGGCGACCATGCGCTTTGGCGCTTGGCCAGCCCACTTCATCGTTTCTGTGGCCCAACTACGTACGACATCGGCACGCCGCGTATTCGACAGTCGTGACGCCAGCAAGAATCGGCTCGGATCATCAAAGATGTCCCAGACCCAAGCTTGTCGTCCGCCTATCTTGATGGAGGTCTCATCAACGATCCACGTGTCTCCCGACATGGGCGTCAGGTCCTCTGCCAAGACCAACGATGTTTTCGTAAATCTCAACACCCAGTCGTACACGGTCGAGTCCGAGGGTCGAAACTCGTATACGCGGTTCAACTGGCGGCGGACCACGTTGAGCGACATCCCCTCGTAAAACATGCTCACCGCCGCGCCGACAATGACCACGGGAATCCTCATGCCGGGCAGCGCGTCGGCGCCGACGAACGTCAGTCCGCAGTCGCGACACTTGTACCTTCGGACGCCCGTCGTCGTGAATCCGTGGCGATACAAGCTTGCCGATACGCACGTTTTGCATCGTAGGCCTTGCGGCAGAGGGTCTTTCGCGGTCGGAGGGCTCACCACGCTCCAACTTCCGTTGGGATCAATATCGGATCGTTTGCCTTGGTGTTATTCAGGGTCGGCGGCGCGCTCGGTAAAACGCGATGACGGGGTCAGCCTAACATTCGCTAAAGCATCAGTCCACACTTACCGAGCATGTTCGACGTTGACACTTAGGCGTGGCGACCGTCTTCAAGCAACTTCGGGGGAGGCCGTTGAGGCATCCGGTTTCTTCGATCAAGTTTGGCGTCTCGACGATTTCTGATACCCTGGGCGGCACACATACTACATGAGAGGCGATCGATATGAAACCCAACGTGCTTAAGCAAAAACTTGATGCTGGCGAACCCACACTCAGCACCCACATCCATAGCGTGTGGCCGTCCGTTGTGGAAGCGATCGGACACACCGGCTTGTACGACTACGTCGAGTTCGTCGCCGAATACGGTCCGTCGGACCTTCACGACTTCGACAACCTGTGTCGCGCGGCCGAGCTCTATGGCATGGGGAGCATGTGCAAAGTTGACCAGAGCCTGATGCCGTACCTGGCTCAGCGCGCCATCGGCGCCGGGTTCAGCAGCATCCTGTTCACAGACACGCGCAACATGGAAGAGGTGCGAGAATGCATCAGTGCGGCCCGCGCCGACCATCCTGACTACGGCGGTCATTACGGCGTCGCTATGCGTCGCAACTCATTCATGGGCTATGGCGGCACGCAAGAATACGTAGATTCTCTGGGCGATACGGTTCTGGCATTCATGATCGAAAAGAAGGGCGCGGTCGACGTGTTGGAGGAGATCTTGGCCGAGCCGGGCGTCGGTATGACGCAATGGGGCGGAGCCGACTTCTCGATGAACATCGGCCATCCTCGCGAGATGAACCACCCCGAGGTTGTCGCGGCGAAGAAAAAGACGTTCGAGCTGTCCGTCAAGATGGGCATTCCGACCCGCGCGGAGATCCAGTCGGCAGACGAGGCAAAAGAGTATCTCGACATGGGCGTCCGGCACTTCTCGGTGGGCACTGACATTTCGATTCTGTATTCCTACTGGCGAAGAGAGGGTGAGGCGATCGTGAAGGCTCTGCAGGGCGGCTAGAGAGGCGAACCATGCTCGAGGTCAGCACCGAACCGCTGCACATCAAAACCAGCGAGATAATCGATGAGAAGGGCGAAGGCCCATGGTACGAGTCGTTGTTCACCGACGGCCGAAACAACGTCGGACTGATATGCGACGTTCCGGGCGCGGTCAACGATCACCACTTTCACCCTGACTTCAACGAATTCTGGATAGTCCTGAAAGGGCAACTGGAGTTCGAGATCGGCGACTACCCTGTTGTCCGCGCCGGCGTAGGCGATATCGTTCTGGCGCCGCAAGGAGACCGTCACCTTATCCGAACAGTGGGCGATGAATCGTCGGTGAGGTTGCACGTAAGCAAGATCGGATCCAACCACGACAGCAAAAACGACCGCAGCCCCGCGCTCATACCGTTCCCGGACCAGACGGAGCCGCCCAACTTGTTGCACACGACGCTGGGCTCGGTGATTGCGCAAAAAGGCGAGCCGCAGTGGGTTTCGAGCGTGGTCCAGGATTCGCTGAACACCGCCAACCTCATATACAGCGCCCCCGGCACTCCACATAACGCCCACTGGCACCCGGATTTCGACGAATGGTGGACCATCCTGAAGGGCGAACTAACCTGGGACCTTGGCGAGAAACGGCCTGTCTACTCCGTCAAAAAAGGCGACATCATGTTCGTGCCCAGGGGTCTGAAGCACTACATCTTGACTCAAGGCGACGAGACTTCGTTCCGCCTGGCGATCACTGACTCCGAGGGGCTTCACGTCTACCAGGAAGGCGACGCGGACGCACCTCCGCCGCGAGAGTAGGCCCGCCATTGTCGGCGCTTGCGGCGTAGCCGCTGGCGTCACGAGCAACCGATAGTCAGGAGCAGTTCGAGTGCCTCCCGGCTCCGAAGATCGAGTCGATTACGACCGGATCGCTTCGCATTACGACCGCAGAGGTTCGTGTCGCAACCGTCCAGCGCCATCGCGGACGCGTTGAGAGAACTCATGCGACAGGTCGACGCCCGCCGCGTGTTCGAGGTCGGATGCGGCACCGGCCGGTGGCTGGCGACACTGGATTCGATTGCGGGCGAGGTCGTCGGCCTCGACTCGTCGATCGGCATGCTGTATCAGGCGCACGCCAAACGTACGGCGTCGGCGCTGTTGCAGGGCGATAGCGCCGAACTCCCGTTCGTCGATGGCTCGTTCGACGTCGTATTTTGCGTTAACGCGATCCACCACTTCGGTAGGCCGGAGCGGTTCATCCAAGAAGCCGCCCAACTTGTTCGAGCTGTTGTTGGTAGAGATCCTCGCGGTGGATCAGCAATGCGTTGCGGTCACGAACTTCTTGCAAGGCCATTTGCAGCGCCTCGAGCTCGAAGTAGGCGTCGGACAATCGACCGTTGGCGTCGTTTACAATCTCGGCGTACGCTTGTTCGATCTGGTCGACAGTCTGTGCATCGTAGGACTCGGCAAGCAGCGCGTTGGCTTGCTCCAACTGCAGTTGATACGCGGATTCTCTCGCCAGTCACTCTTCGCTCGTGAGATCGTCGGCGGAGGGGTCGTTGAGCAGTTCGATGTTGTCGACCGAGGCTCTCAATGAAGTGATCTGGGCGATGGAGTCCGCCAGAACCTGTGAGGTCGGATCTAGTCGATCGCCGTCATGCCCCGTCAACAACTCCGAGCCCATCGGCGATTGCCCGGTGACCGGAAACTCGGCGTCCGGACCGGCCTGCATTCCGAATCGGTTGGCGAGCCCGTTGATCTGGTCCTGCAATTTGGCGAGGAGCAACTCGGTGTCGGCGATTTGCTGGTCGTATCCGGCCTGTCGGAGCTGCGCCGAGTCGGCAGCGGCACTGAAGGCTGACTCGCCGTCGAACGGAAAATCCGTTATCGAATCGGCGACGGGAGTTCGCATCAAAACGATCAACCCCGCAATAGTTATCAATACAAAAACTGTCGCTGCAGTCGTGACACCTAGCGCGATCTTTCGAGTCATGCCGTGCTCTCCTCGATCCAAATCTGGGCGAGTCGATTACTCACTATTGTACGATACTGGAGCGGGAGACCTGGGGGGTTAATCGGTTCTCAAATTCAGGTTAATATCCGTTTAACCTGGTTCGCCATCTTTGCAGCATGCGCTCCTGAATTCGCCGCTGCGATATCGTTGCAAGGGGCGACGAGCGCCCATCCAGGTGTGCCTCCGCTGATCGTCAGCGATTGGCGGCGGCTTCCGGATTCACACAAGACGGCATAGCTGTCCCTGACAACGCGCCGATGACGTTTTGAGCCGTGAGCTCACCCATCTTCCTGACCGTGGATGAACTCGCGCTGGCGATGTGAGGAGAAATCACCACATTCGGCAGAGACAAAAGCGGGTCGTCGAACGGGATCGGCTCGGGGTCGGTCACGTCCAGTGCGGCGCCCGCGATCTGGCCCGTCTTCACGGCTTCGTACAGCGCGCCGGGATCGACTGTCGGGCCCCGCGTAGTGTTGATGAGGAACGAGTGCGGCTGCATCAATTCGAGTTCACGCTTGCCGATGATGCGTTGAGTTTCCGCGGTCAGAGGGACGTGCAAGGACACGAAGTCTGATTCCGCTAGCAAATCGTCCATGTCCGGTCTCCACTCGACTCCTAACTGTTTCTCCACCTCCGGCTTCCGGTTTCGAGAGAAGTAGATGACTTTCATGTCGAACGCCTGAGCTCGCCGAACGACGGCGGTTCCGATAAGCCCCATGCCGATGATTCCCAGAGTAGCGCCGTGAACGTCAGTGCCGAGGTACGGAATCTGGTCGAAGACTTTCCATTCCCCTTCGCGTATCCGTCGGTCGCCGTAGGTGATATTTCTCGCCACGGACAGCATCAATCCGAAAGTGAAGTCGGCACACGATTCGTGCAGGACGCCCGGCGTATTCGATACGAAGACTCCGTGGGCCGTTGCCTCGCCGATGTCGATGTTGTCCATCCCGACAGCCCGATTGGCGACGACCTTGAGTCTCGGAGCTTGGTCCAACAACTCTTTGTCGACGAGGTCCGTTATCTCCGTAATCATGCCGTCGCTTTCCCGCGCTTTTCGGAGGAACACGTCTCTCGGCGGGGCTGAACGTTCCGACCACACCTCGACGTCGACCGACTGTCTCAAGCTCGCTATGGCTTCGGGTATTATGTGCTCGCGCGTCACAAAGACTCTTTTGGTTGAAAGTTCAGGCATATATTTTCCAATCACAGGCAATAGAACTGCATCAATCTCGATTCCGATCGATATGGTAACGCTCGCGAACGTATGCTTCAAGAGATAAGCCGTGGGGATGTCCAGTCGTGAGCCGGCGACAGCGTATCTCAGCAGGGTTCCTCACACTTGCGCAAGCGTCACGTTTGGTCAGACTAACCCCTGGTGCGATTCACCACGCTTGTTCGCCGCTGCACGACCGTTGCCACTCCCACGAAGATCGCGGCGATCAACAGCCCCTGTCCGATGTGCGGCCACGGCCACGGATCCTCCGCCAGCCTGCCCGCCATGAGCAATTGCGACGACGGATACGTGAAGAAGAAACGCTCCGCCTCTTGTCCGAGCGACATGCCGACCCCGACGACCAGCAGCACCGGGAGCATCCCTTCGGTCGGTCTTGGGAGCGGCGTGCCGGCAACGAGTCCGAACCCGGGGACCGTGTCGAGCAGGGCGCGCAGCTCGTCGCGGAACATCGGATGGTCGTGGACCATGAGAACGCTAGCTGTGACCATTGACCGAACCGTCATTCGCGTTGCCGTTGGAGTGAGCGCCGCCAAGCGGCAGCCGAGTGTCGACGATCGTGCCGCCCGGTTCGTCAACGGCAGGCCAGAGGCAGAGTTACTCGGATTGGAATCGGGTGAACCAGCCCCGCACCCGCCGGTTCGGACCACGTCCCCGCCTCCGAGGATATCGGAAGGACGACTCAAACTCCGCCAAACATCCCCTGTGCTATGATTGGGCCGCCTAATTCCGAGCCTGAATCACCTGCGAAGTGCTCATGTCAAACTACCGCATCGGCATCGACGTGGGCGGTACGTTCACCGACATCGTTGCATTGGACGATGGCCGCCTTCATCGACGAAAGATACGCTCCACGTCCGACGATTTCAGCACCGCCGTGCTGGAAGGCTTGCATGCTTTGTTGACCGGAGCGGACGCCGAGGGCAGCGACGTGACCGAGGTCATCCACGGCACCACGGTCGTGACCAATGCGATCATCGAGAAGAAGGGCGCGCCCACGGGCCTGATCACCACCGCCGGATTCCGTGACATCCTGGAGATCGGCAGATTGCGAACGCCTCGACTCTACGACCTGTCGTGGCGCAAGCCGCCTCCTCTCGTGGCGCGGGAGTTGCGACGAGAAGCGGACGAGCGCATACAGGCCGACGGAAGCGTGTTCAAGCCGCTGGACGAAGAGAGCTTGATGGCGGCGGCCGAAGCGCTGATCTCACGAGGCGTCACGTCCATCGCCATCTGTTTCATAAACTCGTTCGCCAATCCCGAACACGAGCGACGGGCGGTCGAGGTCGTCCACTCAGCGTGGCCCGAGATTGCTCTGAGCGTGTCTCACCAGGTTCTGCCTGAGATGCGGGAATACGAGAGAACTTCAACGACTGTGATCAACGCATACGTCCAACCTCTGGTCGACGGCTATCTGCGCGGACTGGAGAGCGGCCTGACCGAGATGGACGTTGACGCTCCGCTCCTGGTGATGCAGTCGAACGGCGGGATCATGGGCGCGGCGCAGTCCCGCGAAAAGCCAATCTACATGGTTGAGTCGGGTCCAGCCGCGGGGGTGATGGGCAGCCTCCACATGGGTCGCCGCCTGGGTCACGACGACATAATCTCGTTCGACATGGGAGGCACCACGGCGAAGGCTGCGACCATCCAGCAGGGTAGAGCGGATCTGCACTCAGAATACGAGGTCGGAGGCGATCTACATCTGGGACATCATCTGCTCAGGGGCGGGGGTTACATGCTTCGAGTGCCGTCTATCGGCATCGCCGAGGTCGGCGCGGGCGGTGGCAGCATCGTGTGGATCGACGACGGCGGCGTCATACAGGTCGGCCCCGAGAGCGCGGGCGCCCAACCGGGCCCCGCGTGTTATGGCGCCGGAGGGGACCGACCTACGATAACGGACGCGGCGGTCGCGCTGGGCTACCTGAACCCCGAATTTCTCGTCGGAGGCGAACTGCCGCTGGACGCAGGCGCGGCCCATCGAGCGATAGAGGACAACATCGCGGCGCCACTGGGCATCGACGTCACCGACGCGGCGTACGGTGTTTTCCTGGTCGCCAACTCGCGCATGGTGCGGGCTGTGAGGGCGGTGACCAGCGAAAAGGGACGAGACCCGAGCGGCTTCACAATGTACGCGTTCGGGGGCGGTGGACCGATGCACGCTGTCGAGATGGCAAGACAGGTCAATATCGGCGAAATCGTCGTGCCTCCGGCGCCAGGGTTGTTCAGCTCGCTGGGCTTGCTGTTCGCGGACGTCGAACACCACTATGTCCGAACCCTGATGCGGGACGTGCCCGAAGGTCTCAACCTCGCCGAATCGAATGCGATGCTCGAGACCATGGACACCGAAGCCGCCGCCGCCTTGCGCGAAGAAGGGTATCCCCGCGAACGCGTCGAGCTAATTTGGCAGGCCGACATGCGGTACGAGAGCCAACAGTACGAGCTGCCGGTCGCCCTGCCCGCGGGACAGCTAACAGCCGCAGACCCCGCGACGCTGGAGGAAGGCTTCCATCGTGAGCACGACCGCACGTTCGGCTATCGCTCCGAGGAGCAGGTCCAACTCGTAAACCTGCGACTGATCGCGCGAGGCGTGCCCGAGGAACCTCGCATGCCCGATCGATTGACCACCGACCCGGGCGTCGTGACCGCATCGTCTCGCCGAGCGTACTTCGGTACGGATCACTCGTGGGTGGAGACGCCCGTGATCGCTCGAGAAGAGCTGAACGCGGAAACTCGGCGGGGTCCGTTCATCGTCGAAGAGTACGACGCCACCACGGTCGTGCCGCCCGGCGCTTCGGCGCGGCGAGACGGTTGGGGGAACATTCTGATCACCGTCAACGAACGGGAGGCGTGATGACACACCAGGGACTGACGCTCTCCATCGAGCTCGAGTTGCTCAAGAACTCCGCGGAGTCCATCGCCGACCAAATGGCGCTGACAATCGTTCGGACCGCCCGATCGTCGGTGGCCAAGCACAGCATGGACTTCTCGACAGCTCTCGTGAACGCGCGTGGGGACGTCGTCGCCCAGGGACTTTGTCAACCGCGACACATGTGCGCCATCCCGAGCGCCGCCGGCGCCGTGTTGGATCGGTATCGCGACCGTTGCGAGCCGGGCGACATCTACATCGTCAACGACCCCTACGAGGGTGGAACGCACCTGCCGGACATCTACCTGTTCGAACCGTGCTTCCTCGAAAGGCGGTTGCTGGGGTTCTCGTGCGCCATCGTCCATCACACCGATGTTGGCGGCAGGGTGGCCGGCGGCAACGCGTCCAACTCCACCGAGATCTACCAGGAGGGGCTGCGCATCCCGCCCCTGAAGTTCCATGACCGAGGTCAGCCCAACGAAACGTTGTTCCGGCTCATCGAGAAGAACGTGCGCGTCCCTGACAAGGTCATGGGCGATTTCAGGGCCCAGGTGGCTGCCTGCGCCCAGGGTCGAAAGGGATTCGAGGACCTGGCGGACCGATACGGACCGGAGCGCCTGGAAAACTTGTTCGACAGCCTCCTCGACTATGCCGAAGAGTTGACTCGAAGCGCCGTCCGTCGCCTCCCGGACGGCGAGTGGGACTTTACGGATCACATCGACAACGACGGTTTCACCGACGCGCCCGTGCCCATTCATATCAAGATCGTTAAGGAAGGCAATACGGTTACCGCCGACTATACGGGCACGTCGCCACAGGTGAAGGGTGCGATCAACTCCACGCTCTCGTACACGTCGTCTATCACTTACGCCTGCGTAAAGTCCGTGCTGGGCGTCGACATACCGAACAACGCCGGCTTTTTCCGCCCGATCCATGTGATCGCGCCCGAGGGCAGTTTCGTCAATCCGCAGTTGCCCGCTCCGGTGGCCGCACGAGGGTTGGCGGCTATGCGCATCACCGAAGCACTGTTCGGCGCGTTCGCCAAGATGCTGCCGGACCGTATATTCGCGTGCGGGGTCGGCCTCGACACCGGCGTGACCATCGCCGGGTACTACCCGGACCGATCTCCATTCCTGTTCTTGGAGTTCATGTACGTCTCTTGGGGCGGTGGTCCGGATCAGGACGGAATGGATGGTTGTTCGCTGCCCCACAGCAACTACTCGAACACGCCGGTGGAAGTGATCGAGGCTGAGCAGCCGCTGATGATCGACACCTACGGGTTCATGCCCGACCACTCCGGCGCGGGGAAGTACCGCGGCGGCCTGGCCTTTCGCCGAGACTTCCGGTTGCTCACCGACGAGGCGGACCTTCAGCTCCGATCCGACCGTCAGCGGTTTCTTCCGTACGGGCTGCACGGCGGCCATTCGGGGACGCCGTCGCTGAGCCAGCTCAACCCGGATCGGTCTGACGAACAGACACTGGCAAGCAAGGGGCTATTCGCACTGAAGAAGGGCGACGTGTTTCATCACGTTACCGCGGGTGCGGCGGGCTGGGGCAACCCGCTGGAACGGGACGAATCGCTGGTGCTGGCAGATGTCCGCAATGAGAAACTCACTCCGACCTACGCCCGCCGAGAGTACGGGGTGGTCATCGAGAGCGATGACGCGGACCGATTTCGCATCGACGAAGAAGCCACGCGCAAGCTCCGTGCAGAGATGCAAGCCCAGGCGGAGGCTTAGCAATCGAGCTCGAGGAGGGTGCCATCATGACCAAAGAATGGAAGCGCATGGGCGTGCTCATTCCGCCCGTCAACATCACCGTGGAACGGGAGTTCAACCGTTGGGCGCCGCCCGGTGTGACGATACACGCTCAACGGATGTTCCGCAGTCGCGCCGTGCTGAGTCCCGATGACCTCAAGGACATGCTCAAGTACCTGGACGACGATTGCCGTCGCCTGGCGTTCGCCCGGCCTGATTTCGTCATGTACGCGTGCACCAGCGGCAGCTCGCTGGAGACCGGTGGTTACGACGATCGCATCTCGGAGCGCATCGCCAACGAGTCCGGGACTCCGGCTTCAACGACATCCACCGCGGTCGCGACGGCACTCAGATGCCTGGGCGTCAAGAAGATGGCGGTTGTCACGCCGTATCCGAAAGAGATCAACGACAAGGAAATGGCGTTCTTTGCCGACCTGGGTTTCGATCCGGTCAGCCTGGAGAGCTTCCTTCAGGGCGACAGTTACGAAATCCCGATGATCTCCCAGGACGATACGCGCGCCCTCGTCGAGAAGGCGGACCGTGAAGACGCCGACGGTGTCTTCATTTCGTGCACCAACCTCGCGACCGCCGACATCATCGAGCCGCTGGAACGCGAGCTCGGCAAGCCGGTCGTGACGTCAAACCAGGCCACGTTCTGGATGGCACTGCGCAAGATGGGGATCGACGACTCGGCGCCGGGCTGCGGGCGGCTTCTGAACGAGCCTCTGCCCTAGCGATCTCGGCCGGTTGGAACGCTTGGCGATCGACGATCGCGGATCAGTCGCGAGCGAGCGCGGTCGTGATGAACTCTCTTACCACCTCTTGTGCTCCGGGCGGGCTGCGACGCACGACGCCGTGGCCGCAATTGGGGTAGACCTTCAACTCAGAAGCCGGTATACCATCGGCTATCAAGCGTGCCTGACTGGGGGGACACTGTAGGTCGTCCTCGCCGGCCAGCACCAGCGTCGGGATATTGATCTCCCCCAGGCGCGAGCGGGTGTCGAACTCCTCGAGGCGGCGCATTATCTCTCCATAGGCGAACGGGTTTCGGTCGAGGGTGGTCCCAGCCTCCTCCCACAGCGCCTCGGGGTCGTCGCTGCCCTCCATCCGCGACCTGAGGACGAAGTAGTCACGCAGGGTCTCCCAAGACGGATCTTCGATCAACCGATCGAACTCGGGCGCGGCCCTAGCTTTCGGGTACAGGCTTGTCGGATCGTCTTTGTAGTGATGGCTCGCCGCCGTGGAATCGAGGATCAAGGCCGAGATCGATTCCTGGTAGTCCAGCGCGTAGATCAGCCCCACGAACCCGCCCATCGAAGTGCCCCAATACGACCATCGATCAAGTCCGAGGTGTCGTCGCACCGCGTCCAGGTCTTCGGCCAACCGCCAGAAGCCGTAGTCGGAGGAGTCTCGGGCATCGGAGCTCGCCCCGAACCCCCTGGGCCACACAGTGGTCGTGGTAAAGCCCGGAATCGGGGTGTGTCCCGCTTTCGGCGTCGTGTAGGGGTGCGACGTGGCGATCGGCGGGCCTTCGCCGACGATCAGATAGGCGATTTCGCCTCCATCCACAGGCGCGATGCCTCGGCCGGGT
The DNA here is from genome assembly GCA_030752795.1 of SAR202 cluster bacterium. GTDB lineage: Bacteria > Chloroflexota > Dehalococcoidia > Lucifugimonadales > UBA1123 > UBA2160. Next base: position 8,002 of record JASMDM010000067.1, on the reverse strand, counting down.
TTCACGGTGTCCATGTTGGAAACTCCCTTCAAATCAGCGGTTGCACCTAGCGGGCTGGGTGAGCCGCCAAGTTGGTCCATCCCCAATTCTTGCGCCAAGTGCAGTCGTCGATTGATTGAACGGACTCGACGCGCGTCGGCATTGTCGCATGGAGTGGCGGCGATGAATTCGTTGACCCGTTGCCGCAGCCCACACATAATGAATGTCAATCGATCAAGGAGAATCCGATGCCCAACTACACGCTATCGTATTACGGCGAGCCGCAGTTTGACAGCCAGGAAGAAGGCGAGAAACACAAACAACGCTTCATGGCCTGGGTCGGCGATCTTGGCGACGCCCAGGTCAACCCTGGCACACCGCTGGGAGAGGCCACGACCGTGAGCGCGAGTGGTGTGTTGGAAGATAGCGGACGCGATCGACTGACTGGATTTTCCATCGTGAAAGCGGACAGCATGGATGCCGCTGTCGAGATCGCCAAGGCGTGCCCGTTCGCGGAATTCGGGACAATAGACGTCGCCGAAGTGATGGAGATGAGGCCGCAATAGCCAGCGTCGCCATCGTACCGGTCTGGTCGACTGGCGTCCGGGCCGGCGCATCGAGCTGTTGGTGATCCAGCGTGTCTCAGGCTTTCCGCACGAGGGACGAACGGCGTAGACGGATCGTTGTCTACCTCAATCGCGAAGCAGTCGGGTTCCGTCACACGGGCGAGTCCCTGAGTCGAACTCCTAGTTTCGCCGTCGGCAGGGCGCTGCGCATCTAGCCCAGTTTCCGTATATCGTCGATTACGTGTCATGTCTCGTTGGCGGCCTCTTCGTCGCCCGCTGTCCGTTTTGTCGCCATTCGAATCAGTGCGTGCGATCACGTCCGTCGATCTTGGCGATGGGCATCGATCGAGCGCGAATCTTATTGCCGATGGGCCGTAATTTGATATCATGGCCGGTGTTTTGCCGTCGGCCCACTTGCCGTCTGGCGGCGAAATCCGGAAACGTGGAGACCGTTTCAGAAGATGCGATGTCCCCGTGACCCGATGCCAACCGTGAGGTTGATCGATTTTTCGGCACGATTTCGAATCGAGGAGGACCGCGGATGCCCTTGCTACTTACGGACAGTGATATCGACGGATTGGTGACGATGCAGGACAGCATCGAGGTGATCGAGGATTCCTTTCGCCAGGTCGGCGAAGGCGAAACCTGGAACCGTCCTCGATCCAGAATCCGCATGCCGCGCGGATTTCACCATTTAATGGCCGCCTCGGTCCTGGGCAGCGAGGTCTTCGGACTGAAGACGTACACTAGCTTCAGGGCTGGAACTCGATTCCTCGTTATCTTGTACGACAGCAACACGGGCGACCTGCTTGCGATGGTGCAAGGCGGCCGGCTGACCCAGCTCCGGACCGGCGCGGTCAGCGCGGTCGCGACCAAGTACATGGCGCGCGAAGACGCGTCGACGGTCGGCATTATCGGCACGGGCAATCAGGGCCGTGCGCAACTCGCCGGGGTGTGCGGCGTACGGAACGTCAAGAGGGTGAAAGCCTACGACCGCGTCGAGGAATCGGTGCAGGGATTCATCGATGAGATGGGCGCCGAGCTCGGCGTCGAGATCACGCAGGTCGGATCCGCCGAGGAGGCGGTCACCGACTCCGACATCGTGATCACCATGACCACGTCCAGGACGCCGGTGCTGCTTGGCGAATGGCTGAAACCCGGACAACACATCAACGCGGCGGGCAGCAACCACTGGATCCGCCAAGAGGTCGACGACAACGTGATCCGGGGCGCGGACACGATCATCGTCGACAGCATCGAGGACGCGCGGGTGGAGGCAGGCGACTTGCTGTACCCGATCGAGCGCGGTCGAGTGCGCTGGAGCCAGATCCACGAACTGTCCGACGTTGTCGTGGGCCGGATCAAGGGCCGCGAGTCGGCCGAAAGCATCACGCTGTTCGAATCTCAGGGACTTGCCGTGAGCGATGTGGCGGCGGCGGCGTACCTTTACGGCAAAGCCAAAGAACAGGGCGTCGGTGTCGAGCTGCCGATGAGCAGCTAGCTGTCGCTTCGAAGGGTCTTCCGCGGAGTTGTCGGCGGGCGATGTTGTCTTGCCCCGCCCGCCCAAGAGGGTGTTTGGGGGACACCCCCAATCCCCCGCGCAAGGGGACGCCGTCCCCTTGCTGATCCCCTGCATCATGACATCGGCGGTCGAGGTGGAACATCCAGGCGGCGGCGTGATCGCTAGGCGCAGGGTTCGACAGGCTCTCCCCGAACGGATGGAGAGTGAGTGGTTACCCGGGCGGACGGTCCGACGGGCTCACCCCGAACGGAAATACCGAGCCCGCCCCGTACGAAGTCGGCCGGCGTCGTCGGGGCAGGCTAGTCCTGCAGAACCAACGTCGCTTCTGCGACGCCCATGATCTTGCCGAGTTGGTTGTGTCCTTCGATCTTGCAGTCGACGATCTTTTTGCCGTCTTCTTCGCGTTTGTCGGCGATCTTGCCAGTGAAGACAACGGTGTCGCCCGGTCGGAATGGGTCGATTGCCTTGAACACGAGCCCGCCGCCGTCGTAGAAATTGTTGGCTGGGAACCACTGCTCCAGCATCGTGTTGACGTAGGCCATCGTGGTAATGCCGGCGTTCACGGTCCCGGCGAACAAGCCTTCTTTGGCGAACTCGGGATCGGTGTGTATGTTGCGCGGAGTCTCATGAGTGTCGTCAACGATGAGCCTCGCGCCGTTGATCGTCTCCTGGGTTTCTCCGATTTCGAACGAAGGCAAATCGTCGCCAACCTGGATGGTGTCGAATGTGATCGGTTTGGTGTTCGTGGCCATGTGTCCTCCGTCGGAGATTCAGGGTTGATCGGCGCCTAGAAGGGTCGGCCGTGAACGGCCAGAGCACCGGGCTGCGTTTAGTCGCGCGAGTGTTGGCCTTTCGCGTACTCGAAGATGCAGGTGTAGTCGTATTCGGCGACTTTTTGGTCGTCTTGGTTGCTTGCCTCGACCCGGAACGTGACGAACTTGTTGCCGCGCCGTATCTGCTTGTCGACGATGTGTCCGTAGCTGGTGATGATGTCGTTTACGTGTATCGGGGCGAACCAGCGCACCTCGCATTTGGCGAAAGGGGTCTGCCGCGAGTTCTCGCTGACACGTTCGAGTGCGGTAAAGCCGTTTTCAGATGCGATGTCCTGACGGCGCAACGGTGCGATCCGGAAGATCATGGTTGGCATTGCCAGCTTCAACTGATCTTCGGCGCTGTCCTCCGTGTAAGCTGGGTTCGGGTTCCGCGCGATTTCCGCGTATCGCGCGACGAGCTCGTCTGTGATCTCCAGCGTGTACGGAGGACCCGTCTGCCCGATCTCGACGGCTTCAAACTCCCAGCGAATCTCTTCGCCGTTGCCCATAATTTGCTCCTCGTCGGTTTGATCTCGTGCTAGACTTAGCCTGCATTTTAGCCTGCATCCAGTGTTCCGTCTACTGACCGACATGGTTCGGCGAGGGTATGGGGTCGGCGATCGAGAGGACTGTCGAATATATGAAATCGGCGCTCGCCGGCATCAAGGTTCTCGAAGTCGCCGAGGCGTGGAACGAGGTCTGGGAAGACCGAGACGTTCGCGTGGTCATCCTGACGGGGGCTGGGGACCGCCATTTCTGCGCGGGGCACAATCTCGCGCCGAGACCGGGAGTCACGCAAGAGGATCGCGATCGAATGCGGGCCGAGGGACTGTTTTGGCCTCTGGCGGGCACGGTGAACGGCGCTCGCATCGGGGCCGATGGCCGTTTGGGCGACCACTACCCGCAGATCATGAAACCCGTCATCGGCGCGATCAACGGCTGGGCTGCCGGAACTGGCTTCTACATCATGCTGACCTTGACCGACATAAGGATCGCCTGCGAAGAGCACGCACGATTCAAGTTTGCGCTGCTGAGCCAGGGATGGGTCGGCGGCGGGCCGGGTGCGACATATCTGCCGCGACAGATATCGTACGCCGACGCCATGCGTATCTTGCTTACGGATGAGCCCTTCGACGCGGCGGAGGCTCTTCGGATCAACTTGATCAACGAGACAGTGCCCCACGACGATCTCATGACCCGATCGGAGGAGATTGCAACTCACATCGCGGGCGTGCCGCCGTTGGCCGTTCGCATGATGAAAGAGTTCGTGATCAGATTCCGTGAGACGCCTGTGACCGAGGCATGGCGAGTTCAAACCCTCATGAATGCGCTCCTGACCCAGCTCACCACTGACGATGGCGAAGGAAGAGACGCTTCCTGGCTAAGCGCGCCCCGCAGTTTACCGGCGGCGTTCGCCAGAAGGCCGAAGGCTTCCCCGAGCTCGACGACGAGCAGTGGGAGCGGCTGATGGACCTGCGTCGGGACATGGGGGGTTAGATCGCACTCTGTGCTTGATCGCGATTGGGTGATGTGGTCGTGTCCATAGCCTTGATCGTGATTCGTTGGGGCTTCGAATGCGCCCGTGGCGTTGACGCGAGCGATCGATCAATAGCGAGAGTGACGGCGTAATTATTAATGCAAACGCTATGTGATTCGTAATGAAGCGCCGCGGGAGGGTTTGAAACCCTTCCCTACGATGGCGGGCGTGGGTAGTGTGCCATTACGATGATGGGCGCGGGTGGTGTGCCACTACGATGATGGGCGTGGGTGGTGTCCCATTTCGTTTTTTGACCGATTCCTCGCTTAGCTACGCGTAGCTCTCGGTGACCTCTTGGGCGAGTCGGGCCCAGTTCGTGAGGACCGACGGGTCGCCGCGCACTGTTTCGACGTCGCCTAGGTTGATGTCGATCGCGCAGTCGCCGGCGATGTCCATAATTCGCTCGAGAGCCGCGCGCATCTGCGCCGGAGTGTGCGTGTACAGGACGTCTGCGTACGCGATGTGCGTCTCCAGTACGAAGTCTCGGCCAAGTTGTTCGGCGGCGGCCTCGAGATCGGTCCATGCTGAAATGTGGAACCGCCGCAGGTTCGGCAGCTTACGGATGATCGGCAGCTTTTCCGTCAGGTCTTCGCAACCGTGGTAGTAGACCCGGTTGTCGCCCAACTCACGGGCCAATCGGTCGTGGTACGGCTGGAGGAACTCGGCGTACATGTCCGGAGAGAGCCCCGAGAGACTCTGCGCGCTGACATACCACCAGGAGCTTGAGAGCGCGCCCGCGTCTTCGTCGGGACGGAGTTTTTCGCAGTGAGTCCGAAATCCCCATGTCGATTCCGGATCGAGCGCGCCTGCTGCTTGTCGTTCGCGATGGTAGGCGATGTACCCATCAGTCACGAAATCCATCATCTTGTGAATGAATTCTGGCCTGTCGATGACGCCGTACAAGACGGCTTCGATGCCCATTAGGCTAACGACGGTTTCGGACGGACTGGCCGCCAACTCGTCGGTGGCCAGCTTGACCGGCAGCCGCCCGTCAACGAGCTCATTGACGCGTTCCAGCAACTCCAACGTCGCCGGTGCGTCGATTTCGTATCGGGGATGGTGAAGCAACTCCATGTCCGACTCGTCGGTCACGACTGGGGCCACCTTGTAGGCGCCTCCCGGGTCGTCGGTGGCGTCCACCCGGAACGGGAGCCCCCACAGCCGCGCATCACCCTGGCTTCGCGAGCCGTGTGTGCGGTCCGCGACGCCTTGACTCGATCCTCGATCGGCAGATTCGGCGCCGACCGGTCGAATCGGAGACACCCAAATCGTGGGCAGCAGCACTTCGTCGTCGGGGATGTGGTCGTGCTTGTACAGCTTCTGCCGGAGTTGAATTTCGACGCCGCGTTCGAGCGGGTCTTGCGATTCCAATGTGTCCGGAGGGATGAGCTCCTGCCAGACAAGACGGTAGTCGCTGTGAAGGTGAACGCAAACTGGCGCCTTACGGACCTTCTCGAGGCGGTTGTGGCGCGTGTACATGTCTTTGCGCGCGGCGTACTTCGGGTCTGCGGCGGCTTCCTCGACGCGCTCGACCAAGCGCATGATGTGTGAGGGAGCGTTTCCGTGAGCCCGTTTACCAATCGATTTAGTCATGCGCGTCCCGTCTCGACTTGATCGTTGCCGCCGCGTTCGACGCCATTATAGCGATGTTCGCGATGACGGTGGCGGCGCCAATGCAGGCATGCCTTCGATAGGTCGAGCCGTCGGATTCGGCCTATTCGGACAACAACAGGTGGATGTCGTGGCTGACTTCGTCGGGGTCCAGCGGCTGTGTGAATACGATTCGACGGTGTCCCGTACGGTCGATGAGATAGACAGGGGTCGAGTGTCTCACAAGGTAAGGCTCGGTCGAGAGTTGACGCAGCGCGCCTGCCGGTCCGCCGCCCTGGGAGACCGGGGCCAGGTAGTACGCCCCCCAGATCGGCTCCAGGCTGGCTCGGTCGCCAACGAGGAAGCTCCACTCTTCAGTGAGTCCCCAACGCTCCAAGAATCCGTGCGCCTCCTCGATTGTGTCGCGCTCAGGGTCGACGCTGATCGCCACGACTTCAACCTCGGCGGCGCGTTCGCCCAGCGATTCGTAGATTCCGTCGAGCTGAGTCGTGACGATCGAGCAAACGTCGGGGCAGTTCGTATACATAAACGTCAGGACGACGACATTGCCGCGCAGATCCCGGAGGGCGACGGGGCTACCGAACTGGTCGTCGAGCTGGAAATCGTACGCGACGCCGTCGTCGTCGAGCTCGGTGCCGTCGAAGGTTTCGACGGGTTGGGTCGAGCAACCTACAGTGATCAGCAGGCAAGCGAAGACCACTAGAATCGTGGCGATGACGGATGAACGGTGACGGAGCGTTATTCTGACGGACCTCAGCGAGCAGGGTGCCTAATCATACCGCATCGGCTCACGACAGCCGTTCCGAGCAACAAGCGCCGACGTATGTTGTCAGCTAGCCGAGCCTGCACGGTCCAACAAGTACGCGGCGCCGGGAACCGCGACGACGATCGCGACTCCCAGAATGATGACGCCGGTTTCCTCGAGCTCGGTCTCGTTTAGGATCATGAACGCCACGCCGAGTCCGCCGGCGATCGCGATGATGGTCGCGACCGCCAGAACCGGGATCAGCATGGACAACTTGAAGTTGATGCTCAATGTGAGTGTGCCCTCCCGCGGCTAGCCGTTTGATTCGGCGATGCGTTGTTCGCGTTCGATGTCACTGGCATTCGGCGACAGACCTTAATTGGCTTCTTCTCGCGACCATCTGAAGAACGCGACGATCAGAAGGGTGAGGAACAAGAATCCACCGCCCACTTTCATGATGACGGCTCCGATCTGTTGGTCTTCCAACGGAGTCAGGCCCCGAATTCTAGGCGCGTTTTCGTAGAACGAGTACACGGGCTCAGAAGAGAAGACCAATCCCCCGAATACGATAATCTGGGCGATCGAGAGTCCGAGCAGGTAGATCATCTGCGCCGGGTACGGCAACCGGGGAAGCTCCGGCATCCGACTGACAAGCGGCCACCACATCATCGTTGCTGTGCCGACCATCGGGAAGTGCTCCAAGAAATGAATGGCGTGGATGTCGATGGCGCCTTCGTATAGAGCCGGTGTGTGCCACATCGAAAACACGAGGTTGAGCGCCGCGAACGCTACGATCGGATGGGTCAAGATTCGAGCGAGGCGATACGTCCAGGCTGGCCTGAGCAACGGCCGGATCAGCCAATTGGGAGTGCCTGAGATCAAGAGCGGTGGCGCTGCCAGTGTCAGCAGGACGTGAAGGCCATGTGCGCGCTGAACAGGTATCGTTCGCTGGCCGCGTGGATGGGCGAGGCGACTGCCAGGAGCATCACGGCCACACCCAGCGAGAACGTCGCCATCTGTTTCGGATCAACACGAGCGGCCAGTCCGTAGCGCGCCCTTACGGGGCCGACGCCGAGCGGGTAGACGACATGCACAACGATGATCACGATCATCGCGTCGGGGTGCCCTTGCCATTGGGTCAGGAGGGACTCAGTCCCGTCGACCACGTTTGCCCTCCTCCGATCGCCGGCTCAACACAGTCGGTTACACGAACACCTGGAACAACCCTAG